>NZ_JBHZPL010000003.1:0-647238 GCF_042788095.1 Kosakonia sp. YIM B13571 | reverse complement strand
TCGTTGATAATGCCCTTCGCTTCCTGCCCGGCCTTCAGGTTCGGGTTGTTCTGGATAAGCCCGCCAAGCTGGGTCTGCGTCAGTTGCCCGGTGGCGTTGTTGAGGATGAGCCCCTGCTGGCCGACGTTGTACTCGTTAAACTGGTTGTGCGAGATGCCCGCGCCGTTCGGCGTGGCAATGTTCACCACCGGCACGCCGTTGCCGGCTTTGTCCATGCTGGCCGGGCCGGTCGGCGTGATGGCCGCCGCGAAGGAAGGTGCCACGGGCTGCCAGACCAGCAGGCCGATAATCAGCCAGCTGAGTGCGCGCTGCGAAAAACGAACCGGTTTATCGGTATTCATCCTTGTCTTCCTTTAAAAAGTGACAGCCACACGCCAGTTAAATGTCAGGTGGTCCGGGCCGAGCCAGTCCGGGTAACGCAGCGGTGTACCGACAGAGACCTGGCTTGCGAACCCGCGCCCGGCGCTGCCCAGCCCTGCAGCGGCACCCCAGAGCGTGCCCGCGGCGTACCGGTCAAGCCGGTCTTTCTCCAGCCAGCCGCCATCCAGCGCCGCGGTGGCGCTTATCTGCCCGAGTACCGGCAGCGTGAAGAGGGTGTAATTCACTTCGTTGCGCCAGTAACCGCCGTTATCGCCGGAGATGTACTGCTCTTTGAAACCACGCACCGAGCTTTCACCGCCAAGCGTCAGGCGCTCGCTGCCGTAGAGCCGGTCCGGCGACCACTGCCCGTACAGGCTGGTCAGCCACAGCAGGTCGCTGGTGAGCGGGCGCTGAAAACTGGCGCTGAGGCTCCCCTTGCGGAACTGCGCGCGCGGCACATCACCGGTTTTGCCTTCATCGGTTTCGGCGTTAAACCACGGCATGCCGTGGCTGTAGGTCGGGTTAAAGGTTGCCACGCCGCCCAGCAGTTTCTGCGTGTGGCTGATGCCAAGCTGCAGGCTGGAGAGGTTGCGCGTGCTGCTCACCAGCGGGGCGTCGTTAAGCCAGTTGCGCGATGCGCGCTGCGTGATGCCGGCGCTGAGCGCGGTTTTGATGTCGCCGTTGCGGAAAATAACGCGTGAGAGGTTCAGGCGGTGGGTTTTCGTGTCCCCGGTGGAGACCCACGGAAACCCCTGATTGAGGATGGTGGTGCGGTAGTTGCTCCAGGCGTAGCTGTAATCCAGCAGGCTGTAGCCGTACGGAATACTGACCCCGGCCTGAAAACTCTGCGCGTCATACCCGGTGGCGAAATCGCTGCTGCGTCCGCCGCTGACAAACCATTTATCCGCCAGTCCAAGTAAATTGTTGCCGGTCAGTGAACCGTTCAGCTGATTTTCACCGGTGCTTTTCTGTCCGCTGTTATCCAGCGACACAGAGGCACTTAACGGAAATTCCGGTGTGGCGGTTAAATTCACGGTGGAATAACCGGGTTCGCTGTCCGGCACTATTTCAATCTGCACCGGCTGACTGCGCAGACGGTTAATCTGCTCCATACCCTGCTCTATATCCCGCAGGTTGAGAACTTTCCCCTCCAGCCCCGGAAATACCATTTTCAGCATGCGCGGGGATTGACCTTCCAGGCGGATATGACGTAATTTCCCCTCCAGCACCACAATGCGTAATTCCCCGTGGGATAAATCCTGCTCGGTAAGAAACGCGCGGCTGGTAATATAGCCCCGGCTGATATACCAGTCGGAAATGGCGGCGGTGAGTCCGGTTATTTTCGCCATATTCAGACACTGGTTCTGCCAGGGTGCGAGCAGCTTCTGCTGCGCTTTTTCACTGATGAGCGTCACGCCGGAAAGGGTGATGGTGTGGATATCAAAGCAGGGGCCACCGGCCTGCGTGTCAGACGGGGTGCGGCCTGCGCGCGGCAGCGGTGTGCTGCGCTCCAGCTCGTCGCGCTGCTGCTGATTCTGGCGCAGTAGTTGTTCCTGCTGCTGACGGACGGCATCACGATCCGCCGGTGATAAGGGTGCGGCCTGCAATGCCGCCGTCACAAAAAATAACCACCCCACTAAATAGCGCACGTAAGCCCATCCCTGACCAGAATAAAGGTAACCCTCACCAGTAAATTTTGGTTAGGTTAGTTATCATCATCATTTTTAAGTATTTTCTTATGGGCTTAATGAAAAAACAATATTCAGGAGGTAAATAGACAAATCCTGTCTAAATTTAGGTTTAGCGCAGGATATATTCCAGTTAATGATATTTTAGCATGCCAACCCACCGGAAAATAATGACAAGCCAGCGCCCCAAGAAATACAATGGAGAACTAACTTAAAATTACCATTCATGCTTTTTAATGATAGTTAGACCTTATAACGGCAAATCACATTACGTAAACATATAAAAGGTTATAATATCGTGATGGTTTCATTTCCTACTTTACAATAACCATGTGTTATTGGTTTGCGGGATTGTCACCAGGTTCGCAAGCACTGTTTGGCTTCACAGTACATCCGGATATGCCGAAATACATTAATGACATAACAAACTCAAGATATGCCCGTGAAGAATAGCCGCTGTTAAAATTTGCTTTACGCGTCACAAACGTTCCTTATATCAGGCTATGTTGATTCTTGTGCAAGAAGGCTACCAACCGGAGGTTGACCTGAGCTAACTTAATAGCTTCTTTAATGTTTTTTCTCAATCAAAAGATATGGATGACACCAGTCAGTTACCTCTTGATAGGAAACAAACCCATCGTGCTCCAGCGCGCATACGCCCGTGTGGCTGATGACGTAATCGTATACAGCCCGGCTTTCCAGGCCCTGTAACATGTGCGACAACAATTTTCGGCGCATCACATCCGACTTCCAGCGTTTACGCGATGCCTTAACGTCTAAATAAAATGTGTTGTCTCATAAGGTTTAATCGAATCTCATGAAAGCCACAAAAATCTATAAAATCCACGCAATTGCGTGGATTTTTGTTTTCATGACATCTCATACAATCTCACGACAGCGCAGCTAAAATCCCCTGCTGCCTGAAAAAGCCGAACCCCGACATTTTGAACTACGCGGCAGACTCGCCAGTAGATAATCCCCACCGACGAGCGTTTTTTCCACGCAACATGATGGATGTTTTTAACGCCCTGTTACTGATTCACCCACACCAGTTGATCAACCCGGAAACCGAGACCTCGCGCCGTATCCAGGTAATCTTGTTTCACCGCCTCGGGCAGCGTTGGCGTGCGCGACAGGATCCACAAATAATCGCGGTTCGGGCCACTCACCAGCGCGTACAGGTAATCATCGTCAAGCTTAATGACGTTATAGCCGCCGTAAAATGGGCCAAAGAAAGAGACTTTCAGCGCGGCTGTCGTGGGTTCGCCGGTGAAATAGGCTTTGCCTTCGCTCTGGCTCCACTTGTTTTCCAGCGGATCATAGCCGCGATTAAGTACGCTGATGCCCCCGTCGCTGCGCTTGCCGTAGGTGGCCGTCACCTGTTCCAGCCCGCGTTCGAAGCGATTCTCCAGGCGGGCGATTTCATACCATTTGCCAAGATAACGGCTGGCGTCAAAGCCAGTGATCGGCTGAATCCCTTTTGGCGGCGTGAGGGATTTGCAGGCAACCAGTGTCAACGCGATAGCAACACCGGTCACCACAGGCCATAGCTTCATGAGAACTCCTTTCATCGTCGCGGTTGGGAGTAAAGTGTAGTGCAAACGCTCCGCTCTTCATTCAACCCATTACTATTCGTAGTATATTGAGAGCATTCTCTATTATCAGGTTTCCCTCATGTCTTACTCCATCGGCGAATTTGCTCAACTTTGCGGGATAACCCCGACAACGCTGCGTGCGTGGCAGCGTCGTTACGGCCTGCTTAAGCCGATGCGCACCGGGGGCGGTCACCGGCTGTATAGCGATGATGATGTCCAGCAGGCACTAAAAATCCTCGACTGGGTAAAAAAAGGGGTTCCGGTAAGCCAGGTGAAACCCCTGCTGGCGCGTCCGGAAACGCACAGGACAAACAACTGGCTCACCTTGCAGGAGAGCATGTTGCAGCGGCTGAAAGAGGGAAAAATCGAATCCCTGCGTCAGCTGATTTACGATTCAGGCCGCGAATACCCGCGCCCGGAGCTGGTCACTGAAGTATTGCGTCCGCTGCGCAGCAAAGTGTCAGCCAATATCCCGGCGATGATGACCCTGCGCGAAATTCTGGACGGCATCATCCTCTCCTACACCTCATTTTGCCTCGAAGGGGACAGAAAGGCGCCGGGCGATAACTATCTGATTACCGGATGGCACCTTACCGACCCGTGTGAAATCTGGCTCGAAGCGCTTAAACGTACCGGCCAGGGTCACCGTATCGACATGCTTCCTGTTCCGCCCGCCACGCTGGCCCCGGAGATTTTCCCGCAGCGAAAGTGGCTGCTGGTCACCACGGGCACGCTCTCCGCCGCACGTAAAAAGCAGATCGCGCTCTGGCAGTCCTCTGTCGTTTCCCTCGAGGTTATCTCACTCTAAATCCGATCCTCCCCGCTGGCACCGCTTCGCGACACAACCGTGAAGCGTTGCGGATCTGCCACAGTCATAAAAAGCGCATAATAACGCCAGTAACAATGCTTTGAATTTATTGCCAAATAAAAAATATCGCCAGCAAAACTTGGACAAATAAATTTAATTGTGTAAGTTTGAAGTATGCCGTTACACCATGCTATTTAACGCCTCCGAAAAGATGCATGAGTTCGCTTCCGCAGGGGGTAAGGCATTACCTGGCGTTACAGCAGGCCGGTGAACAGCATCGGCAGCAGTTACAGGATGTTTTTGCAGGGCTGTACGTAATACAACCGGGATGACGAAATCCGCCACGACCATTTGCAGAGCGACATTTTTCTTCATCCATCACGCGCAGTAATAAGAGGATAACCTCATGAACACTCAACCCATCATTGGCATCAGCGGATGTTTAACCGGCTCGGCGGTACGCTTTGACGGCGGGCACAAACGCGTGGGTTTTGTGATGGACGAACTGGCACAGTGGGTGACGTTCAAACCGGTGTGTCCTGAAATGTCTATCGGCCTGCCCGTGCCTCGCCCGGCACTGCGTCTGGTTCAGAGCAGTGATTCAGCGCTCAGCATGCGCTTCAGCCATGCGCCGCATGAAGATGTGACACAGAAAATGGTCGATTTTACTCAGGCCTATCTTCCGCAAGTGAGCGCGTTATCCGGTTTTATCGTCTGTGCCAAATCACCGAGCTGCGGCATGGAGCGCGTGCGGCTGTATGATGAAAAAGGCAATCGCGGGCGTAAAGAGGGTGTGGGTCTTTTTACCGGCGCATTGCTGGAACACTTCCCGTGGTTGCCGGTTGAAGAAGACGGTCGCCTGCACGATCCGCTTTTGCGGGAAAACTTTGTCGAGCGCGTTTTCGCTCTGCATGAGCTCAACACACTCAAGGCTAACGGTCTGACCCGCCGCGCACTGCTGGACTACCACAGCCGCTACAAGCTCCAGTTGCTGGCGCACGACCAGGCCGGTTACCGGGAGATTGGCCCCTTCGTCGCCTCACTGCACGAGTGGGAAGACCTGGACGCCTTCTTTGTGGCATACCGCGAAAAACTGATGACCATCCTGAAAAAAAACGCGTCGCGGAAAAATCATACCAACGTGCTGATGCACATTCAGGGCTACTTCCGTGAGCATTTGAATAGCCGCCAGCGGGGCGAGCTGCGCGATGTGATCCTCCATTATCGCAACGGGTTGTTGCCGATCCTCGCGCCAATAACGCTACTGAAGCATTATCTGGCCGAGTACCCGGATCGTTACCTGGCAAAACAAAATTACTTTGCCCCCTACCCGGACGTGCTTGGGCTACGTCTGACCGTCAACTGAATACCATGAAAAGAAAGCTCGAATGACCCTGATACGGGCTCCTCACGTTCCACATTTAGACGACATCTCTTGTCGTCTTTTTTTTCGCGGCGCGTCACGCAACGGCCAGCGGTTGCCGCATGCCATGATGGATATTTCGCCTTAGCACGTCGAGGCAAATCAATCCCAGCAGGTCAATACGCTGAGCAGACTAAGGTCGCATGATCCCACCACGGGTTAGGATTAACGTGGCTTGCCAGCACGGTGAATTGTGCCTGCTGCAGCTCCTCCACTAAGGCCGGGAGTGGTTTTAACGTGCGCCAGGGTTGACCCTCTCTGAGCAAATAATGGTGTTCGGTATCGTAATTCTCTCTATCTTCTTGAAAGCGCGGCATCCCGCACATCGAGCTGACAACGAAATACCCTGCGGGTTTGAGCAATCGTCGCACTTCAGCAAAACAGCGTGGTCTGGCATCCCCGATCAGGCAGTGCAAACAGCTGCCATCAATAATCAGATCAAACATGGCCTCTTTGCACTGAGGAAGGTGGCAGACATCTCCGACCCAAAAGTGCGCGCGCAGACCTGATTGTTTGAAACGTTCCTCAGCCCAGTGAATCGCCGTCTGCGCGAAATCCACGCCCCAGACATCGTCACCTCGTTGCGCAAAATATTGCGCGGCCATCGCGCCATTGCCACAACCCAACTCAAGCACCGTTGCACCGGGTTGCGGGAGGTACTGGTGCTCCTCAAGCCATGAAAAAATCTGCTGCTGTTGTTCTTTCGCCCGAAGATAACCGCCCCCAGCCCAGGCGGCTTCTCCATTTGCTATCAGTTCCCGATACTGTTTTTCGTAGATGTTCATTATTAACCGCTACCTTGCTCAAGCCTGTCGTCAGTCATATTGTCGATGGGGCAAAATGCGATGAGCCACGAAAAACGACATAATCCTCATCGTGCTCGCTGCACCAGTTGCCGCAATTATCTATACTCCACGTCACCTGCCCTTATCCAGTAAGGTTTCCTGTGTTAGCTACTGTTCTCGTTGCGATTGTCGCTGCCATTCATCTGTACATTCTGGTGCTCGAAATGTTTTTGTGGGACACCAAAACAGGCCGCAAAGCCTTTAATCTTAGCGCGGAGTTTGCGCGCGACACCCGCGTGCTGGCTGCGAACCAGGGGCTGTATAACGGCTTTCTGGCGGCGGGGCTATGTTGGGGATTATGGCTGGGTGCAAGCGGCGTGCCTGTCACCCTCTTTTTCCTGATCTGCGTGCTGATTGCCGGGATTTTCGGTGCTGTCACAGCCAGCCGAAAAATACTCTATGTACAAGCACTTCCGGCACTGCTTGCATTAATTGCCCTGCTGGTGCCGTAAATGTTGTTCCTGCTTGCAAGCGCCAGGCCTGTTACAAACGGCCTGGCAGCCAAAACGGTTATTCACGTTTGCAGGCTACGGCGTTTTTCGTTCGGCAAAGTAGTGTGCTGGCGTGCTACCCATCGTTTTTCTGAACATGGTGATAAAGGCATTAACGGATTCATAACCGAGTTTTGTCGCCACGTTTTGCACTGATTCGCCGCTGGCTAACGCCTGCAGCGCAATAATCAAATGGAGTTGTTGACGCCATCGCCCAAACGTCAGCCCCGTCTCACGCAACATCAAGCGCGCCAATGAGCGCTCGCTCAGCGCGAGGCGTTTCGCCCACTCTTTAAAGGTGCTGCGATCTTCCGGATGGCTCACCAGCGTATCGGCCATGGCGCGTATTTTGGCATGCGCAGACACCGGTAAATTGAAGTTCTGCTGCGGCATGGTGGCCAATTCATCAAGCGTGACCCTAGTTAGCCTCGCTGCGTGGCTATCTGGCGGATAATCGACACGTTCACGGGTTAAACGATCAACTAATTCTTTAATCAACTGGGAAATGGCCAGCGTACAGCAATGATTTGGCAGTGCTGCGGCTCCAGGTTCAATAAAAAGATAATTCAGATGTGCGTTCCAGGTGGCGCTGGCGCTGTGAGGAACCCCGCCGGGGATCCATACTGCGCAGTGCGGCGGCACTATCCAGATCTCATTTTCCGCACGACAGATAACCGCGCCATACAGCGCAATGATTAATTGCCCTTTGCGATGCGTATGTATCGGCACTTCGGCTTCATAATCAACGAAGTCAAGACGGCGCGCGACGGCCGGGCTGTGCGTATCATCGGGGTCAAACACGGTCGTGGCGTAATTAGGCTTCATACGATTGGCAACATTTAGGTATTTTTTGACAGAATAAAGTATTTAATGGCATGCGCAAGCCGGTAATACTTCCCGGTATGAACAAAATAGCCTTCTCTCACTGCCGCTTTTTGCAGGCAATTTCTGTTGCGCTTCATCGTACGGGTGGCGCGCTGGCCTCATTCACCTTACGGGACGATGCCAGTGCCCTGCTCTATTCTGCCAAGAGTTTTGCTGCGGCAATGCTCGCTTATTACATCGCCTTATCGATAGGCCTTGAAAAACCCTCCTGGGCGATCATTACCGTTTACATTGTGTCGCAAACCTCCGTTGGTGCGTCACTGAGCCGAAGCGTCTACCGCTTAGCCGGTACGATAGTAGGTGCCGGCGCGACGGTGTTGATTGTGCCGACTTTTGTGAACATGCCGATTTTTTGTAGCGTGGTACTCACCGGCTGGATCACCTTTTGCCTGTATTTATCGCTGCTTGAACGCACACCCCGCGCCTACGCCTTTGTGCTGGCCGGTTACACGGCGAGTCTGATTGGTTTTCCGGCGGTATTTCACCCCGGTGAGATTTTCGATACCGCCGTTGTTCGTGTGCAAGAGATCGGGATTGGCATCTTCTGCGCGGCACTGATTCACCGTTATGTGTTGCCAAAACGAATCTCCGGCCTGTTCAACAGCAAAATCGCGCAAACGCTGCATTCTGCGCGCCAGATGCTGGCCGACGCGTTAGCAGGCAGCGCCAATGAGGCGGCCGCTAATCTGCGACTGGCGCTGGCGTTACAGTTCCTGCAAGGCCTGAGCCACCATATCCCCTACGACTTTGCCTTCTCAGCGCCTGTTCGCCATGCGCGAAAAGCCCTCCATGACAAGCTGGCGCGCTTGTTAATTGTCAGCGGTGAATTACACGATCGCCTGTTGATGATCACCGCGCTGCCCGACGACGTACGGACGCTGCAGGACGAGATGCAGAGCTGGCTCGCCGGGGAAGATACAGCGAAACGGAAAATAACCGGGCAAGCGCTGGCAGAACGCAGTGCAGCGCTAAGCAAGCAGCTCGCCGCCGCAGAGACGCTGACCTTTGAAACCGCGCTCCAGATGAACTTTGTCCGTCACCTTTATGAGGCCATTATCCTGTTGCTGCAATGCGAACGGCTCGCGGACACACTCGCGCACGCAAAACCGGCGCAAATACAGGCCGAAGATAAACCGGCGAAAGGCTATGTGTTCCACCGCGACAGCCGGTCAGCGGCGCGCACTGCGCTGGGTGCTTTTGTCATCATACTGAGTGGTTGCCTGATTTGGATTGACTCAGCCTGGCCCGATGGCGGTACGGCGGTGTCTATTCTCGGGGTCTGCTGCACGCTGTTTGGCAGTTTCGATACCCCGGCGCCGCATATTGTTAAATACATGATTGGTTCCGCCTGGGGCGTAATGATAAGCCTGCTCTACAGCTTCGCCCTGCTGCCTGGGGTGACTGAGTTTTCGGTGCTGGTCGCGGTGCTCGCACCGGCATATTTGCTGGCGGGATCGTTGCAGGCTCGACCAGCCACTACGTTCATGGCCATGGGGATCACCCTGACACTGCCTATTTTGTGCGAGTTAGGGGCCCACTACAGCGGAGATTTCGCCGTGGCCGTCAATACCGCCATCGCGCTCTTTGCCGCAACCGGCTTTGCGGTGGTCAGTATGAGCTTGCTACAAACCGTGCAGGCTGACGCCGCCATTGAACGCTTGCTACGCATCTGCCGACGAGACGTTCAACGCAGCGTGCAAGGCGTATTCAAACCCGATGAAACTCACTGGACCAATCTGATGATCGACCGGACCGCGTTGTTACTGCCGCGCTTGCAGCGGAGCGGGCACTCCGCAGAGCAAACGCTTAACCAGATGTTGCACTCGTTGCGCATTGGCCTTTCCGTGATGCACTTGCGCCGTTTTCAGGCGCAGAAAGATCGCAAAAAAGCCCATGAAATTGGCGAGATCCTTTCTCTGCTTGCCCGCGATACACCAACCAGTGCGTTACGTCAGCGGATTCAGGCCATGATTGGTCTCTCATCCCTGCAGCCCCATGAACAGTCGCGCCAGCTCGTTGACGGTCTGGTTGATCTGCACTGCGCATTAAGCGAACAGCACGCGGGGTGCGTCGATGATTAATGACATTAATCTCGGTGGCGTTTACATCCCCGGACTGCTGGTTATCGCCCTTGCGGCCCTGTTCTGCACGCTGTTATGGCTACCTCTTTTCACTTTCAGCAGGCGCTATCGTCGTTTGCCCTTGCGTCCGCTGATGAGTTTTTCCACTTACATTGTTACTTTTTTCCTGCTCATGCAGGGGCTGAACGCGCTGGGGTTAGTCGTATGAAATCCTTTTTTTCTCTTTTGAGCCGTTATGCACTGACGTTAAGCGCCGTGCTGGTGGCAACCCTCCTCGCTTACATGATGTGGAAACATTACGCGCAGCGTCCCTGGACCCGTGATGGCCGGGTGCGTGCTGATGTGGTGCAAATAGCGCCGGATGTTTCCGGGCCGGTGGCAAATGTCGCCGTTCGTGATAACCAGTGGGTTAATCGTGGCGATGTGCTCTATTCGATTGATCCGCACTGGCTGAAGCTGGCGGTGGCCAGCGCGCAGGCGGATGTCGAGGCGAAACGTCATGAGATGTCAATGCGCCAGGATGCGGCGACAAGGCGTTCACAGATCAAAGGCGTGATCTCCAGCGAAGACTTACAACAAACAGGCAGTGCGGCCAGCATCGCGGCGGCAAATTATCACGGCGCGCTGGCGGCGCTGGAACTGGCACAGCTTAATTTAGCGCATGCCACGGTGCGCGCGCCGGTAGCGGGCTATGTCACGCATCTCAGGCTGCGTCCGGGCGACTACGCCACCGCCGGGGAAACCAAAGTGGCCATCATTGATGCGAACAGTTTCTGGGTGGTGGGCTATTTTGAGGAGACAAAACTGCGGCATATTCATGTCGGAAATCGCGCGCACATCGCGCTGATGGGATTTGAGCCCGTCATAACCGGTCACGTTGAGAGCATCGGGCACGGCATCGGCGACAGCAATGACGAAACGGGCGGTCTTGGCCTGCCGGACGTCAACCCCACCTTTAACTGGGTGCGACTTGCGCAGCGCGTTCCGGTCCGTATTCATATCGACAAGCTGCCCGCGGGCGTGGAGTTAGTGGCGGGTTTATCCGCCAGCGTGTCGGTGGAACCTTCCGGGCGGAATACGTCCCGGTCATTACTCACACGAATAACCGGCGAATAACCAAAGCGTCGAAGGGAGTCTTACTATTTTGTCCGCTGGCAAATCAGCGCCAGCGGACGAGATTGCAATACCTTATTTAAACAGTTTCTGCACAAACTCAGCATATGCGGGACGCCAGACATCCATTTCGTGTCCCAGGCCGGGATACTCTTTATAGCTAAACGTGATGCCTTTTTGCTCCAGTTCTTTTTTAAGCCCGGCAATATCCTTCCCGGTGACCGCATCTTTTTCGCCGACCACTACCGTGAAGTTATGCAACTGCTTATTCACTTCCTGCGGCTTATTGAGCTGCGCTGTCACGCCGGCATCCGGTACAGTGGCAGTCGTGACGCCACTGAATGTCGCCAGCCAGCCGAAGCTGTCCAGATGGTTCATCCCGGAAACGAGTGCCTGAAAGCCCCCTTGTGAGAGCCCGGCCAGCGCACGTCCGCCAGCATCTTTGCGCACATTAAAGCGGGCATCGACCAGCGGAATGATGTCGTACATCAGTTCGCGGTCTGCCGCTTTGGCATTAAGCGGATAGAACATTTTGCGACGATCTTTTGGCGGATAATTTTCGGGAATCGCCTGCAGAATGTCCGTTTCCGTATCCGGCACCACCACCAGCATTGGTTTGATTTTCCCTTCGGCCAACAGGTTATCCATTATCTGCGGTAACCGCCCTTGATCAATGGCGGAAAGGCCGGTATCGCCAAAGCCATGGTAGAAATAGAGCACCGGCAGCGGCTCGCCTTTACCGGTGTAACCCGGCGGCGTCCAGATATACATACGGCGCTCCGAACGCAGTTCTTTCGCGTGGTAGGTCACCGTCAACAGATCGCCATGGGGCACAGCGCGATCGTCGAGAATACTGCCCGGCACCAGAATCAGGCTGGTATTGACCTGCCGCTGCGGTTTCTGAAACCGGCTTCCTGTATCCACAGAACGAAAACCATCAACATCAAAGTAATATTCGTAAAGATTCGGAGCCATCGTGGCGCTTTTCCACGACCATATACCGCTCTCATCTTTGCGCATATCATGCGAGACCGAGCTATCCGGGGTAGAACCGGTCACGACCGATACCCGTTTTGCGCCCGGCGCGAAAAGGCGAAAGGTAATACTTTTATCGGCGTTAACCTGGGTCACATACTGGCTCACCGGCATAGATAAGTCCGGGGTTGCCGGAAAAGGCGCGGCAACGGCAGGAAGCGTCGCGCCCGCCAAAAGTGTGCAGATAGCAAACGTCAGCCCGGTGATAGTTGTTTTCATATCCACTCCCTCATTATATTTTCTCGTTAACATAGAACCCGTTAGCGCGCATTCCCACCACGCTTCAACCTGAGCGCCAGCACCCCCGACGTGTTGCCGGTACGTGTATCTGATAAAGGTTACTCACGAAGGCTGGCAGCAAAAGTTGGCGTATTGGCTGGATTTTTAAAACCTCTTTCTCCACGTTTTGCGATATATGTTGCGTAAATCAGGGATTTTTAACCAATTTGAACGAGGTTGAGAGAGATGACGGTTATCTGAACAGCACGCTACGTTTCTGCGCAGTGCGCTTTTCGACATGCTGCAGCGGCGCGCATTTTGAAGGTGAATATTTGCTGCCTTACAGGCGAAACGTGCCCGGCACGTTTCGCAGAAGGTGTGATGGAAATGCGGGTCAACCGCGATGCACCGGTTTAGAGAACCTCAACAACCGCGAACTCTTCTGCAACAAGCTCCATCTTTTCGGCGAAAAATCCCGCCCGGGTAAAAAAGGCTTTATGCTCTTTGCGCCAGTATTCAAGGCTTAAATCGCCCTCGCCCTCTTTTCTGGCAAAGGCTTCCGTCACATCGCAAAAGCGTACCAGGCGCATCGATAGCATTCTGATGACGCATACCGGGGAATTTTGCCCGTTGAGAATAATATGATAACTGCCGATTTTGGGTGCCGGCTCTTCAGCCAGGTACGAGGCAAGCGAGCCGCAGGAGGCTGTTTTCACTCCACTCACCACTAAGCTTGCAAGCGCGTTTGCCATCTCCGGGCTGTCGCCGAATGACCATGCCTGTGCGCCGGGATATGTCGTCTTTAGTTTATCAATACTCTTCATCATGGACCTTTTATCGGCGTAGCTACGCGGCAATTCGCATTTGGGTGAACTGTGCGCGGCCTCACTTCTCATCAATTAACATAACCGGCAGCGCTTTCAATTTTCGATCACTGCTCTTTTTTGCGCACAAGAGACGTAATAATGGCCGTCAATCCGCCGATAAGCGGCATCGGTCCTGCGCCTGCGAGGAAGTTTTCACGATCGATTTGGTTATCACGGCGAATATCCGCAAAGCGGGCAAGCGCGTTTTTTTCACTGGTCGCGCTGACCTCTTCAAACTGTTTCTCGAAGCCCTGTGCCACTAGCTGAGAAGCGGCATCCACTTCCGCGCTTTTCAGCACCACGATTTGCTTACCTTTTTGATAAAAACTGTAATCTGTCATTTCTCACTCCCTCATAGAAAAGATTACCTGACAGGTAATCTATCTGGCTTAAGCGAATTCTGAACTTGTTTTCTGCGTAATCTGTTAAGCCGATAAGAAATACTCTTTTCTTTCATCGTTCCCTACCTATCGGCAATGACCATTCGCGTTTTTCTTTTCTGACGCCAGTTTCTTTTTTCAGCAGTCGACATGGCGATACCCGCGTTAAGATTTAGCTTAAACAACGAATAGTGATCGTTCCCCGTCAATAAGCAGAACCTGCTCATAACATTTAAAAATGTTTTGCAAATAGCCACTCCATCGTCGCTCCATATTAGCGGCAATATAACTCAATAAATCCTCTGCAGAATGTTCATTGTCCGCAGGAGGAAAAATGAACAAATTTACTTATTTCATGAAATACACCGAGTACCTTGGTCGGAAACTTTTAACCTGTATGGTTCAGGACCAGCAATTTCATAGCAAAAGATTAAAAAGGCTCTCTGGCAGAACCCCCGATCTGATTAATCCGGTGACGCTAAGCGAGAAAATATGCTACCGAATGATACATGACCATAACCCCCTTTACACGCGACTGGCAGATAAACTGGCGGTGCGCGATTACGTTTCTGCGCGTACACAAAGAGTACAGTTACCCACATTGCTTTGCGTCTATAAAAACGTGCAAAGCATCGATTTCAGCCAATTACCGGACAAATTTGTGTTGAAGTGTAATCACGATAGCGGTAGCGCAGTAATATGCACGGATAAGGATAAACTCAATATTCCACGCGCGTTACAGAAGCTTGATTTTGCCCTGCGCAAAAATATGTATTACACCACCCGTGAATGGCAGTATAAAAACATCAAACCGGTTATATTGTGCGAGAAATACATTGATTTATTTTCAGCACGAGACAAAAGCCGAACACCTGAAATGCTGAGGATACATTGTTTTCATGGCATCGCGGGTTTTATCGAAGCAGATGTTACCGATGATTCCGGTAATGGTTTCATTAATGTCTACAATCGCTGCTGGCAATTGCAGCCCTTTCAGATGGAATATCCCAATACTCCCGGAGCGATCCCCGAACCGGAATTATTGCATAAGGCGATAACCGCTGCGCAGGAGCTATCCACCGGGATCGATTATTGTCGAATTGATCTTATGCTCCAGCGCGATGTGATTTATTTCAGTGAAATCACCCTCAGTCCCCGGCGCGGCAAGTTGGAAATCTCACCGCCAGAGTGGGATACCCGGCTGGGTGAGATGTGGAAAATGACCGCGATACAAAGCAACCAGCCGTTGCGCACGCAGAAAGCGTGATCAGTGTTTTTTCCGTAAGGGCCATGAGAGTTTAAAAATGGAATGGCCCTCATCGGTTAACGCGTAGGTTACATCGCCCTGATGAGCAAGCATGATGGCTTTCAACACCGATAATCCCAACCCACAGCCACCCGGATTGGTGTCCCTTGCGCTGGCGCCGCGCTGAAAAGGGTGAAACATAAATTTGTGAAATTCTTCTGGGATCCCTGGCCCCCTATCTTCAACGACAATAAAGTTCTCTTGTTCATTGGCGCCGTGGCTGACCATCATGCTTTTAGAGGTGGCGTATTTTATCGCGTTATCGAAAAGGACAGTCAGGCACTGAATAATCCGCAGCGGATCGCACTGACATTGCTGGGGATGTAATTCGGTCGCGATGGTAAAATGGCTGCGTTTAAATTCCAGCGCAAAGGAATCCACCGCGCTCTGAATGATCTCCTGCAAATCAACATCCACAAGCGTTAACGTAAATTCGGCACCGCCGGATGAACTCACCACCCGAAGATCTTCTATCAGGCTGGATAAACCCTCTGTTTGCTTAAGAAGATTATTAAACAAGGTCGGATTTGGCTCGAACACGCCATCAACCAGCCCCTGTAAGCGGCCTCGTAGAATGGTAACCGGCGTGCGAAGCTCATGGGCAATGGCGGCATTCCAGGATTTACGCTGTGCATCCATCGTCTGTAGTTTTTCAGCCATCTCATTGAAATCGTTGACAAGATTATTAAGTTCGCCCAGATGCGAGCTGGCGCAAAACGCCCGCGCACCCAGATCACCCTGGGCTATCCTGCGCAGGCTGGTCGCCACAGAGCTTAGCGGGGTCAAAATTCTTGCCGACAGCTTTACGGTAAAAAAAAGCGAGAGGGATAAGCTTATTAAAGAGGCAATCAGGATCCATAACCAGTCAAGATAGGTCATCTGATCCTCATTCCCGGCCATTGCCCCGCCGGGAATGTAATAAATGACGAAGGTATAAAACAGATAGGAGCCAATAACAGAGACAGCAATAACCGTCAGCGTCAGCAAGATCATAAACGCCAGTACCTGGCGGCTTAACGGATGACCTCTGTTCATTTGTTTTCACCTAATCGGTAACCCATGCCACGAATACTTTCCGGAACTCCTTTTAACCCGCAGTTTTCCAGCTTTTTGCGCAGCTTACTCATATGACTGTCAACCGTGCGGTCAAGCGTATCGCCTTCTGGCAGGCAGGCATTGAGCAACTCTTCACGCGAGCAGACTTTGCGCGGGTTACGCGCCAGGTAGGCCAGCAGTTTGAATTCTGTCGTTGTGAGCAAGGGAGAGATAACGTCGCCACAACCATTGATCTCCACATAAAAGTCTTCTGGATAAACCGTTAAACAGGATGTCCGGATAGGCTTATTGTAGAGTTGTTCGTGACTGGCTTTTGCCCTGCGCAGCACGGCTTCGATACGCGCAACAACCTCTGTAGGGTTAAAAGGTTTAACGACATAATCATCCGCACCAAGCCGCAGCCCCATCAGTTTGTCGATGTCCTGGTCCAGTGCCGTGACCATGATGACCGGAATATTGCTCTCTTTTCTCAGTGTGGAAAGGACAGCCCAGCCATCGAACACGGGCAGTTGTATATCCAATAACACCAAATCGGGCTTTTTCAGCCGGCAGGTATCTATTGCCTGCTCACCGTCCGCCGCGCGCAGGGTGCGCATTCCTGAACGCTGAATATAACTGGTCAGAATATCCGCTATTTCATCATCGTCTTCAGCAACAAGAATAAGATAGTTATCGTTCATGATTTCTCCACTCACTACTGATATTGCAGGCATTGTGTGACCTGGCTTGCGCTGAAGCAAACACCGGTGCTGTCGTATTCACATCCGGTTCGGTTAATGTACTCATGCAAATGCCGTTTTTCTAAGCTGTTTCTGAAGCCTGCCAGCAGACGCGCAAGTCATCAGCGAACATGAGACCTGCTTGTGCAGCGAAAGTTGCATCCACTTAAAATCGTTGGCGTCTCATTTTTCCTCAATGTCTGACAGCAACATCCGCAAGCGAATATTTACCAGGCAGACATACACACTCGCTCCACACTCGGGTAATCAATTTTCCACAGTCCTGGATAACAATAGAAAGTAAGCCATATAAAATAACGCGCTACCGGAAAAAAGATGACATTCACTAACACGGTAAAATAGATCGTGTGGTGTCATTGTATTACCGGCAAAGCCCTCTCTCGGAGTAGAAGTAGCAATGAAACACTTACGGAAACTCACCGTTGAAAAAATCAGTTCATTGATGATATTTTCTTTATGGTTATGGGGAATGTTCTATCTATGGCTTATTTTGATGCACAACGTTGAGGAAAAAGTAGGCGCGACGCTACTTTCATCGCCGTTTATCTATGCCATGTTAATCGCTTCTTTTTTATTGTTTTTGATACAAGAAAAAGCCGGCGTACTGAAAGAACTGGCTATCGTAACACTCTTTTTGGTGATCATTTTTTTTCATCTTATTCTGATTTTTAACATTCTCTTACTTAGGCTTCCGGACATTTATGACTTCAGCTTTTACTATGAGTGTTTTTTGATTATTTTCCTCGGTGTCACACCTATGTATCTGTTATTGAGGATCCTCTGAATCTCGTTGAATATGAAGCGGTGAGCTTTGGCGATGGGAATAGTGACAGGCCGCCAGAAAAACCGGCCAATTTACATCTCAGGGAAATTAACCGACTCCATATTGCCTCCATAAAACATTCATTCTACGTAAACATCAAAACGATAGACTGCATAAACGCAGTGTAATCCAGGCGCATATCTTAATCGGCTCGTAATGAAAGCACATCGATGATTAAGCATAAAGGTAAGCCAGGATTCTTCATCCATACCGGGCAGATAATTTTTTATAATGACGTCGATAAATAAAAACCCACCGTCCTCTACTGAAAATGTGAAAAGGACATTAAAACACCTGGCCGTAAAAAACTGGAAAAAACTCTCTATTACGTTTTTCCTGGTTATTGCGGAAAATGTGACTTATTTATTGTATCCCGTGCTGGCGGGCATCGCTATCAACTCGATTCTGGCGGGAGATGCCCTCACGGCAGCACTTTATGGATTAATGATTCTTTTTATCTGGGTCCTCGGCGCAACCCGGCGCAGTATCGATACGCGTACGTTTGCGCGCATTTATGCTGGTCTGGCCGTATCGGTTATTATTGCTCAGCGTAAATATCAGCTTAATCATTCAACCATCGCCGCACGAGTAGTGTTATCCCGTGAATTCGTTGATTTTTTTGAGATGCATCTGCCGATGCTGATGACCTCGATTATTTCCCTTTTCGGCGCCGCCATTATGCTGCTCATTATTGAGTTTCACGCCGGGGTGATGTGTGTGGTTATCGTCATTATTCTGTCGTGCTTTCTCAAGGGTTACACGCGCAAAAATGAGTTGCTGTTTAACCGACTGAATAACCGGCTGGAGAAGGAAGTGGACTATGTTCACAAAGCCTCCACGCTTTCGCTTAATCGTCATTATTCATCCCTCGCCCGTTTGCGTATCTGCCTTTCCGATCGTGAAGCACTGGGATACCTTGCAATCGGTGCCCTGATCGCCCTGCTATTTACCTTGACCATTATCTTGATGACAACAACCCAGGGTGTGAATGCCGGGCATATTTATTCGGTAATGACGTACATGTGGATGTTTGCCACCAGCCTTGATGATGCACCGCAGCTTCTTGAGAAGTTTTCACAACTTAAAGACATTGGTAAACGCGTCAAGACCGATGATGTCGATAGCGGGACATTATCACCGCAACAGAAATCTTGATTTTAATTATCTCGCCTTAATGTTCGGAAATTAATTCATGCCACAGTTTTTTATTGACCGGCCTATATTTGCCTGGGTTGTTGCACTGTTCATTATATTAAGTGGAGGTTTATCCATACCGCATCTTCCGGTCGCGCAATACCCGGCGGTCGCCCCACCGAGTATTATTATTTCGGTCACTTTTCCTGGCGCGACGCCAGACATGATGAATACGTCCGTGGTTTCACTCCTCGAGCGAGAAATCTCGGGTGTGGACAATTTGCTCTATTTCGAGTCCACCAGCGACACGACAGGGATGGCGTCTATCACGGTGACCTTTAAACCCGGAACGGACAGCAAACTCGCCCAGATGGATTTGCAAAATAAAATCAAAACGGTGGAACCGCGCCTGCCACAAGCGGTGAGACAAAACGGTGTCAGCGTTGAAGCGGCCGAGTCTGGTTTTCTGATGATGGTCGGTCTGAAATCCATCACGGGAGCCTATCAGGAAGCGGATCTGAGTGATTATTTCGCCCGAAATGTTAGCGATGAGCTTCGCCGCGTGCCGGGTGTGGGTAAGGTTCAGTTATTCGGGGGTGAAAAAGCCATGCGCATCTGGCTTGACCCGGTAAAAATGCACCATTACCAGCTTTCAGCCAGTGACGTAACCAGCGCGATTAGCCAACAGAATGTGCTGGTATCACCCGGAAGATCGGGAGACGAACCGGCGCTGCCAGGGCAGGACGTCACTTATCCATTAACCGTTAAAGGGCAACTCACCTCGGTTGAGGAATTTAAAAATATCACGCTCAAAGCGACCACGGACGGCGCGCGTCTGACGCTCGGCGATATTGCGCGCGTGGAATCAGGGTTACAGAGTTACACCTACGGCATCCGGGAAAATGGCGTTCCGGCGACGGCAGCAGCGATTCAGCTTTCGCCAGGCGCGAATGCGATTAGCACCGCCGCCGGAATTCACCAGCGGCTGGACGAACTGAGCACAGCGCTTCCACAGGGAATGGGGTTTACCGTTCCGTTCGACACCGCCCCTTTTGTCAAAGTGTCGATCATGAAAGTGGTACAAACGTTAGCCGAAGCAATGGTGCTGGTTTTTCTGGTAATGCTGATTTTTCTGCACAACATTCGGTGCACGCTTATCCCGACCATTGTTGTTCCGGTGGCGCTTCTCGGGACATTTACCGTGATGCTATTAAGCGGGTATTCAATCAACATTCTGACCATGTTTGGCATGGTGTTAGCGATTGGCATCATCGTCGATGACGCGATCGTCGTCGTCGAGAATGTTGAGCGGCTGATGGCAGAAAAAGGCCTTTCTTCACGCGATGCGACCCGTGAAGCGATGCAGGAAATCACACCGGCGATTATTGGCATCACGCTGGTGCTCACCGCCGTGTTTATCCCGATGGCCTTTGCCAGTGGTTCGGTCGGGGTGATTTACCGCCAGTTCACGGTTTCCATGGCGGTATCCATCCTGCTCTCCGCTTTTTTAGCCTTAACGCTCACGCCCGCGCTCTGCGCCTCTTTGTTGAAACCGCATAAAAAGTCTTCACCGGGCAAATTCGCCGCCGGGTTTAACCGTCATTTTCATACGTTGTCTTCACGTTATGCGTCGGGTTTGGGGTATGTCGTAAAGCGAACCGGGCGAATGATGCTGCTCTATACCGCGCTGTGTGCGGCCCTGCTGATGGGGTTAATCACGCTGCCGTCCTCTTTTTTACCCGAAGAGGATCAGGGATATTTTATGTCCTCCATTCAGCTCCCTTCCGAAGCCACCATGCAGCGCACTCTCGCGGTGGTGAAACGCTATGAAGATGAGGTCGCAGCCCGGCAAGCCATTGAAAGCAATATTATGATCTTAGGTTTCGGTTTTTCTGGCTCGGGACAAAACTCCGCGCTGGCCTTTACGACATTAAAAGACTGGCCATCTCGCAAGGGCATTGCAGCCCAGGATGAAGCCGATCTCATCCAGTCGAAAATGCAATCCGTACCCGACGCGGTAACCATGAGTCTGCTACCACCAGCCATCTCCGATATGGGCACCTCTTCCGGGTTCACATTTTATGTTGAAGACCGTGCGGGTAAAGGGTATCAGGCGCTGAAACAGGTCGCAGACAAGCTGGTTTTACAGGCAAACAAGAGTGCAAACCTTTCGGACGTGTACATCGACGGATTACCCGAGGGCGCTTCTATTTCCCTGAATATTGACCGGGAAAAAGCGGAAGCGTTAGGTGTATCGTTTGAAGAGATCAATCAGGCCATTTCTGTAACCTCGGGTTCAAACTATGTCAATGACTACACCAATGCTGGCCGTGTCCAGCAGGTGATTGTGCAGGCCGATGCGGCCTACAGAATGCAGCCTGAAACACTGTTAAAAATATCCGTAAAAAACAGACAGGGGGAAATGGTGCCGCTTTCTGCTGTTGTTACCTCGTCATGGCGGCAGGCACCCCAGCAACTCAATCGTTATCAAGGATATCCGGCTATCCGCATCACCGGTAGCGCCGCTCAGGGCCACGCCAGTGGTGATGCGATGAAAACCATGGAGCAGTTGGCAAAGGCATTACCGCCAGGGTTTACCGGTGAGTGGGCTGGCAGTTCATTGCAGGAAAAGGCCTCAGCTTCCCAGTTGCCGGGGTTAATCATGCTTTCTGTGCTGGTGGTATTTTTGGTGCTGGCGGCGCTTTATGAAAGCTGGTCAATTCCATTTTCTGTGATACTGGCCGTACCGTTGGGGCTTATCGGCGCGCTTATTGCCGTTAGCGCCGCGAATATGACTAACGATGTATTTTTCAAAGTTGGGTTGATTACTCTGATTGGTCTTTCAGCCAAAAACGCCATTTTGATTGTCGAATTTGCCCGTCAGCTACGCGGCCAGGGCATGAGCACGCTGGAAGCAACGTTACTGGCGGCCAGACAACGGCTTCGTCCGATTTTGATGACCTCGCTTGCATTCACGCTGGGCGTTGTTCCTCTGATACTCGCCAGCGGAGCCAGCGCCAGCACGCAGAATGCGATTGGCATAGGGGTTTTCGGGGGCATGATCAGCGGCACGTTGTTCGCGGTGTTCTTCGTGCCGGTATTTTTTATCGCGGTAACAGCATTTTTTGACAGGCGTTTGAGCTTGTTAAAGGGACGAAAGAGTAACGTATAAACAGAATCCAGTAAGTGCTTGTTTAAAAGCCCCAGTAAGGGGCTAAACACGCGTGGGTTATGGTGCCGGGGGAACAGGCGGCGCGGGTGCCAGTTCCCTCACCTCCAGCCGGACTTCATAACGCTTCCCAGTTTCCAGCGCCGGAAGATTTTTAACCACAGTGTTTAACGCATCGACCGGCGTGGTGGTTTGCTGAACGACGCCATACACAAGAGGTGCAGGCCCCATCATGGGCGGGCTATCTCTTTGTAAAGGCGGTGGTTTTACATCCCCGTCTGTTGCAGCAATAACAGGAAAGGTACAGACCATAAAGGCAGTGGCAATGAATGTCTTCGTTAATCTTCTCATGCTGTTCTCCGCGTTTGTGGTTAAAAAACGTCACCAGAGGGAAGATAGCCCACCAACAAGAAGGGAATGTGAACGAGTTTCGCACGAAAGGAAAATTGCCAGACAACACCGCGACGTAATTGCCAAAAGCGGCTTCGTGACGGGCGTTTAGTCTGGTCGTCACGCACTTTACCCGGCAGCAGTACCTGTTGCTCTGCCATCATGTCGGTTTTTATTCAATCATCTTCACATGAGATTGGCTGTTGTTATTCCAGGAAAAAAGCACCAAGTGCCAGAGCCCAGGCGCTTTACGAGACGGGTCAATTAAACCGTTTACCCCAAGTGATTCCAGACGATTACGCACAGCCCATGAGGGAGGAACACCGCCCTCCTTTACCATTTCCTGCCATGGCGCAATCGCATCGTGAAGGTTAATGCCCGCAGCCAGCACGGCATCTGCATTCCTGAGATCAAAAATTTTATTCGCAATGACCCTGACTTCAACAATTTCAAGGCTAACGCGCCTGTTGCCACGATGGGAACGCATAGCTGCCTCTACGCCTGCAGGCGATGAGCTCAGATAGAGCGTCGGTTGATTGCTGTTTGAATAGCGGCCTGGCCCCCTGGAGCCGGATAAAGCAACGTTCCGGTAAGCCGGGTCAATTGCCCGGTAGAAAACCCCATCGACATCTGTGAGATAATTGGTCAGATCCATAAAACCCCTAAAATCGTTTCTGCGGACTTGAATATCCTACAGTAGCTGACCACGACCATACTCTTCTTGTGAGTCCCGGCCAGAATGACCGGGATGTGCATGGCGTCAAATTTGGCCTGCGTACAGCACGCCTCTTCCTGCGCAAAGGATAAACTTGATGCTGCTCAATATGTAGTCTGATCCGCGTTGCCAGGCAAACAAGCGAGGCGTATCACGGTTGGTGGCACTTTTGCCATTCTTTGGGGACGGAAACATGGCTGACAGAAGACCACTTAATCCAGACGTAGTCGTACCTAAACCTGGTGGTGGCAAACAACCTCGCGATCGCAACAATGACGGAAGGGTTCGTGAGAAACGCTCGGACGCCGGTAAACCGAGGAAATGACGAGCAGGGCCACCTTGAGGTGGCCTTTTTGTTGTACTTCGCTAAGCGCAATGGGGAACGCAGTTTTGCTCAAACTCTGCGAAATAACAGGCTTAAGAAAGTACCTACAGACAAGCCAAACTGACAGACATTCAGCCATCCGGGTGTGTAACTGGTTAAAATAAAAAAACATAAAGGTTGCCAAACCCATTTTGCTATGTCTTAATAGCGTCATCGGTTTGGAATACAGACCTTATGAAAGCAGTTTTAGTAAAGCAGTCCTCAGTTCAAGAGTTATCCAAAGATACCCTTCTTCATGAGCCTCCTCCTAAGTGCCAAATAAGTCACTCTATCATTACAGGCCATTATCGCCGCGCTTAGTGGCTCGTTAATTAAGGAAATATCTATGTCTAATAAAATGACTGGTTTAGTAAAATGGTTCAACTCTGATAAAGGTTTTGGCTTTATCACTCCGGACGACGGCAGCAAAGATGTGTTTGTACACTTCTCTGCAATCCAGAGCGACAACTACAAAACACTGGATGAAGGTCAGAAAGTTTCCTTCACCATCGAAAGTGGCGCTAAAGGCCCTGCAGCTGGCAACGTTACAGCGCTGTAAGCCGCGCTAATTATCAGCGATGCTTACAAACGCGATGAAGGCACCCGCCTGAGCAGTTAAGCGCGACTGATAATAAAATAAACCCGCCTGGTGCGGGTTTTTTATTGCCTTCGTTTCGGCTCCATTGACAACATTGCTGGAAAACACGGGTAGCCCACTCCAGTTTTGGCAGGCCAGGGGCACCAGAAAAGCGGCATTAAGAAATATCCCATCAGGGCAATATGTATTGAAACCCCACCGACTATAATTTTTTGCTATCGCCAAAGAGCATAGTGCACTAATTAGATGCCTGGCTGATCGGCAATTTCACAATCCCTACTGTGAGAATGGCAACGCATATAATATATTCCATCATGCGGGCAAGTGGAGATCAAAAATATTTGCCGGATCATGATTACCACGGTAATAGAATAAGCACGCACTTATCCCCTCACATCCATAACGCAATGTTCTTCATTTATTTAAAATATATCCCCCATCTGTAATTTTTTTCTTTTTTCATTAAAAAAAATGCGGCAATTGTCGATAAGTAATTTGATAAGCCATCTCTCCAGCGTCCTCTTAAGAAGTGAAGACACCTGCAACCTGATAAGAAGTGAAAATGAAACCGTCTTTTGAATATTAAGAATTATTATTGAGGATACCTCTATGCCAAAGCTGTTACCGTCAATAAAAAACCTGCCTGTCGCTGCCAAGCTGTTTGGTGGATTTGCAGTTTTGATAATTATTATTGTTCTGTCCTCACTTATCAGCATTCAGCAATCAAGCAATATCCGCGACCACGCACTAAAAGGAAAATTAATCAATGAAATCAGTACCGAACTGAATACCGCACGACGTAACCGTTTGACGTACCAATTAAACCACGATGAAAAATCCCTTGAGGCGAACAAAGCCGCCATTGAAAAAATGGACCAGAAAGCGATTACTGGCCTGGACTTCACCTGGGACAACGATGCCCGCGTGTTGTTTGATGAACTACGCAGCACGATTCCTGATTATGCAAACCAGCGTGACACTTTCGTTAAGCTGGAAAAAGTGACCCTTGAGCAGTCACAGCAACTGACCTCCTCCGATCTGAAAACCCTGCTTGATCAGTTCAATACTCGCCTCGAACAGCAGGAAAACACATCAAAGAGTGAGATATCACTCCTTAATCTCCTGCATAACATTTGGGTAACGGCGTATGAAATCCAGTCATCCGCCGGTAAGCGGGGCATGGATATTTTTGCCCGCCAATTTGATGACGCCACAAAAACCCTCCATTCAGAAAACGTGACATTTACTGCTGAAGACAAAGAGATGGCGCAGGCATTCCTCAACGCAATGCAGGGAAATGTCGTGGCGTATGCGGCTGCATTGAAAGAATCTCAGAAGGCGGCGACAGAATTGACCGCTGTGGCAGAGAAAATTAATACCGTTACCTCGGATTTGGTTGTCAGCCAGACACAGAAAAATATCGATATCATTCAGAGGGTAATGATAATTATGGGCGTGGTCGCCCTCTGTGCTGTGCTGACAGGATTACTGGTCGCCTGGCTGCTTACGCGGCAGATGACTCGCCAGATCAAACACAATCTGACACTGGCAGAACGTATTGCCGAAGGCGACCTGACCGCAACCATTGAGCCTCAATCGAAAGATGAACTGGGCCGTCTGACGCTGGCGATGGGCGTGATGAACGATAAACTTCGTGAAATGATCACCCAAATAAAAGAGTCGGTCGTGCATGTTGCCAATGCCTCCTCAGACATTTCAGCTGGCAATATTGATCTGGCTTCCCGCACAGAAGAGCAGTCTGCCGCGGTAGTTGAAACGGCAGCCAGTATGGAAGAGTTGACCTCGACGGTTAAGCGCAATGCCGATAATGCGCGCGAAGCCAGCCAGCTCGCCGGGATGGCGGCAGAACATGCGCGCTCGGGTGGGAAAATTGTCTGGGATGTCGTCAGCACAATGGAAACGATCACCGAAAGCTCAAATAAGATCACGGATATTATCAGCGTAATAAATGGTATCTCTTTCCAGACCAATATCCTTGCGCTTAACGCGGCCGTTGAGGCGGCACGTGCAGGTGAACAGGGTCGCGGTTTCGCCGTAGTAGCCGGAGAAGTGAGAAGCCTGGCGCAGCGCAGTGCCCAGGCCGCTAAAGAGATCGAAGGTCTGATAAAAGAGTCCGTGCAGCGTGTGGTGACGGGTTCAGAAATGGCCAATAAAGCCGGGACGACCATGGAGCAGATTGTCTCATCTGTCACGAATGTGAGTGGCATCATGAATGAAATCTCAAGCGCTTCGGAAGAGCAAAGCAGAGGTATCGATCAAATTGGTAAAGCAGTCACCGAGCTGGATTCAACGACACAACAGAACGCCGCGCTGGTTCAGGAGTCGTCTGCGGCTTCCTTATCACTGGAACAGCAGGCTGAACAGCTTACGCAACTGGTTTCCGTGTTCAAACTGCAATCTGGCACTGCTAAGCCAAAACACACATTAGCGGCGAATCACCGCAAGGCGGATCTGAAACCAGCAACCTCGACAGGTCACAGTGCTGACTGGGAATCGTTCTGACATTAACCCTATCCAACGTGCCCTCCTGATGAAGAGGGCACGGATAGCGGCACAGGGCGTTTATCATAAACAGGTGGCGGCTTACAGTGGCTGCCTATTTCATGTCTGACAGATAGGGTTCGACGATGGAGACCTTTTGATTGTCAAAATCAATGGCGAGTGTTGCACCAAGGGGCAATGTCAGCATCGGATGCGTGTGACAACAATCGAAACCATCAACGATCGGAACGATTTCATCATCTAATACTTCACGTAATACATCGTAAGGCGTCCGCCCGCTTCCCGCGTTATCAAACAACTCATGTTTGCCAAGCAGAATCGCACAAACTTTTTTAAACACACCATTAAGTTTCAGCATGGCAAATGAACGTTCAACAGTTGCAATGTCTTTTAAGCTATCTTCAATAAACAGAATGTCACCGGATCGTATTTCAGGCATCCATTCGCTGCCCCAGATACCTGATAACGTATTAAGATTGCCGCCAATAACTCGCCCTTTTTGTAATCCCTGCCCGATAAACCGACAGTTATTAGCATAAAGTGTTTTAGAACGTACTGGTTCTATATCATCCCAGTTAAGCCGTTCATCAGTCCATTTTTCCGGCAAAACATAGTCGTGGTGACCGTTATTCTGTCCGCAAAGTATTTCAATAAAAGCGTGATATGTAGCGTTAACCAGAGGCGGAAATTCACCGAATGAAGCAACCAATGCCGGGCCATAAAAGGTAATTAATCCTGTTTGCGCATAAATTCCGGCAAGCAAAGCGGTGGTATCTGAATAACCAATAATTATTTTAGGGTCTGCTCTCAGGGCATCATAATCAACAAAAGGTAGCAAGGCGTTACTATTATTCCCCCCTATTGTCGACATCACACAGCGGACTTGCGGATCGCGGATAAGCGCATTGAACTCATGCGCTCGCTCAGCAATCGTGCCGGAGCGATAGAAATCAGACTTCCCGGTCAGTTGACCGGCTTTAAGACGAAACCCTTTCTCCTCGAGGAATCGTTTTCCACGGTTAAAACGATTTGGCGCCGTGGTTGTTACCGGCGCTGATGATGAGAAAAAACCAATGGTGTCTCCGACCTGAAGAGGCGGTGCCAGAAGAGGCTTTATGAAGTTAATCATTGGGATCCTTGTCTGTACTTACCTGCCAGCTTGCGGGCAAAGCCTGTTTAGCCGTCTTACTTGCAGCAACGCCTGACGACATGTTATTTACCGGCACAGCACTGATTTTTGCGGGCTGAAGCAAACGTTGCTGGCGTTACTTCTTCTTATTCAGCATCGATTTTAAATCGGCAAACGGGTTATAGGTTGCTGCTCCGACATCTTTTTGCGCGTCTTCCCCCGCCACCACGGTAGTCCCGTACTGATCGGCTTCCGTGTACTTCGAGTGTTCGTGGTCATGACAAAACAGACATAACAACTCCCAGTTGCTGCCATCTTCCGGGTTATTGGTATGGTCGTGATCGATATGGTGAACCGTTAATTCACGTAAATTCGAATAAACAAACTCCCGTGAACAGCGTCCACACACCCACGGATAAATTTTAAGTGCTTTCTCACGATAACCGCTTTCCAGCCGCGCGTAGTTTTTTGGGATCAAAGCCATTGCCAGTGCCACCTGATATAAAAAGATAATTTTCTACTATATCCCAAAATAGAGCAGAAAGAGACGCACTGGCGTAACCCGCTGCGGTGACGTTGCTGGCAAAGCACCGCAGAGAGCCTGATTTTCAAACAGATACACGCGCACGCATTACGCAGGCAGTTTTACGTCGCTTAGGCGAATGCGCGCTGGCAACCGCTCTATTTCGACTGCATGGCGGTTCGACACCCGGCAAACATATCCAGTCCGGGTTGATAAACACTGCTTTGCACAGTGAACAGCCCGAGAATCGAGTGATAGAGATTGTCATGGCTATAGCTGTTGCTATCCGCATTGCTGCGCAGACAGGAAAGACTGAGTCCTGAATGCTGTGCCAACGCGGGCGAAAGCCACATCACCAGCGGGACATGTGTTTGCTGCTCAGGTGCAATAATGTACGGCGTACCGTGCAGGTACATCCCCCGCTCGCCCAAAGACTCGCCGTGGTCGGAAACGTAAATCATCGCCACGTCGCGCTGTGCGGAATAGCCCTGCAATACCGCAATGGTTTTACTCAGCATCCGATCGGTGTAGACCAGCGTATTGTCGTAAGTATTGGTTAGCGCCTCGTTACTGCACTTCTCAATCTGATTGCTATCACAAGTAGGACTGAAGATTTTGGCCTCTATCGGGTAACGTTCAAAGTACGTTGGCCCATGGCTGCCAATTTGGTGCAGCACAATTAATGCGTCCCCCGCCATTGCATCAATGCGCGCAGTAAGCTGATGCAACAGCACCTCGTCATAACAGGTGCCATCTTTATTAACGCAGAGATCGGCAATGTTCTGCGCGGGCATATCATCCGTCGGCACGCGCTCGCAGATACCTTTGCAGCCGCCATTATTATTGTTACGCCACAGGATATGGATGCCGGTGCGTTGCAGAATGTCGAGCAGGTTCTCTTCCGTCGCGGCACGCACGTCGTTGTATTGCGAACGGGTCATGCGCGAAAACATGCACGGCAGCGAAATGGCCGTCGCCGTGCCACAGGATGAGACATGTTTGAAACTGATGATGTCCTCGCGCTGTGACAGCGTTGGGTTGGTCGGGCGAGCATAACCATTAAGCTGGAAGTTCTGCGCCCGCGCGGTTTCCCCGACCACAACAATCACCAGCTTTGACCGCTCGCCCGTCGCCGTACGCGTTGCATCTTCAGCCACAGTTCGTAACGGCTGCGACTTCACGCTGTATTTACGTTTCAGGTAGCCGTTGGTATTGCGGACAACGTTAAACGGCAGCACCTGGTCTTTTAACTGCATATTGTTGCGCAGTAGTGAAGCGTAATCCTTGTAGAAGGCGAGGATCACAGCGGCAAAAAGGGTTAACGTCACCACAATATGGCATAGCCACCAGAACAGGTTTTGTAAGGGACGGCCGATTTTTTTGCCGGGCAGCAACACCATCACCGCCGCAGGCAGCACCCCGAGAAAAAGCAGGGTAAGCACCAGCGGAACAGAAAGGTACGAGGTGAGTTCAGCCTGATTGGTTTCAAAGAAATTCTGTACCATGCTGCGATCGATCAGCACGTTGTAGCGAAGCATAAAATAACTGCAACTGGCGCTAATAACGACCAACGCCACCAGCAGGGGCTTGCGCAAGTACGGCAAAATCATTATCGGTGTCAGCAGCACGTTAAGAAAGCTGAACAGGAAAACCGGCAAGCTGATGAAAAATAGCAAATTGTGCAGACTAGTGATCTCAACTTTGGACCACAGCGTTTGCCACAGCGCAATATTGCCAAAGGTGGTAAAGAACAGAGCGGCGACCCAGGTCAGTTGCACCGGGTTGAACCGAAACGAGGACAGACGTTGAAACATGCGCAATTCTCAATGGGTTAGAAATGTGCGCAGTATCAACGCCCCAGTGTCAGGAAGTTGTTAAGGTAGCCGGCTCCTTTTTCCCAATGCCGGTTTTCTATGACTCGCCTGCTCATTATCGAAGATAACCCTGAGTTGGTGGCCAACCTGTACGAATTCTTTGAGCCGCTGGGCTACGTGCTGGATGACGCGCGTGATGGTGCCACCGGTCTGCGTATGGCCACGCAGAATGACTACGATGCCATCCTGTTGGATCTGATGCTGCCGCGCCTGGACGGTATGACGCTATGCAGCAAACTTCGCCGTGAATATCAAAACCCGGTACCGGTGCTGATGCTGACCGCGCGCGATCCGGTTGATGACCGCGTACAGGGCTTTGCGCTGGGCGCGGACGATTACCTGGTAAAACCCTTTTCACTCAAAGAGCTGGATGCACGTATCCAGGCGCTGGTGCGCCGCGCCCAGGGGCGGCAGGTGCAAGGCACATTAAGTTGGGAAGATCTGCTGGTAGATACCCGCGCACCGCAAGCATGGCGGCAAGGCCAGACCATTAACCTGACGCCCACCACCCATAAATTGCTGCTGAGTTTGATGCGCGCAGCACCCGCTGTCGTCAAAAAGCAGGAGATGGAGTACCTGCTCTGGGGCGACGAGCCACCGGAAAGCGGCGCATTGCGCACACATATTCATGACTTGCGCCAGCGAATTGACAAAAACTTCACATCTGCGCTGATAGAAACGGTACATGGCATCGGTTTACGCCTGCATAAGCCCGGAGAGGCTTGCGCAGAATAATCACCAGGGGCAGAACATCCACCATGAAATCCCTTTACCAGCAGATGACGCTCAATACGCGCATTACCATTTCGTTTGTACTGCTGATGGTGGCAGTTATGGCGTTTGTGGTCGTGGCTGAGCAACTCGACTACGACGAACTCCGCGCCTGGGTGATGTCAGAAAGCCTGCACGATGAAGCGCCCCGGCTGGAAGAGGAGATTGCCAACGGCATCCTCCCCACCCTGCCTGAAGACAGCCAGCTCTATAACGCACAAACCGCGCCTGATGTGTTACGCCAGTACACACCGGGCTACCACCGTCTGGAGGAACCTGCCGACCGACACTTGCTGGTATTTGAGCAGCACCAACAACGCTACTACCTGCTACAGGATGGCCAACATTACGCCTGGCTGGAGTGGATAATTGACGGCTTCGCGCCGCTTATCATTCTGTTGTGTGTGCTTGGCGCCTTCTGGATTGGCCGTTTAACATCGGCTCGCGTTACGGTTCCCATCACACAGCTGGCTAATGCCGTCGAGCACAATCAAAAACCGTTACCTTTCCAGGACGCGAGTGATGAAATCGGCGTGCTGGCGCGCGCGTTTGCCCAACACAGCGATGAACTGGAGCGCTTTCTCCAGCGTGAGCGCTGCTTTGTCGGCGATGCCAGTCATGAATTGCGCACACCGCTGGCGATCATTAGCGGAGCGGCGGAAACCATCGTGCACCAGTTACCTGCCGACAGCCATCTGGTGCCTGGTGCGGAGCGGATCGTGCGCACCACTCAGGAAATGCAACGCCAGTTGACCTGTCTGTTGCTGCTTTCGCGCGATCCGCAAACCCTGCCGCGCAGCGAGGTCGCGCTTCGTCCTTTGCTTGGAGAGTGCATTGCGCGCTGCCAGCCCTGGCTGGCAAAAAAGCCCGTCGCGCTGATACTGGACGCCGCGGAGCAAATCCACTTACAGACCAATGCTGAGCTGGCGCGCAGCGTTTTCTGGAACCTGCTGCGCAATGCTTGCCAGTACACCACGGCGGGAGAGATACGTTTGGCGTTGCATGGCGCAACCCTGACCCTTTCTGATACCGGCCCAGGCCTGCCGTCGAGTATCGATCCGCACCATTTTCAGCGCTTTCAGTCCGGCACGCAGCAACATGGCGAGGGGCTTGGCTTATCGATTGTGCAACGCATTGTGGAGCATCTTGGCTGGCGCATGACGGTCGAAAGCTCAGATCAAGGCTGCCGCTTTACGCTGGATATGCAGCGCACGCGCTAACCCGTCACGGCTGTTTACCAATACGTTTCTGTTTTCGATACGGTTTTGACAATTTCCTGACAACTCTTTTCGCATACTGCGCGCTCAAATCTTTCTTCAGGAGATGCAAATGCAATCGTCAGGCCCCAGCGAAACAGGCAAATATTCCCATGGCAAGACCGGAATCTCGCGGATCTTCAGTACGCTGATTTATTCACGCGACGGTTTTCTTACCGCCGTGCATGGCGAGGCGGCCTTCCGCCAACTTCTTGTTTTACATAGTGTACTGATGGTGACGGCTTTCGTTGTTAACGTCAGCGGGGTTGAGCGCGCACTGCTGCTGGCCGTCTGCTTTATCAGCCTGTTAGTGGAGCTGCTAAATTCTGCCATCGAAGCGGTGGTCGATCGCATCTCACTGGAGCGCCACCCGCTTTCTAAAAACGCCAAAGATATGGGCAGTGCAGCCCAAACCACGGCGCTGCTGATGGTAGCTGTCGTGTGGGGCGCGATTTTGTTGGGATAGATGTTAAACACCGTCTGCATCATCAGCCGCCCGGATGATGATGCAGACTCTCTACGCTTTTAAGTAAGACAGCCTTTCACCAGCCCGCGTCAGCACGACAGAATGTTACATTTATGTATCACACGATTGACGTAAAACCCGATTATTATCCCTTCTCACGGGCCTTCAATAAGGCATATTTTTTTGTCTCCCACTCGCTGAAACAGATAACAAAACACGTTCAGGATGCGCAACAACCCATTATTCAGGAACACTCAACCATGCTCATAAGAAGGGGCTCAATGCCGTTACGATCGCTGCAGGCACTCTGCTTAGTGAACTTTTTCATGGCGGATGTAAGGGACGGGCTTGGCCCTTTTTTGGGGATATTTCTCACTGAACAGCAGTGGAAAGCCGACAACATTGGCTGGATGATGACAGCCGGTGGTCTGGCGGGCCTGGTGGCGACAATGCCTTCCGGGTTGGTTGCTGATGCATCACGCCATAAACGAGGATTACTCGTCGTTTGCTGCTTGCTGATCACCACCGCCACGCTGTTGCTCTGGGCATATCCGACTCTTTTTGTTGTCGGTTTCTCGCAATTTGTCACCGGTGTATCCGCCGCCTTTATTGCGCCCCTGTTAATGGGCATTACGCTTGGCTTAACCGGCTCGTCAGGGTTTAACCATCAAATGGGCAGGAACGAGGCGTTTAACCATGGCGGAAATATGAGCGCCGCAATATTGGCAGCCATTCTGGTGTTGTACCTGGGCACCGATGCCGTCTTTATTCTGATGACCGGTATGGCAATCTGCGCAACGCTAGCGGTTTTTGCTATCCGCAATAACGATATTGATAACCGCGCCGCGCGAGGTCTCAGTCGCGACGAAGATCCGGCGGCAGTCCCTCGCCTCTCCGCGATTATTACTCATCCCGCCCTCATCGCCACCGGCGTGACGCTGATGCTGTTTCATCTGGCTAACGCTGCGCTATTGCCGATGCTCAGTATGCGGGTGGCCGCCGCGCCAGGCGGGGAAATGAGCGCCAGTGTTTATGCGGCGGCGACTGTCATTATTTCACAGCTGGTGATGATTCCCGTCGCCTTATTCGCCGCTGCCAGGGCGGGAAAATATGGTTACCCGCTGTTGATTACGGCAGCGTTAATGGTTTTGCCGCTGCGCGCGGCGCTTGCTTGCGTCTCGGCCGGACCGCTTTTTATGATCCCGGTTCAGATATTAGATGGCGTAGCCGCAGGGCTGCTGGGCGTCGCGGTACCCGGTTATATCGTCAAATTGCTGGAAGGCAGCGGGCACACCAATGCCGGGCAGAGCTTTATTATGCTGTTACAAGGTGTCGGGGCCGCATTCAGCCCGGCGATGGCGGGAACAATTGCGGCAAAATACTCCTACGGCGTGGCGTTTGCCGTGCTTGGCGCAATAGCCCTGCTGGCGCTTCTTACCTGGTGGCTACGCCGTCTTTTTTCTGCCGATCGCACAGCGCGGCAGTATGATTGACGCCGCGCCCGGGCGCGGCTGAAAAAGCGCGGCACGCCGATTTCAAATTAATAGCGCGTTGGCGGCACGCCGAACATGGCGCGAAACGCAAAGGTAAATGACGCCGGGCTTGAATAGCCAAGCTCAAGTGCCACCTGCGTCACGCTGCGCTTGTTTTTTAACATCACCACCGATTCCAGCAAACGCACCCGTTTTTTCCATTCGCTAAACGCCACGCCAGTCTCCTTTTTGAAACGGCGTGAAAACGTGCGCACCGACATACCGCTACAGGAGGCCCACTGTTCAATGCTGTGCGCGTCGCCGGGCGTTTTCTGGATCTGGCTGCATACTTTTATCAGCAACGGTGATACTGGCCAGGAGACCGATAAGCCGGCGTCGGGCAAGCGTCTGAGCAGGGAAATCAGCACCTGCACCAGTTGGGCGTCATCGCCTGCATCATCATACTTTTCCGGCACGTTTTGCGTGGCGTAGTGAATATACTCACGCACAAAATCACTCACCACCACCACCTTGCTGCCGCTAAAGGGGATAGTGGCAAAATCGGCCTCCACATACAGGCTTTCCAGCAATACGTCGCTGCCGGCAAGAAGACGGTGAGGCACACGAGCCGGGATCCAGACACCATAGAGCACCGGCACCACCAGCGTTTTCCCTTCGATTTCCACCCGCATACTTCCCTCGCGCGCATAGAGAAACTCCGCGAAAGGATGCTCGTGCATGTCGACACCCGTGTCGCCCCGTAAAGGGTAACTGCGAAAGTACACCGGGCGAGGCAAGGCCATCAGCACCGGCGCGGGCTGGCCGCTAATGGGCTGACGAGGCGGTAACACAAGCTTAGAGCACATAACAACCTGACCTCTATTCGATGAAGTTTGTCTTGATAGCACAGCGCAGGCAGAACGGGTTTCCTGAATAATGAACGGGTCATAGATATATTTCACCCGTTGTGAACAATTTACCAGCCACCTGCCTGAGCGATAAGCCTTTTTCGCGCTGACGGGCAGTGAATGACGGGGAAATTACCGGCTGAGCGCACGCTACGTTGAAGGAAAGATGATGGCTAACGAATGTACCGTCGATGTGATCAGTAAACCCGGCCATTGGCTGCGGATCGTCCAGGAACTGCTGTCACAGGCAGGCATTATGATTAATGGCCCCGAACCCTGGGATATCCGCGTGCATGACACGCGTTTTTTCAAACGCGTGTTACAGCAGGGTTCACTCGGGCTCGGTGAAAGTTATATGGCGGGCTGGTGGGATTGCAAACAGCTTGATGTGTTTTTTGACAAGCTGCTGCGCGCCAGGCTCGATGAGCAGCGCCCGGCCCGTTTCGCCGACCTGATGCGCATCGCCGCTGCGCGCATCGTCAACCCTCAGTCCCGTCGACGCGCCTGGCAAGTGGGCGAAGTGCATTACGATCTTGGCAACGATCTGTTTAGCCGCATGCTGGATCCCCATATGCAGTACTCCTGCGGTTACTGGAAAAACGCCGATGAACTGTGTGCGGCGCAGGAAAATAAACTCGCGCTGATCTGCGAAAAACTGCAACTTAAACCCGGCATGACGCTGCTGGATATTGGCTGCGGCTGGGGCGGTTTAGCGGAATATGCGGCGCGCCATTATGGTGTGAGCGTCGAAGGGATTACCATTTCGGCAGAGCAAAAAGCCTACGCCGAAAGCCACAGCGAGGGGCTGGATATTCGAATCCTGCTGCAGGATTACCGCGATCTGGATAAACGCTATGACCGCATCGTCTCTGTCGGCATGTTCGAACATGTTGGCCCGAAAAACTATGCGACCTATTTTAACGCTGTGGATCGCTGCCTGAAGCCCGATGGCTTATTTTTGCTGCACTCGATTGGTTCGAATAAAACCCTGCATAATGTTGATGCCTGGATCAATAAATATATATTTCCTAATGGCTGCCTGCCCTCCATAAAACAGATTGCTGATGCCAGCGAACCCTATTTTGTTATCGAAGATGTGCATAATTTCGGCGCAGATTACGACAAGACCTTAATGGCATGGTATCGCCGCTTTAATCAGGCCTGGCCACAAATAGCAGGCAATTATTCGACGGAATTTCACCGTATGTTTAATTATTACCTCACCGCCTGCGCGGGTGCATTTCGCGCCAGAAATATCCAGCTTTGGCAAATCGTATTAAGCCGTGGCGTCGCCGGCGGGCTGCGCGTGGCGCGCTAAAGAGACGATTAAACCGGCAAGCACAAACGCCCTCACCGCCTGCCCGAAATTAAAAATGACGCGATGCCGTTATCTGCGCTGGAAGCTAAATAATATGAACGTAAATTTCTTTGTTACCTGCATTGGGGACGCGCTGAAATCACGCATGTCGCGAAACAGTGTCCTGCTACTTGAGCAGTTAGGCTGCCATGTTCAGTTTCCTGAAAAACAGGGCTGCTGCGGTCAACCGGCAATTAATAGCGGCTACATCCGTGATGCGCTGCCGGGCATGAAAGCGCAGATTGCGGCGCTGGAAATCAACGACTACCCGATTATCTCGCCTGCCGGTTCCTGCATGAACGCGATTCGTCACTATCCGGACTGGCTAGTCGATGAGCCGGAGTGGGCGACGCGCGCGGCGAAGATTGCCAGCCGAATGGTCGATCTGACCTCCTTTATTGTTAACCAGCTTGGCGTAACCGATGTCGGCGCGCGACTGCCAGGGCGGGCGGTCTATCATCCCTCGTGCAGTCTGTTTCGTAAGCTCGGCGTTCGCGATGAGCCACTGGCGCTGCTGCGCGAGGTGCGTGAGCTGGAAATTGTGCCGTTTGGCGCGCAGGAAACCTGCTGCGGTTTTGGCGGCACTTTTTCGGTCAAAATGGCTGAAATTTCCGGCGAGATGGTGAAGGAAAAGGTCGCGCATATCATGCAAGCCAAACCGGATTATCTGATCGGCGCGGATGCCAGTTGCCTTTTGAATATTGGCGGGCGTTTACAACGTGAAGGCCAGAACGTGCGTGTGTTGCATATCGCTGATGTGCTGATGAGCCGCTAAGGAAACACCATGTCTTTAAAAACCAGCAATGTCCCCTTTTATGAACGGGTTCAGCAGCAAATCGACGATCCGGTGATGCGCCACGCCGTTGCCAACGCGCAGGATCGGATTGGTATCAATCGGCAGAAAATGGTTGATGAACTGGAAAACTGGCCGGACTGGCGCTCACGCGCCGCTGAAATCCGCGCCCATGTTCTCGACAATCTGGATGCCTATCTTTACCAGTTAAGCGAAAAGGTCAGCGCTACCGGCGGTCACGTCTTTTTTGCCGACACGCGTGAAGATGCCACCCGCTATATTTTGCAGATTGCCGGGCAGAAACAGGCGCGCAAAATCGTTAAATCGAAGTCGATGGTGACCGAAGAGATCGGCATGAACGCCGCGCTTGAAGCGGCAGGCATTGAGATCGTGGAAACGGATCTGGGCGAGTATATTCTGCAACTCGCCAAAGACGCCCCTTCGCACGTGGTAGTCCCTGCCATTCATAAAGATCGCCATCAAATTCAGCAGGTTTTGCGCGAAAAGCTGGGTTATAACGGCCCCGAAACCCCGGAAGCCATGACGCGCTTTATTCGCCAGAAGATCCGCGAGGATTTCCTTAGCGCCGATATCGGCATCACCGGGTGCAATTTTGCGGTCGCAGAAACCGGCACACTCAGCCTGGTGAGCAATGAAGGCAATGCCCGACTCTGCACCACCGTGCCGAAAACGCATATTGCCGTTATGGGCATGGAGCGCGTGGTGCCAACATTCGCTGAACTGGATATCATCCTGACAATGCTGGCACGCAACGCGGTTGGTGCCCGTCTCACGGGATACAACACCTGGCTTACCGGTGCGAAAGGGAGCATGGAAAGCGACGGGCCGGAAGAGTTCCATTTGGTTATCGTCGACAATGGCCGCTCGCAGGTGCTGGGCTCGCCTTTCCAGGACATCCTGCGCTGCATCCGCTGCGGGGCCTGCATGAATACCTGCCCGGCCTACCGCCACATCGGCGGGCACGGTTACGGCTCGATCTATCCCGGCCCGGTTGGTGCGGTGCTCACGCCGTTGCTCGGCGGCTATGACGATTTCAAAAACCTGCCCTATGCCTGCTCATTATGCACTGCCTGCGATGATGTCTGCCCGGTACGTATTCCGTTGTCGTCACTGATCCTTCAGCACCGGCGCACGCTGGCAGAAAGCGGAAAAACGCCGGCGATGGAAAGGCATACCGTTCATCTGTTCAATTACGCCAACCGTCACCCCCGGCTGTGGAAAGTCGGCATGGTGGCTGGCGCACGCGCCGCCCAACTGATGATCCACAACGGCAAGATGCCGTTTACTATTGCGGCAATCAGCAAGTGGACGGAGGCCCGCGATCTGCCCGATGCCGATGGCGAGAGTTTCCGTAGCTGGTTTAAAAAACACCAAAAGCAGCGTAAAAACGGGGAGCAAGCATAATGGAAAACCGCGATGCATTTATGCAAAAAATTGCCGGACGGCTTGGTCGCGAACCGCGTCAGATACTGCAGCCGCTAGCATTTTCCGGACATGCTCCGCTGACAAGCCGCTATGCCGGTCAGATCCAGCAGCATCCGTGCGACAGTTTTATTGAATACGCGACAACGGTTATGCAGGCACACTGCGAAGTGGCCCCGCTGGCGAAAATCCCCCAGCTTGCCGAACGAATCTGTAACCAGTACGGCGGCGGCCCGGTGCTGATTAGCGGCGACGCCCGGCTGGCAAACGTAGGGATTACCGCGCATTTGCAGCACACGTTTCCAACACATTGCTGGGACTCATCGGGCGGGGAAGAGAATCTTCGCCGCGCCGCAGAAGCCAATATTGGCGTGGTCTACGCCGAATATGGTTTGTGTGAAACCGGCGGTGTGGTGCTCTTTTCCTCTGAGTTACAGGGGCGGGCTATCAGTCTGCTGCCCACCACTACGGTATTCGTTATCTATAAGAGCAGATTGCTGTACGGCGTCACGCAACTGGCGCACGTTTTGCGCCAGCGGGTGCAGGAAGGCGAATCTCTTCCTTCGTGTATCAATCTTATCGCCGGGCCAAGTTCGACGGCCGATATTGAACTGATTAAAGTCGTGGGCGTCCATGGACCACTGAATGCCGTCTACTTAATGATTGAAGATTGCTGATGCGGATAATCTGACGGGCAGAAATATATCATCCGCCCGCTAATACAGTGCCGTGATTACTCTTTTGCGTTTGGGGAGGAAGTATTGATGGCTTCCCCAAACGCTGCGCATTAACAGCAGGTATTGATATGAGAAAAAGTCCTCGTTATATCTGATGAGCTTAACCATCCAGGATATTCTCCAGTGGATAGAGAGCAATATTGCCGAACCTTTGCCGCTGGGCGTATTAGCTAAAAAATCCGGTTATTCTGCGTGGCATTTCCAGCGCGGTTTTAAACAAATCGCCGGCATGTCGCCTGGGGTGTACATTCGATATCGCCGCATGGTGATCGCAAAAGCGTTACTGAGCGAAACCCATCGTTCTATTACCGACATTGCCCTGCACCTGGGTTATCAGCAGCAGTCAACATTCTGCCGCGCGTTTCGCGAACAGTATCAATTAACGCCAAGGCAATATCGCCTTTATGCTCAGGAGCAGGCGGCGCAGGAGTAAACCGGTCTCCGCGTTGCCATCCATCCAGGCTACACTGAAACGCTCGACCGGCACGCAAGGGATATGGAATGTCAGCTCAGGATTTATCAAAAATGGGCGCCGCAAAGGTGGCGCTTGTTGTAGATGAACAAGGCCAACGCTTTATTGAGAAATATCCCGTCAGTGACGTCGAGTATGCTTTCTATCAACATGCGGCTTATCGGCTCAACGCGGCAAAAATTGCCTCGCCAACGCTGTTATTCGCCGATCCTGCACAACACTTGTTACGACTGGAATATATTCCCCACCCGGTTTCTCAGGATGCCGTGGCAAGCGATGAAGCGTTAGCGATGCTGGCTCGCTTGCATCGCTTTGCGCCAGACGCGGCATGGTACTATCACACTCACACATGGTCTGTTTCCGCGCTGGAAAAATCGCTGGCGCTGCTGGCATTGCCGGAACAGGCCTCGCAACAACTGCGCTGTTTTCAGCAATGTAGCGCGGTGCTATTTCGCCATCCGGGGTTAATTTCCGGCGACAGCAATGCGGGCAACTGGGGACGAAGGGAGAACGGCGAGCTGGTGCTTTTCGACTGGGAACGATTTTCCGTGGGCAGCCCGGCGATTGACCTTGCGCCCCTGATAAAAGGGATGGGCACAACACACGCTTTTTACGCGCTTGCCGAGCGCTATTGTCGTATTTCGGGTCATGCAACACCGCACGATCTCGGCCGGGAGATTGCCATTGCCAAAGCATGGATTGTTACCGAAGTGGTTATCCTGCTTGCTGAACGGCAGAAAACCGATCTGCCACGCTATCTCGACTGGTATCGGGAAAATCTGCCTGGCTGGTTAGACAGCACCGTTACCCTGCTCCGATCGCGGTAGTTTATTGTTCGGTTCGCGTAGCTTTCACCACGGTTTCAGCATAGGGTGTTATGAGCATTAGCTCATTAACAGGAACCGTATGATGCGTGATCTTCCCCCCACTGCGACGCTGCGCGCATTCGAAGTTGCGACCCGCCACACCACCTTTACCGCAGCGGCAGAAGAGCTGTGTATTACGCAAAGTGCCGTCAGCCATCAGCTAAAAAACCTTGAGGAAATCTGGGGATTACCGCTTTTTCAGCGCGGAAAGACCCTCAGCCTGACGCCAGCCGGTGCTGCGCTCGCGCCGCTGGTGCGTGAATTTTTTAGCAAACTGGAAACCACTCTTGCCGATTTGCGTGAGCAAAAAGGCCGGGTGCGACTGCGTGTCAACACGACCTACTCTTTCGCCCTGAAATGGTTGCTCCCGCGCTTGCCGGGTCTGGCACGGCTGCATCCGGAAATTCTGGTGACGCTGGAAAGCACCGATCAAGCCATTAACTTCGCCAGCACAGACGCCGATGTGGCGATCCGTTTCGGTCACGGGAATTATCCGGCGCTGCACACGGAATTTATGTTCCGCGAGCAGCTTTTCCCGGTCGCCAGCCCGGCGCTTTTGCAGCGTTTTGGCACGCCGGATGAGCCTGCCGAATTACTGCGCTATCCGCTGCTGACGCGCGACGGAGCCGATCTGGTTCCCAAATGGGACGCCTGGTTTAAGCAGGTTGGCGTCAATACCGACGTGCTGCACGAGAACGTGCGTTTTGCCGACACCAATATGACCATTGAAGCGGCGTTACTGGGCCAGGGAATTGCGCTGGCGCGCAGTGGTCACGTTGAGAAAGAGATCGGCGACGGCACGCTGGTACGGCTTTTTGACGTGCCCTTTCCTTCACCGGCCGCCTATTACTTTGTCTGCCCACAGGGGATCGAAACGCAGCCGCACATTGTGACTTTCCGCAGCTGGCTATTGGCAGAATCACAACAGGCACAGCTTAACTATCGCTAAGCATGAGTATTTACTCATGGTTGAATGACGACACTTCACTTTTCATCCGGGCATGTGCTGATTAGCATCGATACATGCCCACTTACCTTGTTTTGCTGACGTTATTCGCCGCGCTGCTGCATGCCAGCTGGAATACGCTCTTACGCGGCGGCACGGATCGGTTGTGGACGATGACCATCATGTGCATGGCGATAGCCTTCACCTGCGTTGTCGCTGCACCGTTTTTACCATTGCCAGCTTATGCCAGCTGGAAATATGCGCTGCTGTCAGCGCTGCTGCATGTCGGCTATAACCTGTGTCTGGTACGGAGTTATCAGAGCGGGGATCTCGGGCAAACCTACCCGATTGCGCGGGGTTCTTCACCGCTGATGGTGACGTCGGGGGCGGCGCTGTTTGCCGGGGAAAAGGTGGCCATTAACGCACTGGCTGGCATTGGGTTGATTTCCGGCGGTATTCTGCTGCTTGCCCTGCAACGCCGCCGTCTGGCGCTGCCGGATCTGAAATATTCACTGGCCACTGGCGCGTTTATCGCCGCGTACAGCGTGGTGGATGGTATCGGTGTACGCATCGCCGGTGATGCCATCGCCTATACCGTGTGGATGAGTGCGTTATGGGGCGTGCTGATGCCAGCGCTCTATATCGGGCTTCGCGGCGCAAAAAGTTTACTGCGCTGGCGGCCCGATGTACTCAGTGCTGCCGCAGGCGGGCTGGTTTCTCTGCTGGCTTACGGCATCATTATTTATGCGATGGCGACCGCGCCAATGGGGGCTGTCTCCGCGCTGCGCGAAACCAGCGTACTGTTTGCCGCGCTACTGGGTTATCTGTTTCTCGGCGAAACCTTAACGCTAAAAAAAATGCTGGCGTGTACGGTGATTGCGACCGGCACGGTAATGATTGGTTAACCACATCAGGAGAACTCACCATGTCTGATTTTCCGACAATTGCGCTGCTTGGCCCGGGCGCTATCGGCACGACGATTGCTGCGGCGCTGCATGAAGTGGGCCGCGCGCCCGTTTTGTGCGGGCGTACCGCCCACCCGCAATTAATTCTGCGTCACGATGAGGGGGAAATAGTGGTGCCCGGCCCGGTATTGAGCGATCCGGCAGCGCTCAGCCAGAGGTTCGATTTGGTCTTTGTGGCGGTGAAAACCACCCAGGTCGCGGACAGCGCCAGTTGGCTGGCTGCGTTATGCGATGAAAACACAGTGGTGTGCGCGCTGCAAAACGGCGTCGAGCAAAAAAGCCAGCTAGAACCGCAGGTCAACGGCGCAAGCGTGCTGCCATCCGTCGTGTGGTTTCCGGCGCAGCGAGAGCCGGATGCCTCTGTCTGGTTGCGCGCCAAACCGCGCCTGACGCTACCGGATGTACCGCAGGCAAAACGGGTGGTGGAAGCGCTCAGCAATACGCGCTGCGCGGTGGAATTGTCAGCCGATTTTACGTCGATCGCCTGGCGTAAGCTGTTGCAGAATGCGGTCGCCGGTCTGATGGTGCTCGCCAATCGCCGCGCCGGCATGTTCTCGCGCGGGGATATCACTGCGCTGGCGCTGGCGTACCTAGGCGAATGCCTAGCCGTGGCGCGCGCGGAAGGTGCGGTGCTCAGTGATAATGTTGCCCAGGAAATTGTCGACGGTTTTCATCGTGCGCCTGCGGATTTAGGGACGTCAATTCTTGCCGACCGCCAGGCGAACCGCCCGCTGGAGTGGGATATCCGCAACGGCGTGGTGCAGCGCTATGGGCGCACGCATGGCATTCCCACGCCCATCAGCGATGTGGTGGTTCCGCTGTTGGCCGCAGGCAGTGAAGGCCCCGGTTGATTGCCCTGTTTTGCGCCATCACCTCCGTGGCACGAAGCACCTTGATACTGTTCGTTTCGTCATCAGAAAACGCGGTGTGCCAGGCTTAAAGGGAAATTCGTGTGCCTGCAAAGGCAACGCCTGGTTTACCTTCTGATGACGCGAGGAAAGCATGACACAGATATCGTCTCTCTCTGACCACGAAGTTCACCTGCTTGATCGCTACTGGCACGCGGCCAATTACCTCTCTGTCGGGCAAATCTACTTGATGGATAACCCGCTACTGCGCGAGCCGCTCAGGCCGGAACACATCAAACCGCGCCTGCTGGGCCACTGGGGAACCACGCCGGGGTTGAATTTTATCTATGTTCATCTCAACCGCGCCATTCGCCAGCGCGATCTCGATATGATTTATATCTGCGGCCCCGGTCATGGCGGGCCCGGTATGGTGGCAAACACCTGGCTTGAGGGGAGCTACAGCGAAATCTACCCGCAGATAAGCCAGAACGCTGAGGGCATGAAAAAGCTGTTCCGGCAATTTTCCTTCCCCGGCGGTATCCCCAGCCATGCCGCGCCCGAAACGCCGGGCTCGATTAATGAAGGCGGCGAGCTGGGTTACTCACTCTCACATGCGTTTGGCGCGGTGTTCGATAACCCGTCACTTATTGCCACCTGTGTGATTGGTGATGGCGAGGCGGAAACCGGCCCGCTGGCCTCCAGCTGGCACGGCATAAAATTTCTCAATGCCGCCCGCGACGGCGCGGTGCTGCCGATCCTGCACCTGAACGGGTACAAAATTGCCAACCCCACGCTCCTCGGGCGCACCAGCGATGATGATTTACAACAGCTCTTTCGCGGCTACGGCTACGAACCGCTGTTTGTCAGCGGCCATGAACCGGCCAGAATGCACCGCCAGATGGCGGAAACGCTGGAACGGGCGCTGAACAGCATCCGTGACTATCAGCAACAGGCGCGAAGCGGCAACGCGCAGACCACCGTGCCGCGCTGGCCGATGATCATTTTGCGCAGTCCCAAAGGCTGGACCGGCCCACAAACTGTCGACGGTAAAAAAGTGGAGGATTTCTGGCGCGCGCACCAGGTTCCGGTCTCGTCATGCCGTGAAAACGATGAACACCGGCAACTGCTGGAAGACTGGATGCGCAGCTACCAGCCAGACGATCTTTTCGATGCATCGGGGCAACTCAAAACAGAACTACAAGCACTGGCACCGGTAGGCGACAAACGCATGGGCGCGTCGCCGTGGGCCAACGGTGGTCGCTTACGCCGGGAACTGGTGACGCCAGAATTGTACCATTACGCCGTCGACGTGGCGTCAGCGGGCGAGACGCAGGCCGAATCCACCGCCGCGCTGGGCGCGTATCTGGCCGATATTTTTGAGCACAACCGCGACAATTTCCGGCTGTTTGGCCCCGACGAAACGGCTTCAAACCGGTTGAGCAAAGTGTTCGACGTAACGAATCGCACCTGGCAGGAGCCGCTTAAACCCTATGATGAGCAACTGGCACGCGATGGCCGGGTGATGGAGATCCTGAGCGAACATCAATGCCAGGGCTGGCTTGAGGGCTATTTACTGACCGGACGGCATGGCCTGTTCAACTGTTATGAGGCGTTTATTCATATTGTCGACTCGATGTTTAACCAGCACGCAAAATGGCTAAAAGTGTCGCGCAGCCTGCCCTGGCGCGCGCCGATATCGTCGCTCAATTACCTGCTCTCTTCGCATGTCTGGCGCCAGGATCACAATGGTTACAGCCATCAGGACCCCGGTTTTATCGATCATGTCGCTAATAAAAAAGCGGATATTGTGCGCATTTACCTGCCGCCCGACGCCAACACGCTGTTATGTGTTGCCGACCACTGCCTGAAAACCTGGGATCGCATTAATGTCATTGTGGCGGGGAAACAGCCTGCGCCTCAGTGGCTCAATCTCGACGACGCGGCAAAACACTGCGCCACTGGGATGGGGATCTGGTCCTGGGCCGGAAACGTGCAGCAGGACGAAACCCCGGATGTGGTGATGGCGTGTGCGGGCGATGTGCCGACCATGGAAACCCTCGCAGCGGTCGATCTGCTGCGTCATTACCTGCCTGAGTTGCGTATTCAGGTGGTGAACGTCGTGGATGTAATGGCGCTGCAAACCCAGGATCAGCATCCACATGGCCTGAGCGAAGAGGCCTTCGAAGCGATTTTTACTGCTGATAAGCCGGTGATTTTTGCCTTCCACGGCTACCCGAGTCTGATTCACCGCCTCACTTATCAGCGTAACAATCACCGTCATTTTCACGTTCACGGCTTTATGGAAGAAGGCACCACCACCACGCCATTTGATATGACCGTGCTCAACGAGCTGGATCGCTTTCACCTGGCGCAAGAGGCGATTTTGCGCGTGCCGTCGTTGCAGGGTAAAGCGGATGACATTCTGGAGGATCTGGCGCAAAAAATTGCCGCGCACCATCAGTATGTCCGCGAATATGGTGAAGATTTGCCTGAAGTGCAGAGTTGGAAATGGCCGTCACAACAAGGGGAAGGCAACGTACCGGAGTAAACCAGTGCGCAGCCCGCACGCGCAATTACCCATGTGTTAACCAGTAGACACGCCGTTCACCAAGAGCGGCGTGTTTGCGTTGGGAGGCGCTTTGCTGGCACATCTTTGGGTAGCAGCTATACCTGTTAAGAAGATGATTTTGCTCGGGAGGTGTATGGAATATCTGGCCTGGACCGCTGCGGCGGGGTGTTTGTTGCTGTTTATGTCTCTCTCTTACGGCTGGATAAGTCGTGTCCCGATCCCCATTTTTGGCCTCTATTTGCTGGTGGGCATCGCCTGCGGGCCGTGGATGTTGGGGCTAATTGGCATCGATATTGTTCGCCACGCCCCGCTCACCAGTCGGATAACCGAAATGGCGATGGCAGCGTCGCTTTTTATCACCGGGCTCAAAATCCGCCTGCCGCTCACCTCGCCTTACTGGCGGATGGGCATCATGCTGGCACTGCCCGCTATGCTGCTGACCATTGCCGGGATTATGCTCGCCGCCCATTTTATGGCCGATCTTTCGTGGCCATTATCGCTGGCGCTGGCGGCCATTCTCGCGCCTACCGACCCGGTACTGGCAAGCCTGGTGGCTATCAACGATGCGCAGGATGATGACCGCCTCAGAATCGCCTTATCCAGCGAAGCCGGTATGAATGATGGCACCGCCCTGCCTTTTTTAATGCTGGCGCTGGTCTGGCAAAAGGCCGGAGGCACAATCAGCGCCGATGAGTGGTTTCGCTGGCTGAGTGTCGATCTGCTCTGGGCACTGGCCGGTGGGTTGGGTATCGGTTTTATTCTCGGGCGACTAATTGGTCTGGTCGCCACGCGCTCACGCCACGCGCAAGGAGAAGTAGCACCCAGCGATTTTATTGCGTTAGCGCTGATTTGCCTGAGCTTTTCGCTGGCAATGATGCTCAGTGCTTCCGGTTTCCTCGCGGCATTCGCCGCCGGGATCGGCCTGCGCAGCGCGGAGATGAGCGTACAAAAACGCCATACCAACGAGGAAGATCATGATCTGCCAGCCGAGATGCAGGTTAACCCGCATACCCGGCACGGGCTCGAAGAGCATAATCCGATCAAATCCGTCGGTCTGGTGGTGGGCGATGCGCTCTCCTTTGGCGATACCGTTGAGCGGTTGCTGGCCGCCGGGCTGGTGATTGTACTTGGTGTGACTCTGTCACAACACTGGGATGTACACGCTCTGCTGCTGGCTTTCACCGTGTTTGTCATTATTCGTCCCCTCGCTGTTTGGCTACTGACATGCGTTCGGGTGAATCATTGCTGCATCGGTTAAGTCTTGGCTGGTTGGGTATTCGCGGGATTGGCAGTCTTAACTATATCGCTTACGCCTGGACGCATGGCCTCCAGAACGCGGGGGCGATAACCGACATCGCCATCACCATCGTGACGCTAAGCGTGCTGGTACATGGTATTTCGGTCACGCCGTTACTCACCCTGCGGCGAAAGCAGGAACAGCGCTGAAACGTCGCTGCAAACGCGCGAACCATCCCCCCTAACAGGCCGATTTCGCATGGCGTTGTTGACCTCGCTGGTGTAGTAATGAGTGCCTTGTTGGAACAGAAGGAGGCCACCATGAAAGCCGCAATCTATTTTCAGCCGGGGAAACCCGAGGTTTTACGTTATACCGATGTCCCGTTACCGGTCTGTGGTCCTGACGATGTGCTGATCCGCGTAGAAGCCATTGCTCTTGAGGGCGGCGATGTGATTAATCGCGCCACGGCCTTCCCCGGCGCGCAAGGTAGCATTCCCGGTTATTCCGCAGCGGGCACGATTATTGAAGTCGGTGCGCGGGTAAAAGATCGCCACCCTGGGCAACGCGTAGCCACGCTCGCGCTGGAGGGTTCTCATGCGCAGTACCGCGTTACACCCGCGCAATGGTCATGGGTCATTCCCGAAGGGCTGGATGTTGTTTCGGCATCCGTTATCCCGGTAAGTTTTGGCACGGCTGCCTGGGCGCTCTTTTCACGCTTAAAGATCAAAGCAGGCGATAGCGTGCTTATTCAGGGTGGCGCTGGCGGCGTTGGGGTTGCCGCCATTCAGCTTGCAAAGATGCAGGGCGCGCGCGTACTCGCCACGCTTTCCGGCGATGCCCGCGTGAGCCAACTGACAAAACTCGGGCTTGATGTCGCGCTGGACTATCGCCAGCAGGATATTGTCGCTGAGGTAAAACGGCTAACAAACGCAGCCGGCGTGGACGGCGTACTTGATCTGGTCGGTTCGACACTGGAGCAATCGATCGCCTGTCTGCGTGAATGGGGAACCGTGGTGCTGGCCGGTAACGCCGGGGGACATGCCCGCGCCGATCTGGCGGCATTACAGCAAGCCAATCAAACGATTAGCGGGCTTTTCTGGGGACGCGAACTTGCCCACCAGCAGGCAAGAGATTCCATCGACACGCTGTTGGTGGATGCAAGAGATAAAAAATTCAGCGTGATCATTGACAGAGAATTTCCCTTGCAAGAGGTGGTACAAGCCCACGGCTACGCAGAGGAAAACCGCGTATTGGGCCGCATTATTCTGCGCCCCTGACAGTTGGCGGGTGACGAAAAGCATTCATGCACGCCGCGATATCACGCTTATCGCTACACGCAATGCGCTGATTTATCTGCGCCATCATCCACGGGAAAAACGGGTTGGCGGTGGCGCGCATCAGCGTATCAAGACTCACCGTCAGCGTATTGGTTTCACCGCGTAGCGAAATGGTGCCCAGGCTTATTCCGTATTGGTTGTTCTGCGCCGGATAAAGGCCGTATAGGGGGTCATTCAGTGGAAACGGCAGCGCAATGTGTGACAGTGAGAACATCCCCGGCGGCCAGGCAATGTGCAAGGCGTCTTGCTTCTCCTGCACCGATTGCGCGGGCGTCGTGCGGGCAACCGTGTCAAAACTGTCGGCGGCGACATTGGCAATGACGGTTGTCGTGTAATGACGTGGCGGCGCGGGTAGCAGTGTGTTCACCGCCTGCCAGGATGAGGGACGAAACAGCGCACCGGCATTGGCCGCCTGGTTAATATCAAACAACACCAACTCGCTGCCGTTTTGCGGCAAGTAACGGTACAGCGCGTCGACCACCGCGCGGGCACCGACCGTGGAATCCATCACCGACTGGAACGTCAGCACCGGCGGCAAACCCTTTATCAGCCCGCTGCGCGCGGCCTGCTGGAGCTGGAGCTGCAACGCCTGCGTTAACAACCATGATTGCCGGGCGGCGTTAACCGGAAACGAATTATATTTATACGGGTTGAATTCGGGCACCACATTAAGCCACGCCGCTTTAGCAAACGCCGGAAACGCCGCCGGCCAACCAGCGAGCCCGGCAAAACGTGCATAGGACGGGACGCCGATCATCGGCGATAACAGAATGATTTGTTGCGGGCGGCGCAGCGCGGTGTTGCTGAGGCTCTCCAGCGCATACTGCATGGCCAGCGCGCCACCGTTCGAATAGCCGACGAGATGGAGAGGTACAGATGATCCCGTGATCCTCGTGGCTTCCCGCACAGCCAGGCGCGTTGTCGCCAGCCATTGTTCGCGATTCACTTTCGCCAGCGCGCCTGGTGCCGTGCCGTGACCCGGCAAGCGCGGTACCACCACCACAAACCCCTGCTGCTGCCAGGCCTGCGCCAGATAGCGCATGCTATAGGGTGAATCCGTCAGCCCATGCAGCAATACCGCCGCGCCGCGAATGTTGCCTTGCGGCATCAACACCTGCGAGCGGTTCCAGTCGGGTTGAAAACGTGCGGGGTAAACCCGGCTTTGCGCGTAAAAGCGGTTGAGCGGCGTTTTCTCATCGTCGCTGAGCGCATCCGTAAGCTGCGTTTTCATGTCGCGGAAAATGCTGTCTTCGCGCGCCAGATAGTCGGCGAAACTGGCGCGGTCAATCTCTTCAGCACGCATTTCATCAGCAGACCAGCGGTGCCATGGCTGCAAAGAAGGGCCTTTTTCCGACTGATACACACGGCCAATAAAAAAAACGATGCCGAGGACAAGCAGCCCAACGGCAAACTTTTTGGCAAGTGGGATGAGCTTAAAACCTAACATTAGTGCCCTTTATCGCCACAAAGTGCGGCGATGCCGTTACGAAACAGTGCACAGAGGATAGTGCCACTTCTCAGGTCGCGGCAAATCCCGACCTCAGCAGGCAAGCATAAAAAAACCCTGGTGTGGCAGGTGTTGGCAAAAAGATGGTTACAACAAATGGAGCCAGTAGAAGCCAATAAAGGGAAGGCAAAAAACCGATATTGGCAGATTATGGCCACCGTCTGGTTTCACGGACGGTGGCCATAATCCCTCGTTCCTGAGGTCAGATATCATCCGTCGTATGGTGTACAACAATTTCCAGCGTATTGCGGATAATGTCGCTTCGTACCACATCATCCGTGCTTTCGATCATTCGGATTAGCTCAAGAATCAACGCTTTATGGGTTATACGTTCATCGGCTGCGACTATGCGTCTGATGGCGATACCAAGAATGGCGGATTCCTCTGCAAGTTTTTCACCGCCGCTGCGAAAATATTCCATGAGAGAAAGATCAGAAAGATTGTCGTACCCATCAGAACTTTCAAGCATCGCCTGGCTCATTTCATTACCCCGTGTTGAGTTCATTCTTATCAGCACTTAATTCAGTGTTTTTTACTACTGCCCGGCTGCTTGTTGCCAAACAGTGGATAAATGTTATCCCTGCGATCCTCATTCCATTCCATGCCTACTGCATCTGCGCCACGCCGCATTTCGCCCAGCGTGTTATTGCCAATTTCGACAATAATGCGCCCCAGCATCTTGCGCCGTTGGCTGTCTGGCTCACTGCTCTCCATCGACCGTAGCCGTGCTATCAGAGCCGGCGTGCTGATAGGAGAGTTGTCTTTCAGGAGGGACAACACGGCCACTCCGATAAGTTCATCTGTCAGTTGCTCTATTTCACTACTGTTCATAACTGCATCTCGGGTTGCCGCCCGTTGCCGAAGTGCAATTGCGGCATGAAGCCCATTCTCACGTGGTAACGTTCTGCCAAAGTGCCTGGCGCGCCGTGAGAATTGACTTAAATTACCAGGTGATTTATCGCGATTGGTCTTTCCATCTTAACGATCAAACAACAAACCAATCAGCGTGTGATAGTGGCTCTCCTCTTCCGGGCCAGATGCTTTTTCGAGCCGTGACAATAACTTGCTACAAATAGCCTTACGGTTCAGATTTCGGCCTTCGGTAAGGATCTCGACAGCGATGCGTCCTAATGTTTCTTGTTGTGTCGGCAGCGTGGCTTTCTCAAAATAGCGAGTAACGCCGTTCGCTGTGTTCGGAAGGAAACCGTTCTGTTGCATCTGTCACTCCTCTAAAGTCCATGAGTCAGTAAAGTATAACTAAAGTTATACAAATATTGCTAATATGTACATAAAAATTGTACAAAATAATTAGTCGCCTATAGAAACAGTATATTAATCATTATTAATCAACAAATTAAATAAAAAAACGAATCCTTTAACCGCGCCGATTTTGTACAAATTATCAGTATCGACGCCAGTTTTTTCCTTAACATATCTGCATAATTGTCTGCTGCTGTGCGCGAACTAATTGAAAACAAATGGGATAACGGCAAGACGGCTTGGGTATCCTCTGCTAAGGTAAATATTCCTAAATCTCCCGCCGGAACGCGTATGCTCACCACCATCATTTATCGCAGCCATCTGCATGACCATGTCTCGTTTACGCTGCTTGAAGAGATGGTTGCAGCCGCCAATATCAAAAACGGTCAGGCCAGCGTGACGGGGATCCTCCTGTTCAATGGCACACATTTTTTTCAACTGCTTGAAGGGCCTGAAGAAAGTGTGACGGCTATTTATCAGGACATCTGTGCCGATGACCGGCATTACAATCTGGTTGAATTACTCAGGGACTACGCACCGTCAAGGCGCTTCGGGAAGACGGGGATGGAGCTGTTCGACTTGCGCGGTCATGACCGTGAGGCGGTGTTGCAGACGGTATTCGATAAAGGCACAACGCGATATCAGCTGACATATGGCGATCGCGCGTTGCAGTTCTTTCAGACCTTTGTTGAAGACAGCGAGAAAGAGTTTTACTACGAAATTCCCCCCGGTGATGTATGGGAGTTTATTGCCGATGGCAACGCCATAACCCTGCCGCCAGGCGTCCCGGATAGCCGTGCCGACTGCCATTTTGCTTTCCAGCCCATTGTCGACCCCTTTGCCCGCCAGATTGTCTCTGTCGAAGCCCTGCTGCGCACCCGCGTAGGTGGCTCGCCGCAGGACTGGTTCGACGATATGGCCGGAGATGATATTTACACCGCCGATTTACAGAGCAAGCGCGTCGCTTTTGCGATGGCCGCCGCATTAAAGCTGGGCGCGCAAACCCTCTCCGTTAATCTGCTTCCCATGACGCTGGTAAAAGTTCCAGATGCTGCTGAATTTATTGTGCAGGCGATTAAAGAGAACGGTCTGGTTCCTGAACAGGTCATCGTTGAATTTAACGAAAGTGCCGTGTTTTCATGCATTGATGCGTTTACGCAGGCGGTGAAAATGCTAAAAGGCGCCGGTATTCGCGTGGCGATTGATCACTTCGGTGCCGGGTTTGGTGGTCTGGTTTTGCTGACGCAATTCCAGCCGGACAGAATCAAAATTAACCGCGCCCTGATTGCGGATGTGCATAAAAGTGGTTCCCGCCAGGCCATTATTCAGGCGATTATCAAATGCTGTACCTCGCTGGAAATTGCCATTTCCGCCGTCGGCGTCGAGAAAGCGGAAGAGTGGATGTGGCTTGAATCGGCGGGTATATCTCAGTTTCAGGGACACCTTTTTGCGCGCCCGGATTTAAACGGCATTCCGGCCGTGGCCTGGCCAGAAAAGAGAGATGAGATGGTATAAGCTATGCAACATGAGTTGTACAAAAAAGGATTTGTACAACTTTGCGAAGTTAACTTAGTCTATGAAATGAGCACACTGGCGTTAAAGAGTATGAGGGAGCTATGGCTTTTTATAGTATCGGCGAGGTTGCCGAACGCTGCGGAATCAATCCGGTCACACTTCGCGCATGGCAGCGTCGCTATGGGCTGTTAAAACCGCAGCGCAGTGAAGGCGGCCATCGTCAATTCGATGAGTCTGACATTCAGCGCATTGTGGAAATAAAGCGCTGGATCGATAAGGGCATTGCCGTAAGCAAAGTTAAGGCCTTGCTCGACGACAACAAATTCGCCGGCCAAACAAGCTGGGCACCACTCCAGGAAGAGTTGATGTCCATGCTGCGACAAGTGAATCCCTCCCGGCTTCGCGCAACCATTCACGCGTTGAGTCAAACACATGCGGCGGATGTACTAATTGACGATATTCTGGTGCCGGTACGCCAGCGGCTCAGCCGCGATAAAAACACCGCGCGCGTGGTATTAAGCTTGCTGGATGGCGTGTTAGTGGAGTTTGCCACTTCAGGTATTGCTGCCGCACGTGAACAAGCAGCAAAAATGGCGCTGCTGATCGCATGGGAAAATGACGACCGCACCCATTTATGGCTCGAAGCATGGCGCCTTGCACAGCAGGGCTGGCGCATTGATGTCCTCGCCGAACCGCTCGACTCCCCTCACCCGGAATTTTTTCCTGGCCAGCATCTGTTTGTCTGGACCGGCAAACCGCTCACGCGCAGCCAGTCGCAGCAGCTCGCCCACTGGCGCGAACAGGGTTTTGCTATCGCTCACCATAGCAGCAACGCAGAAAGCGTCTAAGACTGGCATTCAATTCAGTCCTGTTTCTCTGGCGCTGACAGTTTGCTGAAAATCGTTTTGCCCCCCACTACTCCTGATGATCGCGCGGATCATCAGCACTGGTTATAATCGCCTCGCCAGTGAGCGCAGGAAAATAATGTTAATGAGGGGAAGCGTTGTGACGGATAAAGCATCAGATTCAGGTTTGAAAGAACAGATAACGGATTTTGCCAGTCACGTTATTTCAAGCCGATTAAAAGGGCCAGTGTATATCTATTTATTGTGCTCATTGGTCGCGTTTAACTGGAAGCACATATTACTCATCGCCATGTCGGATGAGAAAATTGAAATCCTGCTTAAAAATATCACCAGCACTTACCATTTTTCACATAACTATTTTTACTGGCCACTGGTGGTGGGTTTTGGAATGTCGATAGCCATGCCGGTTCTGGATTTTATTGTTAATTTACTCTCCTCGTTTGTACGCATTGGTGTCAACTGGTCAGATCGTATCGCAAATACCGCATGGCAATGGATTCTGGATCGTATCAACGCAGGTAGAGCAAAGACGTTCAGAAAAACACAGGCGCTTGAAGTTAATCTTGCAAAAGCCCAATTTCAACTTGATAACGTCCAAAAATCACTCAGCAACACACGACAACTCTCCTCATCTGTTCGCCAGGAAATTATTTCGCTTGCCGCACGGCTGGCTGTCATTTCCGGGAATATAAGCACTAACCTGGCAGAATTAAATGCCCCTGATAAAGTTCTGGACACCATTCATAAGTTTTTCGATTTTGAGGAATATAATTCAGCGCGTGCACTGGCGGAGAAAATATATATTTCAAATGGTTCCGCAGAATTTATAGGGGCGTTGTCACGCGCAACGCACTCACTGACTGAAGATGAAATCGCTAAGATAATGGCGTTTCTGAATCTTCCGTCCGCCACTGTCGAAGGGAGCGAACCCGCTGCTGCTCAGGGTTAACAATTTTGCCCGGCAATATTTTCCTTGAACTGAGCCCGGCGTAAACCGGGCTGATTAGCTACCCCATATCACTTTCCAGCCTCTGACGGTGACGTAAGCCGGGGAACCATTTCATCCAAAGGGCTACCACAATCAATGTACCGACGCCGCCAATCGCCGCCGCAGGCACCGCGCCGAGCCACGCCGCCAGCATGCCGGATTCAAACTCACCGAGCTGGTTAGAGGTATTGATAAAAATGGAGTTAACCGCGTTCACACGCCCGCGCATCTCGTCTGGCGTATCGAGTTGCACCAGTGAACCGCGAATCACCATGCTCACCATGTCGAAACCGCCGAGCGCGAACAGCGCCAGCAACGACAGCCACATCCAGCTTGAAAAGGCGAACACCAGGGTCGCCACGCCAAAACCCGCCACACACATAAACATGATCATGCCGACATTGCGCGTCAGCGCGCGGTGGCTTAACCAGAAACCCACCAGCAGCGCGCCTACGGCTGGAGCACTGCGCAGCAAGCCCAGACCAAGCGGCCCGGTATGCAACACATCATGGGCGAAAATGGGCAGTAGCGCGGTCGCGCCGCCGAGCAGCACAGCAAACAGGTCGAGCGAAATCACCCCCAGCACATCCGGGCGATTGCGGATAAACCCAACGCCCGCAAACAGCGAGGATAACGTCGCCGGTGCGCGCGGCGGCTGCGCCTGTTCATAACGCAGCGTCATCACCAGCAGCAGCGATACCAGATAAAGCCCGGCGGTAACGCTGTACACCACATCGGCCCCCGCCGCATAGAGAAAACCGCCCAGCGCCGGGCCGACAATCTGCGCGGCCTGGCCGGAAACCGCATTCGCAGCGGTCGCGCGCGGTAAAATGGAGAGCGGCACCAGCGCCGGTAACATCGAAATCATCGACGGCGACTCAATGGTTTTGGCGCAAGAAATCACAAAGATAAGCGACAAAATCACCCACACACTGGCATCGCCGTGCCACGTTAGCCACGCCAGCGCGGCGATAGCCAGCCACTCGAAAACCTGCGCCAGCAGCACCACGCGACGGCGGTCAAACTGGTCGGCGATATGCCCGGCAGGCAGCGCCAGCGTCACCGAGGGAACAAACTGCACCAAACCAATCATCCCCAGCCAGAACGCGCTCTGTGTCTGGGAGTAAATCTGCCAGCCGACGATGATGGATAACATCTGAAAACCGAAGCTGGAGCTGGTTCGCGCCAGCCAGAAGGCGACAAACGAACGATGTTGCAATAAACGACCATCACTGCCTGGTAACACCGGAGCCATACGTTATTCCATCTCTGTTATTAGTGTCCTGCCGATGGCGCGCCCGGCGCACCGGAACGCACAAACGGCGGGCGGGCAAACCAAATCACCACAATTAGCGCCATAAAACCCCAGCCCAACAGCCAGAAATAGTCGATGGTCGACAGCATATATGCCTGTTGTTCAATGGTTTTATCCACCGCCGCCAGATGCTGCTGCGTCACGCCGCCCATTTTATGCAGATAGTCGGTAGCGGCCGGGTTATAAACCGAGACGCTTTCCGTCAGGTTAGCGTGGTGGTAAACCTCGCGGCGCGACCAAATCCAGGTAGTGAGCGACGAAGCAAACGAGCCGCCCAATACACGGAAAAAGGTCGCCAGCCCGGAGCCTTCTGCCACTTCAGCACCGTGCAGATTCGACAGCACAATGGTGGTTATTGGCATAAAGAAAAACGCCACGCCGATCCCCATAAACATCTGCACTTCCGCCACGGTGCGGAAATCGACACTGGTATTAAACTGCGCGCGAATCAGGCAAGATGCGCCCATCGTCAGAAACGATAACGACGCCAGCAAGCGCAGATCCACTTTATGAGCATAACGACCGATAAACGGCGTTAACAACAGTGGCAAAAAGCCCATCGGCGCGGCGGCAAGCCCGGCCCAGATGGCGGTATACCCCATCTGAGTTTGCAACCACTGCGGCAGAATAATGTTGATGGCGAAAAAGGCCGCATAGCCAAGCGTCAGCGCCGCCGTGCCGATGGCGAAATTGCGCTCTTTAAACAGCCGCAAATTGACAATCGGGTGTTGCTCCCCCAGTTCCCAGATGACAAACGACACCAGCGCAATGGCGGAAAGCACCGACATCACAATGATTTCTGTGGCGTTGAACCAGTCCATGTCGTTGCCTTTATCCAGCACCACCTGCAACAAGCCCACCCCGAGCACCAGCAGCGCAATGCCGATGTAATCAATCGGCGAGTGGGACGTGGTTTCTTCGCGCTCGCGCAACTGCGTCCAGACCACGATGGCGGCGAAAATCCCGATCGGTACGTTGATATAGAAGATCCACGGCCACGAGTAATTGTCGGTGATCCAGCCGCCGGTAATCGGCCCGACAATCGGCGCGACCACGGTCACCATCGACAGTAATGCCAGCGCCATGCTGCGTTTGCTGGTCGGGAAAATCACCAACAACAGTGTCTGACACATCGGGAACATCGGCCCGGCGAAAAAGCCCTGCAACGCACGAAAAATAATCAGCTCCGTCATGCTGTGGGCAAACCCACACAGAAACGATGTCAGGGTAAACAGCGCCACCGAACCGACAAACAGCTTAAGCTGACCAAACCGACGCGTAAACCAGCCGGTCAGCGGCAGCGCGATGGCATTACACACCGCGAACGAAGTAATAACCCAAGTGCCCTGGTCTGAACTAACGCCAAGGTTACCGGCGATGGTCGGCAGCGCAACGTTCGCGATGGTGGTATCCAGCACCTGCATAAACGTCGCCAGCGACAGCGCAATCGTCGCCAGCAACAGGCTGGGTGGCGTAAACGCCGACTTATCTTGCATAACGTCTCTCTTAGCGGGCGTTGGACGCTACCGCCTGGCTGTTGTCATGAAGAATTTTCGCCACCATCTGATCGGCGTTTTCCAGTGCGTTCTGGTAAACGTCGGTGGTGAAGCGCGGTGCGGCAACCGTTTTGGGCGGCAGCAGATCGCCATCAACGTTACGAATATCCACGCGAGCGAACATCGACAGCCCCACGCGCAACGGATGCTTTTGCATGTCATGCGGGTCAAGTGTGATGCGCACCGGCAAACGCTGGATGATCTTGATCCAGTTCCCGCTGGCGTTTTGCGCCGGCAGCAGCGAAAACGCACTGCCGGTGCCGATGCCCAGGCTCTCAATGGTGCCGTGGTATTCAACATCATCACCGTAGAGATCGGCGGTCAGCGTCACTTTCTGCCCCAGACGCATGGTGTTCATCTGACTCTCTTTAAAGTTGGCATCCACCCACACCTGATCCAGCGGCACAATTGACATCAACGTGGTGCCAGAATCAACGCGCATACCCAACTGCACCGCACGTTTCGCGACAAACCCGCTTACCGGCGCAACAATGGTGCTGCGCGCGTTGTCGAGGTAACGCTGGCGCAAGGTGGCAATGGCGCTTTTGATTTCCGGGTGGCTGTCGATAACCGTGTCATCGGTCATCGCAAGGTTGGTGCTTAACGCTTGTTGCGCCGCGGCCAAATCGCTTTTCGCGGTGGCAACCGCGTCACGGTAGTGCGCTAAATCCTCAACGGAAATCGCGCCGCTGGTGGCGATTTTTTGCCGACGTGCATAGTCATTCTGCGCGGTTTGCAGCGCGGTTTGTTTCGCCGCAACCTGCGCACGGTAATTATCGACCGTGCTGTACAAGCCGCGCACCTGGCGCACGGTGCTGGCCAGGTTCGCTTCTGCCTGCTGCAGGGCGATTTCGGTGTCACTCGGATCCAGCAACACCAACGGCTGCCCTTTTTCGACGTAATCGCCTTCATCAACGGAAACCTGCGTCACCGTCCCGCCGATTTGCGGCGTTAAGGTCACCAGGTTTGCGTTGACATACGCATCGTCGGTGGTTTCGTAATAACGGGCATATAACAGATACCAGGCCAGACAGCCTGCGGCGATAAGCAGCAAAGCAACGAACAGGATAGCAAAGTTGCGATTACGTTTGCTCGGCGCACGTTCGGGTTGTGCAGATGAAGTTTGCATCTTGATACCTTTTCGGGACAACTTAGCGATGTGGACGAGTTGCCTCGTCCGGCAACATTTTTATTAGGAGTTCAACCAACAACCGCGACTCATCGGGGGTCAGGCGGTTAGTCAGCGTACTGAGAATCGAGGCCAGCGCCTCATTCTGAAATCGGTCGCAAATCACTCGCCCTTTGTCGGTCAGTTCGAGAATGACCTGCCGTTTATCTTCCGGGTTAGTGGTGCGCACAATGAGATCGCGCTTGACCATACGCTCAAGCATGCGACTCATCGCGCCGGCGTCCATCAGCAGGTTTTTGCTCACTTCAACCGGGCTATTGAAGCCTTTGTAGATACTTATCAATACCTTGAACTGTGCGGCAGTGATATCCGCAGAGGAAAAGTACTGGCTAATAAGCTGGTCTTTAAACTGGTTTGCCAGATGAATCAACAAACCGAGATGGAGTTTAGGGTTGGGAATATCCGCAGCGTTCGTCATGATATTTGCCTGGTCAATAATTACAATTGAAATTACTGACCAGGCAGTTAACTGTCAATGAATTGTCAAGATAAGCGCACATTTTGTCAGTACGCGGCTACATCGCACAAAGAAAAAGATGATCTAACCTGCTGTAATGTAAAGTCTTAAATGCGTGAGGCCAGTACCGCATTCGCTGCTTCGACAAACCCCACGCCACCTGGCCCACGGGTGATCCAGGCGGGTGCCTGAGGCAGCGAGTCAAGACACTCCCGCACGGTACTGACCCCCACCGAATGGCGGAAAAAAGCAAACATCGGTGCATCATTAAGTGAATCACCGGTATAAAGCACCGAGTCAGGATTGGTATCAATGTCGAGATTGTAGTGTTCACGCAGCACTTTTCGCGCCATGACCAGTTTGTCGTAACCGCCCAGCCAGCCGAGTAACCAGAGATTATTGACCGTGACACTGGCTCCGGCATTGCGCATACAGTTGATGATGGCGGCGTTTTGTTCGTTATCCGCCGTGCGGGAAAAGGCAATACTGGTCAATCTGAAGGGCTGGTCATCTGCCAGCGTGGCCGTGGGTATCTGGTGTTTTACGTCATCAATAATATGCGCTAATTGTTGGGTCAGTTTCGCCTGCACGTCGTGCCAGTAATGACGTGCAATCCTCTCCTGTGAACGGTGATAAAAAAGCCCGCCATTTTCGCCAATAACCCCCGCTACCGGCCACATTCGCGCCATTTGATCGCACCATCCAGCGGGTGCAGCGGTAACAGGCATAACGTGGATCCCCGCGCGTTGTAATTGCTCCAGCGCCAGGTATGTGGCAGCAGCCAGTTTTCCTTTGTATGTCAGGGTTTCGTCCATGTCCGTCAGGACAAAACGCACTGAGCGGAAAGTCGCGGCATGGGCATTTTCCAGTTGTTTCATGATGTTCTCCTCGTGGGCTATCAGGGTAACGAGCCATCCGCGCCCTGAACATCATTCTGGTTAGCAATAATTCTCATATGGAATAGCAACACCCTGCTTTTATAACGCGGGAAATAGAGTGGCTCAACTGCGCAATCTGGTGGCAATGCCCTTGCCGGGCGTGTTACAGGGCTGAGATAGTTCTTAAACTGGCTGGATATAACGCTATTAGCCGCTTGCTAAACGTAAAGAAATGTCAAAAAAGACCACTTAAAAGTCAGCATCCCCTGCCAAAAATAAGTGATAGTGACGCGTGTGATTAATGAAAACGAAAGCGCATTTCGCTAACTTATTAATTTTTAGCAAAATTTATTTTTAAAATAATAATCGCAAGCGAAGCGGTGTAGTGAAAATATATTCAACCACACCTATTTGCGCCTCGATTTGACTAAATGAGGCGAGTGTCTAAATTTAATATCAAACGACATACGCAAGCATGAAAATATAAAGAAAGAGGATATCAGGATTAATATTCACATATTTTCATCTACCCCGCGTTAATAAACGCCGCACAATTTCCCCTGATATTCTGTATTTATCGTATAGCTATTAATTACAGTAATAGCACCCTCTTTTTCTTATCCACTCAACCATGAAAGGATTAAATATGACGCCTCAAGAAAATTATCACGACTGGTTACGCGACGCACACGCAATGGAAAAACAAGCTGAATCCATGCTAAATGCCATGAGCAGTCGCATCGATAATTACCCCGATTTGCGTGCGAGAATTGAGCAACACTTAACGGAAACGCAAGGGCAAATAAAATTACTGGAAGCGGTGATGGATCGTAATGATATTAACCGTTCATTAATGAAAGATGCCACCAGCAAAATGGCGGCGATGGGTCAATCATTTGGCGGCATGTTTGCACCGGATGAAATTGTAAAAGGTGCAATCAGTAGCTATGTCTTCGAGCAATTTGAAATCGCCTGTTATACCTCGCTTATTTCCGCGGCTGAAAAAGCCGGTGATAGCGCCAACATTGATATATTCAAACAGATCCTGGCAGAAGAAAAAGCGATGGCCGAATGGGCGCTAAATCATATTCCGGATGTGACAGAACAATTTTTGCTGCGAAGTGCAGCGGAAGGCGTGGAAGCTAAAAAATAATTATTTTTACATTTCAGGAGGCAAGCAATGTTTCGTCATGTTAAGCAACTGCAATACACCGTGCGCGTCAGTGAACCGAACCCAGGGCTGGCCAACCTGCTGCTCGAACAGTTTGGCGGCCCGCAAGGCGAACTGGCTGCGGCATGCCGCTATTTCACCCAGGGGTTGGGAGATGAAGACGCCGGTCGCAAAGAGATGTTGATGGACATCGCGACAGAAGAACTCAGCCATCTGGAAATTATCGGTTCGCTGGTGGGCATGCTCAATAAAGGCGCAAAAGGTGAGCTGGCGGAAGGCACCGAAAATGAAGCAGAACTCTACCGCTCGTTAACCGAAAACGGTAATGACAGCCATATTACGTCGCTGCTGTACGGCGGTGGCCCCGCGCTGACCAACTCCGCAGGCGTCCCGTGGACGGCAGCCTATGTTGATACCATTGGTGAAGTGACCGCCGATTTGCGTTCGAATATCGCCGCGGAAGCGCGCGCGAAAATTATTCATGAGCGCTTAATCAATGTGACCGACGATCCGGGGGTAAAAGACGCGTTAGGTTTCCTGATGACGCGTGAAGCCGCGCATATGCTCTCTTTTGAAAAGGCGCTCTACTCGATTCGCAATAATTTCCCGCCAGGAAAATTACCGCCAATCGAACAGTACACCAACGTCTATTACAACATGTCGGAAGGTGACGATCCGCGCGGCAGTTGGAACAGCGATGAGAACTTTGAGTATGTCGCCGATCCACAACCGGCTGTCGACGGTGGTGACGGCTCCGCTACCACCACGCTCAGCCCGCAACAACTGGCGCTGGTAAAAGCGATGGCGGAACGCACTAAATCCGATCCGCGTGTTGATCCGCTTACCGGTGCCGAACTTGGCAACGGTGAACCCCAACCAAAATAAGCTCTCCCCAAAAGCATCTGCCTCGCAGATGCTTTTTTATCTATTTTGTAAGGCGCGCAACGCCTGCGCATCGTGGCTGCAAAACAGCCGGACGTCCTTACCTGCATTAGCGCCAGTTCACGCAGACATTGCTGGTTAACCCTTCTGGCAGAGTTCTCCATCTCTATCATCCATTGATAAAAACGCAGCCCCGCCATGCACTGTCGCTCCGGCAGCCCAATTTCACTGCTAAAACCATGCTTACCGCCGCGCAATAGCCAGCCCTGCGCCTGCGATGAACATTCGCATTTGGCCGCGTCGTGCATTATCAATGTGAATGTTGAGTGTCTTCGGAAAGATTAACGGGCCTGATTTGAATCACCTGCCCCTGTTCACAGGCATCCGCACCCTGTGCGACAGGATGCGCAGGAAGATCTGTGCGCTGTTGCTTGATAGCCGACGTGTTCACGCCGAAACGACGGTCGCGATCGGCAAGCAGCGCCGGATTGAGTTGCCCATCTTGTGTAAATCCCATCATTAACGCGGGCACGCCCAGCGGCAGCGTCTGGTCACGCTCCGTGTGCCAGGTATGCCAGGTCTTGCCGTAGGTATTCACGATATTGCCCATCAGCGCTTTTTCGGCAACAGCAGGCAAACCCGGCGCAATAAGCGAGCCGGATTTCACTTCATAGCGGTGGCTATGCCAGAGTTTTTTCTCCTCGGGCGGGAGCGTTTTGAAAAGCCGTTCACTGATGATGTATTCCACGCCCATTAGTCGTGCATTCGTGGTATTACCGTCATAGATCACCGCCTGCATAACATCATTATTTAGCACAGTGACATAGTGGTGGGCTTCCATTTGCCCTTTCCGATCGCCGTTATAAAAATGAAAGCCATCCAGGTACGTACTTATTGCCTCAATCGGCGGGCGAGATTGTATTAGCGCGGCGCCTGTTTCGAGGGTTTTCATTTTCCCGGAGGTTTTCTCTCCAGGTATAGCCGTTTGCGGCGCGCTATTATTGGCACCGCAGCCAACAAGCATCAGGGGAATAAGAAGATGTAAAGCCAGACGCATTGATCTTTTTCCTTAAAGTCAGGGGGAATAATCAGGGTAGCGCATGCTACGTATTCAGCCAGTTATATCGTAATGATGTCTGTCCACGTCGTTATTAGCGAAACGGTAAAAAATATCATATTGTGGATAAGATTATCCGCAAGTCCGGCCCGATAATGGTAAAAATAGTGTTACCTTAATCCATTTCTTTTTGAAGATATCCAGCAAAATGTTTTTGCGATATAGCATTTTATCAGCCACTCCGTTTCGGTCGTTTAAATTACCACTGCGCAGATAAAACATCAGCGAATTATTCCTGGTGAAGTTATGGATATATTTCAATAAAACCTCAGCGTTTAATTTCAACGCAAGAAATACACACCTTTGTTGTATGCCGTTACAGGCAGCGCCTGCTGTACCGGGGTTACGTCGTCACAAAAAATGCGCTACGCCCTGAAAAAAACCGTAACGGTAGTGGTGGAATTGCTAAGGTTTAGGAGTGGGTAGCGCAGTTAAGCGATTTGCGTCAAGTTTTTACCATTTTATAGAAAGGTATTAGCTATCAAATCTGTAGATTCATTCAAATACCTTTATCAGGAAGCAGTGTATATCGTAACGACAGAACACAAGCAAATGGAGCCCGATATGAGCACGTCAGACGATCAATCCCTCTCGTCATCCGTCGAGAAATGCCCCTTTCATAACAAAAGCAGCGAAAAAAGTGCAGGCCCTGTAACCGGTAACCGCGACTGGTGGCCTAACCAGTTGCGCGTAGATTTGCTAAACCAACACTCCAACCGTTCCAACCCGCTGGGTGAACACTTTAACTACCGTGAAGAGTTCAAAAAGCTGGATTACTCCGCGCTCAAAGCCGACATTCGCGGTGTGCTGACCGACTCCCAGGAGTGGTGGCCAGCAGACTGGGGCAGCTATATCGGCCTGTTTATTCGCATGGCCTGGCACAGCGCGGGCACGTATCGCACCGTCGATGGCCGTGGAGGTTCTGGTCGTGGCCAGCAGCGCTTCGCGCCGCTCAACTCGTGGCCGGATAACGTCAGCCTTGATAAAGCGCGACGTCTGTTGTGGCCGGTGAAACAAAAATATGGTCAACAAATCTCCTGGGGCGACCTGATTATTCTGGCGGGCAATGTGGCGCTGGAAAATGCCGGCTTCCGTACGTTCGGTTTTGGTGCCGGGCGTGAAGATATCTGGGAACCGGATATGGATGTCGACTGGGGTAATGAAAAAGAGTGGTTAAGCCATCGTCACCCGGAAAGCCTGGCGCAGGCTGCCATCGGCGCAACCGAAATGGGGCTGATTTACGTTAACCCGGAAGGCCCGAACGCCAGCGGCGAGCCGGTTTCCGCCGCCTCTGCCATTCGAGCCACCTTCGGCAACATGGGCATGAACGACGAAGAAACCGTCGCGCTGATCGCCGGTGGTCATACACTGGGCAAAACCCACGGTGCATCCACGCCGGATAACCATGTTGGACCAGAGCCAGAAGCCGCTCCGCTGGAAGCGCAGGGTCTGGGCTGGATGAGCAGTTACGGCAGCGGCGCAGGCGCAGATGCCATCACTTCCGGTCTGGAAGTGGCATGGACACAAACGCCAACCCAGTGGAGCAACTACTTCTTCGAAAACTTGTTCAAATATGAGTGGGTGCAAACCCGTAGCCCGGCGGGTGCTATCCAGTTTGAAGCGAAAGACGCTCCGGAAATTATCCCGGATCCGTTCGACCCGGAGAAAAAACGCAAACCCACCATGCTGGTGACCGACCTGACGCTGCGTTTCGACCCGGAATTTGAGAAGATTTCGCGCCGTTTCCTCAATGACCCGCAAGCATTTAATGAAGCCTTCGCCCGCGCATGGTTCAAACTGACTCACCGCGATATGGGGCCAAAATCTCGTTACATCGGTCCGGAAGTACCACAAGAAGATCTGATTTGGCAGGATCCGCTGCCAGCGGCGGTTCATCAGCCAAACGGTGCGGACATCGCTAACCTGAAAGCCGCCATTGCTGAATCCGGCTTGTCGGTGAGCGAACTGATTTCGGTCGCCTGGGCTTCTGCCTCCACCTTCCGTGGCGGCGATAAACGTGGCGGTGCGAACGGCGCGCGTCTGGCGTTAGCGCCGCAGAACGGCTGGGAAGTGAACGCCATCGCCGCGAAAGCACTGCCCGCGTTGCAAAGCATTCAGAAAACGCTGGCGAAAGCCTCGCTGGCGGATGTGATTGTGCTGGCGGGCGTGATTGGCGTCGAGAAAGCTGCGGCAGCGGCCGGTGTGCAAGTGAACGTGCCGTTTACGCCGGGACGTGTTGATGCGCGTCAGGATCAAACGGATGTGGACTCCTTTGCACTGATGGAGCCGCTGGCCGATGGTTTCCGTAACTATCGCCGCGTGTGGGATGGGATCAGCACGGAAACGCTGTTAATTGATAAAGCGCAGCAACTGACGCTCACCGCCCCGGAAATGACCGCGCTGGTTGGCGGTCTGCGTGTACTGGGCGCGAACTATGACGGCAGCAAGCACGGCGTCTTTACCGACCAGCCTGGCGTGCTGAGCACCGATTTCTTCGTCAATTTGCTGGATATGCGCACTGCATGGAAAGCCGCCGATGAGAAATCAGAGCTGTTTGAAGGTCGCGATCGCAAAAGCGGTGAAGTGAAATACACCGCCACGCGCGCCGACCTGGTGTTTGGCTCCAACTCGGTGCTGCGTGCGCTGGCTGAGGTTTACGCCAGCGCCGACGGCAAACAGAAATTCGTCACCGACTTTGTTGCTGCCTGGACAAAAGTGATGAATCTCGACCGCTTCGACCTGCTGTAATCTCACTCTTTATCCTCAAGCCTGCGACCTGTCGCAGGCTTTTTTATGCCGCGCGTTCAGGAATGCGCGCAATCACCTTAATTTCGAAATCAAAACCCGCCAGCCAGTTGACGCCCACGGCTGTCCAGTTCGGATATGGCGGTTGCGGGAAAATTGCCTGTTTGACTTCCATAATGGTGGCAAATTGGTTTTCCGGGTCCGTATGAAATGTGGTGACATCAATCAGGTCATCGAAGCCACACCCCGCCGCCGCGAGCGTGGCCTGTAAATTATCGAACGCGACGCGAACTTGCGCAGCGAAATCGGGCTCCGGGCTACCATCGGCACGGCTGCCAACCTGGCCGGAAACAAACAGCAAATCGCCGGAACGTATCGCGGCGGAATAACCATGTTGTTCATACAACGCATGGCGATGAGCAGGAAAAACGGGTTCGCGAGGGATCATAGGGTTACCTTTTGCCGGTTAATTTAAGATACACTTCGTATATGAAGTTAATCCACATACACTGCGTATGTCAATTCACATACGCGATGTATTTCAAATGGAGCCACTATGGCCGTAAAGCGTCGCGCGCAAACCATGGAAGAGAACCGCGCCAAACTTATCGCTGCTGCACGCAAGGCATTTGCCGAAAAAGGGTTTGCAGCGGCATCAATGGATGAATTGACCGCAAGTGTGGGCTTAACGCGCGGTGCGCTGTACCACAACTTTGGCGACAAACAGGGCTTGCTCGCCGCCGTGGTGGCGCAGGTCGATAGCGAAATGGCGCAGCGCGCAAAAATGCAGGCGCAAGCCACCAGCACTGCCTGGGATGCGCTGTTGGCTGAAGGTGTCGCCTATATCGAAATGGCGCTCGATCCGGAAATTCAGCGCATTGTGTTGCTCGATGGTCCGGCGTTTCTTGGGGATCCTTCGCGCTGGCAAAGTCAGAATGCTTGCCTGCAAGCCACTCGTGTTGCTGTGGCCAACATGGTGGCAAACGGCGAGATGAAAGCGGTGGATGTGGAATCCGCCGCGCGCTTGCTCAACGGCGCAGCGTTGAATGCCGCGTTATGGGTTGCCGCCAGTGATAACCCGCAACAGACCTTACCCAAAGTGATTGACGCGTTTATCTTGCTGGCAAATGGGCTGCGCGCAGAGAAAAAAAACCCGGCGTAATGCCGGGAATAATTTGGTAGATAACGAGTTTTAGCGTGGCGGCAAAGTGCGCCGCCGCGAAATCAGGGTAACAACAAATGAAGCCGCAAGCCGGATGGAGCAGAGTCAGTGGCAGGGCTCGCGGCTATTAAAAGGGATAAATATAACGCAGAGATGACACTGCTTCGGTTGCGAAAAATACGCCCGTCGCATGCACTCCCGTGCCACTGGTGAAGAATGCTACCCGAGTATGTTCAACCTGAAGCGGCTTCTTTCTCCAGTCTGAGCACAAAATGATTATCGTGACGGGCAATCTTCGCCCCGCTGTTGCCGTAGTTTGCCGAGAGCATAAAAAATGTATCCGCATCGACATCAAATGCCAACTCAACTTCCTGGTGTTTTCCTGAGCTAATCATTTGATATGCCTGCTTTAAATTATAAGCTTTTGCTATAGCCATGGATAAGTCTCCGCGCATGCTGTTGCTTACTGTAAATCTCGCCTTTACTTTATAGCCTGTTTTGCCGAACTAACCTGCAATTTTTCCACTGAAGATGCGAAAAACCCAGCTGTTATAAAGCAGCGTTACGGGCACCAGCAAGGCAAACGTCAGCAGCAGAAATTGTTGCGTGGCTGGTGGCGCGGCGGTCTGCGTAATGCTGAGAACAGGCGGCACAATCCACGGGAAGAGCGTAAACACCAGCGCACAAAAAGCACAACTGACCATCACTAACACGCCGGCAAGGGGTAAAAAAGGTCGACGCAAAATCAGACCAACCTCAGACAACGCCACCGCCAGTACGCCCACCAGTAACAGCGGCAACCAAAGCCAAATATTGAACAGATGCTGACGCCAGGTTTCATGCAGTTGCGTGGTCCACGCCAGCAATCCCGCCAGCAGCAACCCGGTGACGATGGCGAGCCACGACATCACTCGCCGCCCCCACGTTTCCAGCTCGCCAGTGCAGCGCCAGATTATCCACCCGGCGCCCATCAGGCTATATCCGCACACCAGCGCAAGGCCGCAATAGAGCGGAAAAGGACGCAGCCACTCGAAACCGCCGCCGGTAAATTGCCGCCCATCGGTGGAAATCCCCTGCAACAGCGAACCCACAATAATCCCTTGCGCAAGCGCTGCCAGTAGCGAACCAACCACCAGCATCAGGTCAAACAGCCGTGGCGCATAGTGGCGATACTCAATTGCCATGCCGCGCACCACCAGCGCCAGCAACATCATAAACACCGGGATATAGAGCGCGCTGAGGATAATGCTGTATGCCAGCGGGAAAAGCCCCAACAGGCCGCCCGCGGTGAGCACCAGCCAGGTTTCGTTGCCATCCCAGACCGGCAGCAAAGAGAGATTGATAACGTGCCGCGACTCCGGGCTGCGCTGAAATGCACACAGAATGCCGGTACCCAAATCCGTCCCATCAAGCAGAACATAGACCAGCAAACTGACCGCCAGTGCAGCGGCAGAAAGCGCATCAAGCCACGGCAAGCCTAAAATATCTGGCATATCACGTCCCCTTCCCGGTGCGTTCGGCGACATCGGGCATCGCCCCCTCTTCATGCTTATTGGGTAGGCGCGACATCAGCTTAAGCAAAAACCACAGCCCCAGAGCAAAGAGCGCGATATAAACCACCACCGTCACCAACAACGAGCCCAGCACCAGCCCGGGTGAAACCGGTGCAACGCTGTGTGATGTGCGCAGCAAGCCGTAGACCGTCCAGGGCTGACGCCCCGCTTCCGTCACCAGCCAGCCCGCGAGCATGGCGCAAAACCCGGCCGGTGCCAGCAATACCATCACTTTCTGCAACCAACGCGCCTGCCACAATCTACCGCGCAGGCGCACTACCAGCCCGGCAATGCCCGCGACCGCCATCGCGATGCCAAGCCCGACCATCACACGAAATGACCAGAACACCACCGGCACCCACGGCAAATCTTCCGCCGGGTACTGATTGAGCGTATGAATGCGCCCTTCAAGATTGTGGCGTAAATAGAGTGAACCGATAGTGGGAATGGCGACTTCATACAGATTACGGCGCTGCTGCATGTCCGGCAGCGCAAACACCCGCAGCGGCTCGCCTTCACCCGGCGGTGGTGGCTCCCACGCGCCTTCCATCGCCGCCAGTTTTATTGGCTGATGGTCGCGCGTGTTTTCGCCATGCAAATCGCCAAGCACGATCTGTAGTGGTGCCATCACCACTAGCATCCACAGGCCTAACGAAAACATCTGGCGTGCCGCCGGGTGTCGCGCCTCGCGCAGCAGATGCCACGCCCCGCAAGCCGCCACCAGACACGCCGTACCTAACATTGCTGCCACCACCATATGCGCCATCCGCCAGGGAAATGACGGATTAATAATCGCCGCCCACCAGTCGACCGGTACAAAACGCCCATCGGCCGCCACGGCGAAACCATCCGGTGTTTGCATCCATGAATTAGCCGCAAGGATCCAAAACGCGCTGAACAGCGAGCCAAGCGCCACAATGCAGGTCGCCATAAAATGCACCCATGGTCGGACTTTGCCCATGCCGAAAAGCACCACGCCCATAAAACCCGCTTCAAGAAAGAAAGCGACCAGCACTTCCATGTACATCATCGGGCCGAGCACCGCCCCCGCGCGGCTGGCAAGCCCGCTCCAGTTAGTGCCGAAAGCAAACTCCATCACCACGCCAGTGACTACGCCCACCGCGACATTGAGGGCAAAAATTTTGCTCCAGTAGCGCCACAGCGACAGCCAGAGCGGCTGCTTGCACCAAAGCCACATCGCCTCAAGGAACATCAGAAAATGCGCGAGGCCAATAGAAAAGGCCGCCAGCACAATATGAAAGCCGATGGTAAAGGCGAACTGGCTGCGAGCCAGCAACAGCGCGGTTTCCTCGTTCATCATGCGTCGCTGGGTTTACCGGTCCACGCGGCGATCGGCTTATCAACCGGTTCCTCCATGCGCCGCGCAAAGGCTTTCATCCCACCGAGCAGAGGTTGCAGGGCATGCCACAGATCCTCATCCTGCAGCATCTTCCACGCCCCCTGCAGACCAGGGGCATTATGCTCGCCCGCCCCGGCAGGCTGGCTTAGCGCATCGGCCATATCGCGCAGACCAAAGGCCAGCTTGTACATTTTCTCCGGCGGAATGCTGGAGAGCGCGAGCAGCAACACCGAGATATTCTGCATCGCATTAAGCGTGCCTTCGCGCTGCAAGCCTTTAACCAGCACCTGCGCGATATCCTGATTAGCGCCGACCAAATCGTTTGCCAGCCGCAGCACGCCGTGTTGATGCAACGATTCCAGCAGTCGCGCCAGTTCTTCATGGGCATCCGGGCCAATTTTTGCCGGTTCCGGCTGATAATCAATTGCTTTTGCCATCAGAATTTCTCCGGGTGGGGTTCGGTTGCTGGCGGTTCGCGATAATCGGCGCGCTGCCATTTCTCGTCTACTGGCACCTTGTCAATCGGGGTGCGTTTACCGTGGCGGAAATTGTGTTTCGGTAGCGGGTCGGGCAACGGCGGGCGATCCAACCTTTCCAGGCGTACAGCCAGCTCTTTATAGGCCGGTGTATTAACCGCAGGATCATGGTGTTCGCCAGTGAGTTTGTTAATGCCCTCTTTGCCCTGGTGAATGGAGATAAATAGCACCTTACCCTCGACACGATCGGTCACCACCACTGGCACTTCAACTTCACCGCGCCGGGAGATAAGTTTTACCCAGTCGCCTTCCTGCAAGCTGCGCGCATTCGCCAGTTGCGGGCTGATTTCCACAAACCAGTCAGGCGAAAGGCTGGTTGTGCGCCCGCCCTGCCCGGTTTGATTGGTGGACTGGAAATGCTCCAGCATCCGGCCATTGTTGAGCAGCAAATCGTATTGCGCATCCGCCTCTTCGGCAGGCGATTGCCAGCTAAGCGGATAAAGCGTGGCGCGCCCATCGGGGGATTTAAAGCGTTCGGTATACAGCAGCGGCGTGCTGCTGCCATCGGCGTTGACCGGCCAGACTTGTGATTTCCAGCCCTCCAGACGTGAATAACTGACCCCGGCAAAACTTTCGGCGATGCCCGCCACTTCCGCCATGATCTCTTGCGGATGTTGATAGCCCCAGTCATGGCCCATGCGGGCCGCCAGTTGCGTAAGGATCCACCAGTCCGGACGGCTGTCGCCAAGTGGCTCCATAACCGGGTAGAAGCGTTGAATTCGCCGCTCAGTGTTCACGAACGAACCCTCTTTTTCCACGCTCGGGCAGCCGGGCAACACCACATCGGCAAACTGCGCCGTACGGCTAAGAAACAGATCCTGCACTACCAGAAAATCGAGATTGGTAAAACCCTGATGAACATTTTCCGCATCCGCATCGGAAAAAGCGGTTTCTTCACCAATGACGTACATCGCGCGGATCACATCACTGCGCGCCAGTTCGACCATCATAGAGTTATCCTGCCCGACCTTAAGCGACAGGCGCTCAGCCGGTACGCCCCAGGCTTTGGCCCATTTTTCGCGGATGTGCGGATCGCTGACAGATTCGTAGCCAGGATAGAAGTTTTTCAGACAGCCGAAGTCACTGGCACCCTGTACATTGTTATGCCCGCGCATCGGGTAACCGCCGGTGCCGGGTCTGCCATAGTTGCCGGTCACCAGCAACAGGTTGGATAACGCGGTGCTGGTGTCTGCGCCGTGGCTGTGCTGCGTGATGCCCATCGCCCACATAATGCACACGCTGCCCGCCTTGCCGATCAACTCTGCCGCTTCGCGCAGTGTCTCTTCCTGTATACCGGTGATTTGCGCGGCGTAATCGAGCGTAAAAGGGGTAAGCGACTGGCGATAGGCTTCAACCTGGTTAACACGATCGCTCAGGAATGCCGCATCGTCATAACCGTGGTCAAACATGTAGCGCGCCATGGCCGACGCCCACACCAGATCGGTGCCGGGATGAATGCGTAAATGCAGGTCGGCGCGCTCCGCCATTTCATGCCGTCTGGGATCGACCACCAGCCATTTTTGCCGGTGGTGTTTTTTTGCCGCTTTCAGACGGGAGGCGATCACCGGATGGTTTTCCGCCGTGTTGCTGCCGACGATGATCACCAGTTCGGCCTGTTGTAGATCGGCAATTGTCCCGGCATCGCCGCCATAGCCTACCGTGCGAAACAGCCCTTCCGTGGCGGGGTTCTGACAATAGCGCGATGAGTTATCCACACTGTTGGTGCCAATAATCGCGCGAGCTATTTTCTGCGTCAGATAAGCTTCTTCATTACTGCCTTTGCTGGAACCAATAAAGCCAATACTGTCCGGGCCATACTGATCACGGGTCTGTAATAAGCGGCTGGCAACAAGTGTTAGCGCTTCCTCCCAGCTTGCCGGGCGAAAACGATCATTTTCGCGAATCAATGGCGTGGTCAGGCGCTGCGGGCTATTAATAAAATCCCACGCGAACTTGCCCTTTACACACGTGGAGATGCCATTCACCGGCGCATCAACCACTGGCTGCACTTTCAGAAGCTGGCGATCGCGGGTCCACATTTCAAAGCTGCACCCCACGCCGCAATAGGTGCAGACAGTTTTGGTACGCTTGATCTCCTGCTGGCGTAACGCAGTATCTATCACAGAAATACCGGAGATAATCTCAGCGCCGGTGGCGTTTTCCAACGTTTTAATCACATCAATCAGCGGGCGTTTTAATGACTGGCGCATAGCGGTAAATGGCCCGGCATCCGGCTGCATGCTTTTTTCCAGCAGCGCATTACACGGGCAGACCGTCACGCAATGGCCACAACTGACGCAGCTCGAACCGGCAATCTGATTCCCGCCGTCCCACAACACACGCGGGTGCTCCATGGTGTAATCAATACTCAGCGTTTCGTTGACTTCCACGTTCTGGCAGGCGTCCACGCAGCGCCCGCACAGAATGCATTGATCCGGATCGTAGGTGTAAAACGGGTTAGAGTGATCTTTAACATAAGGCTTGCGCGTGTACGGGTAGCGCTGGATGGGAATATGCATATCCACCATGGTGTTATGCAATGTACAGTCGCCGGTGTTGTGTTCGCACACGGTACAATAAAGTTCATGTTTAGCCAGCAGGCGATCCATGCCCTCTTCGCGCGCTGCGCGCGCTTGTGTATCCAGCGCGTTAATCACCAACCCTTCACGGCTTCGCAGCGTACAACCGCGCACCAGCTTCCCGTCTTGTTCGACCCAGCACACATCGCAAGTCTGTAACGGATCGAGCGCCGGATGGTAGCAAACATGGGGTAGCGTGATATTGCAGCTTTCAAGAAAATCGATCAGCGGGACATTTTCCGGGCCAACCAGCGCCCTACCGTCGTACAGGACGGTACATTTTTGCAGGCTCATCTTGCTTCCTCACCAAAAAACGCTGTACGCGCACTCCCCGGTTCGACAGTTCAGCAGACAGGCAAAAAGTCGTTCCTGTTCAGGGTGACGTATCGGTTATGAAGTTTAAAAGTAGTTGCCGTGTTAGCGACGAGCCAAACGGCAAGGGGCATTCTGCATCCTTGTTTAAGACTTCTCTTAAAACCATTAGCAGCCGTGATGATTTACGAAGGTGAAATGTAAATTTATGTCAGCAAATGCCATTTTTATGCCAATAAACGCGTTAAAAGAAGCATGTAATAACGGACGGTAATATTACTTTTCTATCTACTTTTTGCTAAGTGACTTATTTTAAAGATACATCCTCAATGCCGCTTTGTTTAAATAACAAGCAACTACATCTAACGGGGTATTTATTAACGTAGGAATTTTCACGTTTGACTATTTCACCACAGCGACTAACTTTAATCCCTGAACGCGGTGAACATGGTTTTGAATATCATGTTCATATATTTGACAACGAAACAGGAGAAATATTATGGCTGAACATCGTGGCGGCTCAGGTAATTTCGCCGAAGATCGTGATAAAGCGTCCGAAGCGGGCCGCAAAGGCAGTCAACATAGCGGTGGTAATTTCAAAAATGATCCACAGCGCGCTTCTGAAGCAGGTAAAAAAGGCGGCCAGAATAGCCACAGCGGCGGCCGTAAATCAGGGGAATAATTTCTTATTTAATTTTTTTACCTCACCAATATATTTTATCATCACTGGCGAGTCGGCAACGGCTCGCTATTTTTAACCCAGGAATTTAAGGCTTTTAATTATGCAGATTACGACGCTCAACGATTTATTTATCCATGGTTTGTCGGACATTTACAGTGCGGAAAAACAACTTGCCCGTGCGTTAGCCAAACTGGCACGCGAAGCCTCTACACCCGAGCTGGTACAAGCGTTCAAACAACACATGGAAGAGACGCAAGGCCAGATAGAACGTATTGATCAGCTGCTTGAAGCCGAAAGCAACCTGAAGCTAAAACGCATGAAGTGCCATGCGATGGAAGGTCTGGTAGACGAAGCCAACGAAGTGATTGAAAGCACCGAAAAAGGCAGCGTTCGTGACGCTGCATTAATTGCCGCGGCGCAAAAAGTTGAACATTATGAAATTGCCTCTTACGGTACTCTCTGCACCCTCGCCGATCAATTAGGTTATAAAAAGGCCAAAACGCTTCTCGCGCAAACGCTGGAAGAAGAAAAAACCACCGACAATCTGCTGACTAAAATTGCGACCAGCAAAATTAATTCCAAAGCGGAAGTAGAATAAACGTCCTTGAGTTAATTCCACCTGAGGTAAACGTATGACACGCGAAGAGAATTATCACGACTGGCTACGTGACGCACATGGGATGGAAAAACAGGCAGAGTCGATGCTGGAAGCGATGGCTAAACGCATCGATAATTATCCTGTGCTGCAAAATAAAATTGAAAGTCATTTAGCCGAAACCCGCGAACAAATAGTGTTACTTGAAGGGCTTATTGATCAATGCGGAATATCGCGATCGGTCCTTAAAGATACCATGGGTAAAATGGCGGCGATGGGTCAGGCCGTCGGTGGTGTCTTTAATTCCGACGAGGTGGTTAAAGGCGCGATAGGTGGCTATGTCTTTGAGCAATTTGAAATTGCTTGCTACACCTCATTGATTAGAACGGCTGAAGAATTAGGTGACGTAAACGGCGTGCAGGTGCTGCAAAAAATTCTGGCGCAAGAAATTGAAATGGCGGAGTGGATGCTCCAGCACGTTCCGGAAGTTACGACTGAGTTCCTTGCCCGTTCCAGCGCGCCTGGCGTTGAGGCGAAAAAATAACCCACGTTAATGGAGAGACGACGATGCTGCCAAAGCTGAAACGCGTAAGGAATGTGTTAATGAACAACCGTGCCAGCGACGATCTCGGCTGGCAGGTGTTAAGTGAGTTCGAACGCGCGCGCCAACAAAAACCGTTTGTTGCCGGGCAACCTGCCAGCAATCATGACGAGGCTGAACTGCCGGAGCCCGATCTTTCTCTCGAACCACTGCAAGAGTACCTGGTGACAACGATGGCCAACCGTAAGCAGGCCAGCGAATAACGCAGGCAGACTGCGTTACGTCATAACCCTTTGTGTCTTGTTAAATTTGCCCGGAGCGCAAGCTTCGGGTTTTTTATTTCTCTTCATCCGCTATCTTCAGCCCGCCCTTGACTTAAAATGTAATTGGCGTACGTTTCAGGACATGAAAACATTCCTGATTATTGTGCCTGATGGCGGCATGCTGTTCGAAGCCGCCGGTATTGCCGACATTCTGATGCAGGCTAACCAACTGCACCCGAATGACAGTGCGCAGCCGCGCTATCGCGTCGCCGTTGCCACCACCCAACCTCACCAGGTGATCCACGGCCAGTCCGGGCTGAACCTGCTGGCAGATCACCGCCTGCCGGAAATCGATCCGCGCCAGCCGTGGGACACCATCATGATAACCGGTCGCGGTACTGATGCCGAGGAAGGCACGGCCGTGGTGGACTGGCTTCGCCTTGCCGCGCCGCACGCGCGCCGGGTCGTTTCTATTTGCGGTGGCGCGATGCTGCTGGCACAAAGCGGGTTGCTCAACGGGCGGCGCGCAACCACCCACTGGCGGCTACTGGAAACCATGCAGAAAGAATACCCCAATGTGACCGTTGAAGGCGGCCCGCTCTATATTCAGGACGGCCCCGTCTGGACATCCGGTGGCGTCAGTTCCGGCTTCGATCTCACGCTGGCGCTGGTCGAAGATGATTACGGCTTCTCTCTCGCGCTGGATATCGCGCAGAACATGGTGATGTACCTGCGCCGCCCCGGCGGGCAGTTGCAGTTCAGCCGCTATCAATTACAGCAGGCCAGCGGCGTCGGGCCGATTAGCGAGCTGCAAAACTGGATCCTGGCCAACCTGGCTAAGGATTTATCCGTTGAGCGGCTGGCGGAACAGGTGGCGATGAGCCCGCGCAACTTCACCCGCGTCTTTACCCGCGAAAGTGGCGTTCCTCCCGCGCGCTATGTGGCCGAAGCGCGCCTCGCCGCCGCACGCAGCCGGCTGGAACAAACCAGTGAAACCCTGGAACAGATCGCCGCGGCGACCGGCTTTGGTAGCAGCATCAATCTGCGGCGCATTTTCGAACGCCAGTTACACCTCACCCCAGGTGATTACCGCCAGCGCTTCCACTGCCGTAAATTGGCGTAAAGTGATCCTTATTTGTCGTTTACGCCAAACCGTGACCGGCCTACAGTGACTGCAGTGAGTTACCGTACAGGAAGGAGTCAATTATGGTTAAGGTCGGCATTAATGGTTTTGGCAGAATTGGACGCAACGTGTTACGCGCGGCGCTGGGCAACACAGAGATTCAGATTGTGGCAATTAACGATCTAACGGACAGCAAAACGCTCGCCCACCTGCTGAAACATGATTCTCTGCTCGGCACCCTGCCCGTCCCGGTAGAAGCGGGTGAAGGCCAGTTGTTCGTTGATGGCAAAGCGGTGCGTGTCTTCAGCGAACGCGATCCGGGCAACATTCCGTGGCGCGATGTTGGCGTGGAAGTGGTGATTGAGGCCACCGGTTTCTTCACCGAACGCGACAAAGCCGAAGTGCATATCAGCCGTGGCGGTGCGAAACGCGTGATCATCTCCGCTCCGGGTAAAAATGATGATTTAACCATCGTACTCGGCGTCAATGACCAACAATACGATCCGCAGCGCCATTTTGTGGTCAGCAATGGCAGTTGCACCACCAACGGCCTGGCACCCGCCGCACAGGTGTTGCATCAACGCTTCGGGATCGAACATGGCCTGATGAACACGACCCACGCCTATACCAATAGCCAGGCGCTGCACGATCAGCCGGAAAAAGATCTGCGCGGCGCGCGTGCCGCGGCGTTGTCGATTGTGCCGTACTCCAGTGGCGCAGCGAAAGCACTCGGCAAAGTGATCCCGGAACTCGACGGGCGGCTGACAGGTTACTCTCTGCGCGTACCGGTTCCGGTGGTGTCGATTGTTGACCTGACGGTCACGCTGAAACGTGATGTGACGGTTGAAGAGGTGAATGCCGCGTTCCGTGAAGCCGCAACAGCAGGCCCGCTGAAAGGCATTCTCGGGTACAGTGACGAACCGCTGGTTTCCAGTGATTATCAGGGCGACCCGCGCTCATCCATTATCGATGGATTATCAACACTGGTAATTGGCGGCAATCTGGTAAAAATCCTCGCCTGGTATGACAACGAGTGGGGGTTCTCTAATCGCCTGGTTGAACTGGCGAGCCTGATGGCCAAACGCGGTTTGTAATTACCTCATTCCATTACCGAAAGGCATCGCAATGCGGTGCCTTTTTATTGCGCTTTGCGCGGCGAGATGGAGAGCTTCGTTCTCAACCTTCCACATTTCACGACTGAACAACGCTGTGTTTATTCTCCTGCCAGGCAGCTTTCTCATGCAGGCTATATGATCTATTGGTTGGTATAGCCAATTACCTTTACAGGAGATCATCATGGGCACATCGTTGTTCAGCAAGACCCCTTCGGTCACCGCTTTTGACAACCGGGGACGCGTTATACGCAATATCGCCTGGCACCGCCACCCCGACTTCCCGGACACCACCGACGAGCGCATCACTCGCCATCGGTTCGACGCGCGTGGTTTGCCGTCTCAAAGCGCCGACCCGCGTCTGTATGCCGCCGGGCTGGCAAATTTCAGTTACCTCCACGACCTGAACGGTACGCCGCTGCGCACACAGAGTGCCGATGCCGGCACATCCGTTGCCCTGAATGACGCGTCAGGGCGGGCTTTTTTGCAGGTCAGCAATATCGGCACCGGTAATGACCGCAGCGCCACAGTCACCCGCACTTTTCAGTATGAAGAGGCAGGGCTGCCGGGGCGGCTGCTCGGTATTACCGAACAGGTTGCCGGCGACAGCGCGCGCATCACCGAGCGGTTTATCTGGGGCAGCGCGTCGGCGGATGAACAGAGCCACAATCTCGCCGGTCAACTGGTCAGCCATTACGACCCGGCAGGACTGCTTTCGACGGGCAGCGTTTCGCTGAGCGGCGTACCACTTTCTGTCACCCGCCAGTTGCTGCCGGATGATGTACTGGCCGACTGGCAGGGCGCGGACGCCTCGGCGTGGAATGACCTGCTGGCGGGTGAAACTTACACCACGCTGAGCACAGTGGACGCTGCCGGAAATGTCCTGATCACGCTTGATGCGAAAGGCAATACCCAGCGCGTCGCGTATGACGTGGCGGGTCTGCTGAAGGGTAGTTGGCTTACGGTGAAGGGCGGTTCAGAGCAGGTCATAGTCAAATCCCTGACGTATTCCGCCGCCGGGCAGAAACTGCGCGAGGAGCACGGTAACGGCGTGGTGACCACGTATTCATATGAAGCCGAAACCCAGCGGCTGGTGGGTATTAAAACCGAACGCGCGACAACGACAAAAGTGCTGCAGGATTTGCGCTACGAGTACGACCCGGTGGGCAACGTGCTGGTTATCACCAACGATGCCGAGGAGACGCGTTTCTGGCGCAATCAGCAAGTGGTTCCCGAAAACACCTACGCCTACGACAGCCTGTACCAGCTGGTCAGCGCCACCGGGCGCGAAATGGCCAATGCGGTGCAGCAGAACAGCAGCCGGCCTGATTTCACCTCCTTCGATAACGCCACTTACACGAACTACTCCCGCACTTATACCTACGACAACGCCGGTAATCTGACGAAAATTCAGCACAGCGCACCCGCGTCCGGTAATAACTACACCACCAGCATCACCGTCTCCGACCGCAGCAACCGCGCGGTGCTCAGTACGCTCACCGAAAACCCGGTGGATGTGGAGGCGCTGTTCACCGCCGGCGGTCAGCAGAAACAGCTGCTGCCGGGGCAGTCACTGGTATGGACGGCGCGCCAGGAACTGCAGAAAGTCACTCCAGTGATGCGCGATGGCGAACCCGACGACAGCGAACGCTACCGCTACGATGCCACCAGCCAGCGCATACTGAAAATCACCTCACAACTGACCGGCAACAGCACGCAGACAAAACGGGTGATTTACCTGCCGGGTCTGGAACTGCGCAGCAGCAGCGCGGAAACTCTCCAGGTGATAACCGTCGGAGAAGCCGGTCGCGCGCAGGTGCGGGTCCTGCACTGGGAAAGCGGTCAGCCTGCCGGAATTGCTAATGACCCGATTCGTTACAGCTACGACAACCTCACCGGCAGCAGCGCGCTGGAAGTGGACGGTAGTGGCGAACTTATCAGCCAGGAGGAGTATTACCCGTATGGTGGCACAGCGCTGTTTGCCGCGCGCAGCCAGCTGGAAGCGGATTACAAAATCCTCCGTTATTCCGGAAAAGAACAGGACGCGACGGGGCTTTATTATTATGGATATCGCTATTACCAGCCGTGGGCGGGGCGGTGGTTGAGTGCTGACCCGGCAGGTGCGGTGGATGGACTCAACCTGTTCAGGATGAACCGGAATAACCCGACATCGTATCATGATGAGAGCGGTAAGCTCCCCACGCTTTCCTGTTTTGGCCCCTCCGCCAAACAACGTTTTGAAAATATGCTCCAGGAGCACCTTGCAGGATTAAAATCCGCCGATATACCACAAATTATTCATATGATATGGATTGGAACAAAAAACATCTCCGATGAAAATATTAATTTAACCCGCGAAACTGCCAGTAAAAATCCGGATTATGAAACAAGGGTGATTTATGATAGTGGAATTAAAGGATATGAATCGGCAAGAGACCATTTAATTAACGCACTCTCTGGCAGCAACATTACAATAACCGATTTACACTCTCTCCCGTCATTTCAAAAAATAAGCGAACATCCAGCATTCAAACATTATGAGAATACGGTCTCGCAAAAAAAATATGCGCAGGCGAGCGATCTGTTACGTCTATTCTTGCTTAAACATGAAGGAGGCATTTATAAGGATATTGATGATACACAACGGGATCCTTATGGAAAACTTTCTTTTCCGGCAGGGATCGGTACTAAACATGAGTATATTGCGTCCAAAAATGGTTCAAAAGAGAGTGCCGTGCCGAATACCCCAATAGCAGTAACAGCAATGCATCCTGTTATAAATAAGACGCTTGAACTTGCTGTTGAAAATTACCAAAGCGGAGAAACGAATGTATTAAAACTTGCTGGACCTGATGTCTTTACCAAAGCCCTCTATGAGCATATTCCCTTATTGTTGCCTGGATTTATGAATAACTGGGATAAAATCAAACAGAATATATTTAAGAATAAAAAACAACGATTAACCATCAATGAGTTACAATTGTTAAATGAAAAACGCGTTTCCATCCAACGAATGGGGCAATTTGTCGTAACTGGTTTTGATCATTCGTGGTCGAATTAACTGGAAGATTCCGGCGAAAAATTTCACTCTGGAACCTTTTGTAGCAAGCCTTATTCAACATATATAAAGCGGTAATAAGGCCATATCAGAATACCGATATGGCCTCTTCCTGGTGTTGATAATTAATACAGACCCTGCGACGAAACGCTATAACTCACCTGCCGGTTTTTGAACTGCTGATAGTGTCTCAGGGCCAGTTTTTAGGTTTCACGCCAGAAGCCCGAGTTTTGGTAACAGCCAAATGCGCATGTGCCCGGTTGAGGTATTATATTAACAGTGTGTCCGCACACGCACGACCCGCTTTAATGCCGCGCTCCATACGCCATGTGCGGTTGAGGTTTTGAGGTTGAACTGGCGAGCCTGATGGCCAAACGCGGTTTGTAACAGCTGCCGCGCCACCCTTCGCAATACGACGACGCCTAAGGCGTCGTTTTTTGTTCTGTATTAGCCAAAGCGGTAACCAGTTGTGCGCGGCGGTGTTCAAGGGTAGCGATTTGCGCCTCAATCGTCGCCAGCCGTTTACGCTGCAACGCGCGCGTTTGCGGGCACATTGTCGCCCCTTCTTCATTGCGCATACAGGCAGGAAAGGCGGCAATTTCAGCAATGCTAAAACCCGTCGCGATTAACTGTTGGATTTGCCTCACCTGCCCGAGCGCCTGCGGGGGAAAGTAGCGATAACCGTTGCAGGCACGCGTGCTGCACAGCAGACCGTGGCGATCATAATGGCGGATTGAACGCACGCTGATGCCCGTCTGTCGGGCAAGCTCGCCAATTGTCAACATCCTCTTCCTCCCGGTAAATGGCTTGACTCTGACACCAGTGTCAGGGTTGAGGATAGCTGTGTACATTCATCTGGAGGAACATTTTATGCTGTTATCCCCTGGCCGTTACCTGGCCATTTTGTTGTTCAGCTTTTCCGCCTCGCTGTTTGCCAGCGACAAGCAGTACACCGTGACCTCGGCGGACGGAGTGGTACTGGCGGTGCAAGAGTCCGGCTCGCCGCAAGGTAAACCAATTATCTTTATTCACGGGTTATTAGGCAGTCACCTTAATTGGGAAAAACAGCGTCAGGACCCGGCCTTACAACGTTTTCGGTTAATCAGTTTTGATTTGCGCGGCCATGGTCTGTCGGCAAAACCGACGCAGGCAGAGGCCTACCGCGAGGGAAGCCGCTGGGCGGAGGATGTCGCCGCCGTCATTGACGCAAGCCATGCAAAAAAACCGCTGCTGGTCGGCTGGTCGCTCGGCGGTGCGGTGATCAGTCATTATCTGGCAAACATCGGTGATAAGGCCCTTTCCGGCGCGCTGTATGTCGATGCCGTGGTGGAGTTAACGCCAGATCAGATTCCGGCGCATCCACACGTGTATAAGGCGATGACCTCGGCGGATTTAACCACCCACCTGGATGGCGAGCGCGAGTTTCTGCGGCTCTGTTTTTACCAGCAGCCTGACGAGGTAACCTTCGCGCGCCTGCAAGCCAATGCGGCGATGGCCTCCTGGGAGATGCAACGCGCCGTGCCGTCAATGCAGGTTGCGCTTGAGCAAGGGCTGGGAAAAGCGACAATCCCGGTACGCTTTATCTACGGCAAGCATGACCAACTGGTGAATCCGCAGGCGTCGCTGGCGCGTGCCAGAAGCGTGAATCCCCGGATTAGCGCGGTATGGTTTGACCATTCGGGGCATGCCCCGTTCCTTGAAGAGCCCGCCCGTTTTAACCAGCAACTGGCAGATTTTGCGGATTCTCTGCCCTGAAACACAAAACGGGGCATCGCTGCCCCGTTTTACTGCGTTACTTCGACATATCGACGACGATCCTGCCGGTAATTTTCCCGGCGCGCATCCGCTCAAAGATACTGTTGATGTTCTCCAGTGGCTCCACAGCAATTTCCGCATGCACTTTGTTGCGCCCGGCGAAATCGAGCGCTTCCTGCAGATCTTTACGCGTACCGACAATCGAACCGCGCACCGTGGTGCCATCCAATACCATGTCAAAAATCGACAGATCGAATTTCCCCGGCGGCAAGCCGTTGAGCACCATCGTGCCGCCGCGGCGCATCATGGTTGTTGCCTGCTCGAATGCTTTTGGCGATACCGCTGTCACCAGCACACCGTGCGCACCGCCAAACTCGGTATGGAAACGCGTACCCGGATCTTCCTGTCGCGCATTGACCACCACCGAAGCCCCGAGGCGGCGGGCGAACGCCAGCTTATCATCATCAATATCGACCGCCGCCACGTTCATGCCCATCGCCACCGCATACTGAATCGCCAGGTGTCCCAGACCGCCGATACCCGACACCACCACCCACTCTCCGGCGCGCGCTTCGGTCATCTTCAGCCCTTTATAGACTGTCACCCCGGCGCAGAGAATCGGCGCGATACTGTGAAAATCGACGTTGTCCGGCAAAATCCCGACATAGCTGGCATCGGCCAGGCAATATTCGGCAAACGTACCATTCACCGAATAACCGGAGTTTTGCTGCGAATGGCACAGCGTTTCCCAGCCGCCAAGGCAGTGTTCACAGTGACCACACGTCGAGTAGAGCCACGGCACACCGACGCGATCGCCCTCTTTCACGTGTTTCACGCCCGGTCCGACCGCCACCACATGGCCGACACCTTCATGACCAGGAATAAACGGCGGGTTCGGTTTAATCGGCCAGTCGCCATCGGCGGCGTGTAAATCTGTGTGGCACACGCCGGTCGCTTCAATTTTGACGAGGATTTTGCCCGGTTCAACGGCGGGCACCATCACCTCTTCAATCACCAGCGGTTGACCAAAGGCCTTCACCACTGCGGCTTTCATGGTTTTCAGTTGCATCTTATCGCCTCATCCTGATGTAGATAATTAATACAGCCCCAGCGGTGAACCGCTGTAACTCACCAGCAGGTTTTTGATCTGCTGATAGTGGCTCAGCGCCAGTTTGTGGGTTTCACGCCCGACGCCCGAGTTTTTGTAACCACCAAACGCCGCGTGTGCCGGATAGAGGTGGTAACAGTTTGTCCACACGCGGCCCGCTTTAATGGCGCGCCCCATGCGCCATGCGCGGTTGATATCCAGTGTCCACACCCCGGCGCCAAGGCCAAATTCGGTGTCGTTGGCGATACGCAGCGCTTCGGCTTCATCTTTAAACGTGGTAATACCCAGCACCGGCCCAAAAATCTCTTCCTGGAAGCAGCGCATGCCGTTATGGCCTTTAATCAACGTCGGCTGGATATAGAAACCGTTTTGCAACCCGTCGCCGTGCTCAACATGGGCACCACCGGTAATGATTTCGCCGCCTTCGTCGCGGGCAATCGAGATGTATGAAAGGATTTTGTCGTACTGCTCTTGTGAGGCCTGCGCGCCGATCATGGTGTCGGTGTCAAACGGGTCGCCTTTACGGATGTTTTCCATGCGGGCAATGACCTTTTCGACGAACTGCGGATAGATTGACTCCTGCACCAGCACGCGCGACGGGCAGGTACAGACTTCGCCCTGGTTGAAGAACCCAAGCACCACGCCTTCTATCGCTTTATCAATAAAGCCTTCATCACCGTTCATCACATCTTCAAAGTAGATATTCGGTGATTTCCCGCCCAGTTCGACGGTGCTGGGAATGATGTTTTCCGCTGCGCAGGAAAGGATGTGGCGGCCAATCGGCGTGGAGCCGGTAAAGGCGATTTTTTCGATGCGTTTGCTGCGCGCCAGCGGTTCACCGGCTTCAGTGCCGAAACCGTGCACCACATTCAGCACGCCTTTTGGCAGCAAATCGCCAATCAGTTCCATCAACACACAGATGCCAAGCGGCGTCTGTTCAGCCGGTTTCAGCACCACGCAATTGCCCGCCGCCAGCGCCGGTGCCAGTTTCCATGCCGCCATCAGAAGTGGGAAGTTCCACGGGATGATCTGCCCGACCACACCCAACGGTTCATAGATATGGTAGGCAACCGTATTGCTGTCGATCTCTGCCGCAGTGCCCTCCTGCGCGCGGATACAGCCGGCGAAATAGCGGAAGTGATCAACGGCCAGCGGCAAGTCCGCGCCCATCGTTTCGCGGATCGGTTTTCCGTTATCCCAAGTTTCTGTTAATGCCAGCACTTCCAGATTGGCTTCAATGCGGTCGGCAATCGCCAGCAGCACATTGGCGCGATCCTGTACGCTGGTTTTTCCCCAGGCGTCGGCCGCAGCATGCGCGGCGTCCAGCGCCTTCTCAATATCCGCCGCGTCTGAGCGCGGGAATTCGGCAATCACCTGTCCGGTGACCGGCGAGGTGTTGGTAAACCAACGGCCTTCCACCGGGTCAACAAATTCACCGCCAATATAGTTGCCATAACGCTGTTTAAAAGAGACTTTCGCGCCAGCAAGGCCAGGGTGGACATATTTCATAAGATGTTCCTCTTTTATTATCGGTACAGGTGAGGCGTCGCGCACCGTGGCGGACATAAGGACATAAGCAGTTCTTATGCCAGATTGAGGACGGTTTCCCGGTACAGATATGTTTATGCTGATAAAACAAAGAGGTAATTAAAAAGCAGACGCTTACTGGAATGAAATGAAACAAAAAAGCGCCATGTACGGTATGGGAAGTGTGTCGCACATCGCTACATGCGGGACACCGTTATGCTACACAACTGTAACATCTCATTTAACGGAGAGTCACATGCCGCCACGTGCTTTGTCCCATGCTCCTGACGGATTACCCTGCCAGCTTGAAAATTCCTGGCAGCGTAGCCTCAGCTACGGGTTGACCCGAGATGATGATGCCCAGCCCTGGGTTGCGACATCCATGCTGAAAGACGCCCGCGCGGAAAATGGTTGGGTCAATCATCTGGCCGCCCCGCTACTGGCGCGGCTGCGCCCGGAGCTTGCCAGTCATCCGTCGATAATGGTGCTTTCCGATGCCACCGGTCTGGTGCTGGAAACGCACGGCAACCGTGACTTTCTGCAAAAAGCGCAGCGCTATGCGCTGGCTCCCGGCAACCTGTGGGGCGAACATGCGCGCGGCACCAACGCGATTGGTACCGCGCTGGCACTGCAGCGCCATTGTGAAGTCTCCGGCGGCGAACATTACTTAAGCCGTAATGCCGGATTATTTTGCTCCGCCGCTCCCGTGTTTCGACCGGACGGACAAATTGCCGGCGTGTTAGATCTCTCGACACCCGCCCAGGCGCCGCGCCGTGATGCCGCTGCGCTGATCCGTCGCGCGGTGTGCCAAATAGAACATGAATGGGCCACCAGCGCGCTCGGTGCCGACCGCTGGCTGCTAAGTCTGCATCATGACCCGTCGGTGCTCGGCAGCGCACAAGAATTGTTGCTAATTTTCGCCGATCAAACCCTGCTGGGCGCAAACAAACTGGCAATGGACGAGTTCTCGCTGACCCCGCATCACTTTGGTGAGCTCTCTTTGCAAGCGCTCTTCCCCGAGGCCAGTTTACAAGTGGGCGAAACCACCCTCGCCTCCAGCAATACACGGCGCTATTACGCGCGTCAGACACTGCCTGCACGGCGCTATATCGGGCGCGGTGCAGCATTTGCGCGGGATCAACTGGCGGCGGAAAAAGAGAAAGCACTGCGCATCGTTAATGCCGGGATTGCCTTGTGTGTGACGGGCGAAACCGGCAGCGGGAAAGAGTATCTGGCACGCGAGTTATATGCCCGCAGCCAGTGGCGTACGGGAAATTTCGTCGCCATTAACTGTGCGGCGCTCCCGGAGCATTTGATTGAGTCCGAACTGTTTGGCTATGTCCCCGGCGCGTTTACGGGCGCAAGCCCGAAAGGCTATATCGGTAAGTGCCGGGAAGCCCACGGCGGTGTGTTATTTCTCGATGAAATTGGTGATATGCCACTGGCGCTGCAAACCCGCCTGCTGCGCGTGTTGCAGGAGAAAAAAGTGACACCGCTTGGCGCAAACAGCGTGTATGACGTCAATTTCACGCTGATTTGTGCCACCCATCAGGATCTGGCTATGCGAGTGCAGGCCGGGACCTTCCGCGAAGATCTGCTGTACCGAATTCAGGAGTTTCATCTGCGCATTCCCCCGTTGCGCGAATGGCAGAATGTTGATGGGTTTATCCAGAAACTGTGGCAGGAGCTGGGCGCGGCAAGCCGTGGACTCACCCTGAGTGACGAGGTGGTCGCCACGCTGGCGGGTCGCCCGTGGCCGGGAAATGTGCGCCAGTTACTGAGTCAACTGCGGGTATTGATGGCGCTGGCGGAAGACGGCGATTGCATTACGCTTGCGGATTTACCGGCAGAGATAGTAACCCCGCGCCAGCCTGTGACTGTGGTAATGCCGAAGGATGAGCAGAGCGCGATTAAAGAAGCGCAAGGCAATATGAGCCTGGCCGCGAAAAAACTGGGAATATCGCGTAGCACGCTTTACCGGCGGCTGGAGAAACGGCAAGCCAGCGAGTAAGATAACTCGCCATTCTTAACGAATTGATTTTACAAACAAATAACACAAAGGGATATATACATAATATGGATATTTCAACGCATAAACTCGCCAATGGCATCGCCGTTACGCTGCACATGCAGGCAGCGAATAAAGACCAGCCGGTGGTCATTTTGTGTCACGGCTTCTGCGGCATCCAAAAAATCCTACTGCCCGTTTTCGCCGACGCGTTTAACCAGGCGGGCTTTGCAACGATCACTTTCGATTATCGGGGCTTTGGTGCCAGCGGCGGCGAACGTGGCCGGCTGGTTCCCGCGATGCAAGTTGCCGATATTCTCTCGGTCGTCGACTGGGCGCGCCAGCAACCAAGGCTTGATCCTAACAGAGTCGGACTTTGGGGCACCTCATTCGGCGGGTGTCATGTTTTTGCCGCCGCGGCGCAGGATAGCGGCATTAAATGCCTCGTCAGCCAACTGGCGTTTGCCGATGGAGAAGCGATGGTTACCGGCAAGATGGACGCGGATGAGAAAAGCGCATTTATTGCCACACTGGATAAAATGGCGGAAAAACAGCGCACCACCGGGAAAGAGATGTTTGTCGCCATTACTCGCGTGGTCAGCGACAGCGAGTCGAAAGCCTTTTTTGAGGAAAACCGCGCACGATTCCCGGAAATGGATATCAAAATCCCCTTCCTTACCGTACGGGAAACGCTGAATTACAAACCGGCGCACTTTGCGCGCGAGGTCACCTGCCCTTCGCTGGTGGTCGTCGCCGGGCAGGACAACGTCAACCCGCCGGAGCATGGCCGGGCGCTGTTCGCCGCCGTCGCGGCTGAGAACAAAGCGTTATACGAAGAAAGCAACGCGCGCCACTATGATGTTTACACTGGCGAACATTTTGCGCGCGTCAGCCATGCTGAAATAGCGTGGTTTACTACCTACCTTTAATCGACATCCGTGACGAGTTGCCCTGACTCGTCACGCTCTCGCCTCGTTATTCCTCTCCCTGGCAAAAATTAAAAGCCCTTTCCGCAGAAATATTGACGTCGGTGTTGTTGAATTTTGTGATCGGCTTCAAACAAAAACCACGACAACCTAAAGCGCGGAAAAATAAGTCCGTTTTGTTATGCAAATGCACATTGCCTGGCTATGGGGATAATCCTATCTTTTGCTTATTGAATAATGAGCAGGGAAATTAATGCATCGACATACAGATTCCTAAAGGCAAATAAATACGCGGCGTTCATGTTAATAATCAATTCACTCCGGAAGCACCGAACAGGAATGTATTCATTATTTACATTTCGATTTTATTGCAAATTTAAGGTGGTTTCGCATGAGTCAAGTGAATAGTCTTGAGGGCGCCGCGCAGGCGAAAAAAACAAATGTCAGATGGCATATCGTTATTATCCTCTTTGTAATTACGGCGGTGAGCGTCGGCGATCGATCGACACTGGCGATTGCCGGTAAAGACATGTCGACCGCGCTCGGTATCAACCCTGGGCAAATGGGTTGGGTGTTCTCCGCCTTCGCCTGGGCCTACTGCCTGGCGCAAATTCCCGGCGGCTGGTTACTTGACCGTTTCGGGTCGAAAAAAGTCTACCTGTGCGGCTTGTGCATGTGGTCAGTCTTTACACTGCTGCAAGGCTGCGTGGAGATCTTCCACGGTTTCGGCGCAATTATTTGCTTTACCATTTTGTTGTTTCTGGTAGGTCTGTTTGAAGCACCGGTGATGCCCGGCAATAGCCGTTTTGTCGCCGCGTGGTTTCCGTCAAAAGAGCGCGCGACCGCCGCCGCGATTTTTAATTCAGCGCAATATTTTGCCACGGCTATTTTCGCGCCAATAATGGGTTGGTTAACGCTTAATTACGGCTGGCAATCCATTTTTATTTTTATGGGAACGCTGGGAGTCATTATTACCTTTGTTGCGGCAAGAATTGTACACAACCCGTTAAATCATCCGCACGTTAACAGCGAAGAAATTGAGTATATTCGCAACGGTGGCGCGCTGGTGGATATGGATCAACGTAAAGTGCGCACGGGTCCGGCATTTGATTTTGCCGCATTTAAGCAGTTAATCACCAATCGTATGCTACTCGGTGTTTATCTTGGTCAGTATTGCATCAACGTTTTAACCTTCTTTTTCATTACCTGGTTTCCGCTGTATCTGGCGATGGAAAAAGGGCTGGATATTAAAACCGTCGGTTTTATTGCCGCTATCCCGGCGATTTGTGGATTTGTCGGCGGGTTACTGGGCGGCGTGATTTCCGATCGCATTTTGCGCATCAGCCAATCGCTGTCGATTGCCCGTAAAACCCCGATCGTGCTCGGTATGTTGCTGTCGATGGTGATGGTGTTCTGCAACTACGTCGATTCGATTTACCTGGTCGTTTTATTTATGTCGCTGGCATTTCTTGGCAAAGGCATTGGCGCACTGGGCTGGGCGGTCATGTCCGATACCGCGCCGAAAGAGATGGCGGGTGTCGCCGGGGGGTTCTTCAACCTGTGCGGCAACGTTGCCGGCATTATCTCACCGGTAGTGATTGGTTATATCGTCAAAACCACCGGCCATTTTGAGTGGGCGCTAGTGTTCGTCGCGCTGCATGCGCTGCTTGCCATTTTCAGCTTTGTGGTGATTGTTGGCCCGATCAAACGTATCGAACTGAAGAAAGCGCAGTAAGAACAGGAAAAATAAAGGCGCACCGCAGTGCGCCCTTTTTTCTTACAGCGCCATATCGTGCTGCGGGGAAGTTTCACTTTTCGCCTCTGCCGGTTTGTCGGCAGGCGCGTTACTCTGATCGTTCATCTGAATCACTGGCGGTTTCGTCAGTTGCAGTGTGGCGGCTGTGTCGTCCCACACTTTCTGGGTCAGCGCCACATTACCGTTCATCTCCTGGCCGTAGCTCGGCACGATGTCACGGATTTTGCTCTGCCACTGCGGCGAATTGAACTGCTCCGGGAACATCTTCTTCAGTACATTCAGGGTGATTGGTGCGGCGGTAGACGCGCCCGGCGATGCGCCAAGCAGTGCAGAGATGGTTTTCTGCTGATCGACCACCACTTCGGTGCCGAGTTTCAGCACGCCACCTTTGTCTTCATCTTTTTTGATGATCTGCACGCGCTGGCCGGCCTGGATCAGTTTCCAGTCCTCTTTACGCGCCTGCGGGTAGTACTCTTTCAGCGCGTCAAAGCGGTCTTCATCGCTCAGCATGACCTGGCCAATCAGGTATTTCACCAGGTCGAAGTTGTCGAGCCCTACGTGGGTCATCGGCATAAAGTTGCTGGTGGTGGTGGTACTCAGCAGGTCGAAGAAGGAGCCGTTTTTCAGGAACTTAGTAGAGAAGGTCGCGAACGGTCCAAACAGCACTACGCGTTTGCCATCAATGAAACGGGCATCAATATGCGGCACCGACATCGGCGGCGCGCCAACGGAAGCCTGGCCATACACTTTTTGCTGATGCTGGCTGGTGATCGCCGGGTTTTCCGTCATCAGGAAGGAACCGCCGACCGGGAAGCCCGCATAATTGTCTGCTTCCGGGATGCCGGTTTTTTGCAGCAACTTGAGCGCGCCGCCACCGGCACCGATAAAGACATATTTCGCATCAATGGCGTGCTCATTACCGCTGTTCACGTCTTTGATGGTGACATGCCAGGAGTTATCAGCATTGCGTTTGAAATCGGTCACTTCTGAAGACGTTTGCAGGGAGAAGTTACTGCTTTTTTTCAGGCTACCAACCAACTGACGGGTAATTTCACCGTAGTTAACATCGGTACCGACCGGCGTCCAGGTGGCGGCGACTTTTTGGTTCGGGTCGCGCCCTTCCATGACCAGCGGCGCCCACTGCTTAATTTGCTGATGGTCGGTAGAGAATTTCATTCCCTGGAATAAGGTCGTTTGCTGCAATGCGGCATAACGTTTTGCCAGATAATCAACATTATCGCCCCAGACGAAACTCATGTGCGGCGTGGAATTAATAAAGGCGTGCGGGTTATTCAAAATACCGCGCTTCACCTGTGCCGACCAGAACTGGCGGGAAATCATAAACTGCTCATTAATTTCCAGCGCTTTGCTGACATCAATAGAACCGTCCGGACGTTGCGGTGTGTAGTTCAGCTCCATATTTGCCGAGTGACCGGTGCCGGCATTATTCCAGCCGTTAGAAGACTCAAGCGCCACACCATCGAGTTTTTCCACCATCACTTGTTTCCACTCCGGCTGCAGCTCTTGCAGCCAGGTGCCCAGAGAGGCGCTCATGATACCGCCGCCAATCAACAGGAAGTCCGTTTTTTGCGTCTCTTGTGCATACGCGCTGGTCACTGAACCCACGAGCAACGCAACGGCGCTGAGTGAGATAATTGTCTTTTTCATTGCAGGCATAATTATAAGGTTACATAGCAGGTGTGATTTGTGAAAACAGATATTAACGCACTTTTACGTTAATTTAAAATATCATTCACAAATTAGCTAAACGGCGGAAATATTATTTACCTGCTTTTTTAAATTAAAAAAAGCAGTGACATATTTTGTGTGGAATTAATCCCAGCGGAATTTATTTTAAAGCAGAGAAATATCAAACGCCTCCTGGGAAACTAATAAAAAAAAGTAAAAAGCCCATCAAGCGAGTGCTGACGGGCTTTTTTTGTTATTCAGACATCAGCAAGATGCGTTTTCGCCTCCTGTAAGGCGATTCGCAAATGGTCATGATTGTCTGCCAACAGATCGCGCGCACGCCAGGCATCCAGGCCGGTCAGCAACATTAAAATCGCCGTGCGGCAATGGTGGTCGCAGCTTTCCAGCGCACTTTTCGCTTGCTCGCGTGAGCACTGTGTGGCCGCCATCACTAATGTGATTTGCCGCTCTGCCCAGTGAACATTGCTGGCCTGCACATCCACCCGCAGGTTGCTGTAAACACGTCCGGTGCGAATAGCAAGACTGGTTGCCAGCATATTGAGGATTTGCTGCTGGGCAAGGCGCGCTTTCGGTTCGCTGAAGCCACTCACCACTTCCGCGCCGCTGTCCGGTGCCAGCACAATATCCGCTAACTGCGCGGCTTCGCTATCGTGGCCCCGACAAACCAGTGCGATACGTGCGCCGAGCGACCAGGCATGGCGCAGCGCGCCCCATGTCCACGGCGTTTTCCCACTCACCGACAGTGCCACCAGCATATCGTCATGGCTGAAGTTGATGGCCTGTAAATCGGCGACACCGCGTTCATAATTTGCCGCCGCCGCGTCACTCGCTTGCGCATTGGCCTGGACGCCACCCGCCATCAAGCCGATAACGCCGTGACGCGAATCCGGGGCAAAATCTTGCGCGGTGTTCACCGCCGCCACCCCGGAAGCGCCCGCACCAATTATTACCACTCTGCCAGCGCGATTCAGCGTCGCACTGGCGTTATCCACCAGCCGGGCGATATCTGGCAAACAGGCACTTACCGCCTCAGCAACATGTTTATCTTCCTCATTGATGAGTGTCAGCATATCCAGCGTGGCGAGCCGGTCGATGTCGGTCGTACGGCGGTTGCGACGTTCCACTATTGAACCGTTTGGCTTACTGCTCATACCCTGCTCCTTCTGAATGGTTCCACACTCACTATAAGGTTATTTGTCCGTCTTACCTGCGAATGGGGTCACGCTTCCCGGCTACGCAACACATTATGTGCGCTTAACGGCGCTTTAAGATTTTTACGCCTTCGGTGATAATAAATATCTGGTTGTGAATAATTGGGTTTGGCATGAAAGAGTTAGCGCAGCGGGTAAAACCACGCAAACGCCCTATGAAACTCAGTACTACCGTCACGCTAATGATCTGCAGCGTCATCGGTTCGGTCCTGCTGCTGGCCTTTGCCCTGTGGTTCTGGCAAATCAGTAATGCCACGCGCGATGGCGTAAAAGAGACGGCGTTAGCCGTTGCGCGCACGCTGGCTGATTCACCGGAGATCAAGCACGGCTTATTGTTGCCGCCCGATAGCAACCTGATCCAGCCGCTGACGGAGGCGGTCGCTGCACGCAACGATCTGCTGTATGCCATTGTCACCAATATGCAGGGCATCCGTTATTCGCACCCGAACGCCGGGATCATCGGGCAGCACTTTATTGGCGAAGATCTTAACCCGGCGCTGAAAGGCAAAGAGAATGTCGCGGTGAACCGCGGCGTGCTGGCGCCGGCATTACGCGTTTTTACGCCGGTCTATGACGAAGACAACCAGCAAATTGGTGTGGTTGTCGTTGGTATCTCGCTGAGCAAAGTCGATCAGCAAGTCAGCCGCAGCCGCTGGGCGGTGATGTGGACATTGCTGTTTAGCGCGCTGGTCGGTTCGCTCGGCACCTGGCAACTGGTGCGTGTGCTGAAACGCATTTTACTTGGCCTTGAACCGCACGAGATTTCAGCGCAATTCAAGCAGCGCCAGGCGATGTTGCAGTCGCTCAAAGAGGGCGTAATTGCCGTTGATGCTGACGGGCGCGTAACGTTGCTTAACCATGCCGCACGGCAGATGTTGCTGACCAATGCGCCGGACGGTTCAGCCGGGCACGGACCACTGCTCGCCGACCTGCTCGAAGTGCTGGAAACAGGGGAACCAACCCATGACCGTGAACTTGGTTGCAACGGTCTGCTGCTGCTCAGCAACACGGTGCCGGTACGCAGCCAGGGTGTGGTGATTGGTGCAATTAGCACCTTTCGCGATAAAACCGAAGTGAGCCAGTTGCTTCAGCGGCTGGACGGGATGGTGAATTATGTTGATGCGTTGCGCACCACCTCCCACGAATTTATGAACAAGTTGCATGTTATTCTCGGCCTGTTAAACATGAAAAGTTATGACAAGCTTGAAGAGTATGTGCTGCAAACCGCGCAGAATTATCAGACCGACATTGGCGCGATTCAGCACCGGGTTAAATCCCCGGTGGTGGCGGGTTTTCTGTTAGGCAAAATCAATCGGGCGAAAGAGCGCGGTTTTACGCTGACGCTGGCGGATGAGAGCCTGGTGCCGGATAACCCCAATGAGAAGCAAGTGACCGTGCTGGTGACGGTGCTGGGGAATCTCATCGAAAACGCGCTTGATGCCATGAGTAGTCAGCCGGAAGGCGAAGTGGGTATCCTGCTGCATTATCAGGATGGCTGGCTGACAGGTGAAGTGAGCGACGATGGTCCGGGCATTGCGCCGGACAATATCGATGCCATTTTCCGTAAAGGATTCTCAACGAAAGGTGATAACCGGGGCGTTGGGCTGTTTCTTGCCAGCCAGCAGCTCACCGAACTTGGCGGCACGATCACGGTCGAGTCTGAACCCGGTGTCTTTACCCAATTTTTTGTCCATCTCCCCTGGGATAGTGAAAGGAAGAACGCGTGATAAATGTATTAATTGTTGACGATGATGCCATGGTCGCCGAGCTGAACCGCATGTATGTGGCGCAGATCGCCGGCTTTCAGTGCTGCGGCACGGCGTCGACGCTGCGCCAGGCCGAGGAGATGATTAACGATCCGCAGCGGGATATCGATCTGGTGCTGCTGGATGTCTATATGCAGCAGGACAGCGGGCTGGATCTGCTGCCGACCATTCGCGCCAGCGGTCGGGCGATTGATGTCATTATGATCACCTCCTCCGCCGATGCGGCGACCATTCAGACCTCGCTGCACTATGGGGTGGTGGATTATCTGATCAAGCCTTTCCAGTTCCCGCGCTTTGAAGAGGCCCTGACGTCGTGGCGCGAAAAACGCAAGCTGATGAGTGCGCACCCTTATTATGAGCAGTCTGATGTCGATCGCCTGTTACACGGTGGCGCGCCGGAAGCCGCAGACACGCGCCGTCTGCCAAAAGGGTTAACCGCGCAGACATTGCGCACCATTTGCCAGTGGATTGACGCCCATCCGGGCATTGAGTTTTCCACCGATGAGCTGGCAAATGCCGTGAATATTTCGCGCGTGTCGTGCCGTAAGTATCTGATTTGGCTTGCCCAAATCAATATTCTCTACACCACCATTCACTACGGTGCAACCGGTCGCCCGGTGTATCGCTACCAGTTGATTGCCGATCAATACAGCTTACTTAAGCAGTACAGTCAGTAATCCGGTAACTGTCATCGCACGGCGTAAAACGGAATTGACGCTGTGATGAGAGGATAATGTCGCGGTTTTTGGTGACGAAAATCGCTTCAATATCCTCGCGCTGTTTCAGTAATGCACAGCCTTTCTCCACACCGAGACCGAAGATAAGCGTGGTCCAGATATCGCCATCGAGTGAATCGCGGGAAATAATGGTCACGCTGTCGAGTTCGTTATCCAGCGGGTAACCGCTGCGCGGATCAAGGATATGGTGCCAGCGTTTACCATCCTGTTCGAAATAGCGCTCGTAGGTGCCGGATGTCACCACCGATTTGTTCACCACGTCAATCGAACCCACCAGCGCATCGCTGGACGAGAAAGGCTTTTTCAGCCCGATTGACCAGCTACCTTGCGGTGTGCCCAGGGTTTGAACATTCCCCCCCAGGTTAATCAACCCGTCGCGTACATCCTGCTGATGCAGGTAATCGCGCACCCGATCGGCGATAAAACCTTTGGCAATCGCGCCAAGATCGATCTCCATCCCCGGTTGGGTGAGAAACACGCTGCCGTCGGTATCATTCAGCACCACATCCTGCGGATGGGTAATGCGCAGCCGCGCGGTTATCTCGTCGGCTGGCGGTACGCGGTCGCCTTTAAAACCGATACGCCACAGTTTCACCAGCGGGCCAATCGCCAGGTTAAAGGCGCTATCCTGCACCATGCTGGCGGCTTTCGCGCATTTAATCAGTTCATACACCGGGCGGCTGACCGCCACCGGATGCTGCCCCGCCGCATGATTAATATCCATCACTTGTGAATGGGCGCGGTTGACCGTCAAAAGGTCTTCGTAACGTTTGATAAGGCCAAAAACGCGGGCGGCGAGCGCTTCGTTATTAGCAAAGAGTTTCAGCAGAATGGGAGAGCCCATAAGGGTTGCAGAGTAGCTCCAGACACGGTTATCGGACATCGCACTCTCCTTATGGGCTGAATTGAACAGGCCTGCACAGAGGCAGGCCTGAAGTGTAGCACGCGGTTAGCCGCGTTTGGCGCGCATCGCCGCCTGGTGTCCCGCCAGTGAGCCGAAGATAATGATATCGGCAACGGCGTTCCCGCCGATACGGTTGCCGCCATGCAGGCCGCCAACCACTTCACCGGCAGCGTAGGCACCCGCAATCACCTGGTTTTCCGTGTTCAACACTTCGGTTTCGGTGTTAATAGTCACCCCGCCCATGGTGTGGTGCACGCCCGGCGCAATCTGAATCGCGTGGAACGGACCTTCGTTGATCGGCGCACGCAGCGCGGTGGTGCGACCAAAGTCTTCATCGTGCTGTTTTTCCACAAAGCCGTTGTAGCGCTCAAGTGTCGCCAGGAAAGCGTGGTAATCGATACCCAGTTTATCCGCCAGTTCGCGCGGCGAGCTGGCGCTGGTGACCAGACCACGCGCGATATACTCGTCTGCCGCTTTGTTTTTCGCTCTGACATGCTCATCAAACACGATGTAAGCGTAATGTTCCGGCAGGGCGATGATTGCCGCCGAGACTTTATCGCGGGTCGACATTTCGTTAAAGAAGCGTTTCCCCTGCTGGCTGACGAGAATAGCACCGCCGCCGCGAATCGATTCTGAAATCAGGTACGACGTATTCTGCTCAACGGTCGGGTGAATCTGAATTTCACCCATATCCACAGTGCCTGCGCCAATACGTTCCAGCAGTGCAATACCGCCGCCGGTCGCGCCTTTATGGTTGGTGGTGACAAAACCGTCCAGATCCGGGCGGTATTTCACTACCATGGCACTGTTGGCGCTGAAACCACCGGTCGCCACAATCACGCTTTTCGCTTCAACCATCACGCTCTCCTGCTCTTCGGTCAGCAGGCGCACACCGCGCACTTCACCTTGCTCGAACAGAATGTCGTCGACTGAAGTATCCAGCATCACATCAATGCCGCGTTTGGTAACGTTACGCACCAGGCCGCTAATCAGGTAGCCACCGACTGCCGATCCGTCGCGCGGACGGTGCGTACGGTCAATGCTCATCCCGCCTGTAGTGGTGATGTCGTTAAGCATAATGCCGCGACGTGCCAGCCATTCGATGGCTTCTGGCGCATTTTCCACAAAGCGGCGCAGCAGCGCCGGGTTGTTTTTGTTACCGCCGCCTTTCAGGGTTTCTGCGTAGAACAGCTCTTTGCTGTCCTGAATGCCTTTCACGCGCTGGAAGCGGGTTTCTGCCGCGTTCATGCCCGCAGAGGCTTTAATGGTGTTACCGCCGAGAGTCGGCATTTTTTCGACAATCAGTACGCTCGCGCCTTCGTCGTGCGCCTGAATTGCCGCCGCCAGACCTGCGCCGCCGCTACCGACAACCACCACGTCATAGCGTTTTGGCTCCTGGGCATCATTGCCCTCTTCTGCCGCCAGCGCTTTGCTGGATTTCACCAGCGCCTTCGATACCGCTTTTTTCACCGCTTCGCTCTGGCTGGTTGCGCCAGAAATCGCGTCAACGTGCGGGCTGTTCGCCGTCAGGATGCGGCCACGGATCTCTTCAAAGCTGCTGGTGAATTCAACGCTATCAACGGCACTTGAGGCGAGTTCAATATCGACGATGCGATCGGTGTCGAGGCTGACGTTGATAACCAGTTCGTTTGCATCGTCCTGAACCGTTTCAGCAAAAAGACCTGGCTTAAATTTCGATGCGCCCATGCTCATGTCGCGGATCATCGCCTCGACCAGCGAGAAACGCCACAGCGGTTCCGGGATATTCAGCGCTTCACGCTGGGTGCTGTCGATAAACAGCTCCAGGTTTTCGCCGTTAGCAATACGCGCTGTCCAGTCCGGATACGCGATGCACGCGCGGCCTACTGCCATCAGATCATAACCGTGATCCAGGCCCTGCTCCGCGTCGGCGGCGTTAACGATACCGCCAACACCCATCACCGGGATCTGCGCCAGCGTTGCAGAACGCATGGCGCAATATTTATCAATCAGCGGCGTCGGGTCGCTGGTGTCATTAATGGAAGAACGCAGTGCCGCACCGACAGAGAAGTGCAGATAATCAACACCGCGTGCCGCCAGTTTTTCCAGCAGGAACATGGTGTCGTCGAAACGGATGCCGGGCACTTCCAGCTCTTCCGGCGAGAAACGGTAGCCGATAATAAAGGCATCGTCGGCGTACTGACGCGCCATTTTATGGGTGATGTCCAGTACGGCCAGCGGGAACTTCGCGCGGTTGTCGCGGCTGCCGCCCCACTCATCATCGCGCTGGTTGGAGTTTGGCGAGAAAAATTGCTGAATAAGATAGGTATTGGCCCCGTGAATTTCGACACCGTCAAACCCGGCCTGAATCGCGCGGCGCACAGCTTCACCAAATTTACCAATCATCCCTTCCACTTCTGCCGTGGTCAGGGCAACCGGGGTTGCCGCACCATCACGCGGTGCGGCAATAGCACTCGGGCCAACCGGAGTACGGCCGCCAATCAACTTCGGTTCGACCATGCGGCCGCCGTGGTAAATCTGCAAAATCGCTTTTGAGCCTTCGGCTTTAATCGCTGCGGCAATTTTCGCCAGGCCAGCGATTTTCTCATCGTTATCAATACCAATAGCACCAGGGAATGCCAGGCCAAGATCATCGACAAAACAGCATTCAACAATAATAGTGCCGATACTTCCGGCGCGGGCGCGATAATATTCCACCAGTTCACTGCTGACAGTGCCGTCAAAATAACCTGTGCAGGTGGTCATTGGCGCCATTAACAAACGGTTTTTCAGTTCTGCGCCATTTGGCAAGGTAAACGGGCTGAGGATGCGTTCGTTGCTGGTCATAATTAAACTCCAAATCTAAAAATTAAAAACTTTGAATTCGGTGACGGATTTATTTTTCGTTATGTTTTTTAATCCTGCTGTCGTGTATTTAATATACCGTGAATTTTAATTACCAAATTAATTACGTTAGTTATAAAACTATTTAACCACCCTAATAACAGAGCTACCTCCAGCGTATTATATTTTTTATATATCGCGTTCACATGACATTAATTACCGGTAACATTGCGATTACTTCACACTTTTCCTTTCCAGCTTTATGTAAATATTAAAAATCATAAATTTCATATAGTTGAAAGAAAAACACCTCTTAATGAGAGTAATTATCAGCACCATTTATTAACATTTACGGCAATTTTGTGAAATTAACCACATAATACTCTGTGGGTATTCATTTTATTAAAAAAAGTGTCGTTCGTTTCGTTTTCTTGATCTCAATCAAGTGTATTTGCCAATGGAGGAGCAATATATAAACACGCTCAGATTTTTATTTAATGCGATTAAATTTGCGTTAAACAGCACATGCCTGAATGTGAAAAGTCTCAATAAAAAATTAAAGTAACTTTTGAAACTAAAATAATCAGAGATTCACTTTCCGCGCATGACCGAATTTTTAACTACTTGTAGATGCTCACTATGACAGAGAAAACAACAACCCCACCGTCTGCTCCTGCAGCCAGTGCAAAAGCCGGAAAGAAAAACCGCCTGTTAATGATGGCGTTGCCGATTATCGTGGCAGTGCTTCTGCTGTTTGTCCCAGTGCCGGAAGGTTTACCGCCGTTTGCCTGGCACTACTTCGCCATTTTCGTTGGCGTGATTGTCGGACTGATCTTCGAACCCCTACCGGGTGCGGTTATCGGTCTGACTGGCGTGGTGGTTATCGCGCTGTGTAGCCAGTGGCTGCTGTTCAGCCCTGAACAACTCGCCGACCCGAAATTCAAGCTGGCTGGCCAGTCCTTTAAATGGGCGGTGAGCGGTTTCGGTAACTCGACAGTGTGGCTTATCTTCGGCGCGTTTATGTTTGCCGCCGGTTACGATAAAACACAATTTGGTCGCCGCCTGGCGCTGATTCTGGTGAAATATCTTGGCCGCCGCAGCCTGACGCTCGGCTACGCCATTACCTTCGCCGATCTGTTGCTGGCACCGTTTACACCGTCAAACACCGCGCGCAGCGGCGGGACAATCTACCCGATTATCGCTAACCTGCCGCCGCTGTACGGTTCTAAACCGAACGATCCCAGCGCGCGCCGCATCGGTTCTTACCTGATGTGGGTGGCGATTACCGCAGCCTGTATCACCAGTTCAATGTTCCTTTCCGCACTGGCACCGAACCTGCTGGCGCTGGCGCTGGTGAAAAGCACCGTTGGCATTAACATCTCGTGGGGCAGTTGGTTTATCGCCTTCCTGCCGCTCGGCGTGCTGTTGATTCTGACCATGCCGCTGCTGGCTTACTGGTTCTACCCGCCAGAAGTCAAAATCAATGACGAAGTGCCGCTGTGGGCAAGCCGTGAGCTGGAAAAACTGGGCAGAATGTCGCGCAATGAAATCCTGCTGCTGGTGTTTGTCTGCTGTGCGCTGCTGATGTGGATCTTCGCCGCCGACTTTATTGAGCCTGCACTTGCTGCTCTGCTGGTGGTCGTGCTGATGCTGTGGACCGGCGTGTTAACCTGGAACGACATTACCAGCAACAAACCGGCCTGGAACACCTTCGTCTGGTTCGCCACGTTAGTTGCCCTCGCAGATGGTCTCTCCACCACTGGCTTTATTGCCTGGTTGGGTAAAGAAGGCGGCCTGCTGATGAGCGGTATCTCTCCGGGGATGGCGACCATCGCCCTGCTGCTGGCGTTCTACCTGCTGCACTATTTGTTCGCCAGCACCACCGCGCACACCACGGCGCTGCTGCCTGCGATGCTGACCATCGCCGCGACAATTCCTGGCATCAATATGGAAGTGGTGGTTCTGGTTCTGTGTACCTCGCTCGGCGTGATGGGCATCATCACCCCGTACGGTACTGGCCCAAGCCCGATTTACTACGGTAGCGGCTACCTGCCGACCAAAGATTACTGGCGTCTGGGCACCATCTTCGGTGCTATCTTCCTGGCCGCCCTGCTGTTGATTGGTTATCCGTGGATCACCATGATGTTCTGATTCGTAACCGCCGGGTTTTCCCGGCGGTTTTATTTTTATGGAGTAAAGAGCTATGTCGAACAAACCCTTTGTTTATCAGGACCCGTTCCCGCTGGCGAAAGACAATACGGAATATTACCTACTGAGCCGTGAATATGTCTCTGTTGCCGACTTCGACGGCCAGCAAGTACTGAAAGTCGAGCCGGAAGCACTCACGCTGCTGGCGCAACGCGCGTTCCATGACGCCTCATTTATGCTGCGCCCTTCCCACCAGCAGCAAGTTGCCGCCATTCTGCATGACCCGCAAGCGAGCGAAAACGACAAATACGTTGCTCTGCAATTCCTGCGTAACTCCGAAATCGCCGCCAAAGGCGTGTTACCGACCTGTCAGGACACTGGCACGGCAATCATTATGGGTAAAAAAGGTCAGCGCGTGTGGACCGGCGGTGGCGACGAAGCCGCGCTGGCGCGTGGTGTGTACAACACCTACATCGAAGACAACCTGCGTTATTCGCAGAATGCACCGCTGGATATGTATAAAGAGGTCAACACCGGTACTAACCTGCCCGCGCAGATCGACCTCTATAGCGTGGACGGCGACGAGTATAAATTCCTGTGCATCGCCAAAGGCGGCGGTTCAGCCAACAAAACCTATCTCTATCAGGAAACCAAAGCGCTGATTACACCAGCGAAGTTGAAAAACTATCTGGTTGAGAAAATGCGTACCCTCGGCACGGCAGCCTGCCCGCCATACCATATCGCATTTGTGATTGGCGGTACGTCCGCTGAATCAACGCTTAAAACGGTGAAACTGGCATCAACCCGCTACTACGATGGTCTGCCGACCGAAGGTAACGAGCATGGCCAGGCGTTCCGTGATGTACAACTGGAACAGGAACTGATGCAGGAAGCGCAGGATCTCGGCCTCGGCGCACAGTTCGGTGGTAAATATTTTGCTCACGATATCCGCGTGATCCGCCTGCCGCGCCACGGTGCCTCCTGCCCTATCGGCATGGGCGTCTCCTGCTCTGCCGACCGTAACATCAAAGCGAAGATCAACCGCGAAGGGATCTGGATCGAGAAAATGGAGCACAATCCGGGGCAGTATATTCCGGAAGAACTGCGCCAGCAGGGTGAAGGCGATGTGGCGAAAATCGACCTCAACCAGCCGATGAAAGCGATCCTCGCGCAGCTTTCCGCGTTCCCGGTATCGACCCGCGTTTCGCTGAACGGCACGATTATTGTGGCGCGCGATATTGCCCACGCGAAGCTGAAAGAGCTGATTGATAACGGCGAAGCGTTGCCGCAGTACGTGAAAGATCACCCGATCTACTACGCCGGCCCGGCAAAAACACCTGAAGGTTATGCTTCCGGTTCGCTTGGCCCAACCACCGCAGGGCGTATGGACTCCTACGTTGACCTGCTGCAATCGCACGGCGCGAGCATGATCATGCTGGCAAAAGGCAACCGCAGCCAGCAAGTGACCGATGCCTGTGCCAAACACGGCGGTTTCTATCTGGGGAGTATCGGTGGCCCGGCTGCCGTCCTGGCGCAGCAGAGCATTAAGAGCCTCGAATGCGTGGCTTACCCGGAACTGGGTATGGAAGCGATCTGGAAAATTGAAGTGGAGAACTTCCCGGCGTTCATTCTGGTGGATGACAAAGGTAACGACTTCTTCCAGCAGATCCAGAACAAACAGTGCGCCGGTTGTAACCAGCGTTAAGTAAGATGTGAAAAACCCCCGGCGGAGTGTCCGACCGGGGGTTTTTTATTGTCCAAAAATCAGCGCCTGGTTAGTTGATGCGTAAATCATCTTTCCAGCAGAGCTGATAATAGCGCGCAATAATCTTCGCGAGCGCTTCACGTTCGCAAGCCCCAATGACACTGCCGTCATCCCAGCGTTTAAGGCTCTTTTTATCCAGCGTGGCGTAGCGCGCAGAAACCTCGCAAATCAGTGCCTGTTCATTAAGCTGAAAGAAAAGAAACTCGCCCCGGTAAAGCAACTTAAGGCGAATAATGCCCCACTCGACGTCATGAAACTGAAAGGCAGAACTATCGCGCTTCAGTTCCTGCAACTCCTCGCGCCACGCTTTATTGAAAGTCGCTAACCACCAGCAGCGCATAAAGTGTGGCGATGTAGCGGGCAGGCTGCTGCTCTTTATAACTGAAGACAACCAGCGTTTTCCCCTGCCCGTCTTCACAGCTATGTGCAGAGCAAAGAAGCGAACCCTCTGGCGCAGAGTAACGCGTATAAGCCTCAGGATTGAACGTAATGGCTTTGATTCTTGCCGCCACAGCGGCCTGAATGTGCTCAGGCAGCCGGGCAAAATCCCCGCTCTGGTAGAGATCCGGCACAATTGGCTGCTGGCATCGCGGACAAAGCAACTCGACAGGTTGATTAAAAAATCGCGTTTCCACGCCATCGTGCAGCATCACGCGTTTCTTAATGAGCTTGTCGATTTTCATTGTCGTCACCCTGGCCGGAAAGTTGATCATTCAGATCGACTGTTCAGTCATTCCCAACGCTGATATTAATGACCTGCACTTTGCCGCCGGTGACATCGAAAGCGATATTTTTGTGCGCCAGTGAATACATAATCCACTCTTCGCCATCGCTGTTATCGGTTTCACCCGCGCCATACTGTTCAATCACACGCTGTTTCGCATCGCCGGGCGCTACACCACGCGCGGTATGCAATGTGGAAGAATGCAGCGTTATCTGCCCGATGACGTAACTGTCGACACTTTTGCCGCGTTGCTGCCAGTCGATATTGGCGCTGTAGATATCAAAGCCCGCAAAAATGTGGCGGTAAAATTTATAGTTTTCATCGCCAAACGGCACTTCTCCGACAAAATCTTCACTGGCTTGTTTCCCCAGCGCCGTCATCAGATTGCGATCCCAGTCCTGCCCCAGGGTGATAGCCTGTTTATTGATTTTCACGGTGAAGTCGTTTTCCGTCAGCGGCGCTTGCGCGGCCTGGGCAGAAAAACCAAACAGCAGCGCAAAAAGAGGGAATATTCGTCGCATTAACCTTTCCATAGCCCATCAAAAGAACCGTTATTTAAGCCAGCTACCCGCCTGATTGACAAGCGTTTTACCCGCCTGAGTCACCACCAGTTTCGGCGGGTTGTAATCGACCAAGTAAAGCACATCGCCATTATGGAATTCTGCGCCAACCACGCAGTTTGCAGCATCCACGCGCGTTTTTCCGCGCAGGCTAATCTGCTGGCGGTCACGGTTTCGCGCACCGGTATAAAGCAGGTCATCGCAAGGTGTGGTGAACGCGCCGCAATTATTGCGGATCGCAATCATAAAGCTATCAGTGCGGATAATTTTCGTGGTCGCGCCATTGTGAATAACCTCTTTAACCAGCGCGTAATTTTCCGGGGCGTAATAGTCACCGTGTTCAGGCGGCTGCGTTAAATGCCACGCCAGTTTGTCGCCATTAACAACCAGTGTGGCTTTGCCGTTTTTACCGCCAAAGCTCGAGTCAAACGTAATGGTGGCGGTATTATTTTTAACGTCGCCGCGCAGGTTATCCTGCTGTTCATCCGGGCAATCGATGCGATTGCCGCGCTGAGTAATAAAGCAATACGATCCAGTAAGCTTGTTATTCAGTTGGGATAATTTCAGCGTTAATGTGGATTCGTTGCGTTCACTGCCGTGCCACTGCCCGGAAAAATCAGTTGCCGAAGCAGCGCTGGCGCAACAAGAGAACAAAAAGCTCGCGACGACAAAATAAAGCCCCTGGTGAGTTGGATTAATACTGTGCATAACGTGCGTCTGTTCCTTATCAGCATTACAGAAAATCAGTTGATTCTTAAGGCCCGTAAAAGAACATCAGTATCGAGAGGTCGTCGAGATCCGCTTTCGATAACACATTTTTTTCCATCATGTCGTACTGGTAGATAATTCCTTTCATGGGAATCGTCGTCGGATGTTCCCTTGCCATTGCCATTAGCATTTCAATATCCGACGGATTTTTGAGCGCTCTGCTAAGGAATTTAAACAGTAGCGCTTCGCCCTCTTCACGGGTTAAGAGATTCATGAGCATTGTCTCATTGTATTAATTCAACAGCGAAAACGTGATGGTTGCATTTCTTCCGCTAAATAACGCCATCAATGCTTCTCTGTTTCGCAGCAATATCACTTACACCTTTGAAATGCACGATGGCACTGAAATGCGAATCTACTGATGCTCTTTCCAGATACCTTTTTCATCGAGGAGAATTTTACTGTTTTGTATCACGGTTAAGCTGTTATTAATTTTACTCAACCTATACGTCGTGGTGTCATTTTTAAAGGTGTAGGTGATAATCGGACAGATTGCCTGCTCGCAGTATTGACGCACCACACTACCTTTCAGAGTGACTTCGGCACGATCTTTTTTACGCACGCCGTAATACGTCGCTTCGTTACAATTCACGCCATTACCACACGCCGTAACAAGCTTTATCTTGAATTTATCGGTTTCAAAAAAATCAACGAATGTCTCAGCCGTTTGACTAACCGCTGGCGTGTTAAACGACACGTTCTGAAAACGGCTAACCCATTGTTGCAGAACCTCAGGAATGCGTTTTTCCCCCGTATTGCTTTTAGAATGTGCAACCGATGCCTCTGGCACCACCCATGCGGCAGAAAGCCTGCCATCCGGGTAAATTACAAATGCAGACGCATTTTCCAGATAGAGATCTTTCAGCCAGCCTTCAACGAAAAACCCGCCATCCGCAGTGTGTCGCGGTTCGCCATACACATCGAAATTCCCCATAAACGCATCATAATCTGCTCCCAATACATTTTTTAACGACGCCTGCACCTGCTTATCCATGGTGATATTTTCGACGGTTTCGAGCTTGTCAAAACGGTTAATATTAATAACCGCAGAAGCGCCAAAGGAGAAAAAAGAGAACACGCAAACAAAAAAGATCGACAAACGCACATTGCCAGAAAAAATATTTCGCATAAATTTACTTCACATCCTGTTTAACGCACTTTAAATTCAGGAACAGGTATTTCACGATGTTTGTATTTATCATAATTGTCTCTCATATTTTTTGCTAATGAGACCATTTCATGAAAGTTCGCGTACTTACTCATCTCATCGTTATCCAAAACAAAACACTTCTGCACATCCCACATACTATTATAAGGCCAAATCATGCAAATGAGGTATTTACCGTCGCTTTGCAAAATAAAGAAATCGCCTTTTTCTTTATGAATAACATTAACATCAGACATGGTTCCCCCTGATAATTCTATAAAATAATAAAGGTACACATGCTAAAGCACATCATCGCGAAGCGATGGTCATACTGGTGTCCTGCCTGCGGGCAAAAAAACGAAAAGAAACCTTCCTGGGGTGTATTGCACAGGTTAATCCTGAAAATTCCGGAGGGTCATATTTTTTAAATAAGAGGGTTGCGCATAGGGGAAACCAAACCCAATACCGTTCCCTTTTTCATCAATGGGTGTGATCCAGGAAAAAGTTTCCTCATCAGAATGCCCATGCGGAACGTCAATTAGCTTTAATTGCGGGTAGGTTTTCCTGACGTCTTCTAACGAAATATTGGCATTCGCCAGATTGTAAGAAATAATAGAAATCTTACCCGGATTATTCAGATCAAGGCGAACTCTCATATTCCTGATTTGTACTCCACCTGCAATAGTGAAAGGTGCAACTTTTAATCGTTCAGCAATATGTGGATCTTCACGAACAAGCGGCTCAGGAATTATTGCATCAAGTGTATTTACATCCTGTCCGACAGTGTTTTTAAGCTGTGTTGCGAAGCGCCATAACGATTCAACGTTAATATTATTTCCTTCTGCAAATGAGTCAACCGAGGGGAATAAAGCCAGGGTAATGACAAGCATTTTAATCAGGCGTCTTACCTTATATATAGGCATTGTACATTTTCTCATTTGGCGAACTCTTTTTCCCCACCACGCCTTCACTAAACGGCATAAATTTTTTGCTCTTCTCGTTACTAAAAGCATTATCCCCGCCAACGGCAGTGGACAGGTTTGGCTGCGCTCCGCCAGGACCCACACCGGCCCCTCCCCTACGTTGTCTTCAAAGCTGAGCGTGCGTTACGGTGCCAGCATTAACACTTTGAACTGGCTTGGCACAATGCGCATGCCGATGGCATTGGTGGAGTTTTGCAGACTGACGCTGGTTAAGCGCGTTGCCGGTGTGCCTTTTAGCAGCACAGTGAATGCGCCGGTCAGGTGACGCGATGGCCCCATCACCGTGCCGGAAGCCACGCCGGTCGCCACGCCAGGGTTATCGCCATTGGTCAGTGGCGTGATGGTCGCCATATTGTGCGCGGGCATGCCCATAAACAGAATATTGAGTGCGTTCGGTATCGCAGTTGGCCCAAGCGCGATATCCGGGTACGGAATCGGCGTTGGTGCGGGCATCGGCGTCAGGCAGACATCCGGAAATGCGAGATCAACACCCATTAACTGGCAGTTTGCAAACATCGAATTACCCCATGTGGATCTGTTCAGAATCGACTTTGGTGATCGCTTTCGAGGTGAGCACCGTGTTTTGTGCGTGCATGCGCAGATAATCATCCACTTTCATATCCAGTTGCCCGGCGCGCACATGCTCGGTCTGGCGGGTGGTGCGAAACAGGTGCTGGCTCATCTGCGTGACTGTCTGCCAGACGGATTCCGCACGTTTGCCAACAATGCGCGAAAGCGTAACCCACGCGGAAATCTTGTCGCCGCTGTAGTTCATCTCGCTGATATGGCAATCGCCTTTCGCCGCACTGACGTTGAGCGCATCGCTGCTCAGGGTTAACGCGCCCTGGCTTGTGATACGCAAATCGCCCGGCACGCTAAGTTCGGTGGCGTCCGCGTTACCGCGTTCCAGCACCGCGAGTAGCCACATCTGGTTATCGACCGCGCTTATCAGCACCGTATCGCCCGCCTGCGGCGCAATCACACAGCTTACTGCCCGGCGACAGTGCCAGCCGCGCCCGTCACATTCGACCATCAGGCTGCCATCGTCAAAACAGTGGGTGACACGTGCGGAAAACTGCCCGCCGGGCAGCGTGGCGAGAGCCAAAGGTTGATTGAGGTTGTTCATTGCAGGTCTCCGTAAATTCGGCTGTGGCGTTCGGCGGTCCAGGCCTCCGCCGCCAGTAACTCTTCGTCGTACTCAAGAATGCCTTTGCGATCGGCAAAACACGCGCCCTCTTGCCGCGCGCGATGAAAACGGCTGCGTGAGAAAGTCGCGCCGCGAAAATCGGCTTCGCACACCTCTGCGCCGCTGAAATCGGCATAGGTAAAATCACACAGGGTGAAATCGGCCTGCCGGGCCGCAACGTGTTGCAGGATGCTCTGAAAAAAGCGGCTCTGTTTAAAACTGGCCTCCTGTAATGTCGCGCCGACAAAAATCGCCTGATCGAACAGGCTGCCGTGGGCATGCGCGCCGCTCAAATCGGCCTGCATAAATAGCGCCTGCGAGGCGTTAACGTTGTTCAGTCGCGCTTGTTTGAGCGATGCGCCTTTAAAATTACATTGGGTGAGTTGCGCCCCGGTGAAATCAGCGCCATCAAGCTGGTTGTCGGTAAACTGGCAGCCGGTGAACTGATGTTGCGCATAGTTTTTGCCGCGCTGGTCGCAGTTAAAAAACACCGCCCGTTCAAACTGGCTCCCGCCGAGATCCGCTTCGCGCAGATCAATACCGAAGTATGTGGTCAGCAGGTTATGGCAATGGTTGAGTTTCGCCCCTTCAAGCGGGCACTCAAACAGGGTCGAACGTTCTAAACGCGCACCGGTAAAAAGACTTTTATTCAGTGGGCTGCGCATGAACTGTGTGCTGTCAAAAGCTGACTGCGAGAAGTCGCAGCCGGTCAATGTACATTCGTTGAATACGCAACGCAGCAGCGATGAATTGCTGAAGTTCGCCGTGGCTAAATCGCACTGGTTAAACACGGTCTCTTCGAGGTGTGCCGCAGCAAGTACGGCGCCTGCGAGCTGACATTCGGTAAAGACGCTCTCCTGCAGATTGCAACCTTGCAGGTTGGCCCCTTCGAAAGAGACCTCCTGAAAAATCCCGCCGGATAAATCACATCCGCGCAGATCGCAGCCATCAAGGTTGAGTTCCATAATGGCCTCGCCGCTTTTCACTTTGTGTTGCAGCTCGGCGGCACTTAACTGACTCATATCACCTCCCCGTCGCGCTTCGGCAGGGTTTTCACGCGTTTGCTATAGGCACCCTCAAATTTCGTGGCGCTGTCCGCTATCGACTGGGAAAGATCGGCGCGGAATAGATTACTGAAACTGAGATCGGCGCCTTCGAGACGGCATTTTTGCATCATCGCACCCATTAAATTGGCGTAGGTAAAACGCACACGCCGAAAATCGGTACGCATAAACAGGCTGCCGGTTAGCGTCGCGCCGCTAAAATCCGCCCCTTCGCATTGCGCCTCGCTGAGATCACTGTTATCCAGCTTCGCACGAACGAAATGAGCGTCCGTCAGTACCGCCTGGCGTAAATTACTCTGCTTAAGCTGCGCGCCGCTGAAATCTGCACCGCCCAACGTGCCTCCGGATGCCACCGCACAGGTGATAAGCGTGGCGTCACGAAACAGGGCTCGCTCCAGCCGACTCTCTACCCAGGAACAGCCGTCCAGGTACGCTCCGGCAAAAGAGGCGCTTTGCAGTTCACACTGGATAAAACTGCTTTTATTCATTTTTGCCGCGCTGAAGTCAGGTTGCGGCAGCGTAAGTTCCATAAACACACAATTATCCAGCGTCGCGTGACGGAATATGCACTGGCTAAAGCCGGTTTTACGCAGCAGCAGGTTTTCCAGCCGCGCATAGCTGAAATCACACGCGTCAAACAACGCATCGGTCATTTCAGATTCTTTAAACTGCGCGCCGGTGAAATTCGTCTGACGGCATTGCGCCAGCGCGAGGCTTGCTTCGGTGAAGTTGCATTCACGAAACGAAGCGCCCTGTAAATCCGTACGTGCCAGCATCGCGTGGCTGAAATCAGCGCCATCAAGCTGGCACTGACTGAGGTTGGCACACTCAAGTAGCGCATTACGGAAATTGGCTCCGCGCAAATCCATGCCGGAGAAATCCGCGCCAGTCAAATCCAGCCCGCTGAAATCCCCGCCCTGCGCCATCGTCCTTTCGGCACGCTGGCGAATAATCAGCGCGATATCGCCAGTCAGTTTGATGGCAGGCGGTTGTTCGGCGGCAGACATCAGATAGAGTTTGTGCAGCGCTTCCCGGCTCTGCTTTAGCTTTTTCTCACTCATGCTGTCGGCGTTGCGCTCCAGTAAATCCTGGATGCGCATCATCGACTCAGGCCCGCGCGGCTGATTTTCCTGCGCATTCATCTGCGGGAAACGCGCCTCCATCTCTGCTTTGCGTGTTTCGGCCTGCGCCTGCATGTGTTGGGCTTTGCGCTCCATCTCTTCGATAAACTCAGGCAAATCCTCCAGTTTTGGAAGCGCGGGTTCCTCCATCTCCTGGAGCAGATCGGCGGTGTCCGCGCCCTGTGCTTCCAGCCGCGCGCGATGCTGCTCACGCAGCTGCATGGCGCGGTTTTGCTGGTTATCGCGCATCGGGCTGTGGTTTTCCTGCACCTCGCTGTCGATCCACGGGCCAATAACATCTTCAGGTAGCAGATCTTTTTCACGGAACGCAAACAGCGCACCTTTCTCTTTATCCAGCCGCTGATGGAGCACTTTGCGATAGTGGTTGACCGAGCGGGCAGCACCGATTTTTTCCAGCGCGGGCATCAGTTGCAAAACGTCTGCGGCATCGTCTTCATTAATACGCTGATTACCCTGCCAGATAAGCACCATCTGCTCAAGGTGCGGAAAAAACCACACCGTGGTGGCGCGCAGCGCTATCTCTTCAAACAGGATCTCATCGCCGCGCTGGCGCTGCATAAAGCATCGCGCCTGCCACGGCGGCAGTGTTCCTTCCTGCAAATGCTGCTCCGGGTGCATATTCCAGATGCGCCATGCGGCCTGCGGCGGTAGCGCATCTCGATCTTCCCACCACTGATCGGGACTGGCGGCGTTAAATACCCGCCAGTCGATATCGGGCGCGAAGCCGGGGAAATCATGCTGTAACCAGCGAGCATCGTAGTTTTTGCCCATCCGGCGAAAGCGGCGAGGCCAGAGAAGATCCAGCGGGCCGAAACAGGCTGGTTCAGGTTTTGCGCGCGGAGACGTGACACGCTGATTTAAGAGTTCAATATTTGGCAGGCGACGGAACCGGGTGCCGTTATGGTTTTCTTCTACCGCACCGATACCGTGCGGGTTTTCCTCAAAACCTTCACCACCGAAAGCGCGGCTCCAGTCGAGACGCATCTGTTCAAAAGGTTTGGCGGCGGTCGGGCGTGAACCGGCCCAGTAGCGATCACCAGTGACGGCCAGCGTTTTACTGAGTTCGCCGATTTCAATGCGTACCGCACAAGCGGTTTTATCCTGATGATGGTGCGAGTAAGCGAAGCCGGTAGCGAGGAATTCGGCGCGCGCTTTCGGCATTGCCATATCCAGCACGCCGCCGCTGGTTTGCAACTCGCTGGCGGCCAGTTGCCACAACTCGACTTCAGGACGTAATTTTGGTTGTGCGCTCATATCCAGCAGCGCGAGTACAGAAACACCCAGGTGATTTTGCCCCTGCAGGCGAAATGGGCGATTAAGCACGCTCAGCCGCAGCGGTTTAATAATCTTCATATAACATCCTTTGGAAGATTAAGCGTATCGTCGGCGTTTTTTTAACGTCAGGAAAGACCGCCTTACGATGAATAAAATTATGTGTGGAATAAACACTGACAATATATTAGACAGAAGCGCCAGACACATCTGGTGATTGATTTATAACTTCATCGAAAATCATGTCAGCGACTGCAATTCTTTTCGCCGCTAACCCCTGATATTTCACCCGCAGCTTGAGGCCTTGTTTTAATCGATCAATCTCTTTTGTTTTCACCAGCGCCGCTGCTTTTTTATGTTGTGTTTGCCGGTCGATAACTATGGTGAAATGGAAAACAAAATATTCCCCTTTGCGGGTGGATTTCAGCGGTGACCATGATTCAAGTACGGCCTCTTTTTCCGGGCTATACCAGTCACGCTGCGTAGCACAATCTTTAATGAGTTTTGCGTTGCCGGTTGGTTCGCGCAGGCCTTTAACGGTGAGATAAAGAAAAAGGGCCAATACACACCATGAAAAGAGCGTTGAGTATTTAGCAATTAATTCCATCATTACTGGCAGTGCCTTATTTCGCTAGAACTCGATTTTAATGACCGCTAAACGGCCCTCGTTTCCTTTCTTCACTTTCATCCGCAGTCCTGGACGAATCAATGGCATCTGAGAAATATTCACCAGTGTTTTAGCAGTGTAGAGTTTATTATCACCCGGCAGGTGAAAGCGAATATCATAAAAGAAGTCATTACCAAACCGATCGTCTGTGATTTTGCAGGAAATAATTTTGCTTTCGGCAATATCTCCCGGCCAAAGATGGCAAGTCAGAAAGATACCAATATCTGCTTTTTTCTTACTCTCCATTCTGGACAGAAAATAAAAAAACAGAGTGGCTATGACGGACACTGCAATACCGCCATACATAAAATATTTCGAGTAATATTCAAGCTCCATTACGGTATTCCTGATGCACTATTTTCGGTACTGAAATAAGATATTTTTATCGTCGAGATACTTTATTTGTATTTCTTTGCCGGGCTCTAACTGATAAGAGCAGAAAGTATTAACGGCATCCGTACCTTTGATTATTCGCTGGACACCGTCGAAATCCACCGCCAGTTCATAGACAACGTTGGTGCTGCTGCCGTTATTCGAACCGGTAGCGCGCATGCTCAAAATCTTCGCATTAAGCAGCCTGCCGTGCTGATCTGTCTGATACGCTAAATAACATTGCCTGCCTATATATAAAACGAACCCACCAACAAGTGCGATAACAAGAAGAGCCTCCACGGGAATTACCTCATTATGCAAAATATCCATATCGAAAACCATTAATGGGACCGGAAGAGTAAGAGATGCTCATTATTTTTTTGTTGGCGGTTTTAAAAATGCGTAATGAAAAGTTAATTGCTTAAAATTCAAGGCTTATCAGAAATAGTCATCTTTATTTATAGAGAATTATTTATCCAGTGAGGATGGGATATTAATCTTTATTTTCTTAGGTTCTTTCTTTGAGTAAGTCAGAGGCACCTTTGTTCCTTTTTGATATTCTGTAACCTTAACCGCATCAATAACCGCCTTCCCTTCAGTGTTAACGATTTTATGATCAGCGGTAATAAACCGCACCTGAATGTTCACATTGATAAAAGCGGAATTCTCGCCACTGGAACTACGAATGTTAACAATCTCGCCCTGCGCCTGCCCCGCATCAGTCGGGTCAATTTTAACCGACCCTCTACCAGCCATGATGATGTTATAGACGAAGAAAACAAACATACCAAAAAAGACAACCAGCAAGGGATAAGTAACAAAATAAGAAATTGCCATTTGGACCTTTTTATCATGCCGTATAGTTGTTATTAACGCTTTGAATTTTTTTTGAAATGCAACCCGATAGTATAACCAGTCACGCACCGCTCAAAAAAAGCCAGTTAACTTATTCCATTTCGCCCGGCATAAGAAGTACTTGTTGAGGATCCTGAGGGAGATAGTAAAGCACAACAGTGTTGTTCCTCATGATTTTTATTAAATCCTCAGGCGTAAAAAATCTTTTAGTTGTAACGGTTACAGTTTCATTTTTAGTTGTAAACTCGACAACCATGCGAAATCGAGTATTTCCCGTGCCCGATGCGCCAATTTTCTCCTTACTTAAAATTTTCGCTTCTGTTCTAACTCCTTCTTTTTTAAATTTATCGTGAACAACACCTGTATGGTAACAGAATAAAAGGATGCCAATGCAGACAATAAAAATAATTGAGATGGTAAAAACAGGAGAGTCAAACACGATAGCTGCCATGATTTAAATAATTAAAAGAATATAATTTATATTTTTCACAGTCAAAAACGATTGCACTTACTGAAAAACCGTTATTTTTACAGCCTCCGACCTTCAAAAAAAGCCAACCAGGATTATCTTTGCAACTAACCAATTCGATTCACCATTTACAATAATAGTTATTCCATATCTTGAGGGACCAAATAAATCTGTTGAGGATTTTCTGGCAGATAAAATAGCAGCACAGTGTTTTTCCTCATTACCTTGATCAAGTCCTCAGGTGTAAAATACCTTTTAGCCTGTGCACTGACGATACCATCTGTTGTTTCAAATTCCACTTTTACTTTAAATTTAACATTACCCGTACCGGACACACCGATATTTTTCTTATCAATAATCCTTGCCTCTACTTTAATGCCCTTAGCTCTAAACCTGTCATCATCATAACCGGATTTCATAATCCCATAAATAAGCCAGGCTATAACCAATACAATGATCACAATAGACCACATTGATGAATCTGACATCGATTAACCTTATATAAGAACTGTAATATATGGATTTAAATTCTTAATTTAGAAATAGTTACACCACAGTAGGTAATATTCAGCGCACATCCATTTTTAATGATTTTCATCTGGCTGTTTTTGACGGTGTTGGTTTCTGCCTCAACTACCATAGCTGTGCACTAAGCACGATAAAAGAGTAAGACGTTGCCGATGACAACGTCTAGATTAAGCCATATATTTAATTACTTTATCCGACTTTCTGATTCAAGTATCAGCCATATTTTTTTAGGATTTTCTTTCTTGTAGTAAATATCCACTTTGCGCTCTCGCTCGAGAGGCATCATATCTAACACAGTAACAACTTGTGTTTTTTCCAGACTTATATCTTGACCATCTTGCGTAGTAAAAGAAAGCGTAAAGACACATTTTGGCGAACCAGTACCTGAAGTGGATATTTGCTTGATATTATTTATCTTAGCAACTGTCCTTATACCGTTCTTTTTAAAATCATCATGAGCCATCCCTGTATGGAATACCAAATAAATAAGGAAGCATGGCGTTACAATGCTTAATATCAGGCCAACATTATCGCCAGTGAACATTATGACCTCTTAAGATTTATATTTATCGATAAGATGGCTTTAAATGAATAATTTCAACTAGCTAAAATGTAATAACAAAGGAAATTATATGCATATGATACCAATTCAAAACTATCTTTATTCATCGTTTGAAAAAAGCGGCATAGGTTTTATTTATAATCGATAGCCATCACAGCTATACGTGGTGGATTATCAGCATTATATTTTATTATTAGAGTTAAACCTTTCTGAATCTTATGTATCTCATTAGGTCTAACCAGACCTTTTGCGACATATTTTTTCCTTGTGTCATTAATAGTAGCCGTAAAAGTAAAATCGTATAAAAAATCATTGCCGTACTTGGTATCTGTTTGATGCCATGATTCAAGTGACGTCTCAATAATTTGACCACTCCACTTTTCTCTGGATGACCAGTCACGCAGAGTGGTAACTTCATCTTTATTCGGCTTTAATGTTGAAAAGGCCAGTATAATCCCCAGGATAGATACGATAACGCCGATTATTAAGGGAGTTTCTGTAAAAGCACTCATATTCACCTTCATATAAATAAATGAATTGCACTAATAACTAAATTTTGGACAGAGTTTTCAATTTTCGTAAGCGACCTTTTATTATCTATTGTCTTTACTGAATAGCTAACTAATGTTCGACTCATACTTAATGCAGTACTACCATAACTAACTGCCGTCAGCGATGACCCCATGCCTGTCGTGCCTATTGAATTACCAGTTAAAGATACATTATTACCTGTTATGCTTTCATTAAATCCTGTAATTGAAAAAGAATGTACAGAGGTTTTCACCCAATTGGATGGAGACTCTATGCTAATTTTCTTGTCACTTTTTATAGTTATTTCGTTTGGACTTGATATAAACGTTTTCCCTGACTCAATTATTTGAGTCCAGTCGCCTTTAATATTAACGTTAACATCACCGCTGATCGTTTCCCTCTTCCCCCCCGCAACAATGGTTGTTTCCTGTCCCTGATCAAATTTCTCCGTAACTAGTTTAGTAACATGATGCAAATTCGTGCCGTCAATATCGATAATACGATCACCTTTAATATTAACAATATCACCGCCGCTGGTGATATTCAGCGTACGCCCATTCTTGATAGTTTCCGTCTGGCTGTTGTTGAAGGTGGTGGTTTCCGCTTCATCTACCGTGGTCGTGCGTTTCGCACGATAGTGGAACGAGGCGTCGCCGGTGACATCGTCTTTCTGCTCTTTCAGAATGGTCGTCGTGCGATTGCCATCAATGTTGACCGTCTTGTCATTTTCCACCGAGACTTTCATATCTTTTTCGGAATGTAACTCGACAGCTTCGCTCCCGGCGCGATCCTCAAAAAACAGGTAGCTGGCGTTGTCTTTACTGCCGTCTTTACTGCGGGTCATAAAGCCCATGCGCGTTGAGTCATCCGGCAGTGACCACGGCGGCATGCTGGATTCGTTATAGACGCGCCCGGTGACGATTGGTCTGTCCGGGTCGCCGTTGATAAAGTCGATCACCACTTCGTCGCCCACGCGCGGGATTTGCACCCCGCCGAAGCCCTGCCCCGCCCAGGCACTCGACACACGCACCCAGCAGGAGCTGGTGTCATCGCCTTTTGCCAGCCGGTCCCAGTGGAATTTCACCTTCACCCGGCCATATTTATCCGTCCAGATACTCTCGCCCTGTGGGCCGACCACTTTTGCCGTCTGCGGGCCGTAGGTTTTCGGCCACGCCGTCACCGCTGCCGGGCGGAACACCACCGACGACGGAATGACGGTGAAATCGATGCGATGAATAGTTTCACCATCGGAACCGCTGGCGTAGCGGTTTTCCTCGAAAAAGTAGTTCGCTTCGGTGGTCAGGTACTCGCCGTTATCACTGAAAAACGGTGCGTTATACAGCGCAAAGGTGTTCCCCGGCGCAACGCCAATCGCCGTGGCGGTGCCCTGAATCTGCTGATGCTCCACCTGCCAGCGCTCCTGGCGGATACGCGCGTAATACTCACCGTGACCGTGCTCGACAAAACGCCCCGGCCAGTCGTAAACATCGATGCTGCCCGGCTGCGGTGATGCGGGGTTCTGCCGCGCCTGGAACAGCCAGGCGTTGGGTTTGCGAAAATCGTAATCATCCAGGCTGTAAATGCCCGGCGTCACGCTGTCCTCCAGTGCCCACTGGCTGATGCCTTCTTCATCGGTGCTGCCGCCCGACGGCGTCTGGTGGTACGGAATGGTTTCATACCCGCTGAAGGGCTGATGTTCGGTCGCCGCGTCGGTCAGCACCAGCACATGGCGGTCGGCTTCGTGGCGGAAATGGTAGGCGATACCTTCAAGTTCCATCAGGCGGCTGATGAAATCGAGGCTCGATTCCTGGTACTGCACGCAGTAATCCCACGTGCGGTAGCTACCGGTCAGCTTATCTTCCACGTTCACCTGATATTCGCCGAGCAGCGTTTTCACAATCTGCGGCGCAGTCTGGCCCTGGAAGATACGCAGGTTGCGGTCGCGTTTCATCGGCCACAGATCCGGCTCCACAGTGAGCTGATACACCGCGTAACGGGTACCCGAAAGCTCCACGGCGCTCACCGCCACGCGGGTGATTTTGCCATTGATATGACGCGTTCCCATTCCCTGGGTCGGAATATTAACCGTTACGGATTGACCCAGCAGCTTGCTGCGGTCTGCGCGCGCATCGGTGCCCAGCACCGTCAACGCCAGCGTAAATGACTCCGACAGCGCTTCGCGCCCGGTAAGTTTCCAGAAAAGTAAGCCCTCAACGGGTAACGTCGCCGTGATTCTGTTCTGCATAACGAGAGATCCCTACTCAGTGTCTGTCAGCGGCAATCTGCGCACGGTAAAACCTGCACGCTATTTTGCACGATGAAATTTAATACTCTGGATGATTTGTTGATATTGCTTTTGATTTTCTTCACTGAATTCGCCAGGGCAGGTGCCCACGTAGCTCACCATTTTTTTTCCGGCGAGATCGTCGAGCAAAATTAACGTTTGGCGTTGGAAGATAACGTGGTTGTCATTTTTGAACTGGTAGAAGAGTTCCACAGCGGGATAACCGTCCACTTCCAGCATTTCCGACGATTCAAGGTGAAAATCAATGAGCGTCATCTCCAGCTCACGCGTTTTTCGGGCAGCGAGGGCGTGAACCTTATCATCGGCTTTTGCATTACTTCGCGATACGACAAACGTAAATTCACCGCCACCCTGATTGCTGTGTGTTAATAAATTCATAGTTCTGTCTTTTTAATATAACGAGCGAGACGAGCGTTGTTATTGCAATAAGGAGACATTGCAACATCATGCAATGTGAAAAATGACGCGCGTGGGAAAGGCTTCCCACGCGCTGCCGGGCGTCAGCCCGGAGGAACCATCACTATTGTGCTTGCGGGTTAATAAGCCAGGTGCCTGGCTGCCCAATGGTAATGGTCTGGCTGCGGGTCTGGCCATTGCCCTGCAACACCAGGTTATAACGCCCCGGTTGCAGTTTCAGCGAAGCAAAACCGTTAGTTGCAGGAGAAACAGACTGCGCTTCGCCGTTCAACGTCAGTTTTTCGCCCTCGTTCATGCGAACGAAAATCTGCGCAACCGGCTCCTGCGCCGCAGGTGAGGTAGTCTGGTTTTGTGCCTGCGTCTGCGTGGTTTGCGCAGGCGTCGCCGCAGGGGCGGTGGTTGTCCCCTGCACCGTCTGGCGCGGCGGCTCAGACGCTTGCGGCGTGGTTTGTTGCTGCTCGGCGTTGCTGGTATTCTGCGTCGCCGCATTGTCCGGCGAGGAACTCCCGCCAAACAGCGCCGCACCCGCAATCACCCCAACAATAACGCCAGCGGCCACCAGCCCCGGCACTTTGTAACGTTTAACGCTACTCAGCGCATCGGTTTTTTCCGGTATTTCTTCGACCGGCACCAGCATGGTGCCAGGCTGTTTTACGCTCATCACGTCGTCGATCCCGGCGACCGGCATTTCAATCAGCGCGGCAAATTCATCTATCGTTTGCGGGCGATCTTCCATTTTCAGCGCCAGCGCGCGATCCACCGCCTGCAACAGCGTGTGCGAGTAACCCGGCAATCCGCGCTGCGTCAGCGGCACATAGGTGTCCTGGATGCTGCGCACCACACTTACCGGCGGCGGTGAGCCAATAATCAGCGTGTGCAACACCGCACCAAGAGCATAAATATCAGTCCACGGCCCCTGCTCGCTTTCGTTGTCGTCGGTGTATTGTTCAATCGGCGCATAACCGGGACGCAACATGGTTTCGGTTTCATCGGAAACCGAGCCAATACTGCGACGCGCAGAGCCGAAATCGAGCAACACCGGCAGGCCGTTATCCTGAATCTGGATGTTATCCAGCGAGATATCACGGTGCAGGTAGCCTTCGTCATGAATGGTTTTGATAGCGCCCAGCAGCATCGGCAGCATGCGGCGGATCCACGCTTCATTAATCAGCGTCGGGTTCTTTTCACGCAGTCGGGAAAGCGTGGTACCGCTGTAAAACACCGTCCCCATGTAGGCGGTGTCGTTCTGCACCCAGAAGCGCAGTACATGCAGCAAGTTCGGGTGATTGAAGCGCGCCAGCAGACGCGCTTCCTGAATAAAACTGTTCAGCCCGGCGGTAAACGCTTTACTGAAGCGCTCACTGCGCAGCACCAGCGTCATGTCGTCATTACGTACCGCCAGCGACGACGGCATAAACTCTTTAATCGCGATGGTTCGCTCAAGCTGGTGATCCTTGGCGCGATAGACGATGCCAAAACCACCGCCGCCGATCACTTCTAAAATTTCGAACTCGTTGAAGCGATATCCCGGTGGCAGTGCATTCGGTACACTCCGGTTGTTATCGTGATCCGTCATATTGGAAAACTCTCTTGATAATGGCTTTACGCCGCAAACTGACAGTGAAACTCACCCTGCTCAAACGTGACCCGTAAGCGCTTATATTGCTCGTCGCGCGCGCTGGCGTCGAGTAATAGCTGGCTCATCAGCGGCAGCAGTGTATTGGTAAGGATGGCGTCCACCATACGGCCGCCTGATTCGACTTCCGTGCAGCGGGCAACAATTTGCGCCACCACGCTGTCGTCCACTTCCGACACAATCCCGTGGTTATCCGCCAGGCGGCGCTGAATGCGTTTAAGCTGCAAGCGCACAATCATCGCCAGCATTTCGTCGCTGAGCGGGTAGTACGGCACCACCAGCAAACGCCCCAGCAGCGCTGGCGGGAAAACTTGCAACAGAGGCGGGCGCAGCGCGTCGCGCAGGGCGTCCGGTTCCGGCATCAGTTCCGGATCGGCACACATGCCGGTAATCAGCTCAGTCCCGACGTTGGAGGTGAGAATAATAATGGTGTTGCGGAAATCGATATGCCGGCCTTCGCCATCTTCCATCCAGCCTTTATCAAACACCTGGAAGAAGATTTCGTGTACGTCCGGGTGGGCTTTTTCGATCTCATCAAGCAGCACCACGCTGTAAGGACGGCGGCGCACCGCTTCGGTTAACACCCCGCCTTCGCCGTAACCGACATAGCCCGGAGGCGCGCCTTTCAGCGTCGAAACCGTATGCGCTTCCTGGAACTCACTCATGTTGATGGTGATAACGTTCTGCTCGCCGCCGTACAGCGACTCCGCCAGCGCCAGCGCGGTTTCGGTTTTCCCCACGCCGGACGGGCCGCACAACATAAAGACGCCCACCGGTTTGTTCGGATCATCCAGACGCGCGCGAGAAGTCTGCACACGTTTGGCAATCAGTTCCAGGCCATGGCGCTGTCCAATCACGCGTTCGTTGAGGGTATCGGCCAGTTTTAACACTGCGTCGATTTCGTTTTTAACCATCCGGCCCAGCGGGATGCCGGTCCAGTCGGAAACCACCGCGGCGACCACGTTGGCATCCACCGAGGTAAACAGCAGCGGCGCGTCGCCCTGTAATGCACGCAGTTCTGCCTGCTGCTGTGTCAGCGTGGCGCGTAAATCGTCAAGCGCCTCTTCCGGCGAGGTGTGCAGTTGCGCTCGCAACGCAATAATCGCGTCAACCAGCGCCTGCTCCTGCTCCCAGCGCGCCGTCAGTTCGTCGCGTTGTTGCGCCAGTTTTTCCAGCTCGACCTGCAATTTCTCCACACGATCGCTTTCACCGGTCGCCATTTTCGCTTCACGGTTGGCAATCTCAATTTCTACGTCCAGCGCGGCGATGCGGTGCAGGCAATCTTCCAGCTGCGGCGGCGGAGAACTTTGGCTTACCGCGACGCGCGCACAGGCGGTGTCGAGCAGCGCAACGGCTTTATCCGGCAACTGGCGCGCGGGAATGTAGCGGTGCGAGAGTTTCACCGCCGCGACGACCGCTTCATCCAGCAGCAGCACACGGTGGTGTTTTTCCAGTGCCGAAACGGTGCTGCGCAGCATCAGCACCGCTTTTTCTTCGTCTGGCTCCGCAACTTGTACGGTCTGGAAACGGCGGGTCAACGCCGGATCTTTCTCAATGTATTTTTTGTATTCCGCCCAGGTGGTCGCGCCGATGGTGCGAAGCTGGCCACGCGCCAGTGCCGGTTTCAGCAGGTTGGCGGCATCGCCCGTGCCCTGCTGACCGCCTGCGCCAATCAACGTGTGGATTTCGTCGATAAACAGAATGATCGGCGTCGGGCTCGATTGCACTTCATTAATCAGCGACTGTAAACGCGCTTCAAATTCGCCTTTCATCCCCGCGCCCGCCTGCAACATACCGATATCCAGCAGCCACAGTTGCACATCTTTCAGCGGTTCCGGCACATCACCAATAGCTATGCGCAGCGCCAGCCCTTCCACCACCGCCGTTTTACCAACGCCCGCTTCACCGGTCAGCAGCGGGTTGTTCTGGCGGCGCCGCATCAGAATATCCACCATCTGGCGGATCTCTTCATCGCGCCCCACTACCGGGTCAATTTTACCGTCGCGCGCCCGGGCAGTCAGATCCTGGCCATACTGCGCCAGCGTGCCCTGCTGCTGCGGAATACCCGCACCAGCATCATCGTTCAGCGCCACGGTGACTTGCTGGCTCTCTTTGCTGTTGGCGAAAATAGCGTCGAAGCCATCCAGCAACGCATCGGCGCTGATACGCTCAAACTGCGGCGAAATGCCTTTCAGCACGTTCGCCAGGCTCCAGGTTTTCAGGATCCCGGCCAGCAGATGGCCGCCGCGAATGCGCGTCACGCCATATTTTAGCGAGCCGTAAACCCATGCGCGCTCAACGGCGGTATCAATGTGTTCTGACAGGTCGGAAACCGAACTTGCGCCGCGCGGCAGTTTGTCCAGCGCCGCGACGATATCGCGCGTCAGCGCCTCTTCATCCAGCGAAAAGTGGCGAATAACCTGTTGCAGATCGCCGTCCGTCTGTTGCATCAGTTGATGCAGCCAGTGAACCAGCTCCACATACGGGTTGCCACGCAGCTTACAAAAAGCGGTGGCACTTTCCAGCGAGGTAAATAACAGCGTATCGAGTTTGCCGAACAGAACGGCGCGGCTGATTTCTGACATGAGTTCATCCATTTTTCATAATTAGTGTGCAGTCATCCTTGCAAGCCAGCTCGTCGTGCGATACGACATGCAGGATGTGTGCGTACGTCAGACCAGGAAACTAACCACGGAGGTTACCCCTCCGGGCTGAAAACTAAATCTCCTCGCGCTTGTGGCGTCGGCTGCGCGCCAAGCCAGGCGCTGTACCCCAGACGCCCGGCGCCGCCAAGCGTGGCACCGGTGACATCTTCGCTGCGCAAAATCACTTTCACCGCCCACTCGTACTCAATACCCAGATACTGGCGCACCCAGTCGCGTAGCGCGGCGACATATTTTTCACCCGGCATAAAGCGCCGATAGGTATCAACGGGAAGCGGACCAATTTCGATGCGAAACTTATGGCACACATCGCGCACAGCTTCGCCAAGAAATGCCGATTGTCCGAGGCGCGGCGCGTGTCGCCCACCCTGTAAGCGCGCGCGTTCACGTTCGCTGAGCGGCATCCACTGCGGCACGTTTTCGACAATGGTGACCGGCACATTGAAATAGCTGCGCAGGATCTTCTCCAGCCCTTCCGGGTCGCGCCCGTTGCGGGTCAGATGCCCGGCAAGGGCAAAGCGGGCGTGCGGGCTTAAACTGCCTTTTTCCAGTTGCCCTGGTTGCCCCATGCCGACCAGCGAAGCGATGTACTGCTCAAAACGTTTGTTATCCTGGCGATCCAGCGAAACGGTCGGCTGCGCATCGGCCCAGGCGCGATAAAACAGTAATGCCAGGCGGTGATGAAAGAGATCGGCGAAGGCGCTCAGGCTGTCATCCTGGTGGTGCGCAATTCGCTCGCTGGCATATTCAGTCAGGTGAACCGGTAGCGGGCCGTTGGGGCCAAACAGGCCAAAACTCAGAATTGATACGTCATACAGCGGCGAGTTTTCGCGTTGGCGAACGCTCGATAGCGTCGACGGCGCAAAGCCAAGAGAGGGTTTTTGACCAATGCGCAGCGGTTCGAAACGCGGTAGCGGCGCGCGTCCCAGCGGGTAACGTTCGCCGCCACGCGCATCAACGCGGCGCAGCAACGTAAACAGATCGTAGCGCCACGGCGTCGCCATTACGTTTTGCCAGAACGCTTCCGGCAGCGCACTGGCGCGCGTAATGACCGGCGCGCTGCTCAGCGTCTCAGTCATATCAGCGCCCTCTTGCCCATGCGCGGCGGCCAGTAACCCACTTCCCCGCGCTGCTGGCTCTTAAGCGTGAATTCGGTAAAGCTGTTCATGCCCACCAGACGCGCAAAAACACGCTCCAGTACGCTGCCAAACAGATACGGGCTGAAGCCGGAAAACGCCTGCTCATCCACCGTCAGTGTAATGCCAATACCGCGCGCGAAAACAATCGGCCCCGGTTCCGGCACGCGGCGATGTACCGGTTCGAGCACGCAGTGGCGCACGCCTTCAATCTGCCGTGCGACCGGCGCTTCCGCCAGCCGGGTATAAAGCCCCAGCAACTGGCGCAGCGCCGCAGCGCCTTCGCCGTCTTCACCATCCATCAGGCTTAAGTAGTTCATCTGCAACTGGCTGATCAGCCGCCAGGTGCTCAGCCCTTCTGCCAGCGCCGGGCGTGGCGGTGTCGGGCCTTTACGCAGTTGTAAGGTTTTGACCGGCAGCGAATCCGGCAGTACAAACTGGCCGATATCCTGCTGCAACATCAGCGGCAGATCGCGGCTGGTGCACAGCACTTCGGCGGTGATATAGCGTAACTCTTCACGCCACGGCGCATGCTGTTCATCCACCAGCGAGGCGAACACTTCAGAACCGATGTAACCGGTACGCGTGCCGTAGCGCTGTGCATGTTCCGATAACGCCCGCTGTTCGCGGCGCAGCGAAAAGTAAGCCCCGTAGTTGCCTTCGTCCTGGCTCCAGCTGCTCCAGAACGGGCGAAAGGTCTGCTCATCACGCTGGCCATCAATGCTGGCGTGAATTTTGGTAACGGCGTAGATCTCGTAATCCAGCGGGCGGATGTTATCAACCACCAGATGGTACTCATGCAGGCTGTCACTCAGCTTCTGGCGTTCCGCCACTTTTGGGAACAGGTTAATCACCGGCGTGCAGTGCAGCGCGAGGTGGCTTTTATCCACCACCCGTTCAAGCTGGGCATCGGCTTTGTCGAGCAGAATGATGATATCGAAAGACTTTGCTTCGCCGCTTTGCGCCAGCATCGGGCGCAAGCCCTGCAGGCTGATAAACAGGAAACGTGACGGAAAGGCGAAGTACTCCTGCAACAAGCGATAGCCGTCAAAGTTGCGCAGATCGTCCGGCAGCAGCGCCTGGTCTGCGCTGAACCCTTCCTGGCGCAGCGCATCGTCTGCCAGCACCAGCGGCGCGGTTTTCTGTCCGTTCGCCTGGCATAGCATCCCCACCTGGTGGCCCATCACCAGTTCCAGTAATTTCAGCGCCTGCATATCCGGGCCGCTTAAGAAGAACTCCAGACGATCGAAATCAAGATGGCTAAGGTTTACCGGGCCGTCGCAGCTCAGGCGAATACGCAGTGCGCTTTGCGCCCCGCGCTGGCTTAAACCGACCTGCGCCAGCGGCAGATCGGCGGGTACGCCGCCCAGCTCCACCTGGCTAATTTTCAGCGGCAGCAGCGTGACATCATGCGCGGTGGTGTAGCTACAGGTGACGCCATTCTTTTTCATCACCTGGCTGTCCATCATGGTGCCGCGCGGCACCACAAAACCGTTGCTCAAATCGCCTTTCGCGCTGTCAGGTTGCAGTTCGGCAATCGCCATTGATGGCGTGGGCGCAAGGTAATTCGGCGCGACCATTTCCAGCAAGCGCTGAGAGAAACGCGGGAACTCGGCGTCCATTTTTAACTGTACGCGCGAGGTCAGAAAGGCAAAACCTTCCATCAGGCGTTCGACATACGGGTCGGAGACGTCCATGCCGCGCATGCCCAGACGCCCGGCAACTTTCGGGTAGCGCCCGGCGAACTCCTGACCCATTTCGCGCAGCCAGGCCAGTTCGCGGTTGTAATATTCGAGTAATTTGCTGTCCATCGTTACCCCGCGTCTTTCAGCTCGAAATGCCCGTTTTCCAGATCCACATCGGTACGAAACAGGAACTCCAGCGGATAAGGCACGCACCACAGGCGGCCTTTGATCTCAATCGACAGGACATTATGCAGATCCAGCGACTGGGTATCGGAGATGCAGCGCACCTGCAATCCTTGCGGAAGAATGCGCGGTTCAAAATGCAAAATCGCGTCAGTCAGTTTGCGCTGGATATCCTGCCATTCGATATCCGACATGCGCTTGCCCGCCAGCGGCGATACGCCAAAGTTCACCACCGAACGCCGCACCTGGTCGAAAGCCGACAGATCCTGCTGCGCTTCGTTATTAATGGTGTTGAAAAGCCACTGCAAATCGCGCAGCACATGGCGGCGCAGCGCTGAGTGCGAAACCAGAGTGTTATTCACCGGCTCCTGCGCTTTATCCGGCGCGTCATCCGTCAGGCGATCGAGCAGCGAAGGCTGCATTTTATCGCGCGCGCCAACGGTTTCTTTACCGCGCCGTGAGCGCCAACCGCTACGCAGCAGGTCGCCCTCTTCATCATGCGCAGAGCTACTCATCTGCGGCTTCCACGTTAAAACTTACTGTCGCGAGATCGAGCAGCGAATATTCAGCGCTGTCGTTGAGCCACACTTTTTGCCCCTGCCCGATATAGTGCGGCGCATCACCAGGCAGTTGCTGCCACTCGGTAACGCGACACAGCTTAAAGCGGTCATCGGCATTGACATCCAGCGGGTAGCGCGCCGGGATCTGGCACACCTGTTCACTGCCATCCTGCAAGCGCACCAGCGTGTGACGCCACACTAAATCAGTCACGCTGGCCGGGGATTGAAACTGCATCGCGGCAATCGCGCTGAACGGCAGCCAAAAATAGCGGCCATTGACGATAGCTTCGCAGACCGGGCCAAAGCGGCAATCGCCATCCATCAGCCAGTCAAAGCGCAGGGTTTGACCGTCTTGCGTCGTCAACTGGCCGGGGTTGGCATCGGCCATTTCCAGCGCGGCTTCGCGATGGGCACCGGCATTCGTCGCTTCCGGGTCAAGCGCGCTGACCATTGCCGCCAGCCACGGCCATTGTTGATCCGGCGTGACCGGCCGCGCGCGACCGGCCATCACTTCCACTCGCTGACGCTCGCCTTCAATGGCTTGTTCCAGCAGCGTCACCGTCGGCTGTGCCTGCGGTTTTAATGCCTGCCAGCTTTTTAACTGCGCCCGCGCACGCGACCAGTTGCCATCCAGGCACAACAGTTGGGCGAAAGCGGCGCGCAGATCGGCGTCGCCCGGCTGGGTGCGGATACGGCTTTCGAGCTGCGCCAGGCTTTCCTGCAACGATTCGCCCGCCAGTTGTTGAAACAACGTATTCATCGCCGCTCCTTAGTTAACGGTTTTGTAGGTGCCAACCGCCGGGTTGCGCAACTGCGGGTGCAGCGAGTCAATCAGCAAAATGTTCAGGTGAGTGCCCGGTTCAAACCACGGCGTCCACGCTTTGCGTACTTCTTCAATACGTGCCTGTAAACGCGCTTCGTCATTAGCCACATCGCGGGAGATTTCCACCGCCACGGTGCCGTTGGCCTGCCAGCCATTAAGGGCGTCAACATACGGCAGGATCATCCAGCTCTGCGCCAGAGTGCCTTCGCTGACCACCATCCGTTCGTTGTTGACGGTAGTGATCAACAGGCGATCCGCATCCACATTGGCATTCAGGCCACTGACCGGGAAACCGTGTACAAAGGTCATGGTGATTTTCTTTTCCACGCCGTTGCTGAGTTGCGTCACCACGCTGCGCCCGTTCAGCCAGCCGCCCTTCTCACACTTGCCATCTTCTTTGGCGGGAATAAACAGCGCGGGCGTACTGGCGCCGCCCTGCCAGAACGTGCGCAGATGGCAGCCATCCTGCAAAGTGAACTCCTGCCACGGCGCACGGCTGGCGGGCGGCGAGAGATCTTCAGCACGCCCGGTAGGCGCAATTAATCCGGAGGTTGGGGTCGCGGCTGGCGCGATAGTCGCACCGGTTGAGGTGACTACCGGATCCCACTCTTTGGCTTTATCGGCGGTGCCTTCAGCCAGTGTCGCGCCTTGTGGGTCAGTCAGTTTCCAGCGCACCTGCGTCAGCGTGCCGCACTGGTTTTCCAGCAGCGCGCCAAGACGCGGTAAAAAGGTGTTCAGTACCGAGGGTTTTTTATCGCCGCTGGCGACAATGCGTAGCGGCAGCGTCTTCGCACACCAGCTTTTTGGCGTGTTATCGGCGATGTTGTCGATCCAGACATCCAGTTTTTGCGAAGGCGATTGCACGATGCGGTAGTTTTCTGCCTGCACGCTGCCACACACTGCCAGCAGGGCCAAACCCGGTAGCCAAAGTTTCATAAAAGTCCTTGTAAGCTGTATCAATCACGAAGAGGGAAAAACTGTGCGGCTTCAGAGAGCGTATGCAAAAGCGTCGTCTCCTGAGGCGTGCCCATCCACACCGCTACGGCGCTATAGTTGTCCTGCTGGGTCTGCGCCCCGACACCGTTTTTCAGCAGGATTTGATTCATCAATGTCAGCCACTCATCCGGCGTATTGACCATGTGCAGCGACTGTTGCATCTGTTCCTCGGTGACGCCGTGCCAGAAACCGTCCGTGCACAGTAAAAAAGCATCGCCATCTTCAATCGGCACCACATCACTGTAGCTCGGTTCACGCTCATCCTCGCCCAACCCCAACGCGAAATAGAGCAAGTTACCGTTGATACCTTCAGTCTGGTGCCCGGCGTCTTTCATCTGCTGGACAAGGCTGTGATCGGTGGTGACGTGATAAAGCCAGCCGCGACGAAACAGGTACAAACGGCTGTCACCCGCGTGCGCCCAGTAGGCGAGCTGGTAATCGCGGTCGATAAACAGGCTCACCATGGTGGTGCCCATACGGTGATAATCCCGCACCGCTTTTTGCTCTTCGCGAATGGCGCGATTCGCGCCATTCACGTACTGACGAATGTACTGGGCATTAAGGTGCTCATCACCGTCGAACCGGGTGATAATGGCGTTTCGCGCCAGTTGCGCCGCCACGTCACCGCCGGGTAAACCGGCGATCCCGTCGCAGACCACAAAGCAGGCGGCGCGTTCGCCGATGGTTTCCCCGGTCTGATCCTGATTACTGGCACGTTCGCCCTGTCGCGAAATAGAGGCCGTGCTGATATTCATTCTTCCGATCCGCTTTGTGAGTCTTTGTACTGGTTGACTTCCATGTCGTAAGCGTGGAGAAACGCTTCGCCAAACAGGGTATGGAAGTCATCGTCAATCTCACCGGCCGTTTGGGCGTAGGTGCGGACGTAGTAATCCCACAAGGCGGCTTTACGGTTGGAGAGCACACCAAGCCGCGCCGTCGCACCGTCGCGTTTGGCGTCATCTTCCAGTTGCTCCGGGTTAAACTGCTGCAGCATGGCGGCGATAATGGCGCGAATCCCGGAGATCATCCCCAGTTGGTGCGCCTGTAAATCGATCAGCGCATCGCGCACCGATTTTTTCGGCGGCATAAAGCCTGGCATACGCGTACCGAACATCTGCATCAGCACAGTTTTACCGGACGGCAGCAGTTTGAACGGGTTGTTGGCATCGTCCAGCACCATCGTCATGTCCGCTTTTACGCCGCGCTTAAGAATAGAACGCGACGATAACAGCGCGACGGTGCCCTGTGAGAACATGCTCAGCATCTGACCAAACTGGCGCATATTTTCTTTATCAAACTGCGGCACCGGCTGCATGTCGCCAAGCCCCATACCTTCCAGCAGCGCGTCGAGCAGTTCGCCTTTCAGCACATCGCTGCCGTCACCACTGCTGGCAGACGGCACGCTTTTTGCCTCATTGCTTTGCACCGGGTCGATACGCAGACGCCCTTTCGGTGTTTGCGCAGCGCTGCGTTGTACCGTCTGCGGCGTTGGCAAAGTGATCCCGGCATAATCCCGTGGCTCTTGCGCCTCTTCCGGCGCGGAAACTGGCGCGTCGTCGGCAAACAGCGGCGTCGCGCTTAAATCTTCCGGGCGCAGCTCGGTAATAATCGGCTGGGCAGTTGGCGGCGGTTCCGGCGTGTTCAGATCGGTAATGATCGACTGTGGCTCAGCGGGTTTCTGCGCAGCCAGTTCGTCGGCATGCGCCAGCGGCACCGCACCACTCAGCAGGCCAAGCGGATCGTCGCTGCGGGTTTGCTGTGTGCTACCACTGCCGCCAAACAGCGCCAATGGATCGAGTTCATCGCTATCCGGCGTGTGCGGTTTTTGTGTCGGTTCAACCGGCGGCACCAGCGCTGATGGCGTGGCATCATTGAAAATGCTGTCGTTTTTAAACAACTGCTCATCGTTGAACAATTGATCGGAAGCCAGCGCTTTCGGCGTCACCAGCGGTTCGTTGTTATTAAGCAGCGACAGCGGATCTTCCGGGTTACGTTCCGGCCCTTTTGGCGCAGCGAACGGGTTAAGATTTTGCACTTCCTGCGGTTTCGTGCGGCTGCTGGAGATGCTGTCGGAGATGGAAAACTCCTGCATCAGGCTGTCCCAGATTTCTGTCGGCACGGACGCCGGCGCGCCTTCTGCCGCGTTTTTCTGCGCCGGAGCAGGTGCCGTTTTTGCCACCTGCGGCTGCGCTGGCTTCGGGTACATCTCTTCAGCCATGCGGGTGACAGGACGGGTATCCTGAATCAGATCGGTGACTTCAATACGGTATTCATCGATGCCAAGAATATCGCCATCTTGCAGTTCAACCTGACGACCACGTTCCAGGGGGATGTCATTCAGTACGACGCGGGTTACGTTGCCACGGTTGGTGACGCGGCATTCGCCATTTCCGGCGATATGAACAATCGCCTGCAAACGTGAAATGGAACGGTCGTTGTCCGGCAGCACCAGATTGTTGTCCGTGCCGCGGCCAATGGTGCCGCCCGGGGGATAAAAGTCGCAGCTATTTTGTGGCGGCTGATGACCGGGTTTACTGGTAATAATAGTGAATCGCATCGCGTATTCCTGCTGGAGTTATGTGCACTCAAACGGTGCCGCTTTAGCTAAAACGGCTGCGTTTGAAGACAAGCGAAAAGAAGGTTGACGTTCGCGAACCCGGCGCAGCCACCGGATAAGTCTCTTGTTTTACTGGATTTTACTGACCAATTCAAAGGTCCGATCGTGCATCGATTTTGTTAAGTAGGCGGTGTCGGCCTGGCACTGATTGCGTTTTTTAAGCCAGTCGCGCTGCACCGCTTTCATTCCCGCTAGCGCGACCCATTTCACGCGCGCCGGGGTAAATCGAATGATACTTCCTGTCATATTTTCCCTTTCATCCAGGCCAGTAACGCGCATTCAATACATACACGGTTTTATTTTTAGCAGGGATGGCCGTTCGCCATCCCTTTTACACGAAACGACTCAGATCCCATCCAGGCTGTGCGCCAGCGTTTCCAGACGATCGTTCATCGATTTTTTCAGGCATTGCACATCGCCATTGCAGCTATTGCGCTGGCTTAACCAGGCTTTCTGCTGCGATTGCAGTTTGTTTTCCAACTCTTTATTGCCCAGGCTTACCGCTTCTTTGCGGAACGAACGGTAAGAACGGGCAACGCTGTTATCCAGCGCCGCCAGCTCGCGATCGCCACAGATTGCTTTTTCCGGCGCAGACGCCGCTTTTGCACAATCAAACGAGGCCTGCGGTTTGCTGTTTTTATCCACTGGGGTGAGTAAAAGGATGGTGCCATCCGTCCAGTTCAGCAGTAAGCGCTGGTTAACTAACGCCATACTGGCGTCGCTACCCGCATCGCCGTTGGCAAAGTGACCCGAAGCGCAGGTAATATTTTCGACCTGCGTTTTCGCTTTCCCGTCTAACCCCAGCTCATAAGTTTTCGCCGCGTCTTTCTCCGGGATAGACTGCGTTGCTGCAACCCAGGCATCCAGCGTGCTGCGGCTTTCTTTCATTGTCGGTGACTGGCAATTTGACCCGCCAGGCAACGTGGTGCTGATACCTTGCGGTGTCACGCTCAGAAAGCGCCCAACAAGACGATCATCATTGAACTGATAGTTCAGGGTGCGTTCAGTTTCGGTATTAATAAACGCTTTCTCTACCTGCCACTCGCCTTGTACAGGTGAGTTGCCCGCCTGCACCGCCGCAGAGAACAATGCCAGGCAAGTGAGCGTTGCCGCTACGATTTGTTTATTGTGAGTCGTCATTGATCAATTTGTCCCGTAGTCGCCGTTTAAGAAAAGATTCACTTCAAAATTACGACGATTAATCAAACCCTTCATAACTTTGTGTTTGCTGGTATTGGCGCGCTTAATCTCGGTCATCGCGTCAGAGATCTGCCCGCGGTTGATAAAACCAAACACGTTGCTCAGCCGCCCGCCGGGGTTATAGGCAAAGGAAACCAGCGCGTCGAATTCATACTGCTTTAGCGGCACAAAAATACCATTTCTCACCGCGTTAACGTACGGCGGAACGGTTGCACGCAGTAAATTTGTTTCTTGATCGGCCGTCAGGCGCACCAGTTTTGCGTTATCCGCGACAAACTGACTTGCCTGGTCGTCGTGCAATCTGGCGGCTTTACTGATTTTTTCCGCGGTGACAGCATCAATGCCGATTTCAATCATTTTCGCTTTGATAGATTGCTCGGAGCGCTCTTTCATGTCGTAGCCCGGCCCGAGCGTCACGCCGCTCGCGCCGCCTGGCCAGTGCAAGTAACAACTTTTGTTCGCCCAGGCCTCGCGATGAAAAATAAAGGTCATGCCACTTGCGGAGATATCCATGGCGCCGACAGCCTGCCGCCCGGCGCTGCCGGAGATAGGCGGTTGCGGCGCGCGGGTGGTGACCGGTTTACCCAATGCAGCAAGGGTGCGTCGCCCGACAATTCCATCAACGTGTAAATTCTGCTTCGCCTGAAATTGTTTGACGGCTATTTCAGTTTTTAAGCCGAAAATACCATCTTCACCGACTTTCGCTCCCGATTTATTCAGCAGCTGCTGTAACTCTTTAACATTCGTACCACGATCACCCTTGCGCATAACACTCATTCGTTCATCCTCAAAATATTCTTCAATATTTATACGCACTCAAAAGAAACAGCTTTCATAAAAGCGGCTGCGTTTGAGTAGCAAATTATTTTGTTGGGGAAAACGCGATTAACTCAACATAAAAAGAGACAGCAATTTAAAGATTAAATAGTGATTTACCAGAAACGAAACAGGGTGAGCCCTTGCGGGCTCACCACAGCGATTACGCTTCTTTGTTTTCTTTGATGTTCCAGCCAGCGCTGGTTTCAGCACCTTTACCGCCGGAGGAGGATTGCTCCCAGTACTGCTGTTTCACTTTCGCAGCCTGGAATGCATAGGTCACACCCACGGTGTCGCCGTTGTCAGCGCCGGTGTACTGAACAGACGTGACCAGCACATCTTCCAGGGTGATGCGAGCGTACTCAACCTGCTGGCCACCTGCTTTGCAGACAGACAGCTCAACTTTGGTCAAGTGTTTGCCGCTAGAGCAATGTTTCAGGATAGCCGTCGTGGATTTATCAATGAGTGCGTTAACATGCAGGTCATTAAAATTGACTTTACCGGCACCGCCGCCACCGCCAACGCTCATGTTTCCAGGTTGTGAAGCACCCCAGGAAAAAGATGTGATATCAGTCCAGCCGGTGTGGTTAGAGTCTTTAGATTCACCCGTAACTCCATCGACCTTCAGAAACATATCAATAGCCATAATATTTACTCTTCGTTAATGATAAATATTGCTTTCGAAAAAGCGCTTATATGGCAAACGGGTAAGCATGGGGCCGAATAAAACCGTCCATATTTTACCTCTGCCTCGTTTGATTCTGAAAAGATTATGCATCTGTTCAGAAACACTCATTCCCTCGGTTGAGAGAAAGAATTCATGACATACTGACGCCAATATAACGACGTTGCGTTACGGAAATATCACTATTAGCGTTCAGATAATTCGCTCGCGTTATTTATTCCGCGATGGTTGGCTCTTTTCGCAATCGCCGTGATGCTGAGTCATCGCGTCGATAATTAATCTCGACGCGCGCTCTTGCTTCAGCCTTTCAGGTGGCAAGTCGCGAAAATAGCGATACACAATTTCATGTAGTGTGATGGATTTGAGCCGTCGATAACTGCACCAGACCGTCCCCTCCGTGGTATCCAACACGCCTAATAAATAGAGATCGGCTTTAATGCGCTCGCGCTCGTTGCTTTTTGATGTCCAGGCGTTGAAAAAGCGTTCGCCGCGCATATTCACATCCTGGCTGGTAAGCAACGCCGGGTCGCGCAAAAAATTGGCCGTGTCGTCTTGCGGTAACGCCTGCGCGCGCGGCGTGTAATCCTGTTCTGCCCAGCTCAACGCTGAACAGAACAACAGACCGGCTAACATAATGCGATGTCGCATCGTCACATCCTTGTGGTTGACGAGGTTGGCCCGTCTGGCTTACGCCTCTTTGGTTTTCAGCGACGGCAGTTTCGATACCAGACGCAGAGAAACGGTCAGACCTTCCAGCTGGTAGTGCGGACGCAGGAAGAATTTCGCCGCGTAGTAGCCCGGGTTATCTTCGATTTCCTGCACCTGCACTTCTGCCGCCGCCAGCGGTTTACGCGCTTTGGTTTCCTGCGATGAGTTCGCCGGGTCACCATCGACGTAGTTCATCACCCAGTCGTTCAGCCAGCGTTCCATTTCGTCACGCTCGCGGAAGGAACCGATTTTGTCGCGCACAATGCACTTCAGGTAGTGCGCAAAGCGGCAGCAGGCGAACAGATACGGCAGACGCGACGCCAGACGCGCGTTAGCGGTAGCATCGGCGTCGTGGTACTCCATCGGTTTTTGCAGCGACTGCGCACCAATAAACGCGGCGAAGTCGGAGTTTTTACGGTGGATAAGCGGCATAAAGCCGTTTTTCGCCAGTTCCGCTTCGCGACGATCGCTGATGGCGATCTCGGTCGGGCACTTCATGTCCACGCCGCCGTCATCGCTCGGAAAGGTATGGCACGGCAGATTCTCTACTGCACCACCGGATTCCACACCGCGAATCGACGTACACCAGCCGTACTCTTTGAACGAACGGTTGATGTTCGTTGCCATCGCATACGCGGCGTTCGCCCACGAATAATTGTTGTGGTTCGCGCCGTCGGTCTCTTCTTCGAAATCGAAGCTGTCAACCGGGTTGGTGCGAATACCGTACGGCAGACGCGACAGGAAGCGCGGCATCACGAGCCCAAGGTAACGGGCATCTTCAGATTCACGCAGTGAACGCCAGGCGGCGTATTCGGTATTCTGGAAGATTTTCGTCAGATCGCGCGGGTTCGCCAGCTCCTGCCAGGATTCCATCTGCATCACGCTCGGCGCAGTACCGGTAATGAACGGACAGTGTGCCGCCGCGCCGATGCGCGCCATTTCACCCAGCAGTTCGACATCCTGCGGGCTGTGATCGAAGTAGTAGTCACCGACCAGGCAGCCAAACGGCTCACCACCGAACTGACCGTACTCTTCTTCGTAGATTTTTTTGAACAGCGGGCTCTGGTCCCAGCCCACGCCTTTGTAGCGTTTCAGGTTACGGCCCAGTTCCTGCTTGGAGATGCTCATAAAGCGGATTTTCAGCATCTCGTCGGTTTCGGTGTTGTTCACCAGATGGCTCAGACCGCGCCACGCGCTTTCCAGTTTCTGGAAATCTTCGTGGTGGATGATCTGGTTAATCTGCTGTGACAGCTTTTCATCAATACCGGCAATCAGGTTTTGAATGGTGCGGTAGGTGTCGCTGGAGAACGTCACGGTGTTTTCCAGCGCCTGTTGCGCCAGCGTTTTCACCGCGCTTTCTACCGCTGAACGCGCCTGGTCCGTTTTCGGACGGAACTCTTTGCTGAGCAGCGCACTGAATTCATCCTGGCTGAAGGCCTGTGCGCCCTGCTGCAGTTCTTGCTGTTGAGAAGGGTTGCTCATGGTTTACTCCTCTTTACCTTGCGCACTGTCTTCACCGTTTGGTAACTGGCTGAGCGATTTCAGCAGGGTTGGGTCCTGCAACACTTTGGCAATCAGTTCTTCCGCGCCGTTTTTGCCGTCCATATAGGTCAGCAGATTGGAGAGCTGAGTGCGCGCTTCCAGCAGCTTGTTCAGCGGCTCGACTTTGCGGGCCACCGCGTCCGGCAGGAAGTCATCCATGCTGTCGAAGGTTAAATCGACGTTCAGACGACCTTCACCGGTCAGCGTGTTGTCGACGTTGAACGCCACGCGCGGTTTCAGCGCTTTCATGCGTTCGTCGAAGTTGTCGACGTCGATTTCGAGGAATTTACGATCCTCAATAGAGGGTAAGTTCTCCACCGGTTTCCCTACCAGATCCGCCATTACGCCCATCACAAACGGAAGCTGGATTTTGCGCTCCGCGCCGTACACTTCCACGTCGTACTCAATCTGTACGCGGGGGGCACGGTTGCGGGCGATAAATTTCTGACCACTGTTACTTATTGCCATGATGTTCTCCATCGAATATGCGCGGTGAAGGTTTGACGACCGGCAACACGCCTGCCGTCATAACTCGGTACGCGTCAGTCCTGACGCCCAAAGATGTTTTGTAGTTGATTCACGCCATCGGGCGCCAGATCGCGAATAATCTCCATAAAGTCCAGTTCGATTAGCCGCTGCACGCGGTCAATCATCAACGGCGCGGGGTGGCTCGGTTCGTGCTGAGTGAAATATTGCTTCACTTTTTCCAGCATCAGTTGCGCATCGGCACGCGTGGTCACCTGCGCAGTTCGCCAGTCGGTATGCGCCGCCAGCGGTGCTGCGACGACCGGTTGCGGCGCGTTATCCGTTGACGCCGTGGGTTCTGATATTTGTTGCTCTTCACTACGGGACGCGCGGCTGACACCGGCGATTAACCCAACCGTTTTGAGTAACTGTTCCATTTCCGGCACCCCGCTTTCGCCCAGTTGTTCCAGCAGCCATGTACGGATAGTTTGCAGACGCCCTTCGATTTGACCGATAGCCTCAATGCCAGGCTGACCGCCGCGCGTAAGCTCATCAATCAGACGCACCCGACCGCCGGGGTAGCCTGCACATTCAGTTTTGCTGCCGTCGAGCAACGCCTGCGCGTCGCGCACGTTCAGCTCATCGCCATTGCTGCGCAACAGCGGCGCCTGACGCAGCGTGGTGGTCAGCGCAGATTTATCGCTTAACCCCGCCAGCGCATTAATGCGATAAAACGGGTCGAATTCGCCGCCGTCGGTCAGCGAAGGCCAGAGCTGATCCCAGTACAGCGCCAGCGCCTGGCCTAGCAGCATTAAACCATCAGCATAGCCTTCCAGCCCACGGCGTCTAGTCCATGCGTGGGTTAATGCCATCATCACGCGGATATCTTTGGTGCGTGCCAGAAGCCCGGTTGCCAGTTTTTCCACCCGCGTCCAGTCTGCCGGTTCAGCGGGAATGATGGTGCTGCCAAACTGCTGCTCGGCTTTACCGAGGCTCGCCTGCTCCATTGCCTGGAAATCGGCGTCGTACTCCAGGTTCTCACCACACGGTTGCTCCGGGCTGACCGGAGCGAGTAACGATTCTATAGTCATCCGCAACCTGCTTATTCTTCAAACATCGGTGGGTAGAGGCCGTGGCGACCGGGTCTTGCGCCACCCGCTGGCTCAAACAACAGCGTGAATAACTGGCCGGTAAAGTTGCCGCTGTGCACATGCGTGTAGAGCGGGTAGCCATCGCTGCGGTTGGTCCACCAGAAACTTATCTGGCGCAGCGGATCAAAACATTCAGCGGCCTGTCGCCAGCCGATGGTTGATTCGCCGTCGCCTTCATAACCAATCACATCCAGAATTTCCGAGCGCGTTTCCGGCTCCACCAGTTGCACAGGTGGAATGGAGAGCAGCGCCTGGTCGAGCTGTTCGGGCGAAAAACCATTGCGCACGGCATGCAGCATGGTGCGCCCGAGTTGTTCATACCAGTCGCCCGCCTTCGCTAAATGGCGTGGCGACCACTCCAGCGGATTAATCGCCATCAACGCACACAGCGGATACTGGCGACCCACGCTGTCGCGACCGGGCAGCAGGCAGCCCATTTGCACCTGCTGCCCGCCGAGCATCGGCGGAACAACAAAATTCCAGATTGGCGCATTGCTGAACTGCCGGTCGCTTGCGCGCTGTTCTTCTTTCTGCCAGTTCATCAACCCCACCTGAAACCAGTGGGACCACTGACGCTGAAGCGCATCAGGAAAACGGCGTTGTAAAAAATCGCCCGCACTGGGCAGTTTTCCATACCAGCTAATTGCAGAAGTCGTAGTCATTAGGCGTTCCTTTGCAGTTCAAGGACATGCGAAACGTGGAAGCTGGAACGGGTTGCGGATGCTGTTCGGCGCGAATTCCAGCGTCACCTGATGTCCGTCAACCGTGAATGTCGCCTGGCGGCTCAGGCTGCTACTGCCGGGGCTGACACGCGCTTTATCGAAAAAGCGGTTCAGCGCCCAGGCGCCGTTGGTCACAAGCGTTGCTGTCGTGCCATTGGCCAGCCCTAATTGCATCCGCACCTGGTTGGTGCCGCCTGAACCCGGCCAGTTGACGATTTGCACCGCCTGCGGACCGTGGCTGTAGCGAAGGATTTGCCCGTCTACATCCAGCGTCATATTCAGGATGGTGTTATCCATGCGCACCGTCCGCACCGTGGTGCGAAACGACGGTGTTGCGCTGCCGTTGGCAAAGAACGCATCACGAATTGATTGCGCTTGCTGAAACGGCACCAGCACGCCTTCACTGCCCGGCAAGGTTTTACCATCGATACCCGGCATAAAGCGCCAGGTTGCCTGGGTGGTATCCACTTTGTTGGTCAGATTGTCACGAAAAAAGACATCCATCAGACCGGTCCCAGGAGCAAACATGCGCGCCAGATCGTCCGGGGTAACTTCGGTGCTGGCGGAACGGACTAACGGGTAACGTCCGGCAATGGCCTGGCGGCAAAAGCTGCCAACCTCAACGCTGATGCGCTTGCGCACATTTTCCATATCCCGACGCTGGGTATCACTGCTCGCCCCGACCGCCATATTGCTGAACATGGTTTGCAGCCCGCCCGGTAAACGTCCGGCGCTGGCCTGCAAACGGCTAATCGCTTCACCGCCCGGCGGTGGCATCCCGCTGTTGGCGGCATCCTGCACGGCGGTCAGGTAACGATAAAGCTCATCCACCTGTTTGAGAAAATCATCAAACACAATGGTTTTGCCACCCTTCTCCAGCGGCTGTGCCAGTTCAATGATCGGCGCGAAGTGTTCGGTGACACGCTGTTCCGGCGTCTGGCTGGCGGCGGCGTTTGCCGTGGCTGACGCGCCATCATGGTTGCTGAACAGCGTTTCGAGCATCTGCGTGCCACGGTTGCTGCTCTCCGGCGCTTTCTCTTTGCCATCGCTCACTTCATCGCGGCTGAGTTTCAACTGCTGCCTGAGGTTGATAACCAGGCGACGCAACGGCGAGTTATTGCCGGAAAGGAGCCGCGCAGTGTTGATGCGCTGGTTCAGATCCGCGCTGTTGTTGAGCTGGATGTCGCTCAGGAAGTTATCCCAGATGGCGATAAAATCACGCGCATATAACTGACGTACCGCGTTATCGGTTTGTTGTTTGTCTTCCGCTTGCGTGGTGGAACCGAGCACCCAAACATCATCTTCATGCAGCGAGGCGGTGACCGGCGCGATTTGCGCGTTGAAACTGTTCCAGTAACCCTCCGGGGTATACAAACCCGGCAGTCCTTCACCGACCGGTTTGCCGCTTTTACGTGAAAAGACCAGTTCGCTCTGCGGGCCGCCCAGCGTTGCCAGCGACACCGATTTCAGGTTTTCATCGCGCTCCAGCAGGCGTTTCAGCCGCCCGTAAACGCGGGTGGAGAGCGGCTGCTGGTTGATTAACGCCTGTTCACGGCTGATCAGTGCCTCGTCTTTTGCATACGGCGACGACTGAATTTGCGGCTCCAGCAGTTGCGTCAAGTGCCACTCAAGCTGGCTTAACTGCGCTTTGGTGACGTTTTGCGGCAGGTTCCGTTGCAGATTGAGCATCACCCACGCGTGCAGGAACTTACCGTCGTAATGCTTCGGCTGATACAGCATTTGATAGGCTTTCAGCGCCTCATAGCTGTATTCCACATCGCTGCCGTTGTCGTTACGCAACCAGGTGGTGATGCGCATCGCCACTTCCGGCAGCAGCATCTGTTGCAGCGCTTTCTGATACAGCGTTTGCGAGGCGTCTGCCACATCGTTACCGCGATACAACCCCATGCGGCGCGTGATCGGCGGGTTATTGACGTCAAACTTCTCGCTTTCCGGCAGCGCAGAGAGGCCATTGAGCAGCGGCAGCAAGGCAAAGAGATCGCCCTGTTGGCGGTTACGCAGCGCTTTGATCTGGCTTTCCAGCGCGGGCACTTTGGCCTGCACTTCATCCAGATAATCACGGTTGTTGCCGTAGCTGGTAAACCACAAGGCGCTGATAATAATCAGCAGCGCCAGCAGCGCCGCATAACCGGACCAAATCACCGCCCGGCTGCGCAGTTCCCACCAGCGGTTTTGCCCGGCGATACCGGCTTCCTGGAAGATAACGTTTTGCAGCAGATGCTTGATAAAGAAACTCTGCCCTTTCCCGCCCGGCACCGGTTCCTCTTTGCTGACCGAATCCCAGTTATCGCCTGATTTGCCCTGTGGCAGCGACAACGCGCGGTTCAGCTCGCCCATGACGCGGTCAAACGGCAGACCTTCCTGCGTACCGCTGGCGAAATAGATCCCGCGCGGAGAGAACTCGGTTTCAAAGTTGGAGCGGGCAAAAATGGTGTTCAGATAGTCTGCCAGCAGCGGGCGCAGCGCGGCGAACTCCTGCGGAAACAGGAAACATTCCGCGCGGGCTTGCGCATCGCTTTCACGTAGCAGCGTATCCGGCAGTGCCGCGTCCAGGCGCTGTTGCAGCAGTGCGAATTCCTGAAGAAAACTGCCCTGCAGGTCGAAATCCGCCAGTTTGGCTTTTTCCCACGGGAAGGTGAAACCCCAGATTTGATCGCGCTGCGCTTTATCAAACCCGGCAAAGTACGCGCGAAAACCTTTCAACAAGTCCGCTTTAGTGACCAGCACATACACCGGGAAACGGATCCCCAGCTGTTCATGCAACTCGGTCAAGCGCTGGCGCAGGTTGAGCGCCTGTTCGCGCGACGCTTCTGCTGATTGAGTGAGCAGATCGGCAATGCTGATCGTCACAATCACGCCGTTGATCGGCTGACGGCGGCGATACTTTTGCAACAGGCCAAGAAATTTCAGCCATTCGCTCGCATCCTGAACTTGTTCACTCTCCTGCGTGGTGTAGCGCCCGGCGGTATCAAGCAGCACCGCTTCGTTGGTAAACCACCAGTCGCAGTTACGCGTACCACCAATTCCGCGCAGCGCAGTTTTACCGAAGCGATCGGCCAGCGGGAATTGCAGGCCGGAGTTCACCAGCGCCGTGGTTTTACCGGAACCCGGCGCACCGATAATCACATACCACGGCAGTTGATACAGATACTGGGTGCTGAAGCGCTGCGCCCACTGTCCGCGTTGACCAGGCTGGTTGAAGTGCGCTTTTTTCAGTACCTGCGCGGCTTCTTCGAAACGCTCGTTCAGCACCTGATCTTCATTATTGAGACGTTTGCGCTCAACCGGATCTTTCGCTTCTTCGCTTTTCAGGTTGTCCATCAGCTTGCGGTTGAGCCAGGCGTTGTAAAGACGCGGCACAATGTGGCTGTGAACCCAAATCAGGTACATCACCGCAATGGTGATCATGCGGTTTTGCTCAGACTCAAGCGGGCGGGAATCCACGACGGAGAGCAGCGGGCCAATCATCCAGATAACTGCGGCCAGCCCCGTTACGCCAAGGAAACCCCACAAAATGCGGTTGGTCAGCAATGAAAGCAACATATTCATCCTTTAGTTTCCTTGCGGCAATCCGTTCAGCTCGGCAGCCGTATTTCCCGGCGACACCAGCAAAGTAATTTCAACGCGGCGGTTACGGGCGCGGTTTTCAGCCGAATTATTCGGCGCTATCGGGTTCATCTCTCCTCGCCCTTCTGCTTTGACACGCGCCGGTTGCGACAGGTGTTTTTGCAGCAGAGACTGCACAGAACGCGCGCGCTCAAGCGACAACTCGTAGTTCGAGGCAAAACGCGCACTGCGGATCGGCACGTTGTCACTAAAGCCCACCACCAGAATTTTGCCGCTCACGTTATTCATCGCCTGCGCCACGCGGTCGATAACCGGTTCATAGCTTTCGCGTGCCACTGTCGATCCCGAGGCAAACAGGCCATCGCCTTTGAGCGTTACCACGCTGCGATCGGCTTCATCGCGCACCGCCACCAGGCCTGCCTGAATTTCCGGGCGCAGAAACGCGCGCAGGTTAAGCACCGGCTGCACGTTTTGTACCGGTTGCTCAATGGAGGCTTCCGGCAACTGGGTCTGGTAGATTTTCGCCAGCACCGGGTTGGTGCTGTCACCCAAACGCCAGTTGAGGACGATATAGAACAGACAGGCGAGAAAACCCGCCAGCCCGACACATGCCCACAGCGGAATAACCGGACGCCACAGTTTGCGCATGACCGGTTGATCTTCCGGATGTGGCGACAGCGGCGGCGGATAGTTGCCGCGCACACCGCGAATCATCTGCCACAAGCGCTGCTTGATGGTTTCCAACTGCGTGCGGCCGTTGTCCATCACCCGGTAACGTCCTTCGAAACCGAGTAACAGGCAGAAGTTGATCAGCTCCAGCAGCGCGATATGCTCGCGCGGGTTTTGCGATAAGCGCGCCAGAAGCTGGAAGAATTTCTCCCCGCCCCAGGTTTCGTTGTGAAACGTCACCAGCAGACCGCTACCGGACCAGACGCCACGGCTTCCCCATGGGGTGAGTGCCGCCGCTTCATCAAGGGCGGTACATAAACAGTACCGGGCGCCGACGATCACTTCGTAGGCCAACCCGGATTGCTGGCAGCGCACTTCAAAACGACGAATTTCATCAATCAGATGCTGGCGCAGACCGCTTTGATCATCGTGAGAAACGGAATAACGGATCTGCGGTATCGCGTTAAGTAGCGGGTTGGCGGCCGCGACCAGAGGATTGTTGCCACTTGCTCCTGCCAGAGCGGCATCGCTGCCGGAGGCTTGTTGTTCCTGCATATTGTGCGCTCGCTGTATTATTCAGTCGGGCTACGGATGGCCCAAAACTCCATATCAAGACCCGGGAATTCACCTGCCAGATGCAGCGCGAAAGCCCCCGATTTCTCCATTTCGTTCCACAGCTCGCCGCCCTTTTCCAGTTCGAAATAGTTGTAACCGGCATGCCACGGAATTTGCGGCGGCGCGACCGGCATGGTGCGCAGCTTCATACCCGGCAGTTGCAACTGCACCAGGTCGCGGATTTTGGTCACCGGCGCGACTTTCATCTGTGCCGGGAAATGGGTTTGCAGGATTTCGCCAGGGACACTGGCTTTCACCGCCAGCACGAAACCAAACTCGCGCGCCATGGTGGTGCTCGGCAAGGTGGCGATATTCAGCCCGTGCGTGCGTTCGGTGAGTGGTAGCTGGATGGCGTGTTCTTCCATCACCAGCGACAACCCGCTGCGCAGCATCAGTTGTAACTTGCCAAAACACCCGGCCAGATCGTCATGGTCATAAACCGGCAGCGTCTCTTCCGGCGAGCGCGACGCGGTCCAGGTGGTCAGCTCGGTGGCAAACGCCAGCCAGCTGCGCCATAACTCTTCCGGGTGGATCATCGGCAGGCTTTTCAGATGGGAAATCTGACCGACATGGTGGTTAATCAACGCCAGTAGCGTGAATTCAACCATTTCGGAGGTATTAAAACGCCCCGGCTGGCGCAGACGCTGACCAATCTGCTGACTACGCTGCTTCAGCAAGCTTTCCAGATCGCTGATACTGGCGTAAATCACCGGGTTGTTAACCGCATTCAGCATCGGCGGGATATAACGGCTATCAATTCGAACGTGGTTATCGTTACGTTTTTCTAATACATGGGCGACACCGATCGCCGTCCATTCTGCCGAGAGATCTTTTTCCAGCATCAGTTTCAGACGCAGACGGCCAAACTGCACCGCCGCAGGTCCAACGGACATGGCGTTATCGTCATCGACTTCACTTTCCCAGGTGACGTAACGCGCCAGCGAGTCTTTCTCTTCGCTAAAGATCACCTCATCACGCCCGCCGCGACGGGCAGGCAGCGCCAGTACCACGCGCTCATTGTTGATGTTGTCCGGGATAGCCAGCGGTGTGGGCGCCTGGCGAGCATCGTGGAATGAGAAGAACGTGCCATCCGGCAGTAAACCGCTGGCATAGCTCAGGGCAATACAGCCCTGGCGCAGCATGGCATCGTCGAGCTCGATATCAAGGTAGCCCCAAAGATACGGGCGCTGCAGTGTCCCCCACTCGCGTATATGATGTTGCAGATAGCTTTCCGCGCGCTGAAAGTGATGAGGACGCAGAAACATACCTTCGGTCCACACGACCTTTTCTGCTTTGTTCATACGGTTTTCCTGTTAAGACTGGCGCTATTTGGAAATCACACGGATGCCGTTGACGTCGAGGAAGATGTTGGCTTCCAGTTCATCAGACGAAGATTTCCAGAATTCGTAGAAGTGCGTCTCTCCCTGTACCGGGAGCGGTAAGGACATCCGCCATTTTTTGCCATCCAGCGCCTGATACTCCGCCATCACGCCAATGTAACGCGCGTCGGGCGCGCTTTTACCGCTCAGCGTTTTCGACAACTGGCCGGGCATCAGGAAAAATTCATCACTGTTCAGCAGGTTGGCGCCAAGTACGCTATCTGCGTTGTTTTGCAGCGACCAGAAATCGGCGGACATAAATGTCGCGTCCGATTTCAACAGCAACACCCTGACTTTAAGGGGAGCGGACTCATTGATTTGCGGATGAGCCCTGAACTGAAGGTTATAGCTGGTAGGTACGCTGTGTGAAGAGGAGCCACAACCGCTGGCCAGGGAGGCCAGCACAAAGAAAAACACCAGGCTAATCTGGCGTACAACCGAATTATTATTCATACCAGGTACTCGTCACGGCTGGATTAATTGATGATCCACGTTCCGGAGTTGGCGTTTTTGCAAGCCTTACCGCTGCCATCGACAGTCACGCAGGTCTGTTTTTTACGCACGACGCGGCGTTTATCATCGCGCAGGGTTTTCTCGTACAGCTCGCTTTTCACCACGGCACGCATCGGCACGTAACCAATCAGCTCTTCCTGACCTTCATCGGCCAGCGCCATCCAGAAGTGTTCCACCTGACCCAGTACAACGTAAGTTTTACCGGCTTGCAGCTGGCGAATCACTTTGCCGCCGTAATCCGGGGTGCTCATCACCGATGCCGGGTACAGCGCGCGGTAGTCTTGTTTGATAGGCTGGAATTCCTTCGGAGGAATCACCGCATAGCGGTGTGTCAACGTGACACCATTCACTTCGCTGGTGACGATGGTGTCGTCGGTTGGGGCGGGCTTAGGTGGCGCTTTACAAGCCGAAACGCCAAAGACAAAAAGAAGTGCCAATACCATTCGCATGTTCATAACGTTTTTTTCCATTGCAAATATATTACTGTGTTGACCTGGAGCGTTTTGGAAAGGGTATTTAAATCGCTCTAAATGACGCAAATCCATGTCCAGTTAAACGCTCAGATAATGAATAAAAGGCATAGCTACCGCACGAGTCTGTCGCAGGGACAGGCTGCAATAATATTACTTTTCATTGACTATCATGACACGATTTTACAGATCAGATAATTCAATTCAATATGATATCCGACCTGTTGAAATACTATTATTTAATTTTTTTACAAATTAGGACAATTCTCAAGAAGGAATTTCACTTTAGATGAAAATCCTTAAAGATGCCAACTCAGCACATTGATAACATTGCGCAATTCTGACATAAACCGCTGATTATTAATAGTTATTGCTGACAACAAGGCAATAGCATATATTTTAAATTGCGAGATAGGATGAATCCTAAAAACTAATTATATTTTATAAAAACTACAAAATTTAGTAGTGAAATTGCCGGAATAAAAGTACGGATTAACGGGAAAACTAAGTAAAGGTGTTATTTTTCCATCGATAGGCAAAATATATTGAACAAAGAAAGATTATTTCCGCAGCAAGATAGTCATGGATGTAACAGTCCCAGAAGGGAAGTATCAATTGCTTTCATATGAAAATTTATCTCCGCCTTAAATTGTTTAGTCATACTTAATCCTCGTGAACGCACAATAAATGAAACCTTTCAGCAAAATTGATACAGCACAATATTTACCCGCTACAGGCCTTTTAGCGAATAAATAAAAAAAAGCACTGGCTAACAGGTATGCAGGCGGTGGTCTTTATTCGTGCGTGGACAGCATACACATCCCTCTGCTCCTCCAGCCAGACGGGGAAATTGTCTGGAATCGCGCAAAATGCCAAACGCGACACACGATTTGTTTCAGATTCGACTATGGTTTTGTGCAAGGTTGATTGCGGCAGCACCGCTGTGCCCCCGCTAAGGAGAATAATCGATGACAAGACCCGTTCTACACCGGCCGCGCGCTCTGCTGCTGGTCATGCAAATCGCGTTAGGCGGCGCATTACTCGCTACGATCCCTCACAGCTTCGCCGCTGAGGCGCAAAGCACGCCGCAGCCACCGGATATCCTGCTCGGCCCGCTGTTTAGCGATGTGCAAACCGCCAAGTTGTTTCCCGATCAAAAAACCTTCGCCGATGCCGTGCCGAAAGGCGACCCGCTGATGATCCTCGCGGATTACCGCATGCAGCGCATGCAAACCAGTTTCGATTTACGCCACTTTGTGGATGTGAACTTTACGCTGCCCAAAGAGGGGGAAAAGTATGTTCCGCCTGAGGGACAAAACCTGCGTGAACATATCGATGGACTGTGGCCGGTGTTAACACGCACCACCGACAGCGCTGGAAAGTGGGATTCGCTGCTGCCGCTGCCGAAACCTTATGTTGTGCCGGGTGGACGTTTTCGCGAGGTGTATTACTGGGATAGCTATTTCACGATGCTCGGTCTCGCCGAGAGCGGTCACTGGGACAAAATTGAAGACATGGTTACCAACTTTGCCCATGAGATCGACACCTGGGGCCATATTCCTAACGGCAACCGCAGTTATTACCTGAGCCGCTCGCAGCCGCCATTCTTCTCGTTGATGGTGGAATTGCTGGCCACACACGATGGCGACGAGGCGCTGAAAACCTGGCTGCCGCAAATGGAAAAAGAGTACCAGTACTGGATGGAAGGAGCAGAAACGCTGCAGCCAGGCCAGGCCAATAAGCGCGTGGTTAAGCTCAGCGATGGCAGCGTTCTGAACCGCTACTGGGACGATCGTGATACGCCGCGCCCGGAGTCGTGGCTTGATGATGTCACCACCGCTAAAAATAACCCCAATCGCCCGGCAACCGAGATTTACCGCGATTTGCGTTCTGCCGCCGCGTCGGGCTGGGATTTTAGCTCCCGCTGGATGGACGATCCTAATCAACTTGGCACCATTCGGACCACCAGCATTGTACCGGTCGATCTGAACGCACTGATGTTCAAGATGGAAAAAATGCTTGCTCGCGGCTACCAGGCCGCTGGCGATAGCGCAAAAGCCAGCCAGTATGATGCGCTGGCGAACACGCGACAGAAAAGCATCGAGGCCAATCTGTGGAATGAAAAAGAGGGCTGGTACGCGGATTACGATCTGAAGACGAAGAAGGTGCGTAATCAACTAACAGCGGCAGCGCTTTACCCGTTGTTTGTGAATGCCGCAGCGAAAGATCGCGCCGATAAAGTTGCCAGCGCGGCAAAAGAACGGTTGCTGAAACCGGGGGGAATTTCTACCACCACGGTAAACAGTGGCCAACAGTGGGATGCACCAAACGGCTGGGCGCCGCTGCAATGGGTGGCAACCGCTGGCCTGCAAAATTACGATCAGCAGAAACTGGCGATGGAAGTGAGCTGGCGTTTTCTGACCAATGTGCAGCATACCTACGATCGAGAGAAAAAGCTGGTCGAGAAATATAATGTCAGCACCACCGGCACCGGTGGCGGCGGTGGTGAATATCCGCTGCAGGATGGTTTCGGCTGGACGAACGGTGTGACGCTGAAAATGCTCGACCTGATCTGCCCGAAAGAGAAACAGTGCGACAGCGTACCGCAAACGCAGCCGGCACAGCAGCCTGCCGCGAAGGTTGAACCGGCCACTCAGCCACAAAAACAGCAGCAAGCCGTCGCGCAGTAACACACGCGCAGTAAAAAGCCGCAACAATCATGTTGCGGCTTTTTTTGTCTCAAAAACGGATGAACTGGCGGTTAATTTCGTCTAAACAACCGGAATACAGCCAGCACGACAATCGCACCCAGCACCGCGATGAGGAAACTGTGCCAGTTGAAGCCGGTGATATCTCCGCCATAACCAAATTGTGTCGCGAGCCAGCCGCCGACTACGGCCCCGACGATCCCCAGTATACAAGTCAGAATGAAACCGCCCCCATCCCGTCCCGGCATAATCAACTTAGCGATAACGCCAGCAATCAGGCCAAAAACGATCCACGCGAGAATGCCCATGTTTCTCTCTCCTTCTGTTAGTCTTGTTGACGCGCACATACCACTTCGGCGACGCGTTAGCTACAGTATAGATGTCGGTCATAAAACTATTTTCATCTCACAGACTTAATTCAAACGGTTTGAGAAAATATTTACGTTATTTGTATTAAGTTCTGGCTGAAAATGCCGATAAAGCAACGAAGGTGTGTCAGCCATCAAGGAGCCATTCGGCGTGAGCAATTACAGTGAGCAGTTCCTGAAACAAAATCCTCTGGCCGTGCTGGGCGTTTTGCGCGACCTGCAAAAAAACCAGGTGCCCATTTGCATCACCTGGGGCAGCGGTCAGTTCATCAGCAAGATACTGGAAGTGAATCCAGAAGAGCTGATCATGGATTTTGGTAGTCAGGAGTACGAGAACAACGCAGTACAGCGTGCCGGAAAGGTGACCGTGACCGCTGAAACGCATGGCGCCAAAGTCGAATTCACACTGAGCACGCTTTCTACCGGCGATTTCCAGGCTTTACCTGCTTTTATTACCCCGCTTCCGGAAACACTGTGGTTTATTCAGCGCCGGGAATATTTCCGCATCAGCGCCCCGCTCCACCCGGCCTATTTTTGTAAAGCATTCATGCCGGATAAAAGCGAGATTCGCTTTCGTCTGTTCGACTTGTCGTTAGGTGGCATGGGCGCACTGCTGGATGGCGTAGCACCCGGCACATTGCAGCCGGGTATGCGTTTTTCCAAGGTGGAGCTGGATATGGCTTCGTGGGGGCAGTTCTATTTTGACGCACAGTTGATTGCGATTGGCGAGCGTAAAGTCGTTGATGGCAAGAATGAAACCGTTGTTACGCCGCGCCTGAGTTTTCGCTTTTTGAATGTCAGCCCGGGCGTAGAGCGCGAGCTCCAGCGCATTATTTTTGCCCTGGAGCGCGAGGCGCGCGAACGCGCCAGCCGGGTACGCTAGTTACATCGCATCCATCGCTTTTTGCACTTTCCAGATATAGCGCGGTGCTTGCGGCGCAGGGTGGTTTTCCGCCACATGCTTCATAAACGCGTCTGCGCTTAAATCATTTATCTCTTCTATGGCTTCGCTTCTGTCGGACGAGAAGGTCCGCAGTAGCGCGCCAGCACCATTAACGTACGAAACCACCAGCGCGTATTGCATGACTTTCGGATCGCGAATGCCCGCCAGCGCCCCATGTTCAAGAATACTTAAGTAAGCCGCGCCCATAGAAATATTACGTTCCGGGTTTTTGAGTTCGCTGGTGGACGGTTGCCCACTCCAGCCCATATGGCGGTAAACTTCGCGCCCGGCGGTGGAGGCTTTGAGCTGCATCAGGCCAACGGCATTTGATTTGCTGACCAGATTGGGGTTGCCACCGGATTCCACGGCGATCATAGCAGTAATCAATTGAGGACTGACGCCCCAGGCTGCACCGGCTTTTTCGGTGATGGGCATCCACTGCATTGCGCGTTTTACCGGCACTTCCGGATTCCAGTCCGGGTTACGGTAATCCTGTTTTGAACTACATCCGGCAAGCAGTACCACTAAAAAAGCAAACCATCTTAATTTCACGCAAGCTAATCCTTATTTAGGTGTTCATCTACGACGGATGACAACGACACAGGTTAGCGGCATGATAACCGTTTCCCTATAGATGTCAGCAAGGAATTGCCATGTCCACCTTCCACCTGATTGCCCCTTCAGGCTATTGCATTAATCAGCACGCAGCGGCGCTTGGCGTCGAACGTCTCGCTCAGCAGGGCCATCAGGTTAGCAACCAACACGTCATTACTCGCCGTCATGAACGTTTCGCCGGGCGTGACGAGGAGCGGCTGGCGGATATCAACGCACTGGCGCAATTGCCGGGTGAAAATATTATCGTGATGCCGGTGCGCGGGGGGTACGGTGCCAGCCGTCTGCTCGTCGGGATTGACTGGCAGGCACTGGCGGCGCGCCAGCAGCATCAACCGCTGTTGATTTGCGGCCATAGCGACTTCACCGCCATTCAACTTGGGCTGTTGGCGAACGGGAAAGTCATCACCTTTAGCGGGCCAATGCTGGCGGGGAATTTCGGTGCCGAAACGCTGGATGCCTTTACGGCAGATCACTTCTGGCGTGCTATCAGCAATGAAACCTTTACCATTGAGTGGGACGGTGAAGGCCCGCAATGTGACGTGGAAGGCACCGTGTGGGGTGGAAATCTGGCGATGTTAACCTCGCTGATTGGCACGCCCTGGCTGCCGCAAATACCCGGCGGCATTCTGGTGGTTGAAGACATTAATGAACATCCCTACCGCGTGGAACGCATGCTGTTGCAGTTGTTACACACCGGCATTCTGGCACAGCAGCGAGCGCTGATCCTCGGCAGTTTCTCGCTGGCGCAACCCAACGATTACGATGCGGGCTACAATCTTAATAAGATGATTGATTATCTACGCGCGCAATTAACGATCCCAGTTATCAGCGGGCTGGCGTTTGGTCATGAACCGCAGACCGTCACACTGCCGCTCGGCGCACATGCCCGGTTGCAACATGCTGAAAAGACGCAACTGACTTTATCGGGTCATCCCACGATCTTGCTGTAAAAAAAGCGCTTTATGCCCTTATTAAAACGTTGTTTCTGCCGTTATTATATGACGCACTAATAAACCCGGCCGGTAAATGCCGCCCGGGATCCCCCACGGTGAGGATTAAGGAGAAGCACAACATTGGACGCTGAGGCGATAATCAGTCTGTTTATTTTGGGTTCAGTTCTTGTAACCTGCAGTATTTTATTAAGTTCTTTCTCCTCCCGTCTTGGCATTCCCATTCTGGTTATCTTTCTGGCAATAGGCATGTTGGCCGGTGTTGATGGTATCGGTGGAATTCCGTTCGATAACTACCCTTTTGCTTATATGGTCAGTAACCTCGCGCTGGCGATCATTTTACTCGATGGCGGGATGCGTACCCGCGCCAGTTCGTTTCGCGTCGCACTTGGTCCTGCACTTTCCCTGGCAACAATTGGTGTACTCGTTACGTCCAGTCTCACCGGGATGATGGCCGCCTGGCTATTCAAGCTCAACATTATGGAAGGCTTTTTGATCGGGGCGATTGTGGGCTCAACAGATGCCGCAGCGGTGTTCTCGCTGCTCGGCGGTAAAGGGCTGAACGAACGCGTCGGCTCGACGCTGGAAATCGAATCCGGCAGCAATGATCCGATGGCGGTGTTTCTTACCATCACGCTGATTGAGATGATCCAGAAGCACACGGCCGATCTCGATATCATGTTCCTGGTGCATATTGTGCAGGAGTTTGGCCTCGGCATTTTGCTTGGCGGCGCGGGTGGTTATTTGTTGCAGCAGATGATTAACCGTATCTCTCTGCCACCGGGTCTTTACCCGCTGCTGGCGCTGAGCGGCGGGATTTTGGTTTTTGCCTTAACCACGGCTCTGCACGGGAGCGGCATTCTGGCGGTTTACCTGTGTGGTTTTGTGTTGGGCAATCGCCCTATCCGCAACCGTTACGGCATCTTGCAAAACTTTGATGGCCTGGCCTGGCTGGCGCAAATCGCTATGTTCCTGGTGCTGGGGCTGTTAGTCACACCGTCTGATTTGTGGCCGATTGCGGCTTCCGCACTCATCCTCTCGGCATGGATGATTTTTGTCGCTCGTCCTCTATCCGTGTTTGCCAGCCTGTTGCCGTTTCGCGGTTTTAACCTGCGCGAACGCATTTTCATCAGTTGGGTGGGTCTGCGCGGCGCGGTGCCGATTATTCTCGCCACTTTCCCGATGATGGCAGGGCTTGATCATGCGCGCCTGTTCTTTAATGTCGCCTTCTTCGTGGTGTTAATCTCGCTACTTTTTCAGGGAACGTCACTCTCCTGGGCGGCGAAAAAAGCCAAGGTTGTCGTGCCGCCTGTTGGCTGGCCGGTCTCCCGCGTCGGTCTGGATATTCACCCAGAAAACCCGTTTGAACAGTTTGTTTATCAACTCAGTGCGGATAAGTGGTGCGTTGGCGCAGCGCTGCGCGATTTACATATGCCTGCGGATACGCGCATTGCCGCGCTGTTTCGCGACAATAACCTTCTGCACCCTACCGGCAGCACCCGACTGCGTGAAGGTGATGTGTTGTGTGTGATTGGTCGTGAAAGCGATCTGCCCGCGCTCGGGAAACTGTTTAGCCAGTCTCCGCCTGTGGCGCTGGATCAGCGTTTCTTCGGTGATTTTATCCTGGAAGCGAATGCTAAATTTGCCGATGTGGCATTGATTTACGGCCTGGAAGATGGGCTGGAATATCGCGAAAGCCAGCAAACGCTGGGCGACATTGTGCAGCAATTACTGGGCGCCGCGCCGGTCGTGGGGGATCAGGTAGAGTTCGCCGGAATGATCTGGACAGTGGCGGAAAAAGCCGATAATGCGGTACTGAAAGTCGGGGTTCGCGTGGTAGAAGACGAGGCGGAATAACCGCCTCACATTAAGTTACACCGTCACGACAGGTACACGCGGCGCCAGAGCGCACATCAGTTCATACCCCACCGTTCCGGCCGCCGCAGCCACTTCATCGATTTTGATCCCATTACCCCATAGTTCAACTGGCGTACCAATACCGGCTTGCGGGCATGGAGTTAAATCCACCGTCAGCATATCCATTGAGATCGCGCCAACAATGCCGGTACGAATGCCATCCACCAGCACCGGCGTGCCGGAAGGTGCAATGCGCGGGTAGCCGTCCGCATAACCGCAGGCGACAACACCAATACGCTGCTCGGTTTGCGCACGGTAACGACAACCGTACCCCACCGTTTCACCGGCTTTCAGCGTCTGCACGGCAATGATCTCACTGCTCAGTGTCATTACCGGGCGGATCCCGCTGTTGGCGACATCCTGCCACGCGCCCGATGGCGAAGCGCCATACAGCACCACGCCGGGGCGCACCCAGTCAAAATGCGTTTCGGGATGCCACAGCGTAGCGGCAGAGTTAGCCAGTGAGCGCGGCGCGTCAATGCCCTCTGCAGCCTGCTCAATGCGCGCCAGCGGTGCAGCGATACCGTCTGCCCGCTCCGCTTCAGCAAAATGGGACATCAGGGTGACTGTCGCCACGTTGGGCATAGCAATGAGTTGCTGGTACACGGTGTGAATACGTTCAGGCATAAAACCGAGCCGGTTCATGCCGCTGTTGATCTTCAGGTAAACGTCGAGCGGTGCTTGCAAGCGTGCGTCCTGCAAGGCTTTAATCTGCCAGTTGCTGTGCAGGCTGGTCGTCAGGCGATATTTGTCAAACAGCGGCAGCTCATCGGCATGGAAAAAACCTTCCAGCATCAGAATTGGCCCTTTCCAGCCGCGTTCGCGGAGCAAAATGGCCTCTTCAAGATTGAGCATCGCGAAACCGTCAGTGCTGTTGAGTGCGCGCCAGATACGATCCAGACCGTGACCATAAGCGTTCGCCTTTACGACCGACCAGACTTTTGCAGCAGGTGCGGCGCGGCGCACAACCTGCAAGTTATTGCCGAGTGCCGCTAAATCAAGCGTGGCGAGAACTGGACGAGACATTACTATTCCTTCTCTGAATCAGTTATGGGCGCCGTGTAAGTGCTGCGCACGCACGGGGGTAAACCCTGGCATATAGCGCGCCACGCTTAAATCATCGGCGGCAATCGCCGGGGTGCTGCCGGACATCAAGTCGCTTAACAACTGGCCGGAACCGCAAGCCATCGTCCAGCCAAGGGTGCCATGCCCGGTATTCAGCCACAGATTTTTATACGGAGTGCGCCCGACAACCGGCGTGCCATCCGGTGTCATGGGACGTAAGCCCGTCCAGAATGTCGCTTGCTCGACAAATCCGCCACGCGGGAAGAGATCGCGCACGACCATCTCCAGCGTTTCGCGGCGTGGTTTCAGCAGTTCCGTATTAAAACCGACGATTTCCGCCATGCCGCCGACGCGAATACGCTGGTCAAAGCGGGTAATCGCAATTTTGTAAGTTTCGTCGAGGATGGTTGAAACCGGGGCGCCATCTTCTTCAGCAATCGGGATCGTTAATGAATAACCTTTCAGCGGATACACCGGGATGTCGACGATATTTTTCAGTAAGCCAGTAGACCAGGAGCCAAACGCCATCACATACGCGTCGGCTTTGACCACCTCTTCACCGCACTTCACACCGTAGATGTTCTCACCTTCATACAGCAGGCGATCCACCGGCGTGTTAAAACGAAACTCCACGCCCGCCTGCGCCGCCATTTGCGCCAGTTGCTGGGTGAAAAGCTGACAGTCGCCGGTTTCATCATTTGGCAGACGCAAACCGCCGGTCAGTTTGTGCGCCACTTCGGCCAGCGCGGGTTCGACTTCCGCCAACCGGGCAGATTCCAGCAACTGATAAGGCACGCCAGCATCCTGCAACACAGCAATATCACGTGTGGCATTTTCGTACTGCTCCGCGGTGCGGAAAAGCTGTAACGTGCCGCCTTGCCGCCCTTCATACTGAATGCCGGTCGTTTCGCGCAACAGTTTCAGGCAGTCGCGGCTGTATTCCGCCAGACGCACCATACGGCCTTTGTTTTCCATATAGTGGCGCGTGTCGCAGTTGCGCAGCATCTGCCACATCCATTTCAGTTGCGATGAGGTGCCGTCGAGGCTGATTGCAAGCGGCGCGTGGCGCTGGAACATCCATTTTATGGCTTTTAACGGCACACCAGGAGCCGCCCAGGGCGCGGCGTAGCCTGGTGAAATCTGCCCGGCATTACTAGCGCTGGTTTCCTGCGCAGGACCAGGCTGGCGATCAATCACCGTGACATCATGTCCGGCCTGGCGTAAGTACCAGGCGCTGGTGACACCCACCACACCACTTCCTAATACAACAACTCGCATATCCCTCTCCTGTGAGTAAAGCACGATCATCTGATTACAAATTGATAACCCAGATGAAAATATTATTCAACATATGGCTTTTTTATGGTGAGCTTCCTCACAGCCTCGCCGTATGACAAGGGTTTCTGTTATTTAGCATCTCCTGCTGCGCGACTTTTCGCCGCAGCATAATATTTCGATACACTTGCTATTTACGCCGTTGATGTGATGAAAAATCGCGAAGAAAAATCTATGGCTTAGGTACAGATTTAATTGCGTGTTCTATGCTTGAAATGAGACGCTCCATACAGAGAGTGTCGTTAACAACGAGGGCGCGCTAATGGCTACGATTGACTCAATGAATAAGGATTCTATTCGTCTGAGCGATGGACCCGACTGGACTTTCGAACTGCTGGATGATTATCTGGCGGAGATTGACCGGGTGGCGAAACTTTATCGGCTGGATACCTATCCGCATCAAATCGAAGTGATCACCTCAGAGCAAATGATGGACGCTTACTCCAGCGTCGGCATGCCGATCAATTACCCTCACTGGTCGTTCGGGAAGAAATTTATCGAAACCGAGCGGCTTTATAAGCATGGGCAACAGGGGCTGGCCTACGAGATAGTGATTAACTCTAACCCCTGCATCGCTTATCTGATGGAAGAGAACACCATCACTATGCAGGCACTGGTGATGGCTCACGCCTGTTATGGCCATAACTCTTTCTTTAAAAACAACTACTTATTCCGCAGCTGGACCGATGCCAGTTCGATTGTCGACTACCTGATTTTCGCGCGTAAATACATCACCGATTGTGAAGAGCGCTACGGTGTGGACGAAGTGGAAAAGTTACTCGACTCATGCCATGCGCTGATGAACTACGGCGTGGATCGCTACAAACGCCCGCAGAAAATCTCGTTGCAGGAGGAGAAAGCGCGGCAGAAAAGCCGTGAAGAGTATCTGCAAAGCCAGGTAAATATGTTATGGCGCACGCTGCCCAAACGCGAAGAAGAAATAACCATCGCGCAAGCGCGTCGTTACCCGGCGGAGCCGCAGGAAAACTTGCTCTACTTTATGGAGAAAAATGCACCGTTACTGGAGTCGTGGCAACGCGAGATCCTGCGCATTGTGCGTAAAGTGAGCCAGTATTTCTACCCGCAAAAACAGACGCAGGTGATGAACGAAGGTTGGGCGACGTTCTGGCATTACACCATCCTCAATCACCTGTATGACGAAGGCAAAGTGACCGACCGCTTTATGCTGGAATTTTTGCATAGCCACACCAATGTGGTGTTCCAGCCACCCTATAACAGCCCGTGGTACAGCGGCATTAACCCGTATGCACTCGGCTTCGCGATGTTCCAGGATATTAAGCGTATTTGCCAGTCGCCTACGGATGAAGACCGCTACTGGTTCCCGGATATTGCCGGTTCGGACTGGCTTGAGACGCTGCATTTCGCGATGCGCGATTTCAAAGATGAGAGCTTTATCAGCCAGTTTATGTCGCCGAAAATCATGCGTGATTTCCGCTTCTTTACCGTGTTGGATGATGATCGTAACAATTATCTTGAGATCGCCGCTATTCATAATGAAGAGGGTTACCGGGAGATCCGCTCGAAACTGTCGTCGCAATATAATCTCAGCAACCTTGAGCCCAACATTCAGGTGTGGAATGTGGACCTGCGCGGCGACCGTTCGCTGACGCTACGCTATATTCCTCACAACCGCGCGCCGCTCGATAAGGGCCGCCGCGAAGTGCTGAAACATGTGCATCGCTTGTGGGGTTTTGATGTGTTGCTGGAACAGCAAAATGAAGATGGCAGCGTGGAGTTACTGGAACGTTGCCCGCCTCGCCCCAGCAGCCTGTAATGAAAAACCCCTCTGTCGAGGGGTTTTCTTTGCTTATCGGCTTTGTAAGGCTAAATCACCGGGCATCGTTTTCTGCATCCGATGCCAGATCTCACCACTTTCATGGCCATATCGACGCACGACTTCGTAGACTTTGTCATGCTGCGCCTGTTCGCACACTTGCGCCAGTTGATGGTAGAAACCGAGCGCCAGGCTGCGGGCTTCAGGGCTGGAGAAATAATGGCGACCAATTCGCGTATATAACCCTTTCATGCCATTAAGGATTAAACCATAAATCGGGTTCCCGGATGCAAAGGCCAGACCGCGGAAAATGTTGTAATCCAGGGTAGCGAAGGCATCGGCATGATCTTCAACTTCGCGCGCGCTGGCCAGCACTTTCAGCGCATCTTCAGGATGCTGACGAAACGCAGTACGGATAAAGATGGTGGAAATGTTGGTGCGTACTGAAAGGAGATTATCAATCAGTTGCGGAACACTTTCGTGATCCAGACGCGCCAGCGTTTCCAGAATATTCAGCCCGGAGGTTTCCCAGAAGTTGTTCACTTTTGTCGGTTTGCCGTGCTGAATTGTCAGCCAGCCATCACGGGCGAGGCGCTGTAAAACTTCACGCAATGTGGTACGAGTGACGCCAATCAGTTCAGAGAGTTCGCGTTCAGCCGGAAGAATCGACCCCGGGGGGAAGCGACTATTCCAGATACTTTCAATGATGTACTCTTCCGCGAAACCCGCCGGGCTCTGCGCCTTAATGACCATAGAGAGATTTCCATTACACAGCTAAGCAAAGGACACTCATCATACCAGACCGCACCCAGTGCAGGTAGCGTACCTCATGAAGAAAAAAGGGGATCGGGGATCCATTTTGGCGATTTAACGACACTTATCCACAGAAGTAGCAGGGCTTTCATCCGAAATCTTTGCGCCACAGCGCGCATGATATTTTGTTGCTTAAATAGCAGCACTTTGTTGTCAGGTTTGACTTTCCGCATGATAAACATTCGATTACGCATTATTTTCTTGCTCGCTAGTGGCCTGCGCAATGATTTCGTTTACACTGCTTTGTCTACGCATCTCCCAGGGAAATGATTATGTTGCGATATTTAAACGGGTGCTCACACGGGCGCGGTGCCTGGCTTTTGATGGCGCTAACAGCGTTTGCGCTTGAAATGGTCGCATTGTGGTTCCAGCATGTCATGCTGCTGAAACCGTGCGTCCTGTGCATTTATGAACGCAGCGCGCTCTTTGGCGTAATGGGCGCAGGTATTGTGGGTGCCATTGCACCGAAAACGCCGTTACGTTATGTCGCTCTGGCTATCTGGATCTACAGCGCCTGGCGCGGCATCCAACTGGCCTGGGAACACACCATGATCCAGTTACATCCATCGCCATTTCTGACCTGCGATTTTGCCGCACGTTTTCCAACCTGGCTGCCGCTGGACAAATGGCTGCCGCAGGTGTTTGTGGCTTCCGGTGACTGCGCCGAGCGCCAGTGGTCATTCCTGACGCTGGAAATGCCACAATGGTTATTGGGTATTTTTGTTGCTTATCTGGTTGTTGCCCTGCTGGTGCTGATTGCCCAGCCATTCAAGCCGAAAAAACGCGATCTATTTGGTCGCTAACAGAACGCTCCCTCGGGAGCGTTTTTTTTGACGGGTTTCGGATAAAGGCAACATCCACAAAGAAGTAACTATTACCCTCAGCGAAAAGGATGGTTCGAGTGGAAGGCGTTATCGCACTCATTTATTTCGTATTAGGGACAGTCTTTTTTACGCAGAAGATTAGGCTGTTCGCCATTGTCTCTTCTTTTATTCTCTATGTGGCCTTGCATATTGCTGCCACAAGTGCGCTTCTGACCGGGCTATTGCTGGCCTGTCTGCTCATCACTTTCGTTATCTTGCTGCCCCTCAACCGCAACCGTGATAAGAGAGCAGTTCTTCACTTTTTGTGCGTTGAAGTGAGAAGAAAGCAGGTATAAAGCAATGCATTAGCGCAAGATGAATCGACACCTTCAGTGGTTATGAGTTGTTTTGTGCTAATTTTTTGCCCCATACATGCCCCATCACACCATACTGCCATCGTCATGTACCCGGGTAATGGTGTACGTCAGCAATCCATGCGCGATAACGCCATCCAGCGCCTCACCTTCAATAGCTTCCCCATCTTCCGTTATCAGCGTGTTCCCCATCCATTTAGCGAACTGCGCTCGGCCGTCGAACGTGGCGAGAACCGTTTCGCTTTCGGAAGGCCGGGCTGACCTTTCTATGACCGCATACCCGGTATCGGTTTCGACGATCCGGCAAATGGCATCCATCTGACAAAGTACATCAACGGTTAGCGCGCGCTGCGCATAATCAGCAACTGGTGATGGAAAGCCCACTACTGAATACTCCCCATGTTGCGAAGCATCCAGAGACGGTTCTCGCTTACGTCCGATGTCTTGTCCACAAAGTACGGCTGATAGCGCTCTATCCAGTCGTTAGCGTCGCGCTCGCTGAAATGCCAGTTTCTGGCGTTAAGTTCACGGATAAAACCTTCGGTGCGAAGATACTGATACCCCTTCGGGTTTCTCTGTATTGCTGCAACAAAGGCTGTTCTAACGTCTGATTTACGCGGCATGATCAGCTCTAATCAAAAAACTGTATATATATACAGTAATATTTAATTATAAATTGGTCAACTATCGCTAGCTGTAGTAGGTTGTCTTATGTATGTCTTTACATCCGTGCTAAGATGGGAATAAACCTAAAGAACATACGAATTTTCACTGACTTACGCACAGAATTATCGCAAAGGTAAGATAATGTTTTTTAACAATATCCAGGCGATGCGCGGCATTGCTTCTATCATTGTTTTTTTTGTTCACCTCATGAGCACCAGGCAAGGAATGGCTCCTGCATGGTTAGAAAAAGGAATCTATGTTTTTGGTCCAGCTGGTGTAGATATATTTTTTGTTATATCAGGATTTGTAGTGACGCTCGCTGCAGCAAAGGCAGCTTGCGCTGGAAACGCAAAGCTCTCTGCCGTCAATTTTATGGCTAAACGAATATTTAGAATATACCCAGCATACTGGGCTGTTTTCATTTTTGCTTCTTTATTACTCCCATTCGTATGGCTCGCTCCTGACTGGCTTCCTAAAGCATCTGATATATCATTGCTTACGCTTACTTATACATATAACTACAAGGTTATGGTGGCGTGGACTTTGGTTTATGAAATGTTTTTCTATCTTGTCCTGTGTCTTTTGATTTTGTCAGGAAAGAAATTTTGGCATGCTTTGTTTATTTGGATGTTTATAGAAATTATTGCTATAGCATGCACAAACACTTACGACAAAAACCTTGCCGGGTATGTGCCACTTAACCCACAGATCATTCAGTTTTGCGCCGGTTGTATTGTGGCATTTATTTGCACCAAATTCGAAACCAGATTTGGTCGTGAAATACTTTTCGCAGGATTCTTTCTTTTTGCCGTTATGTGTTGCGTAAACATCAATCTGGCAAACTGGGACCCATGGCACAGAACACTCACCCTGACGCTTCCATCAGCAATGATGATTTACGGAGCTGTGGTGTCTGAGCGCGAGAAAAGATTCTTCTTTGGCAAGCCTCTGCTTTTCCTTGGAAATATTTCATTCTCATTGTATTTGTGGCATCAGTTAACGTTCCAGAGTATGCTTTCATGGTTTGAGCATGCTGGACTATTACAGCAATTGCCTCATTCTATCAGCCTTATAATTTGGGCCGCCTGCGGAATTGCTGTGGGCTATACAAGTTACATTCTAATCGAGAAACCTTCGGTCAAATTAATCAATAATTTGCTTAAATCAAAGACCATTAAAATTCCAACTGACGAAAAAGTAGCTTAAAAACAGGCCGCAAAAGCGGCCTTTATTTTATTCTTTCAGAACCCACGAAAGACCAGACACACCTACAAAATTTGTTGATGTGGTAGCACCATATACCTTAACCTCACCAGTAGGTAGAACCCGCAAGCTAACACCGGAAGTATCTGCATAAACAGGAAACTGCATATCAAACGATGGAGATATATTTTTAGGTATCTGTGCGATTTGAGTTCCGTCCGTGACACTGCCTGTTGATTTAAACAAAACTCCTGATAGTATTACCGCCCCTCCTTTTGATATATCAACCCGCACAGGCCTGTCGCTGGCGTTAATAAACCAGTTATTAGTGCTTGCTATAGAAAGCATCCCGCTAGAATATTTACCGCGATTAATGGCAAAGTAACCCATGATAGCTCGCGCGATTTTTCTTGCTATGAGCATAGTAGCCATGCTGGTAGGGTGAATATTGTCATGCACAACACCATCGCCTTTCCCGACCATATTTACGGCAAGAGACGTATTGATATAGTAAGCCGTCAAAGGTCCCTCGCAATCAGTAAGCTCCACCAGCTTGACACCCTTCTCCGCTGCTACTCGCGATACCACTGATCTATATCTTGCTGCAAACTGATAGTTACCAGTGTTTTGACCAACGCCAGTTCCCGCCAGCGCCTGAGGATACCATAATCCAAACTTCACCAGGATTACCGGCTTCCCGGCAGACTGACAGATATTAACCATCGCCGTTAGGTTAGACTTATACTGGTCTAAATCAAGCATTCCTTGTGCGTCATTAGTCCCGACTGCAATTACGACAACATTGGCATCAGCAACACCTTCAGATTGCATTATTGCAAGCTGACCTGCTGATGTGTCTCCAGGAACGGCTTTATTGACTATATCCCACGCGCGCATTCCCTCTGCAAATTCTAGCTCCTTTTTTAAGTAATGAGGCCAGCAATCTACGCGGTTAGCTGATATTGAGTCACCAAAAACCTTTACCGCCATAAATGAGTTACGAGTGTAGACATTATTTTTTATTTTAACTGGATTAATAAACCTTACTGTTGGGTTAGATGTGCCTACATTAAAATACCCTCCAAACCCAGCATCAATAATATATCCGCTAGTTTTTATGGTTGTTATTACGAACCCATTAAGCAGAATATCGAAGCTTGTAAAGCTATTTGCTCGTATTTTCCATTCGCAGTTAACTGGACTGTAAGAGGCGTGATCTGTCAGCATGGGATATAAAACAGGTGCTGATGTTCCTGTTATGCCTTTCCTTTTTTCGAAGGCATACATAGTTGCTCCAGTTTGTGCATATGATGCATATATACCAGAATAACCGTCAGTATGCCTTACAATAGCGCATAATTGCGGGGTATTAGTCACGTACATGGTAGTGATTAGCTCATCGCCTGGCACTATGTTAATTACGCCAATGTGAAAACTATCATCACCAGAAAGATATGCAAGTTGACCAAAATCTATACCGCTAGCATTATAAGAATCTGAAACCCAAACATCACTTGAAGGCCATAATATTTTCACCGGCGTAGTGTCAGTAAGCACGTTAATGTTAGTCACAGAAGAAATATCAAAACTTGGCTCTTCTAAAAATGTATTCTTTGCCACATAAAGTTCGTTGTTGCCTGGTGATACGGTGTACTCTGTATTTAGACTACGGAAAATAAACTGAGTGGCGCGTACAAATTTTATATTTAATGCCGATGGCTTGCCAGCTAACCAGTCATTAGGTACGGATAATTTAACACCATGGTCAACGTCGAATGTAACTCCCTGCAATGCATCAGGATCAAAAGTTGAAAAGTAGTAGACATTTTCCGTGCCTGGAATGAATGGCAGGCGCACAACCGGGTTTACTGTGGCCACTAGTCCCAACAATGCAGATGAGCAATCAGTAACACCGTCAGGCTCAGCTCCAGCAGTAGAACCATCGTTAATAGCGATAATTTCTCGCATTTTCTGATGCACTGTTGTCGGCTTTGAGCCTGAAAACGGCTGTTTGACTGCTACTAGGCTGTCACCCATTCCGTCGATTGCACTCATTAATTGCTGCTTCAATGCCGCATACCCAACACTTAGCCATGCGCCGACTCCAATGCCGCCTGTTGATTCAGGTGTTGAGCTGGCCGGAACAATCTTTCCGCCAGGTAAAAATGATCCATCCCAGCGGTAATACTCACCCGTTTCTTCAAGCCGTAATACCTGATTTGGAAGCGTCAGGGTATTCCCGTCTTCAAAGCTATCGAGGGTTATATAACCAAACGATGCGATCGCCTGCTGCGCGAGCCAACGAAGCCCTTCAATCGTGTAATGCGCACTTCCAAAACGATCGATGTATTGATTCGCTAACGATGTTGCAAACTCATCGATTTTCCCAGCATTGAATTTCAGATCGCGAGGGCTTTCGCTCGGCACTGGCAGATTGGTAGGTGTGGTAGTCATATTTTTTCCATAAAAAACCCGGCGCATTGGCCGGGTTGTGGTGGTTGGAAGTGGGTCTTATTGGTAGATGGCGTCGTTATATTCAGCGACTGTAAGTGAAACAGTATTATCGGTGTTTGGTTTTATGCTGCTTACCTTCCAGAGCTGGCTATCCAGTTCTTCGACAGTGGCGATCAGGTAGCGAGATGGTAATTGCACCGTGTCACCGTTCCATATATTGAGCTGGATAGAGGGGATGGCAGCAGTGAAGCCGTATTTAGTTTCGGCGCGGGATATAGCCGGATAACGCAACGTTGGATTGCCCAGGCTGTCGGTCACCAGAACGTACATTGACCCGGTAAAAGTGATTGGTTCGCTGGTGTCGAAGTTATTACCGGTGCGCCCGGTTATATAACCCTGTTGCTGGTTGCTGTCGTAAATATCAGGAATCTGGACGACGCTTCCGACCTGAATAATTCCGTCTTCAAACACCTTGGCGTTCATCTTCGCGCGGGAGTAGATCAGGCGTTTAGTTTCCCGTAGCGCCCGCTCTCGCGCCTGGTATTCGTTGCGAAACCCTACGATCTCCAGTTTGTTGGGGTTCTGAGCCTCCTGCTCAACAATAACGCTATTGAGCACACGGTAATTTATATAGGACTTTTTGTTGGTAGTCGGATTGACGTAAGAAACCTGAACACCGTCATATCCGCCGGGCATGGTGGCATCATAGGTGATTTTATACTCATCCGTTTTCATGTTAGCGCGGTTGAATACAGCCGCAGGGTGAGCAACCTTCTGATCGCGGGTAAAAGTCAGCACGCCATCATCCCAGTAAGCCACCACCGACGCAGCGTTACAGATAGCCTGTACGCGGTCGCCAAGTGAGTCGTTCTCATCATCAAACGTGTAATCGAAATAGCCAAGGCGCTCATCAGGCAGACTTTCAGCAATAGCATAGAGGCCATACAGGTCGATGCTGCTCACGCTTTGGCCGCCAGTGATGAGCCAGCAATGCGCCACGGCATCAGCGAAAGAACGTGACACGCGAAGCGTATAATCAACGGTCTGCGCATCGATGTTGTAGCTGATCGTCTTTCTCGTCACCAGTGCGTTATATTTCCGATCACGGCTGCCGAGTGCGTTCTCCGTTGCCCTGACCTTCACCCTTACAAGCGTATCTGTTGGATGTACTACGTTTGTACGGATGTTTACAGCGTGGATTTCCTCAACCTTCAGCACAGAGGCATCGCTTGAGTTATCGGTTCTCTGAAAATTGATGGCGTATTTGCCAAACCCGCCAACCGGCGTCAGTTTATCCGTGCGGTAAAACACCTCGCTGGATGAGTTGTGCGGCGTTCCCTGATGATATGTGAAAGTCTGCTGCGTTCCGGGAATCTGATTGTAATCACCGTCAATTTTCCAGATCACCACCTTCCATGAGGCTGATTTTTTCCCGCCAAGCTGTACCTGCGTATGCAACCACAGTTGGGCAGAATCAACCGGTGAAAAGAATGGCCCTACCGTCAGCGCCTCGTTGTCATTCAGGATAAATTTCGTGGTATTTATCGTCGCGGCAGCGGGTACATCAGGAGGGCCAATCAGATCTGTCATCGTGAATGTGTACCAGCGCACAGGGTTGATAACAGCGCCATCATTGGTTTCGACGGCAGAAATCAGCGTACCAGAAAAGGTTGCGTCCGTTGTTACAGAACCGGTTGCGGTACTGTAGGTAACGTTGATTGTGAAGGTAACAGCATGCGGCAACACAAGACCCATGAAGTAATCAAACTCGGCCTGCTTAACGATTTTCATCGCTATCTGACCGCCAGCATAAGTACCGCTAACCACCGTATTTGCGGTTGCAGTCTCTACCGGGAAATCATCGCCTTCGTTCTGGCCTGGCACTTCCTGACCGTCAACATCATCAAAGCTGTAACCCTCGTTAATTGAGGGAATAACCGTTCCAGGCGGATAAAACTGATATTCAGCCCCAGCCATCGCACCAAGGCTTGATTCTGAGTACCTGACCGATGAGTAATCGTATTCACCGATCCCCACGCACATCCACTCTGTGACGTATTTCAGGCCACCATCCATATCAGTTGCGCGGATGTATTCAAAAATTGATTCCTGAATAAGATCAGGGAATGAGCGTACCTGACCAAAGATATCAGGCTTCGCTTTGTACACACGCGCCGTATTGGTCTGCCCGGTAAGGCTGTTATTCGGCGAATCAATCGTGTTACCGCTTTTGTTTGCGATCGCCGGCTTTGGTGCGAGGAAGGAAAAAACGGCACCAACAACCTGAAAAATAGGGCTCAGAATATCGCTGATAATGCCCTTCGGCTGGTCGAAAATCTGAATCGTGTCGAGCTCACTCAGAACGAAATTAAGCTCATCTTCTTCGTCCAGCTTTACGCCATTGCGCACAATCACCATGTCGTGATGAAGGTTGCTGTCATTATCTGTCAGCCAGGCATAAAAAAAGGTGCCATTTGGCACCTGATATCTTTCTTTCGGCGTTCCGGGAAACCGTTGAAGCTCAACCAGCGCCATAAACGTAATACTCCACTTTGGTGAAAGCACGCTGAATTACCAGCAATGAATCCTCGCGCACGCTGCCGTTTTCGCCGCGTGAATGCAAAGCCTTCCGGTTGATGACAAGCCCAACATGCGCAGGCTGAGAGCCACGAAAGCCAACGAAAATACCACCTTCAACCGGTTTATCGACTTGCCGCCAAAAAACTACGTCACCCTGATAGCAGGTGAAGAAATCCTCACCGGCTTCGTAGTCCGGCGTCTGGTGCAGTTCAATACCAAGAACGTGACGGTAATACAGCACGCACACCTCACTCACGACCGCATTGAGGCGAAAGCCTGGGCGCGTCGTTACCAGCAGATCGCCCGCGAGGAGAAAGAAAACGAGCTTGCTGACGATCTGGAAAAAGGTCTCGGCCTCGGCCAGTTCGAATCTGTCTGCATTGACCAGTTGCAACGCCGTGGGGCAAGCACAAAGGCCATCACGCGCGCTTTCGAAGATGACGTGGAGTTTCAGGAGCGCATGGCGGCTCACGCCCGCTACATGTCAGAAGTCATCGCCCGCCATCAGATTGATATCGACGAGGAACAATAACAATGAGCACAGCTCTTCAAACCATGGCCGGTAAACTGGCTGCCCGTCTTGGCATGGATGCCGGGACTGACCTGATGAACACGCTGAAGAATACAGCGTTCAAAGGCGGTAACGTCACGGATGAACAATTCACCGCACTGCTGATCGTGGCAAACCAGTATGGCCTGAACCCATGGACAAAAGAGATCTACGCGTTTCCCGATAAAGGCGGGATTGTTCCGGTCGTTGGTGTTGATGGATGGGCCCGTATTATCAACGAACATCCGCAGTTTGACGGCATGGAGTTTTCCTACGACAAGGATGAAGGCGCATGCACCTGCAAAATTTACCGCAAAGACCGCAAGCACCCAACGATCGTTACTGAATACATGGCTGAGTGTAAACGCAACACTCAACCATGGCAGTCACATCCCACACGCATGCTTCGCCATAAGACGCTGATCCAGTGCGCTCGGCTGGCATTTGGGTTTGCTGGCATCTTCGACCAGGACGAAGCTGAGCGCGTTATTGAAGGCACTACGGCAGAAGTTCAGGTTGGTTACGAGTCTGATACGCGCCGCCCTGAACTGATTGCCAAAGGCGAATCTGCTGCCCGCCTTGGTTCAGCTAAATACGAAGAGTTTTGGGTAACCCTTTCCCCTGAAGAAAAACAGATCATCGGTGCCGCAGAAAAACGCCGAATGTATGACATGAGCCTTGCTGTTGACAATGCAGAGCCTGTTAATGCTGAGAAGGAGTCCGAATAATGGAACAGCGAACACCTGAATGGTTCGCCGCGCGCTGCGGCAAGGTTACAGCCAGCCGCCTGGATGACGTTATGGCCCGAACAAAATCGGGCTACTCTACCAGCCGTCAAAATTATATGGCAGAACTCATCTGCCAGAGGCTTACCGGGAAGCTGGAAGAAGGCTTTTCAAATGCCGCTATGATACGCGGCACCGAACTGGAGCCCGTGGCGCGCGAGATGTACGCGCTGAATGAGTTCGATGCAGAAATCACTGAAGTTGGACTCATCGATCACCCAACTATACCCGGATTCGCCGCCAGCCCGGACGGACTTGTTAACGACGACGGGCTTATCGAAATCAAATGCCCCAACACCTGGACCCATCTTGAAACGCTTAAAACTGGCGAGCCAAAGCGCCAGTACATGCTGCAAATGCATGCACAGATGATGTGCACCGGTCGGAAATGGTGTGATTTCGTTAGTTTCGATGATCGCCTGCCGCCTGACCTCGCCTATTTCAAGAAGCGCATTCATTTCGATGAAGCGCTGGCGAAAGAAATAGAAGCAGAAGTTACTGCATTTCTGGCTGAATTAGCGGGAGAAATTCAATCGATTACTGAACGCGGTCATGCAGCATGAAACGCTGCCCCTTCTATCGCCGCCCCGGTAAACAGGGAAAGTTTGCCGGGCTTAAAGAGCGCGTCATCTGGATGATAAACAAGCGTGGCCGCCCGGTCACCGGCACCGAAATCGCCGAGGCGTTTGGCGTTACGCTGGCTGAATTTAACCTTGTCGCCAGAACCATCACGCGCGGCTCTGGTCTTGTTGCAAAAATCGTCGCTTCCGAAAAATGGATTACCGAATCAGGCCATGTTGATCGCCACTTCGCGCTCGTTGAGCCCGCCAGGGTAGTCCTGCCAAAGAACAGCAAAACCCGCCTTTTCACCCGTAAATCTGTTGCTTACTCCAGCAAACAGATGCGGCAGCAATGTATTGAAAAGGCCGCGCGTCGTAAGCGACTCATCGCAGCAGGTTTGTATATCGACGAATTTGAGGCGGTTCTATGAACGAATGGAGCACCGAAGAACTGGCGCGCCGGTTGCAGGCCAACTACGAGCGAAACAACTGGCATGAATTCGACCCGGAGCGTGACTCATGAGCGACTACGGAGGAAGCAATACCCCACCAGAGCATCGCGATAGCTGGAGAACGCCGCCGGAAATCTTCGCAGCGCTGAATGCTGAATTTATCTTTCAGTTAGATGCGGCAGCCACCGAGCAAAACCGCCTTTGCCGCCTGTTCATTTCAGAGGAAGAGAACGCACTCACCACTTCGTGGGCTGAGGCAATGGGCTATGCGCAGGGTTATGTGTGGCTTAATCCACCATACAGCGACATAACGCCTTTCGTTCTCAAGGCGGCAGACCAGAACCGTTACGGCTGCATAGGCTGCGTAATGCTAGTTCCGTCTGATACGTCTGTCGGCTGGTTTAAAGAGGCTATTCAAACCGCTAGCGAGCTTCGTTTCATCACCGCCGGGCGGCTGGCATTCATCGACTCAAAAGGTAAGCCAGTCTCTGGCAACCCCAAGGGCTCAATGCTCATCATCTGGCATCCGTACCCGCGTACGCACTGCCACTTCGCAACTGTGGATCGGGACGAGTTAATGACTTTCGGGGCGAAACTCATCGCCCGCCGGGAGGCAGCATGACACCAGCAGAGAAAGATAACGCCATCCGCGCGCAGGGACGTAAATGCGTGGACGAAATCCGCCAGGTAATGAAAGCCAGGCCAAAGCCGCAATGGAATGACGCGGTGCCGCCGATCCTCAAAAAGCACCACAAAAAAATTGAGCCGATGGGCATCAGCCTTGTGGCTTTCGTTAGCAGCATAGGCCGGATGCAAGGCCGGTATGGAGTTGAATCATGAGCGAATTGGAAATTAAAGCCGGACGTACTTACCGGGCTAAAAAGCCACGTGCTGCGGCTAATGGGTTTACACCACTGGTAAACGACAGAACAGTTATTTGGGTCGGGCCTTATCAGCTTCAGTACGACGGGCCAGCGGTCAAAAATGGCAGTCATTATCCTCGCATCGACATAGAAAAATTCCGCGAATGGGCGGAGCGAGACGTAACCGACGAACTTCCGCCTGGTGAATATGCTTCTTGGCCTATTGCTAACGTAAAAGCAAATGCGGGAGAGGCCCAATGAAAGAGCGCCCGATGATGTTTAACGCTGAGATGGTGCGCGCCATTCTCGACGGACGCAAGACGCAGACGCGAAGACTGGTTCCAGAGTGGCAACTTCCCAAACATAGCCCCGATAACTCGGATGATCCACGTTATAACTGGATGGCTGAAGCGCAAAGGGACAGGCGTTATGGATATGGCGTATTTGGCGAAACAGAAGAAGCATGCGCCGAAGAATTAAGCCTCATGGCACCTTGCCCTTTCGGTAACAAAAGGGATCGCATTTGGGTTCGCGAGACGTTCCAAGGTCCGCTATTCGATTGGGACATGATGGATAGTTATTGCAATTACTCAACTCCTTTTGAAAAGCCGGAGTTCTGTGTTTACAAGGCTGACGGGGTTCCTGCACCGGAATTTTACGATGCTGATGATGTACTTCATTGCCGATGGCGACCATCAATCCACATGCCGCGCTGGGCATCGCGCATCACGCTGGAGATTACCGGCGTGCGCGTGGAGCGGCTCGCTAGCATCAGCAATGAGTCAGCACGCGCAGAAGGTTACCCAGCAGAACGCGCAGCAGATGGCGGCGATAGCGATCCGTGGCTGTGGTTCCGCGATTTGTGGGATGGAATTTACCCTGAGCAATCATTCAAGGTGAATCCATGGGTTTGGGTTATCGAATTTCGACGCATAGAAGGCGGTGCATGATGGCAGCAGAAATCATCGATCAGGCCAACGAGCTTGTAGAGCAGAACATCAGCCAGGCAATTCAGCGGATGCGCATAGACCACAGTGCTGTGTCGGCTAAGTACTGTAGCGAATGCGGCGAGGATATCCCGGCGCCACGGCGTGCTGCCGTTCCGGGTTGTCAGATGTGCGCCAGTTGTCAGGCTGATTTGGAGCTTATCCGTAAACAAAAGGGGATGTAGATGATTCACTTTCATGGTGGGCCTATCACTCCTGATACCTGTGCGCTGAAAGTCTGGAAAGCTCGCCATGCCTTTATCAGTTTTGCAAACCCCGGCCAGTTGGCACTGGTAAGCGAGGTGTGCCAGTCATTCGCCCTGGATAATGGCGCATTCAGTTTCTGGACAAAAAAACGCGTTGTCGACTGGCAGCAGTATTACGCGTTTGTCGCCGAGTGGATGAATCACCCGCGTTTTGCGTTTGCGGTTATACCGGACGTTATCGGCGGCAGCAGTGAAGAAAACGACGCGCTGATAGGCGAATGGCCGCACGGTAAATTTGCTGGCGCGCCAGTGTGGCACATGAACGAACCTGATGAGCGGTTTATTCAGTTGTGCCACGCCTTCCCCCGCGTCTGCATCGGAAGCATGGGGGAATATGACGCGAAGCGCCCGCGCCGATGTGTTGCCAGACTGCGTGACCTTATCCGGCATGTTGTCGACAGCCGCGGCTATCCGGTTTGCAAATTGCACGGGCTGCGCATGCTGAACGCGGATATTTTCCGGCATATCCCGTTATCGTCGGCAGACAGTACCAACGTTGCGAGAAATATCGGCATCGATAAGGCCTGGCAGAAATCAGCATATGCCCCGGCCAGTAAAGAAACCCGCGCAGCCGTACTGGTTGAGCGTATCGAATCAATGAACAGCGCCAGCGCGCTTAACTATGACGCTGACCGAGACAGATTCACACCGCAATTAGCTTTTGAAATATGACGCAGCTTACAGGCGATTCACTGAGTCGCCTGTTGGGTGCTGAGCACCGATAAGACCTGTTTATCATCCTTTGATGTCTTGCCGCCTGCGGGCGGCTTCTTTTTGCCTGGAGTAAACCATGAGTGAAGTGATCCAACTGGTACCCAATAAATGGGTATCGGAAGAAGTGCTGATGGCGATTACTGGCCTTACCAAAAACGCCATAAAGTCCGCGCGCGAGAAGTCCTGGATGGAAGGGCGGGAGTACCGGCATTACTCCGGTGACTGCCAGCCCAAGGACAACTCCCCTATCCTCTACAACCGTCATGAAGTCGATAACTGGGTCGAACGTCAGCGCCCAGCGATCCCACGTCAAAAATCTGCTTAAATAGCCCCTCTTTCATAACAGAGGAAGAAGCATGTCAAAATATCCAACCGGGGTAGAAAACCACGGGGGCAAGCTACGACTGTGGTTTATTTACCAGGGAAAGCGAGTGAGGGAAAACCTCGGCGCTCCCGATACACCAAAGAACAGAAAAATGGCCGGCGAGTTACGCACGTCGATCTGCTACGCAATCAAGACTGGGGCATTCAATTATGCCGAACAGTTTCCGCAGTCACCAAACCTTGGACGCTTCGGGTATCTTCGCCCTGGCGTCACAGTTGGCGAACTGGCGGAAAGGTGGCTTGAGCTAAAAAGGATGGAGATCACCCTTAACTCATTCAGGCGTTATGTTTCATACATAAAAATTTGTGTGGAAATCCTCGGCCCGGAACAGATGATAACGGGCATAAGCAATGAAGCTATCCTGCAGGTGAGAAGGGAATTGCTTACCGGTTTTCAGATATGTGGAAAATATCAGAAAAACAGATCGGCAAAGAAAGGCAGGACGGTACGCACGGTGAATGTTTATCTTAATTGCCTTGGCGGGATGTTTAAGTTCGCAAAGCAGAACGGCTACATCGAGCGAAACCCTTTCGACGGAATTGATCCGCTAAGAAAGAGCAAAGCAGAGCCTGATCCCCTTACCCGCGATGAATATCACCGCCTTCTCGACGCATGCCCTTCAGAGCAGATAATGAATTTGTGGATACTGGCGGTAAACACCGGGTTGCGTCATGGGGAGATATGCGCGCTGGCATGGGAAGATATTGACATGAAGAAAGGGACTATCACTGTCAGTCGTAACATAGCCATCAAGGGGCACTTCACACCGCCGAAAACGGAATGCGGCAACAGGGAGATTATTCTTACAGAAGCAGCCATGCAGGCGCTGAAAAGCCAGATGGCATATACGAGAATGGGAAAACAGCATCATATAGATGTGCATTTGAGGGAGTTTGGCAGGACGAGAACCGATGTCTGCACATTTGTTTTTGTTCCAAGGCTGACAGCAAGGAACGGGAAAGGTGGCGAGTGGTATGCGCCTGGATCATTTGGCGCGACATGGAACGAACTTCTCAGGCGATCTGGCATCCGGCATCGCCGGGCGTACGAGTCACGACACACATACGCTTGCTGGGCATTAAGCGCCGGTGCAAATCCAAACTTCATTGCCGCGCAAATGGGGCATACATCAGCGCAGATGGTTTACAACGTTTACGGAAAATGGATGACCGACAATAACAGCAATCAAATGGATATTCTCAATGCTAACTTTGGAGGATTTGCCCCACAGATGCCCCAGGCACAAAATCAGTAGTCAAAATTTCCTTTCATATCAACGCTTCAATCTGCCCACTCTGGTTTGTTAAGGATATGCTCCTGCCAGTCGCGAACTTCTGACTCTTTCACCGCAATGTGGCGTACCGAAATACGTTCAGCATGCATGGCGGCTTTTGAGCCTGTGCGCAGCGGATGCCACAGCGGCAATGCCTTTCCTTCCGCCAGCAAGCGATAAGCACAGCTTGGCGGCAGCCATTCGAAAGTGGGGAGATTTTCGCGGGTCAGCTTGATGCAGTCCGGCTCATATTCGAAGCGGCGTTCATAGTTGCGGCACTGGCAGGTTTTTATGTTTAGCTGGCGACAGGCGACATTGGTGAAATAGATTTCGTCAGTGTCTTCATCCATCAGTTTATGCAGGCAGCACTGCCCGCAGCCGTCACACAGCGACTCCCACTCCGCGTCCGTCATTTGGTCGAGGGTTTTGCTTTGCCAGAAAGGAGTGTCGCTCATGATGAAATCCGCCGTTGAAATCCAGGGTGCACCTTATAACCAGTCTGGCATGCGGATGCAAGTTTTGCCGCCAATAAAGGCGGCAAACTGCTTTAAAGCACGCGGGTCGTTAACGCAAGCCCGTCAAAACTGACTTCCAGCTCATCGCCACTGTTCAATGGCCCTACCCCTTCTGGCGTGCCGGTTAGAATGACATCGCCGGCTTTTAAGGTGAAGAAGCGGCTTATATAGGCAATCAGCGGAATAATTTTATGGATCATATCTGCAGTGGTGCCCTGCTGGCGCACTTCACCGTTGATTTTTAGCCCAAGCGTGGTGTTTTGCGGATCGCTTTGGAATTCCGCCGCCGGGATAAACCCTGAGATCGGGCAGGAATTATCGAACCCTTTCGCTTTTTCCCATGGCTGTCCGGCTTTTTTCATTTTGCTTTGCAGATCGCGCAACGTCAGATCGAGTGCGACACCATAACCGGCAATCGCTTTTTTCACATGATCTTCCGTCGCCTGGCGCAGCGTTGCGCCAATCAGCACCGCCAGTTCAACTTCATGGTGGACCGAACCAAAATCCTGCGGTAGAGCCAGCGGCTGACGAATATCGCACAGCGCAGTTTCGGGTTTGATAAACAGTACCGGCTCTTCTGGGGTAGCGCTCCCCATCTCCTTAATATGTTTCGCATAGTTGCTGCCAACGCAAACCACTTTACTCACCGGGAAATCCAGCAGAGCGCCCTGCCAGTTATGATGTTGATACATGGTGTTCGACCTCCGGTAACACATTGAACATGAGCGAAAAATGACTATCCGCGCCACCCGGCGGTTTGTCAAATGCCAATATGTTACGGCGATACAACAGGTATAAATAAGAAACGGCGGAGAGATCCGCCGTTATTGCCGCAGGATTATTCTTTACCCTGGTCGGCGAGATGCTGCTTCAATAAATTCTCTTGCGGCGGAGGCAGTTGCAAATAATAGCCCTGCGAAATTAACGCCTCTTTTACTTTTTCTAAATCTGCACCGACTAATTTCTTACGACCATCAAGCGGCAGAATCATTGCCAACTGCGGCTGACCGAAACTTTGCATTAATGCTTCCGGCACACGGGAAAAATCGTCTCTTTTTTCGACGTACAGATAAGTCTGATCGCGTCGGGCACTTCGATAGATCACACAAAACATACTTTTACTCGGAATTATCGGGAGGTTACTTGCCTGAAAATAATAGTGACTATAACATGCCTGATAGTCTTCGGAATATCACTCAATATGCGGGTGATAATAGCAAAATGAGTAAGGTCAGGATGTCAAATACGCCCATCGAGCTAAAAGGCAGTAGTTTTACCTTATCAGTGGTTCACTTGCATGATGCAAAACCCGAGGTTATTCGTCAGGCGTTAGAAGACAAAATCGCTCAGGCTCCCGCTTTTTTGCTGCACGCTCCTATCGTTGTCAATGTTTCTGCGTTGGAAGGCGCGGTTAACTGGCCCGCGCTGTTGCAGGCTATCACCACAACAGATTTACATGTGGTTGGCATCAGCGGTTGCAAAGATCCAGAACTGAAGGCTGAAGTTGAACGCGCGGGTCTTCCCCTGCTGACGGAAGGGAAAGAGAAAGCACCGCGTAAAGAGCGCGCACCGGAACCGACGCCGGTTGCAGCACCGGTCACAAAAACACGCTTAATTGACGCGCCGGTGCGTTCCGGCCAGCGCATTTATGCACCAAACTGTGATTTGATTGTGACCAGCCACGTTAGCGCGGGCGCGGAGCTAATCGCCGATGGCAATATTCATGTCTATGGCATGATGCGCGGTCGTGCGCTGGCAGGCGCCAGTGGCGATAAAGACGCTCAAATATTCTGTTCTCATCTCACGCCGGAGCTGGTCTCCATTGCGGGGGAATACTGGCTGAGCGATCAAATCCCGGCCGAATTTTATGGCAAAGCGGCGCGTTTGCAGTTGGCCAACGACGCTTTGACAATTCAACCCTTAAATTAAGCCCTTTTAACAAGGAACTCCTATGGCACGCATTATTGTTGTTACTTCGGGTAAAGGGGGCGTTGGCAAGACCACCTCCAGCGCGGCCATCGCTACTGGTTTAGCCCAGAAGGGCAAAAAGACCGTTGTTATCGATTTCGATATCGGCCTGCGTAACCTCGACCTTATTATGGGCTGCGAGCGCCGTGTAGTTTATGATTTCGTTAACGTTATTCAGGGCGATGCCACACTCAACCAAGCGTTAATCAAAGATAAACGCACTGAGAACCTCTTCATTCTCCCGGCATCGCAAACACGCGATAAAGACGCGCTTACTCGTGAAGGCGTCGATAAAGTGCTGGAAGACCTGAAGAAAATGGACTTTGATTTTATCGTCTGCGACTCCCCGGCAGGCATTGAGACTGGCGCATTGATGGCGCTCTACTTCGCTGATGAAGCGATTATTACCACCAACCCGGAAGTCTCTTCCGTGCGTGACTCTGATCGAATTCTCGGTATTCTGGCGTCGAAATCCCGCCGCGCGGAAAATGGCGACGAGCCGATTAAAGAGCATCTGCTGCTCACCCGTTATAACCCGGGCCGCGTAAACCGTGGTGACATGCTCAGTATGGAAGATGTGCTGGAAATCCTGCGTATCAAACTGATTGGCGTGATCCCGGAAGATCAGTCGGTATTACGTGCGTCAAACCAGGGTGAACCCGTTATTTTGGATACCGATGCTGACGCCGGCAAAGCTTATGCCGATGCCGTGGAACGTCTGCTGGGAGAAGATCGTCCTTTCCGCTTCATTGAAGAAGAGAAGAAAGGTTTCCTCAAACGCCTGTTCGGAGGATAAGTTATGGCATTACTCGACTTTTTTCTCTCCAGAAAAAAGAACACCGCTAGCATTGCGAAAGAGCGTCTGCAAATTATTGTCGCAGAACGCCGCCGCAGCGATGCTGAACCGCATTATTTACCGCAACTGAAGCGGGACATTCTGGAAGTGATCTGCAAATATGTGCAAATCGATCCGGAAATGGTGTCGGTGCAACTGGAGCAAAAAGGGGATGATATTTCCATTCTGGAACTCAACGTCACCCTACCGGAAACCGAAGAGACAAAATAGATTCCCTCCCATGCAGGGATAAAAAAAGGCAGAATATTTTCTGCCTTTTTTATTTCCGCAAATAAGCTGTATTTATTTACAGTATTTAACGCGGATATTCCGCAAGTAATATTTTCAGCTGATCGGCCATCAATTCCCCGCGCCAGCCGCTAATTAATTCCGGTGACGAATTTTGTGGTTTCAATTTCCAGTGCCAGTTGAGTAATTGATTAATCTGCCGACGTGATGCCAACAGCTCAGCGCTAATGTTCTGACTTTCGCTGATGGTCTGCACCAGTGTTTTGATAGCTTTGAAGGCTTTACGATAACCTGGCATATCCATCAGGTTAAGCAGCGGTTCTGGCAGCGCCTCTTCCGGCAATGCCTGCGCCTGCGCAACCAGCGCCAGCAGCGTTTTGCCATGGAAGCGGATTTCGCTACCGGAAAGACCAATACTATCCAGCTCGCCCATACTGCCAGGCATATAACGCGCCACTGCCCACAGATTCTCTTCACGCACCACAAAGTTGACGGCTAAATCGCGCTCACGCGCTTTGCGCAGCCGCCAGTCGGCAAGCAAACGCAGGCAGGCAAGCTGGCGTGTACGCAATTGCCATGCGTTGGTAATTTCGCGCCACGCCTCTTCCGGCGCTAACACTTCCTGGCGGCGTTGCATCATTAAGCGGCATTCATCCAGCGCGGCATCCAGCCTTCCAGCCTGATCGGTTTCAGCCAGTAATTTTCCGGCGATCGGCAGCAGATACCACACATCAGCGGCGGCGTAATCGCACTGGCGTTCGGTCAGGGGACGCGCCAGCCAGTCAGTGCGGGATTCGCTCTTATCAATCACCAGCCCTGTAAACTCTTCCACCATCGCAGCAAAGCCCCACGACAGCGGACGACCACAGAACGCGGCGAGGATCTGTGTGTCAATCATCGGCTGTGGCTGTACGCCAAACGCATTGAGGAACACTTCCAGATCTTCACTTCCCGCATGCAAATATTTGGTCACGGCGGTGTTGATGAGCAAATCGCGAAACGGCGTCCAGTCGGTGATGGTCAGCGGATCAATCAGCGCCACATGTTCACCGTCATACAGCTGGATCAACCCCAGTTGCGGATAATAGGTGCGGGTGCGGACAAATTCGGTATCCAGGGCAATCGCTGGAAATGCGCGGGCTGCTTCACATAACGCTGCCAGCGCATCGTTCGTCGTTATCATCTGGTAATTCACGTCATCTTCTCTTTAGTTGCGCCCATAAAAAACGCCGGCTTAACCGGCGTTAGGGGGACTCACGCATAGCTCAGGCGTTATTGTCCACTTTGCCACGCGCTTCGTCACGCAATTCTCGTCTTAAAATCTTGCCGACATTCGATTTTGGCAGTTCATTGCGAAATTCAACCAGCTTCGGCACTTTATATCCGGTCAGTTGACGACGACAGAAAGCGATCAGCGCCTCCTCACTCAGCGAGGCATCTTTTTTCACCACGAAAATCTTCACCGCTTCGCCGCTGTTTTCTGACGGTACACCCACTGCCGCCACTTCGTGCACGCCGGCATGTTGCATCACCACATCCTCAATTTCATTCGGATAGACATTAAAGCCGGAAACCAGAATCATGTCTTTTTTGCGATCGACGATGCGCAGAAAGCCTTCCCCATCCATCACCGCAATATCGCCAGTATGCAGCCAGCCATCGCGCAGGATCTCATCCGTGGCGTCCGGGCGCTGCCAGTATCCCAGCATTACCTGTGGGCCTTTCACGCACAACTCTCCCGGTTCGCCCGGCGATACTTCATTGTTGTCGTCATCAACCAGCTTGGCTTCCGTCGAGGGAACCGGCAGACCGATGCTACCGCTGTGGTAATCAATATCATGCGGATTCACGCTCACCAACGGCGCACATTCGGTCAGACCGTAACCTTCCAGCAGATACTGACCGGTTAATTTCACCCACCGATCGGCAACGGCTTGCTGAACAGGCATCCCGCCACCGGCAGAAAGGTGCAGCGAGGAGAAGTCCAGCTTGCGGAAATCTTCATTATTCAGCAAGGCGTTGAACAGCGTGTTCACGCCGGTCATGGCCGTAAACGGATATTTACCAAGCTCCTTCACCAGCCCAGGAATATCGCGCGGGTTGGTAATCAACAGATTTTGGCCGCCGAGCTCAATAAACAGCAGACAGTTCATGGTCAGCGCGAAAATGTGGTACAGCGGCAGCGCTGTCACCACCAGCTCTTTTCCGCGATGCAGTAGCGGCCCGTAGGTCGCGTTCACCTGTTCAAGGTTTGCCAGCATATTGCGGTGCGTCAGCATGGCCCCTTTCGCCACGCCGGTTGTGCCGCCGGTGTATTGCAGGAAGGCGAGATCTTCGGCAACCACTTCGGGTTTGATGTACTGCAAGCGGTAACCGGTCTGCAGCGCCCGGCGAAAGGAAATCGCGTCCGGCAGATGATACTTCGGTACCAGCCGTTTCACATATTTCACAACGAAGTTCACCAGCGTCCCTTTTGCCGGGGAAAGCTGGTCGCCCATGCGCGTCAAAATGACATGCCGCACTTGGGTTTTATCAACGATCTTTTCCAGCGTATGGGCGAAATTCGACACAATAACAATCGCGGCAGCACCGCTGTCATTAAGCTGGTGCTCCAGTTCACGCGGGGTATAAAGCGGGTTGACGTTCACCACGATCATCCCGGCGCGCAAGATACCAAACAGCGCCACCGGGTATTGCAGCAGGTTCGGCATCATCAACGCAACGCGATCGCCTTTTTGCAGCCCCAGCCCCTGCTGTAAGTAAGCCGCAAACGCCCGACTGCGCTCTTCAAGTTTACGAAACGTCATTACCTCGCCCATGTTGATAAACGCAGGCTGGTCGGCGTAACGCGCCGTGGAGTGTTCAAATAATTCAACCAGGGATTGATAACGGTCAGGATTGATCTCCGCCGGAACATCGGCGGGATACCGGTTTAGCCAAACCTTCTTCAATGCATCACCTCTAAAATGAGTATTCTTGGTCATCACAACCCCAGTTAATAAACAAGCCGTTAACATAATATTAACTCAGCGTACCAGTTTATTAATTAAGCGGATTGAAGGTTGCGAAGCGCGTCACTAATTATTTTTCTTATACATAGCCCAATATAAAAAACAGCGGCTTAGCCGCTGTTTCGTTTTCTTGATAAAACAAGAAATTACTCTGTTACGACCGTCTCGACTCGCGCAGGCTCGGGGGGGAACCAGCCCCATCCACCGTACCCGCCATGCCACGCGCGTGGGTGCGGTCCCGGTCCCCAATACCACGGGTCGATGGGCTGCGGCGGCAACATCACCTGCTGGGTTAATCGCCAGCGTTTGTAGCCATTTGCCTGCATGACCATAAATTTATACGGTGCGTTGCCAATTTTGCCGTCGGCCGTACCGGTTATCGGGCCAACCACGGTCACTAGTTGATTGCGGAAGTCGACTGGATCGAGAAAACCATTCACGTCTGCAAAGATGCGCCCTACGGATGGCTCGCCCAGCACCGGACGCGCGCCGCTGTCGAGCGGGACGGCGGCGATTTCAAGCCGGGTTTTCCCCTGCTGATTTTGGATATCAACCACTTTACCGCCGAAGCGGGCTTCCTGGCCGACATACAGCGACGGCGCACTCATCACCCGCACTAAATCATCCTGCGGCGTGGGACTGGTTCCTTTAATCGCGTCAGGCACAGAAACACAACCACTTAATACCGCGATTGCCAGCCCAGCCAGCAATCCGCGCACAACATTCTTTTGACCCGCCATGATGCGACTCCTTACCCCAGTGGATACTACTGAGATTCATTCCCGGCCAGGAAGTTTCTTCCACGCCACTTCGTTACGTAAATAAACCGGTTCGGCGTGTTCAACGGCGACGGTTTTCTGTGCAGCCAACAGTTGACGAGCAATGGGCAGCATATCTTCTGCGGCGGGCAATAAGATCTCACCATCGCGCAGTGTAGCCGTACTGTTGTTGCTCATATCGGGCCATGCGGGCCAGCCAGTACCGACCATCGCCCATTCGCCATTTAACTGCTGCAAACGTTCAGTTACGGCTTCCGGTTTTAACACCGTTTCCGTCTCTTCGCCGTGCCAGACGCCATTTTCATCGCGCTGATATTCTGCCCAGTAGACTTCGCCCATCCGCGCATCAATTGCCGCCAACACACGGGTCGCGCCCGTTTTACGCCACGCGCCCTGCGCCATTGTCGCCAGCGTTGAAACGCCAATCATCGGCAGTTCAGCGCCGAGCGCCAGCCCCTGCGCAATGCCAATGCCGATGCGCACGCCGGTAAAGCTCCCCGGGCCACGACCAAAGGCCAGTGCGTCCAGCTGCGTCAGTTTAAGTTCAGCATCACCAAGCACATCCCTGACCAGCGGCAGGATGCGTTGTGTGTGTTCACGTGGGCAAAGTTCGAAGTGAGTGAAGGTTATTCCATCGTTCCATAAGGCGACAGAACAAGCTTCTGTGGCAGTATCAATAGCCAGAATGCGCATGGGTATAGCAGTCCATGAAAAACAAAATGGCGCGCATCTTACCACAGTCCGCAGTAAATTACTGCGCCGGGGGAGAGGCAAGGAATTCAACCGCTCGGCGAATATCCCGGGTTCGTGGTGCAGGCGGCAGGCTGGCGAGAAACACCGCGCCATACGGGCGCATCACCAGACGGTTATCGCAAATGACCAGCACGCCACGATCGTCAATATCACGAATCAAGCGCCCGACGCCTTGTTTCAGGGTAATAACCGCATCCGGCAATTGAACTTCATCAAACGGATCGCCTCCGCGCAGACGGCAATCTTCCATCCGCGCTTTTAACAAAGGATCTTCCGGGGATGTAAACGGCAGCTTATCAATAATCACCAGCGATAACGTATCGCCACGCACGTCCACCCCTTCCCAGAAGCTGCTGGTTGCCACCAGTAAGGCGTTACCGGCATTCACAAATTGCTGCAACAGCTGACCTTTGCTGGTTTCGCCTTGCAGTAATACAGGCAAGCTCATGGTGGCGCGAAATTGCTCGGCAAGATCACGCATCATGGCGTGCGAAGTACACAGCATAAAACAGCGACCATTGTTGGCTTCGATCATTGGTCTAAGCATCGCCACCAGCTGGCGCGCAGCGCCTGGCTGATTGGTCTGCGGAAGATTGCGTGGCACGCACAGCAAGGCCTGGCGTTCATAATCAAAGGGGCTTGGCAGCAACAGAGATTGCGCCCCTTCAATGCCAAGCCGCGCGGTAAAATGGTGCAGATCGTCATTCACCGAAAGCGTTGCAGAGGTGAAAATCCAACTGCCCTTTTTCTGCGCCATCACCTCGGTAAACTTATCCGCTACGGTCAGTGGCGTTAACGCCAGCGTGAAGTTGCGCGACGTGCATTCATACCAGTAGCTAAAGCCTGGCTGGTTGATCTCTTTGAGTCGTTTCAGCCTCGCACGGTATGTCGTTGCGCGTTCAAACGCGGCATCCAGCAGTGCGGAGCGGCCCAGCGACAACTTCGCCACGTCGTAACAGAGTTCCAGTGCATCATCGAGCAGCAATAGCGCACGTTGAATATGCGCATCCGCCAGTAACTCGCGCAGGTTGCCGCGATAACCCGGTTCACCTAACTGCAAACGAAAATCTTGCGTGCTTTGCGCCAGTCGGTCGGCGCACTTCTGTAACTGCGCGGTATCTTTTAGTTCAGTGCGATAGGCAATGGTGAAATCTTTTGCGAGATCAAGAAGCTGGCGGCTGGAAAGTGACTGACCAAAATACTGGCTGGCGATGTCGGGAAGCTGGTGCGCTTCGTCAAAGATCATCACTTCGGCTTCCGGGATCAGCTCACCGAAGCCGCTCTCTTTCACCACCATATCGGCAAGAAACAGGTGATGGTTTACCACCACTACGTCGGCATCCATCGCTTTTTTGCGCGCCTTCACCACAAAACAGTCTTTGTACATCGGGCAGTCGCTGCCCAGACAGTTATCGTTGGTGCTGGTGACTAGCGGCCACGCCTGCGAATCCTCCGCCACACTGACGCAGGTACTGATGTCACCATCGGTAGTTTGATTCGACCAGGAGCGCAGCAATATAACGTCGCTGAGGGTTTGAACAGGCAGGTCGCCGCCTGCCAGCGCTTGCTGTTCCAGACGTTCAATACAGAGGTAGTTGGACCGCCCTTTCAGCAGCGCCGTGCGTCCGGTGAACTCAAGCGCTTTGGCGACAGTAGGTAAATCGCGGCTGTAAAGCTGATCCTGCAAGGCTTTCGAACCGGTGGAGATAATCACTTTTTTCCCGGCGCGCAGTGCAGGAGCGAGGTAGGCGTAAGTTTTACCGGTACCGGTGCCCGCTTCCACCACCAGCGGCTGCGTATTCTCAATCGCATGTGTGACGGCTTGCGCCATCTGGCGCTGCGGTTCACGCGGTTTGAATCCCGCAATGGCTTTGGCTAATTGGCCGTCTGTTGCAAAATCGTCCGTCACACTACCCCCTGGTTAAATCGCCAGTGATTATGTCAGGACGAGCGGATTTACGCCAGCCAGCTTTTTATGGCACTCTTGCCCGCAAATTCATGGCAGATAAGAAGGAACAGATAATGACAATTGTGCGTATTGATGCGGCGGCTCGCTGGTCTGATGCGGTTATCCACAACCAGACGCTCTACTACACTGGCGTGCCGGAAAACCTCGATGCCGATGCATTTGAACAGACTGCCAATACGCTGGCGCAAATTGATGCGGTTCTGCTCAAGCAAGGTAGCGATAAAACGCGCATTCTTGATGCCACAATTTTTCTGGCCGATGGCGACGATTTTGCCGCCATGAATAAAGCGTGGGATGCCTGGGTTGTTGCGGGGCATGCGCCGGTGCGCTGCACCGTGCAGGCAAAACTGATGAACCCGCGTTATAAAGTGGAAATCAAAATCATCGCCGCGGTGTAATTACTCGTCATCCTCGTCTTCGAAGCGCGCCACGATCCGTTCGCCGGTATGGTTGGCGCGTAACTCATTAGCAACCTGCGTGATCGCCTGCCCGCTGCTCATGCCGCCGGACATCAACTCCTGAATACGCTCTACCGCTTTTTGTTGCTGCTCGTGACTAAGGGAAGGTAAACCTGCAAACATTGTCAACTCCTGCTAAATTGTTGGCGCTAATTATTCCATGCGTCGGCGCGCTTCACCAGCGCAGACGCACACGAGTCAGGATCCATGAAGACGTTATCCCCCGCCGTTATTTCACTGCCGTGGCGCCTGGACGCCGCTGAACATTACTTTGCCCCACTCAGCCACCAGCCCTGGGCCATGCTGTTGCATTCTGGCCATGCAGAACATCCACATAATCGTTTCGATATTCTGGTGGCCGATCCCCTGGAGACACTGACGACGCACGGTGAGGCAACGACCCTTAATGATAGCGAAATATCTCAAGAAGATCCGCTACAACTGTTGCAACAATGTCTGGATGCTTACCCGTTTCGTTGCGAACCTCATGCAGATCTGCCATTTCAGGGCGGTGCGCTGGGGCTATTTGGCTACGATTTAGGCCGCCGTTTCGAAAAACTCCCCACGATTGCCGAACAGGACATTGCCCTCGCGGATATGGCGGTCGGAATTTATGACTGGGCGCTGATTGTCGACCACCGGTTGCAACGCGTGACATTGCTCAGCCATCGCGACGTTAACGCCAGGCTGGCGTGGCTACAGGCGCAAAGCGAACCGCAGCGCCAACCGTTTCGGCTGACATCCGCCTGGCAGGCCAATATGACGCGTGGGGAATATGGCGAAAAATTCCGTCAGATTCAGGCGTGGTTACACAGCGGCGACTGCTACCAGGTCAACCTGGCTCAACGTTTTGCTGCCGACTATTGTGGGGATGAGTGGTTGGCGTTTACCCAACTCAATCGCGAAAACCGTGCGCCATTCAGCGCTTTTTTACGCCTTGAACACGGCGCGATCCTAAGCCTGTCGCCGGAGCGTTTTATTCGCCTTGAACGTGACAATATCGAAACTCGCCCGATTAAAGGCACGTTGCCAAGACTTGCCGACCCGCAGGCAGATGCGCAGCAAGCGCAGAAACTCGCTGCCTCACCGAAAGACCAGGCCGAAAACCTGATGATTGTTGATTTGATGCGTAACGATATTGGTCGAGTGGCGATACCCGGTTCGGTGCGCGTGCCGGAACTGTTCGTGGTCGAACCTTTTCCTGCCGTTCACCATTTGGTCAGCACCGTAACGGCAAAATTGCCCGCCGGGCGTCACGCCAGCGATCTGCTGCGCGCTGCGTTTCCAGGCGGCTCGATCACCGGCGCACCGAAAGTGCGCGCGATGGAGATTATCGATGAGCTTGAACCGCAGCGGCGCAACGCCTGGTGCGGCTCTATTGGTTATCTCAGTTTCTGCGGGAACATGGATACCAGCATCACCATTCGCACGCTCAGCGCCTGTGCGGGGAAAATTTATTGTTCCGCAGGCGGCGGCATTGTAGCCGACAGCCAGGAAGAGGCGGAGTATCAGGAAACTTTTGATAAAGTTAACCGTATCCTGCGGCAACTGGAGAGATGATTCGTGGAGCAACCGGCTTTAACTCTGGATGATTTTTTATCGCGCTTTCAGCTTTTACGCCCGCAACTCAACCCGGCGGTGGCGAACACACGTCAGGCGGCGGTACTGGTGCCGGTGGTACGCCGTGAACAGCCCGGCCTATTACTGACGCAACGCTCGCCTCTGCTTCGCAAGCACGCCGGTCAGGTGGCGTTCCCTGGGGGCGCAGTTGACAGCACGGATGCGTCGCTCATCGCTGCGGCGCTGCGCGAGGCGCAGGAAGAAGTCGCCATTCCGCCTGAGGTTGTTGAAGTCATTGGTGTTTTGCCGCCGGTTGACAGTGTGACGGGTTTTCAGGTTACACCGGTGGTGGGCATTATCCCGCCGGATTTGCACTATCACGCCAGTGAGGATGAAGTGGCTGCGGTGTTTGAAATGCCGCTGGCCGAAGCACTGCGTCTTGGTCGCTATCATCCGCTGGATATCCACCGCCACGGCAATGCGCATCGGGTGTGGTTATCCTGGTATCAGCATTATTTTGTCTGGGGCATGACGGCAGGAATAATTCGCTCGCTGGCGCTGCAAATTGGGCGGAGACCTTGACTATACTTTACACATCGCACTTTTGTGACAGCGTACGCGCTATTAGTAAAATCAAGGTTAGCCATTAGTTTAATTCATGTGAATAGTTAAGCTGTTTATGGCCTTCCCTCTTACACTATGCGCAGTTATTACATCGTTACTGGAAACGCCGGTAACCCTGTCAGGAGCGTTAATGTGATTAGTCTATTCGACATGTTTAAGGTGGGGATTGGTCCCTCATCTTCCCACACTGTAGGCCCGATGAAGGCCGGTAAGCAGTTCGTCGATGACCTGGTCGAAAAAGGATTGCTGGAGAACGTCACCCGCGTGGTGGTTGATGTATACGGCTCGCTCTCCCTTACCGGGAAAGGTCACCATACCGATATTGCCATCATTATGGGGCTGGCGGGCAATGAACCGGCCACGGTCGATATCGATGCAATCCCGGGTTTTATCCGTGATGTAGAAAATCGCGGTCGTCTGCTGCTGGCGCAGGGGCGTCATGAAGTCGATTTCCCGCAGGATGACGGGATGCGTTTTCACAGCGATAACTTGTCGCTGCATGAGAACGGAATGCGCATCACTGCGCTGAATGACGAAAGCGTCATTTACAGCAAAACCTATTATTCCATCGGCGGGGGTTTTATCGTCGATGAAGAACATTTTGGTAAAGAGACCACCAGCGTGGTCAATGTCCCTTATCCGTTCAATTCTGCTACCCAGATGCTGGAGTATTGCAAAGAAAGCGGTTTATCGCTTTCTGGCATGGTGATGCAGAACGAACTGGCATTGCACTCGAAAAAAGAGATTGAAGAGTACTTCGGTAATGTCTGGTCAACCATGCGCGCCTGTATCGATCGCGGTATGAATACAGAAGGCGTGCTGCCGGGGCCCCTGCGCGTTCCGCGCCGGGCTTCCGCACTGCGTCGTATGTTGGTTTCCAGTGATAAGCTCTCCAGCGATCCGATGAACGTTATCGACTGGGTGAATATGTTTGCGCTGGCGGTTAACGAAGAAAACGCCGCCGGTGGCCGCGTGGTAACCGCGCCAACTAACGGTGCCTGCGGCATCGTTCCGGCTGTACTGGCCTATTACGACCACTTTATCGAATCCGTCAGCCCGGATATTTATATCCGCTATTTCCTCGCCGCTGGCGCCATCGGCGCATTGTATAAAATGAACGCTTCCATTTCCGGTGCCGAAGTGGGTTGCCAGGGCGAAGTGGGCGTTGCCTGTTCTATGGCAGCAGCGGGTCTTGCGGAGCTGCTGGGTGCCAGTCCGGAGCAGGTCTGCGTGGCGGCGGAAATTGGCATGGAACATAACCTCGGTCTGACCTGCGACCCGGTCGCAGGGCAAGTACAAGTGCCGTGCATTGAGCGTAACGCTATCGCTTCGGTGAAAGCGATTAACGCTACGCGAATGGCTATGCGCCGTACCAGCGCGCCGCGCGTCTCGCTCGATAAAGTTATCGAAACCATGTATGAGACCGGCAAAGATATGAACGCCAAATACCGCGAAACATCGCGTGGCGGGCTTGCCATTAAAGTACAGTGTGATTAATTCTTGCTTATCAACGCCGTTCAGCCGAACGGCGTTTTTTTTAACCTTTGCTGCAGTTGAGTGATCTTTCGCCTATTTATCGTCGCTTCGGTAATTCCCCACTACACTTTGAGTGTTCTGGCATGGAAATCAGGCCAGGGATTTTACAGGCGGCAGCGGCATGCAGACGGCTCAACGGATCATCAAAAGTTACCGACGACGGCGCGCCATTGTTTGCGTGCTGGTTGGTGCTGTCGCCCTATTTTTAACCCTGACGTTTCGCTTTATTTCGGAGCGTAATTTAAATCATCAGCGTATTTACGCCTTTACCAACCACGCGGTTGAAACGCTTGAGCGTTTGATGCTGCCGCTGGAAGCGGGTCGCAGTGTGCTGGTGCCTCTGGTTGGCATCCCCTGTAACGATATTCACTTGCAACTTCGCAAGCTCGCAGCAAGTCTGCAAACCGTGCGATCTATCGGTCTGATTCAAAACGGAACGCTCTATTGCTCAAGTATCTTTGGCCAACGTGATGTTGCAATTCACCAGCTTCAGCCCTCGCTGCCTTCTCGTTCGCAAAAACTGGTGCTCACCACTGACCAGTCACTGTTAAAAGATCGCCCGATCTTGATCATGTGGTATCCCACCAGTGAAGACGGGCAAAGCGGCGTGATGGAAGCGGTAAATATTGAGTTACTCAGTAATTTAATGCTTGAGCCGCAAGAGCCATTGATTACCAGCGTCAACCTCAGCGTTGGTGGTAAACATCTGGTTGAAGGCAAAGGTGTGTTGGATGACTTACCGCCGCTGGAAAACGAAAAACGCTACCAGCGTGCTTCTGCCCATTTTCCTTTTACCATTAGCGTTACCGGTCCGGGCTCCACGAGACTAGCGCTGTGGCATTTGCCTTCACAGTTACCCCTGGCGCTGATGATGAGTTTATTGACCGGTTTTATTGCCTGGTTTGCCACCGCCAACCGCATGAGTTTTTCCAGAGAGATCAACCTTGGGCTTGCCGGGCGCGAATTTGAGCTATTTTGCCAGCCATTACTTAACGCACATGACATGCAGTGCGCAGGTGTCGAAATTTTGTTGCGCTGGCATAACCCGCGCCAGGGATGGATCTCACCAGAAATATTTATTCCGCTCGCCGAAGAGCAGCATCTGATTGCCCCGCTGACGCGTTATGTGTTGATAGAAACCCAGCGTCAACTGGCGCTCTTTCCTGATGATCCTCACTTTCATATCGGCATCAACGCCGCACCAAGCCATTTACGCCACGGCGAATTGCTAAAAGATCTCGTCCAGCTCTGGTTTAACAAAAATCCCGCCCAGCAATTAACCATTGAACTCACGGAGCGCGATGCCTTGCTGGATGTTGAATCACGGATGTTGCGTGAACTTCATCGCCATGGCGCGAAGATAGCCATTGATGATTTTGGTACCGGCAACAGTTCGCTTTCGTGGCTGGAGAAATTGCAACCGGACATCCTGAAAATCGACAAATCTTATACCGCGGCTATCGGTACGGATGCGGTGAACTCGACGGTGACCGATATGATTATCGCGCTCGGCCAACGGTTGAATATCGAGCTGGTAGCGGAAGGCGTGGAGACAACGCAGCAAGCGCTGTATTTACGTCAACAAGGTGTACACATGTTGCAGGGGTTTCTTTTTGCAGCACCGATGCCGGTGACGGATTTTCCGGCCTGGCTGGCGGGGAATGTTTCCCCGCCGCCGGAACAGCATAACGGCCATGTCGCGCCGTTAATGCCGGGGTAAAGATTACTCTTCTTCGTCGTGAGCAGGTTGCTCTTTAACAATACGTACCAGATCAACACGGTAATCGTTGGCTTCAATCACGGTGATATGCAACGGTGCCATTTCGAAGGTTTCGCCCACTGGCGGGATTTGCCCTCGCGCGGCAATCACCAGACCGGCCACGGTGGCAATGTCTTCGTCTTCATCGACGAGGTTGTCCAGACCCAGCGTGTGCTGCAACGCATGTAAGTCTGTGGTGCCTTTGACCAGCCAGCCGTCACCGTCGCCAATGATTTCAGGCGTTTCATCCGCATCCGGGAATTCACCGGCGATGGCTTCCAGTACGTCCAGCGGGGTCACAAGACCTTGCACGACACCAAACTCATTGGTGACGATAACAAAACTACCGCGTGCCCGGCGCAATACGGCCAGCAGCTTGATCGGATCCAGGGTTTCCGGCACAACAATCGCCGGGGTTGCCGAAGCGATAGCCGCAACATCCACGCCCGCTTCCAGCGAGACCAGTATCTCTTTCGCGCGCACAATGCCAATGACTTCATCCAGCTCACCACGGCAAACAGGGAACAGACTGTGCGGTGAAGACAACAATTGTTGGCGGATCTGTTCAACCCCGAGGTTGGCATCCACCCAACTAATGTCACCGCGCGGCGTCATAATGCTGCGAAGCGAGCGTGAGGCCAGCGATAATACGCCGTTAATCATATAACGCTCTTCTTCCGCAAACGCCCCTTCCGGCACCGGTACAGAGGCCTGGCTATCCGCTTCAATTTGCGGGTTCGACTGGCGGCGTCCGCCCATCAAACGCAGGATGGCATCAGCCGTACGGGCACGCAGCGGCAGATGTGACTGATGGCGAATAAAGTTCCGGCGCGCAATCTGGTTAAAGAACTCAATGATGATGGAGAAACCAATCGCCGCGTACAGATAGCCTTTCGGAATATGAAAGCCAAAACCTTCAGCCACCAGGCTCAAACCGATCATCAGCAGGAAGCTCAGGCAGAGCACGACCACTGTGGGATGTTGGTTCACAAAACGCGTCAGCGGTTTTGACGCCAGCAACATCACTGCCATCGCAATAACGACGGCCGCCATCATCACCGGCAGATGATTGACCATACCTACTGCGGTGATTACCGCATCGAGTGAGAAGACCGCGTCAAGAATAACGATCTGCACGACGACCACCCAGAAACTGGCGTAGCCTTTGCCGTCGCCACTGACATGCTCACGGTTTTCCAGCCGTTCATGCAGCTCCGTCGTCGCCTTGAATAACAGGAACACACCACCGAACAGCATAATCAGATCACGCCCGGAGAAGGTAAAATCCCAGACGGAAAAAAGCGGTTTTGTCAGCGTTACCATCCATGAGATCAGCGACAACAGCCCCAGTCGCATCACCAACGCGAGCGACAGACCAATGAGACGCGCTTTATCACGCTGTTTCGGCGGCAGTTTGTCGGCAAGGATGGCAATAAACACCAGGTTGTCGATACCGAGAACAATTTCCAGAACAACCAGCGTCAATAATCCCGCCCAAATCGAGGGATCCATTAAGAATTCCATGACAGGCTCCTGACAAGAGATGCGTTATTCAGTGTGCGGAAACGCACAAATATGACATTAAACGTCGTTGGAAAATGGCGGAAAACGCCGGGCTGCGAGGCACGAGAAGGCCAAAAAGTGAACTGACGTCGGTGACGATCCATACGGTGGGCTGCTGCCCTATACTCCTGACTAATTAAACGGAGGATAAACATATCAGAGTGAGTTTGGCATTTGCAAAGATTTACCGGAATTTGCAATTTGTGTGGATATTTTGCGCTTCGAAATTTCACGAAGAGGAAACCTAAATTACGGATCTTCATCACATAAATTATTTTTTCACTATCTAAAATAAATCCCGAAAGTCATAGGTGTTCTCTTTAACCCTTATCTGAATCGATTCGGTTTACCGTTACCGGGACAGATTCACAATACATCAATTACTGGTGTGTTAACGACAAGAAGAAGGAGGTAGCAAGTGACCATTGCTATTGTTATAGGCACACATGGTTGGGCTGCGGAACAATTGATCAAAACCGCCGAGATGCTGCTGGGCGAGCAGGAGAATGTCGGCTGGATTGATTTTGTTCCCGGTGAAAATGCGGAAACGTTGATCGAAAAGTACAACGCACAGCTGGAGAAGCTGGATACCGGCAAAGGTGTGCTGTTTCTCGTTGATACATGGGGCGGCAGCCCGTTCAATGCTGCCAGTCGCATTGTCGTCGATAAAGAGCATTATGAAGTCATTGCTGGCGTCAATATTCCGATGCTGGTGGAAACACTGATGGCCCGGGATGACAACCCGACGTTTGACGAACTGGTGGCGCTGGCGGTAGAAACCGGACGTGAAGGCGTGAAAGCGCTGAAAGCGCAACCGGTAGCAAAACCCACATCTGCACCTGTGGCACCGAAAGCGGCAGCACCTGCCAAACCCATGGGACCTAATGATTATATGGTGATCGGCCTTGCCCGTATCGATGACCGTCTGATCCATGGCCAGGTTGCTACCCGCTGGACAAAAGAGACTAACGTTACGCGTATTATCGTGGTGAGCGACGAAGTGGCAGCAGATAATGTCCGTAAAACCCTGCTGACTCAGGTTGCGCCTCCAGGCGTGACGGCACATGTCGTTGATGTCGCCAAAATGGTGCGTGTGTATAACAACCCTAAATATGCGGGTGAGCGCGTGATGCTGTTGTTCACCAACCCGACGGATGTACTGCGCGTCGTTGAAGAGGGGGTAAAAATCACCTCCGTCAACATTGGCGGTATGGCTTATCGTCAGGGTAAAACCCAGGTGAATAACGCGGTTTCGGTGGATGAGAAAGATATTGTCGCATTCAAGCAGTTGAACGAACGCAATATTGAGCTGGAAGTCCGCAAAGTTTCAAACGATCCGAAACTGAAAATGATGGATTTAATCAGCAAAGTGGCGAAATAACCGCGGCGGCCTGATTGATTCAGTTTTCACACTTACGTCTGATTTAGCTATAGGAGAAGTACAATGGAGATTACCACTCTTCAGATTGTGCTGGTGTTCGTCGTCGCGTGTATTGCCGGTATGGAGTCGATACTCGATGAATTCCAGTTCCACCGTCCGTTGGTGGCATGTACGCTGGTGGGCATCGTTCTGGGTGATATGAAAACCGGTATCATTATCGGCGGTACGCTGGAAATGATTGCCTTGGGTTGGATGAACATCGGTGCGGCGGTCGCACCCGATGCGGCGCTGGCGTCGATTATCTCGACCATTCTGGTCATTGGCGGTCATCAGAGCATCGGTGCCGGTATCGCGCTGGCCATTCCTCTGGCGGCGGCAGGCCAGGTTCTGACCATTATCGTTCGTACCATTACCGTCGGCTTCCAGCATGCCGCAGATAAGGCAGCCGAAACCGGCAACCTGACGGCACTTTCCTGGATCCACGTCTCTTCCCTGTTCCTGCAAGCTATGCGTATCGCTATCCCGGCGGTAATTGTCGCTATCTCTGTCGGAACCAGTGAAGTACAGAGCATGCTTAGCGCCATTCCGGAAGTGGTGACCAGTGGTCTGAATATCGCCGGTGGTATGATCGTGGTGGTAGGTTATGCGATGGTCATCAATATGATGCGCGCAGGCTACCTGATGCCGTTCTTCTATCTCGGCTTCGTGACAGCGGCATTCACCAATTTCAACCTCGTCTCGCTGGGTGTTATCGGTGCAGTCATGGCGATTCTCTACATTCAGCTCAGCCCGAAATATAACCGTTCAGCAGGCGGCGCTGCTCCGGCTGGTTCCAACGATCTTGATAACGAACTGGATTAACAGGTGAACGACATGGTTGATATGACAAAAACTCCGACTGAGAAAAAACTCACCCAGAGTGACATTCGTGGCGTGTTCCTGCGTTCTAACCTGTTCCAGGGGTCATGGAACTTCGAACGTATGCAGGCATTGGGCTTCTGCTTCTCAATGGTGCCGGCGATTAAACGCCTGTACCCGGAAAATAACGAAGCGCGCCGTCAGGCCATTAAACGTCATCTGGAGTTCTTTAACACCCATCCATACGTCGCAGCGCCGGTACTGGGCGTTACGCTTGCGATGGAAGAGCAGCGTGCAAACGGCGCAGAGATCGACGATGGTGCGATTAACGGCATCAAAGTTGGTCTGATGGGGCCGCTGGCAGGGGTTGGCGACCCAATTTTCTGGGGTACGGTGCGCCCGGTCTTTGCAGCGCTCGGTGCTGGGATCGCCATGAGCGGCAGCTTGCTCGGACCATTGCTGTTCTTCGTCTTGTTCAATATTGTCCGTCTGGCGACACGTTACTACGGCGTGGCGTACGGCTACCGTAAAGGTATCGACATTGTTAAAGATATGGGCGGTGGCTTCCTGCAAAAACTGACCGAGGGGGCGTCAATTCTCGGCCTGTTTGTGATGGGGGCACTGGTTAACAAGTGGACGCATGTGAACATTCCACTTGTCGTATCCGAAATTACCGATCAGACCGGTAAAACCAACGTCACGACAGTGCAAACCATTCTCGATCAGTTAATGCCGGGCCTGGTACCACTACTGCTGACTTTCGCCTGCATGTGGCTGCTGCGTAAGAAAGTTAACCCGCTGTGGATTATCGTTGGCTTCTTCGTTATCGGGATTGTGGGTTACGCCATTGGTCTTCTGGGTCTTTAATTTGTGATGTAATAACCGGGGGCTTGCCCCCGGTTTTTTTATGTAAGGAGAAACAATGACGATTGCGGATATCGTATTGGTACTGTTTATCGCTGCCCTGCTGGCTTTCGCTATCTATGATGAATTCATCATGCCACGCCGCAATGGTGCTACGCTCCTTGCGGTTCCCCTATTACGCAGAAGCCGTACCGATGGGGCTATTTTTGTCGGTCTGCTTGTGATCCTTATCTATAACAACACAGCTAATGGCGGTTCATCATTAACCCTGTGGTTATTATTTGCGCTGACTTTGTTGGGCATTTATCTCTTCTGGATCCGCGCCCCCAAAATCATTTTTAAAATGCGCGGTTTTTTCTTTGCTAATGCATGGATTGAATATAGCCGTATAAAAGAGATGAATTTATCGGAAGATGGTGTGTTAGTGATGCAATTAGAACAACGACGTTTGCTTATTCGCGTACGAAATATCGACGACCTGGAAAAAATCTCTACCATTTTACTTAAAACTCAGTGAGTTAAGCTCTATTTCCGCGAAAATTACTCCGCGTTAATAATCAGCAGACTTATAGCCATTGCTATATTACTGGGGGAAGCACTTATATTTATTAACGTAATTTTTACCGATAAATCTAAATGCTAATCGTTATCGAAAAGTAAACAACATTATATATTGCTGCTGTTGTTTTATATTCTCAAAATATGTTAAGGTGCGTCCGTCGTTGGGGAGTAGCCGATTTCCACTACTGGAAATGTACGTGTCAACATACTCGTTGCAAAACGTGGCACGTACGGACTGAAGTCATCAGTCAGGCGAGACCATTGGCACATCAACTGCTGTTTACGGGGGGCAGAGATGTGTTATATGGAACTCCCGGTCAGGACGCTCACATGAATTTATCTGCTACTCTTCTCCTCGCTTTTGGCATGTCGATGGATGCTTTCGCAGCTTCTATTGGTAAGGGTGCCACATTACATAAACCGAAGTTTTCTGAAGCATTGCGCACCGGTCTTATCTTTGGCGTGATTGAAACCCTGACGCCGCTGATCGGCTGGGGGCTGGGCCTGCTGGCAACGAAATTTGTACTGGAATGGAATCACTGGATAGCGTTTGTGCTACTGGTGTTTCTCGGTGGCAGAATGGTGCTTGAGGGAATACGCGGCGAAGACGACAGTGAAGCGGAAACGCCGCACCGCCATGGTTTCTGGTTGCTGGTAACCACCGCAATTGCTACCAGTCTCGACGCTATGGCTGTTGGTGTTGGCCTCGCTTTCTTGCAAGTCAATATTCTCGCAACTGCGCTGGCGATTGGTTGTGCAACGCTAATTATGTCGACAACAGGAATGATGATTGGCCGTTTTATTGGCCCGCTTCTTGGAAAGCGAGCCGAGATTCTCGGTGGTATCGTGCTGATTGGCATTGGCGCGCAGATCCTGTGGAGCCACTTTGCCGCTTAACTTTCCCGCTGTAAGCAGTGGATCGTAAAATCGGTCTGGCAGTGGAATTGTTCCATTGCCGCTAACTTTTCCCACACCTCCGGTTTTGCCCGCCAGGCAAAAGGCGTCATTTGCAATAGCGTAACCGCTTGCTGGCCCGTCAATGTCATATCATAGGAGAGTGATTGCTGTTCCAGCACTCTGAATCCTAAGATATCGCCGCTATTTTCCGCATGTAAATGCACCTCGTCATAGATGAGCCCCTTTAATTCCATCAGATGGCGTGGTCCTGGTGATGCGGTAATGACAATACCTTCTGGCTTCATTACGCGCGACAACTCTTGCGCTTTACAGGGCGCATAAATACGTACCAACCCGTCAATGCTGCTGTCGTCAAAAGGCAAGCGGTGGCTGGATGCAACACAAAACATGATCGCCGAATAGCGCTTCGCCGCCGCACGAATCGCCGCTTTTGAAACATCCAGTCCTAGCATTTGCGCACCATGTTGCTGTGCAATCGCGGCAAATGCCTGGGTGTAATACCCTTCCCCACAGCCAATATCCAGCACAGCATCGGCCACCGGCGGTAGCCGCGCATGCAAAATGTCACCAATCGCATCACGCAATGGCTGGTAATACCCTGCATCCAGAAAAGCGCGCCGCGCTTGCATCATCTCCGCACTGTCGCCAGGATCCTTCGAGCGTTTATGCTGAACGGGCAAAAGATTGACATAACCCTCTTTCGCAATATCAAACTGGTGCCGCTGCGCGCAAAAGAAGGATCTATCTCGACGATGTAAAGGTGCGTGGCAAAGCGGACAACTGAAAGCCATAAAAACTCCGGGGCGTTCTTAAAGGGCAAAAGTGTACCGCCATTTGTTATGTCGTGGAAATTAAAAAGCCCCGCACTAAGGCGAGGCTTTATGTCTGACATTGACGCGCTAAATGCGCTTCAAGCTCAGGGGTGTCGAAATCAGATAGCAGTTACGTTAACTGCAGCTGGGCCTTTCTGGCCGTCCTGAATTTCAAACTCAACGTTCTGGCCTTCGGCCAGAGTTTTGAAGCCGTTACCCTGGATTGCAGAGAAGTGTACGAATACATCTTTGCTGCCATCAGCCGGAGTAATGAAACCAAAACCTTTAGACTCGTTGAACCACTTAACTTGACCTTTAATCTTTGCCATTTGCAAAATTCCTTAATGTATATACTTCGCCCGCAGGCATTGACTGAGAAAACTGAGACATTACTGCTTGAGGCACTAATATAAGGTTCGGCAGAGAAGCTGTATTCAACGAAACGTTTTACTCAGGACTTCTTTACTGAAAATGCCACACATAAACAGAGCTGTACCTCGATTGACCCAAAACGTGTTATCACATAATACGTAAATTATGGCAAGCCATTTTTAAACATGTCTGGATCCGTCGCACAAATTCTATGGTTATCAAGACTTGTTGCGCACGTTTATGCATAACATTGAACGCTATAACAGACGCTCTGAACATCAATATTTGTGCTCACAGAAGCGAATTTCTTACTATAGCTCAATAAGTTCCGTCGATCCATGCCAGTTCCCATACCGCTATGCATATAGCGTATATCGTAAGAACTTTTTGCGCATACTTATGCTTTTTTCTTAGGCCAGGAAGATTCTTAAACAAATATAAACCCAGTAAAAACTATTACCTCAAACCACTATGGATATTTCTTGTGCAAATAAGCAAAGTTGTGCACCAAAATAATGAAATTATGATGACACTGCCTCATAAAAAGGCAAAGAAATCGTTTCGATAAAAATAAAACAGCGTGATAATAAAGCAACGCATCTTTTTGGAGTGCTGGCGGAATTAACAAAGAGGCAAATACTGCCCAATTTTTAAGATCCTGAAGTTATCATTCTCCGCAGCCGTTTCGGTTAATGCCCACTGCAACTCTTTCACTGGTTCATCAAGCGATTCATCCGCCAGCTCAAATACTCCCCAATGAATGGGGATTGCAAGCGGCGCCCCCAACTGTTGCCAAAGCGCAATAGCACTTTGTGGGTCCATATGATTCATCGCCATAAACCAGCGCGGTGCATAAGCACCAATTGGCAACGCGATAGTATCCAGTTGACCTAACCGTTGAGGAATGGTGAGCAATTCTGGCGTGTAACCTGTATCACCAGCAAACCAAAAACGCTGCGCTGATGATTCAATGACCCAGCCGCACCACAATGAGCGATTGCGATCCCATAATGTGCGCATGCTCCAATGTTGTGCAGGCACCGCGGTGTAGGTCATTCCCTGAAATATAAAACTTTGCCACCAGTCTAACTCAGTAACATGTTGCGCACCGCGTCGACGAAGCCAACCGCCAACCCCCAATGGCACAAAGAAGTGCACATCCGGAAAGCGACGCAGCAGCGCACGCACCGTCCACGTATCCAGGTGATCGTAGTGATTGTGAGAAATAAGAATCGCGTCCAGTTGCGGAATGTCGGCAATCGCTAGCGCTATCGGTGTCCGACGTTGTGGACCAGCAAAGCTTACAGGCGAAGCACGACGAGAAAAGACGGGATCTGTGAGGAGATATTGGCCCTGCAGACGCAATAGCATGCTGGCATGTCCTAACCACCAGAGGCCATCGTCCTCACCAGCAATATCGGCTTTTTGCCACCACTGTTCGATAAATCCTGGGTAGCCGCAGGAGGGTGGTCGGGGAAGCCCGGCGGCTTTGCGCTCTTTTCGCCAGCGCTTAACATCTCCGGGTTGATGGGCAAAAGATGCCGAATTGCTAAAACCTTCCGGCGTGTGGTGCGAGATTGCAGGATTATACCAGGGGTTTTTCCACGCCATCTCGCACTCCCAGGCAGGCTAACGCTCAGCAACCAGGCGTATGAAGTCATCATCACCTTTTTCTTGCGCTTTTACTGGCTCAACTGCTTCGTCTTTTTCAGGTTCATTTGACTCGCACAACCGGCGCAGCAAAGCATTTTGTCGTTTTTGCTGATCCAGCAGAGCTTCAAGTAACTCGATTTGTTCATTCGTGCGTGAACTGGCGCGATTGATAAAGAACCACAAAACCAGACCGACAAGAAGAACCACCAAAGAAAGGACTATGGACGCAAGGTTGATCGCGCCTGAATTTAATACTTCGTTCATTTCACCACCTCTATATAGACGCGGCATTCTACCACTGACGTCAAGGAAGGAAATCTCTCACTGAAAAAATGCCATTACCAGGGGATGAATTTATTGATGACGCAGATGCCGCTGAAGAATTGTACATCTTGATCACACATTACGTTAAGCATTTGAGTCCAGAGTAGCAGGCAGACTACCAATACGGCAGCCAGAATCAGCCATCTATATTTTCTCACTCCACTCTCCGATACGTTGCAAGGTGTAACCAGGTTAACATGGCTTCCTTAAACCGCGACTAACTGTATCTCCTTTCGGTATTTTTAGGAATGCTGGACTTGTTTCACCAGGTAAATACCGTAGCCTTGTGATACAGTCTACCGATATGCAAGGAGCAAATATGCGTACACTCATACGAAGCGTTATCGTTCTGGCGCTGCTGTGGATTGGGCTCTTGCTGAGCGGTTACGGGGTGCTGATCAACAGTACGGAAAACGCGGCTGGGCTGGGCTTGCAATGTAAATATGCTACTGCGCGAGGCACCAGTACCGCACAATATGTGCATTCCAGTAATGGTTTTTTTGGTCTGGCAAATTGCCCGCTGTTGCGTAAAAGCGATACCGTTATCGATAACGGCTAATCTTTTGCACAAAAAAGCCGCCTTTTTTTCAGGCGGTTTTTTTGTCTTCATTCAGAACGGATAGTCGTTATAACCCATCTGTTCGGAAATTTTACGCGCGGCATTGTGCAACATTTCAACATACTCATGCAGGCGTTCTTCTGAAAAGCGCAATGTTGGGAAAGAAATACTTAAACCAGCAATCACAACACCGAAACGGTCAAAAACCGGCACGCCAATACAGCGTAAGCCTTCTTCCTGCTCTTCGTTGTCTTCGCCATAACCTTGCTGACGCACAATATCCAGCATCGGCAACAGATCTTCGGTACTTGTGATAGTGCGCTCAGTGCTGCGCTTATACTCAACACCTTCAAGAATCTGCTGCACTTCGTCACGATCGCGCCATGCCAGCAGGACTTTACCAATCGCAGTGCTGTACAACGGGTTACGGCGACCAATGCGCGAATACATGCGCAGATTGTACATTGAATCAATTTTATGGATGTAGACAATGCTATCTTCATCCAGCGCACCCAGGTGGATGGTCTCTTTCGTCAGACGAGAAAGCTCACGCATTTGGATATCCGCGCTGCGGATCAAATCAACGTTTTGCAATGCGCGCGCCCCAAGCTCAAAAAGCTTCAGCGTCAGGGAATATTTTTCTGACTCCCCTTCCTGTGCGACATAACCTAACGATTTCATGGTTTGCAAAAAGCGATAAACGGTGCTTTTCGACATCATGACACGCTGCGAAAGCTCGGTGATGCCGATTTCACGCTCTTCTCCGAGCGCCTGCAGAATGCCAAATACCTTCAATACAGAAGAGACAGAATCTGGCTGCTTGTCCAAATCTGCGATTGCCATTAATCACCTCATCGCCTGTGTTTTATAAAATTCAGAATCGGTTTTTATTATAAATTCGTCATCCGGTCACCGCAATGCGCGTTTGTCAACTTCGTTACAAATCTGCGACATAAAACCGGAATGCCAATGATAGAATCATTATACAAATAACTTTGTGACACTAGCCCTGAAATTTCCATGGATAAATCCTCCCTTGATGGCTTGCCCATTCCACAGCGTTACGGCGCAATTCTGACCATTATTGTTGGCATCGCCATGGCCGTGCTGGACGGCGCAATTGCTAACGTTGCTCTACCGACCATTGCGAGGGATCTCAATGCTTCCGCTGCCAGTTCAATCTGGATTGTTAATGCCTATCAAATTGCGATCGTCGTTTCATTACTGACCCTTTCATTCCTTGGCGATATGTTTGGTTATCGCCGAGTTTATCAATGTGGCCTGATGCTCTTTACGCTTACCTCGTTACTTTGCGCGCTTTCCGACTCGTTATTGACCTTAACTTTGGCGCGTGTCGCGCAGGGCTTTGGCGGTGCAGCGCTGATGAGCGTTAATACTGCGCTCATTCGGCTGATTTATCCCCAGCGAAGCCTGGGGCGCGGTATGGGCATCAACTCCTTCGTTGTCGCTGTATCATCTGCTGCAGGACCGACCATTGCAGCGGCCATTCTTTCTGTTGCCTCCTGGCAATGGTTATTCCTGATCAATGTGCCTCTGGGTATTCTCGCCTTGCTGTTGGCAATAAAATTTTTGCCGCCCAATGCGACACGCAGTGCAAAACCTAAATTCGACCTGCCCAGCGCGGTAATGAATGCACTGACATTCGGTCTGTTAATCACGGCCCTTAGCAGCTTCGCTCAGGGGCAATCCACGATGTTAGTCTTGGTGGAATTGGCCGCATTGTTGCTCATTGGCTCGCTTTTTGTTCGCAGGCAGTTGAAATTACCCGTACCTTTATTACCTGTAGATTTGCTGCGGATCCCGCTTTTTTCTCTGTCGATTGGCACTTCTGTCTGTTCATTTTGCGCACAGATGCTGGCACTTGTCTCATTGCCTTTCTTTTTACAGACGGTACTTGGGCGCAGTGAAGTGGAGACGGGGTTGCTGTTAACGCCCTGGCCGCTGGCTACTATGGTAATGGCTCCGCTGGCAGGATATCTGATTGAACGCGTTCATGCCGGGCTTCTCGGAGGATTAGGAATGGTCATGATGGCAGGCGGCTTATTTGCACTAGCGTTGCTTCCGTCGGCACCGGCAGATATTGATATCATCTGGCGAATGGCGTTATGCGGTGCGGGTTTCGGCCTGTTTCAGTCGCCCAACAACCACACTATTATCACTGCCGCACCCCGCCAGCGCAGCGGCGGTGCCAGTGGCATGCTGGGTACAGCGCGTCTACTGGGACAAAGCTCCGGTGCCGCACTGGTAGCGTTGATGTTTAATCTTTTTGAAACCCATGGGACGCATACCTCATTGCTACTGGCAGGAACACTCGCCACGATCGCCGCCGGAATCAGCAGTCTACGTATTACACAGCCGCGCGCCAGTGAGTAAAAAATCCCTTGTATAGAAAGATATTGATAACGTCGTCGAAGGGATTCACGCCCTGCCCGTTCTGTCAGCTTTGAATCCAGAGGCAGTATGGCAAAACTAAAATCTGTTGCTTATCACGTCCACAGAACGTGATTTTAAGTTGGCAATAAAAAACGCGTCCTTAGACGCGTTTTTTATTCCAGATGACCTGTTATTTCAGATATTCGCCAGAACGCAATGCTTCAATACGTTTGTCCAACGGCGGGTGGGTCATGAACAGTTCACTCAGCGATTTTGACTTACCATTGATACAGAAAGCCATCATGCTGCTTGCTTCCTGCGGTTCATAGCTGGTTTTCAAACGCTGGAGCGCAGCAATCATCTTCTCACGACCAACCAATTTTGCAGATCCGGCATCGGCATGGAATTCACGGTAACGCGAGAACCACATGGTAATAATGCTCGCCAGAATACCGAACACCAGCTCCAGCACAGTTGCAACAGCGAAGTAGATCAGCGGGTTGCCGTTAGTTTCTTCGCCATCATCACGGTTACCGCTGAGGAAACCTGAAGCAATCTGCGCAATGATGCGTGAAATGAAGATAACAAAGGTGTTCACGATACCCTGAATCAGCGTCATGGTGACCATGTCGCCATTCGCAATATGGCTGATCTCATGGGCGATAACAGCTTCAGCCTCATCGCGGCTCATGTTTTGCAGCAGGCCAGTGCTGACAGCAACCAGCGAAGCATCACGGCGCGCGCCGGTTGCGAAGGCATTGATATCCGGTGCATGGTAAATGGCCACCTGCGGCATCGCGATACCTGCCTGCCGAGACTGCTGGGCAACAGTGTCCATCAGCCAGCGCTCCATATCGTTACGCGGCTGTTCAATCACTTCACCACCAACAGATTTCAGCGCCATCCATTTCGACATCAACAGCGAAATGAACGAGCCGCCAAAACCAAACAGCAGCGCCATAATTAACAAGCCCTGAACGCTGCTCGACTGAATGCCCGTCAGGCTCAGTACCAGACCGAACACCAACATGACGGCCAGGTTAGTCAACAGGAAGAGCGCGATTCGCATCATAATTTTCTTTTAACCTCGACTTAACAAAACGCACTATGCGATTACCCACATCGTATGGGCATAGCAGTTATTTTCAAGCATCAGAGCAGCGTAAGTCACGAGAAAAACACAACTTTACATTTTGTAGTACATTGCTTACGCCAAAGAAGAGTTGTTAAAAAAAACAGGCACAATCTCTTGTGCCTGTTTTTTTTACTTCGCGGGAGCGGGTTGTTCCGCTGGTTGATCTTTTTCGAGATGTGCCAGATCCAGGGCAATATGAACCGTTTCATCGAGATACGGATCGGGTTCCTGATAATCCTTTGGCAAATCGTCCAGTTTTTTCAGTAGCGGCTTGCCTTCGCGTTTGAAGCGATCATTGAGACGAGAGAGACGAATGGCATCATCTTCCGCATTCTCTTTCTCGCGCTGCGACAGGTTAAGAGAAACGATGTTACGTTTATCTTTCAATGCATCGAAACGCGCAATGTCCTTCATGATGTACTGGAACTCAGGATCTTTGGCGATTCGTTCCTCATGATCTTTAAGCAATTCCGCGCCAAACGGTTTTAAATCGCCAGACTTCACAAACGTAGCAGCGTTGATGCTGTCCCACGGCAGTGCGTTGTCTTCAAATTTCTCACCGGTTTCAGTAACCTGCGTCCCCGTCGGCATAATAATGTCCGGCGTTACGCCTTTACGCTGCGTGCTTCCACCGTTAACACGATAGAATTTCTGGATGGTGTACTGCACCGATCCCAGCGCCGGCCATTCAGGACGAAGCATCTGATCGTAAATACGGTTGAGCGAGCGGTACTGCTGGACAGTGCCTTTACCAAAAGTGGGTTCACCAACAATCAATGCACGGCCATAGTCCTGCATCGCAGCGGCAAAGATTTCTGATGCAGAGGCGCTAAAGCGGTCAACCAGCACCACCAGTGGGCCTTTATAATACACCACGCCGTCGGTATCGCTGTCTTCACGCACTTTACCGTTGTTATCACGCACCTGTACCACCGGGCCGGACGGAATAAACAGACCGGAGAGCGATACAGCTTCCGTCAGCGCGCCGCCGCCGTTAGTGCGCAAGTCAATAACCACGCTGCTAACATTTTGTTTTTCAAGTTTTTGCAACTGAACTTTGACATCGTCAGTCAGACCAACATAGAAGCCAGGGATGTCCAGAACGCCAACTTTTTCTTTGCCGACGCTTTTTACTGACATTTTCACCGCGCGGTCTTCCAGGCGAATCCGTTCACGCGTCAGTGTAACAATACGCGTTTTGGTGCCCTTACCCGCCGGCAGGATTTCAAGGCGCACTTTACTGCCTTTTGGTCCTTTAATCAGTGCAACCACATCGTCAAGACGCCAGCCGATAACATCAACCATATTCTGGCCGGTTTGCCCCACGCCCACGATACGATCGCCAACGCTGATAGCTTTGCTTTTCGCCGCCGGACCACCTGCCACCATGGAATTGATCACGGTATAGTCATCATCCCCCTGCAACACTGCACCAATCCCTTCCAGAGACAGACTCATCTCGGTATTAAATTGTTCGGTATTACGCGGAGAAAGGTAGTTGGTGTGCGGGTCAATTTCCCGCGCGAACGAGGTCATGGCTAACGAGAAAACATCTTCGCTATTGGTTTGCGCCAAACGGCGAATCGCAAATTTATAGCGACGCGTCAGCGTTTCGCGGATCTCTTTCTCATCTTTCCCGGTCAGCTTCAGGCTAAGTTCATCATACTTAACTTTGCTGTCCCACAGTGCGTTCAGTTCCGCTTCATCCTTCGGCCATGGCGCTTTGCTACGGTCAAGATTAAAGGTGTCGTTACCGGAAAAATCCATCGGGCGCTCAAGCACTTTCAGTGCGTACTGGTAGCGCTCAAAACGACGCTTCTGCGCAAGGTTGTACAGGTCGTAAAATACGTCCAGTTTACCGGTGCGCAACTCGTCGCCAATCAGGCTTTTTTTCTGGGAAAACTGTTCGACATCGCTCGCCAGCAGCACATTGTGGCTGTAGTCGAGCAGATTGAGATAGCGATTGAAAATTTTCGCCGAAAAAGCGGCATCTAAATCAAACTGACGGTAGTGAGAGCGGGTAAAACGCGAAGTTACGCGTTCGCTCACCGTCGCGTGCTGGGTCTCTTCCTTTAATACCGGAATTTGATCGGCACGGGTAATATCTTCCACAGCCAAAGCATGGCCTGTTACGAATAACAGACCAGCCAATGCTGTGCGCTTAAACAAAGTGTTCATGCCAGGCCAGGCCTCCGTTTCAGAACATTAAATGTTCTGCGCGTACAATCATCGACATACCCGAGCTAAGCTGTACGCGAACGCCATCTTTGGTGATTTCCAACACCGTGGCGTCCATCGCATTGTTCCCCGCTTTCACCTTCAGGTTTTGACCAACGCTCAGTACAGATAAATCTGAAACTGGTGTATGGCGCTCTTCCTGCTGAGGTGCACCCTGGGTTTTCGCGACAGGTTTGTCAGTACGAGGTTTGCGTTCAGCACCCTCTTTACGACGCGGAGCCGGGCGGGCTTTACGCTCACGGCGCGGCGCCTCTTCTTGACCTGCAGCAGCAGCGGCTTCTCGTTTTTTAGCTTGCTGTTCAGCACGTTGTGCCTGAACACGCGCTTTGGCTTCTTCAAGCTGTTTGCGGGCATGTTCTACGTGTTGCTCATCCAGCACGCCACAAGCGTTGCCATCGAGATCCACACGCGCCGCGCCAGCTTTGATACCGTACAGGTAACGCCAGCTTGAAGTATAAAGACGTAAAGCGGAACGAAGTTGGGTTTTGCTGAGATTCATCTCACCCTCAACACGCTCAACTAAATCCTGAAAAATACCGATTTTCAGAGGGCGTGCTTCGCCTTCAGCACTGAAACAGTGAGGGAAACGTTCGGCCAAAAAAGCGATAACTTCTTTACTGCTATTCAACTTAGGTTGATTTTCCATGAAATTTCCTGATTACAACGGACGTTGCCAACAAGCGCAGGCATGAACAGGCGTCATTATAATGACGCTATCGGTAAATGCTACGTTATCCGTTGATTATCCTGCGACGGGGGCAAAGATTTTTTGATAATCGGTCGCCGCAAGAACGTTTTCAAGATGCGAAACCAGTTCGCGCAGCCCCTGTTCATCCTCGGCGGTGAAACGAGAAAAGACGACACTGTCGATATCCAGCACGCCAATAATCTGATTATTTACCGTTACCGGCAGTACGATTTCAGAATTACTTGCTGCATCGCAGGCAATATGACCATCGAACTGGTGCACATCTTCCACACGCTGTACGCGCTTTTGCGCGACCGCTGCGCCGCAAACTCCACGGCCAACCGGAATGCGCACACAGGCAATTTTGCCCTGAAACGGTCCTAATACTAGCGTACCAGCTTCCAGAAGATAAAAACCGGCCCAATTCACCCCATCAAGACGTTCAAACAGCAGCGCGCTGGTATTTGCGAGCGTCGCTAGAAAACTCGTTTCACCTGCCATTAACGCTTGAAAATCGCGGTTTAGGTCCGCGTAAAATTCTGTTTTGCTCATTATCCAACCATTTTGGTGTCTTACTTCGAAGAACTGCTTAGCCTATTAAAATAAGCATTAAATGCGTTGATGCTCAAGATGTTCCATTCATGAGTTAAGATAGATTCATCTAAACATTTTCTGATACACGCAATGGCACTAAAGATACAACAAATTACGCCGGGGAAAAAAATCGCCGTTCATCGCGTGGGCGAAGCGCTGCCACGCGCACATTACCAGCGCTGTCCCCAGTGCGATACGCTTTTTGCGTTACCGGTTATGAAATCGCACCAAAGCGCATTTTGCCCCAGTTGTGATGCCAAAGTCCGTGACGGACGGGACTGGTCCTTAACGCGCCTCGGTGCGATGGCAGTGACCATAATTCTCCTGATGCCATTTGCCTGGGGCGAACCACTACTGCATCTCTATCTGCTCGGCGTACGTATTGACGCCAATTTATTGCAGGGCATCTGGCAAATGACCGCGCAAGGCTCGCCCATTACGGGCGCGATGGTGCTGTTTTGCACCGTTGGTGCGCCACTGATACTGGTTACATCGATTGCCTATTTATGGCTTGGCAACATCCTCGGCATGAACCTGCGCCCCGTGTTGTTAATGCTGGAAAAACTGAAAGAGTGGGTGATGCTGGATATCTATCTGGTTGGCGTTGGCGTCGCCTCTATCAAAGTGCAGGACTACGCCTACCTACAACCCGGCATCGGGTTGTTTGCATTTGGCGCGCTCGTGATTTTAAGCGTAATGACGCTCATCCATTTAAACGTTGAACAGCTCTGGGAGCGCTTTTATCCGCAACGCCCGGCGAAACGTCCCGATGCCAAATTACAGGTCTGTTTGGGTTGCCATTTTACCGGTTTTCCTGATGTTCGCGGCCGCTGCCCACGCTGCCACATTCCGTTAACGCATCGCCGTAAACAGAGTTTGCAGAAATGTTGGGCGTCACTTATCGCATCGTTAATCTTTCTGTTCCCGGCGAACCTGTTGCCGATCTCCATTATTTACGTCAACGGCACGCGACAAGAAGATACGATTTTGTCGGGGATTATTTCGCTGGCGCACAGCAATATTGCTGTAGCAGGTGTGGTATTTATCGCCAGTATTTTGGTGCCATTTACCAAAGTGATCGTGCTGTTTACACTGCTACTTAGCATCCATTTCAAATTTGAACAGGGGTTACGCACTCGTATTTTACTTTTGCGCTTTGTGACCTGGATTGGGCGTTGGTCGATGCTCGATCTGTTTGTCATTTCACTAATGATGTCACTGATTAACCGCGACCAACTCCTCGCTTTTACTATGGGACCCGCTGCGTTTTATTTCGGTGCAGCGGTAATTTTGACTATTCTTGCTGTGGAATGGCTGGACAGCCGCTTACTTTGGGATGCACATGAGTCAGGAAACCCCCGCTTCGCCGACTGAAGCGCGCATTAAAACTAAACGGCGCATATCGCCTTTCTGGTTGCTCCCGGTCATCGCCTTGCTTATTGCGGGCTGGCTTATCTGGAGCAGCTACGAAGATCGTGGCAATACCATCACGATTGATTTTATGTCCGCTGACGGCATTGTTGCAGGGCGTACCCCTGTTCGCTATCAGGGCGTTGAAGTCGGCACCGTGCAAGACATCCGCCTGAGCGAAGATCTGAAAAAAATCGAAGTCCGCGCCAGCATCAAATCCAATATGAAAGATGCATTGCGCAGTGAAACCCAGTTCTGGCTGGTTACGCCGAAAGCGTCGCTGGCGGGCGTTTCCGGCCTGGATGCGCTGGTAGGCGGTAACTATATTGGCATGATGCCAGGTAAAGGCGATCCGCAAGAGCACTTCACCGCACTGGATACGCAACCGAAATATCGCCTGAACAACGGCGAATTGATGATCCACCTTCATGCTCCGGACTTAGGTGCGCTGAACAGCGGTTCGCTGGTCTATTTCCGCAAAATACCGGTCGGTCGTGTTTACGACTACTCGATTAATGCCAATAAACAGGGCGTGACTATCGATGTGCTGATTGAGCGCCGTTTTACCAGCCTGGTGAAAAAAGGCAGCCGTTTCTGGAACGTTTCCGGTGTGAAAGCCGATGTCGGTTTGAGCGGTGCAAAAGTCCAGCTTGAAAGCCTGGCGGCACTGGTCAACGGCGCAATAGCCTTTGACTCACCCGAAGCTTCGCAACCCGCGGTACAGGACGACGAATATGGCCTATATGAAGATCTGGCGCACAGCCAGCGCGGTGTGCTGGTCAAACTCGATTTGCCTGGCGGGCAGGGATTAAAAGCGGGTTCAACACCGCTGATGTATCAGGGGCTGGAAGTTGGTCAGCTGACTAAAATTAATCTCAACCCTGGTGGTGCAGTCAGCGGCGAGTTAACGGTCGATCCGAGTGTGGTCAACCTGTTGCGCGATAACACGCGTATCGAAATGCACAATCCAAAAATCTCCCTGAGCAATACCAATCTCAGTTCTCTGCTGACCGGCAGCACACTGGAACTGGTGCCGGGTGAAGGTCAACCGCGTAGTCAGTTTGTTGTGCTGCCTGCGGACAAAAACCTGCTGCAGGAGCCTGGCGTTGTGACACTGACACTCACCGCGCCGGAAAGTTATGGTATCGACGCCGGGCAACCGCTGGTGCTCCACGGTGTGCAAGTCGGCCAGGTACTGGAGCGCAAGTTGACTAACCAGGGCGTAACTTTTGCCATCGCTATCGATCCCCAGTATCGCGATTTAGTGCACGGTGACAGCAAGTTCGTCGTCAATAGCCGTGTAGACGTCAAAGTGGGGCTGGATGGCGTTGAGTTCCTCGCCGCCAGCGCTAACGAGTGGCTCAGCGGTGGTATCCGTATTCTGCCTGGTGCCAAAGGCGAGATGAAAAACAGCTACCCTCTATTCGCTAACCTCGATAAGGCCCTCGAAAACAGCCTGAGCGACCTGCCAACCACCACGCTGACGCTGACGGCAGACACGCTGCCAGACGTGCAGGCCGGTTCTGTAGTGCTGTACCGCAAGTTTGAAGTCGGCGAAGTGATTACCGTGCGTCCGCGCGCTAATGCTTTTGATATCGAACTGCATATCAAACCGGAATATCGCAACTTACTGACCAGCAATAGCGTTTTCTGGGCGGAAGGTGGCGCGAAAGTGCAGTTGAACGGTAGCGGGCTGACTGTGCAGGCCTCCCCGCTCGCTCGCGCAATAAAAGGCGCAATCAGTTTCGATAACCTTAGTGGCGCCAGTGGGCGTGTGCGCAAAGGCGATAAACGGGTGCTTTACGCTTCGGAAACTGCGGCTCGCGCGGTCGGGGGACAGATTACGTTGCATGCATTTGACGCCGGAAAACTGGCGGCGGGCATGCCTATCCGTTATCTGGGCATTGATATCGGGCAGATTCAGGATCTGCAACTGATTACCGATAAGAACGAAGTCCAGGCTAGTGCGGTGTTGTATCCGGAATATGTCCAGACCTTCGCCCGCGCAGGCTCACGCTTCTCAGTGATCACGCCACAAATCTCTGCTGCGGGTGTCGAACATCTCGATACCTTGTTGCAACCCTATATTAATGTGGAGCCTGGTCGTGGGGATGCGCGACGCGACTTTGAGATTTCAGAAGCCACCATTACGGATTCGCGCTACCTCGATGGCCTGAATATTGTTGTCGAAGCGCCGGAAGCCGGTTCGATCAACATCGGCACTCCGGTGTTGTTCCGTGGCATCGAAGTTGGCACCGTTACGGGCATGATGCTGGGAACGCTCTCCGATCGTGTGATGATTGGCATGCGGATCAGTAAACGCTATCAGCACTTGGTACGGAATAATTCGGTGTTCTGGCTCGCTTCCGGTTACTCGCTGGACTTTGGTCTGGTCGGTGGCGTAGTGAAAACAGGGACTTTCAACCAGTTTATTCGTGGTGGCATCGCCTTCGCGACACCGCCGGAAACACCATTGGCACCGAAAGCGCAACCGGGTAAACACTTCCTGCTGCTCGAAAGCGAACCCAAAGAGTGGCGCCAGTGGGGCACCGCCCTGCCGCGTTAAGGCTGCTGGCTCCGGCGTGCTTGCGCCGGAGCCTTTATGTTACACTGCGCGCCTGTTTTTACTCCTGTGGTACGCCCCGTGGCTCAAAACGCTGTCTATCTTCCGGATGAATTTCTGGCGCAAATGCGTCAAGCCATGCCGGAACATCTCTCGTTCGATGAATTTATCGCTGCTTGTCAACGCCCGCTGCGGCGCAGTATCCGCGTCAATACGCTGAAAATCTCCGTTGACGACTTTCTGGAACTGGTCGCGCCTTATGGCTGGCAATTAACGCCGGTGCCGTGGTGTGCAGAAGGTTTCTGGATTGAGCGAGATGATGAAGATGCATTGCCACTGGGCAGCACCGCAGAGCACCTGAGCGGCATGTTTTATATTCAGGAAGCCAGCTCAATGTTGCCCGTCGCGGCGCTGTTTGCCGACGGCGAAATACCGCAGCGGGTGATGGATGTCGCCGCGGCCCCCGGTTCTAAAACAACGCAGATTGCAGCCCGCATGGGCAACGATGGCGCGATCCTCGCCAATGAGTTTTCCGCCAGCCGGGTAAAAGTATTACATGCCAATATCAGCCGCAATGGCATCAGCAACGTGGCGCTGACCCATTTTGACGGGCGCGTATTCGGTCCGGCATTGCCAGAAATGTTCGATGCTGTTTTGCTTGATGCTCCCTGCTCCGGCGAAGGCGTGGTACGTAAAGATGCTGACGCGCTAAAAAACTGGTCTGTTGCCAGTAACCTTGAGATCGCCGCCACCCAGCGCGAGCTCATCGACAGTGCATTCCACGCCTTAAAACCCGGCGGAACATTGGTCTACTCCACTTGCACTCTCAATCGTGACGAAAACGAAGCGATTTGCCACTGGCTGCAGGCGCAATACCCGCACGCCGTGCAATTTTTGCCGCTCGGTGAACTGTTCCCACAAGCAAGCCAGGCGCTGACCGCAGAAGGTTTTCTGCATGTGTTTCCACAGATTTACGACTGTGAAGGTTTTTTTGTCGCCCGCCTGCGCAAAACCGCCGCGATTGAGTCGATGCCCGCGCCGACTTACAAGGTCGGTAATTTCCCCTTTACCCCGTTAAAACCCAAAGAAGCCGCTCTTGTGGCAACGGCTGCCGCGCACGTTGGCCTTCAATGGAATGACGAGTTGCATCTATGGCAACGGGATAAAGAGATTTGGCTGTTTCCGGCCCAGATCGAGCCACTGATTGGTAAAGTCCGTTTTTCACGTATCGGCATTCGTCTTGCTGAGACGTATAACAAAGGGTATCGCTGGCAACATGAAGCCGTAATTGCCCTCTCCGGCCATGATAACCCGCTGGCATTTGCGCTGACGCTCGCTGAAGCGGAGGAGTGGTATCGTGGGCGCGATATTTACCCACAAAATCCTCCCCAACGTGATGAAGTCATTGTCACTTTCCAGGGCCAGCCACTGGGGCTTGCCAAAAAAATCGGTTCCCGCCTGAAAAACAGTTATCCCCGTGAACTGGTACGTGATGGCCGTTTGTTCGCTGGTAATGCATGACGGTACGCTAAAAAAACGCATTTTTTGACTGGCGACTTGCTCAGTGTTGTACCAGGCTGAAATGTGGATGGCCTTACTGGTCATACCACATTTTTTGACGATCAACGGAGAGCATTATGACGAAAACCAGCGTGCGTATTGGCGCATTTGAAATCGATGATGCCGAGTTGCAGGGAGATAATCAGGGCGAGCGAACGTTACGTATTCCCTGCAGTTCAGACCCGGATTTATGTATGCAGCTTGATGCCTGGGACGCGGATACCAGCATTCCCGCGATCCTGAATGGCGAACACTCGGTGCTTTATCGCGAACATTACGATCAGAAATCTGATACCTGGGTTATGCGTCTTGCCTGACCCAAAGGGAACCCGTCCGCAAGACGGGTTATTTACCTGCCTGATTTCCCCTGCCCTCATTCATCCCCTACACTTATCGTTACGTTGTACAGCGCCGAGGATGGAATGTTCGCTCTGGTTTTATTTGTTTGCTACCTGGACGGTGGATGTGATGACATCGTGGTTGATATCTATAACACGGAAAAACAGTGTCTCATCGCAATGGACGATCAGCGGATGCGCCACGGCGGCTGTTTCCCTGTTGAAGAGTTTATTGATGGGTTCTGGCACCCTGCCAACGAATTCAGTGATTTCTGATCACTGGACCTGTACTAGCGTCAGTTCGCCGCCAAAAACGGCACCGGTATCGATATAGTGCTGATTCTGCCCATCAAACCGCTGCTTGAGGGGAGTATGACCAAACCAGAAATGATCGGCCCCCGCGATGCGATTCCCTTTACCTGCTAAGAGCTGGTTAAGCCTGTCGCGACGCCAGAGCACGGATTCGCTATCCACCTCCTGCTCCCACAGATACTCCTGTGCCGGGTAGTCTGCATGGGCAATCACATTCACCTCCCCCTTGCAGCGCAACTCCATAATGTAAGGTAATTCAGCGCAAATACGCAGTGCGTCCAGCGCTTGTTGCTGCTGAGCTTCATCAAGCGCGCTAAACCAAGTGCCGCCATTAAGTTGCCACATAGTCATCTCACCGTAACGTAGCGCGTCGATAGCCATCTGTTCATGGTTACCCCGCACGGTTCGAAACCAGGGTTTCTTGAGTAATTCAAGGCATTGCAGGCTCTGCGGGCCGCGATCGATTAAATCCCCAACGCAGATAAGTAAATCCTGATAGGGGTCAAAGTGACGGTCCCGTAAAGCTTGCATTAAGCGCCGGTGGCAACCATGAAGATCGCCGACAATCCATATATGCCGCCAGTGAATGCCTTCAATACGTTGATACATATTCATTCCCCCTGTATCACCAGTATAGGAAAATCCTGCCCGCAGCGAATAGAATCGGTTTTGTCTCTATTTCTAAATAGAACTTAAACCGAACGGAAATAAAGCCGGAAGCAAGGTTAATTTGTATTCCCCTGGCCTCTAAACTAAGCGCTGAATTTTTAGAGGTCTTTCTCCGTGTCAAATACCAGCCTGCAAACAGAACTTAACTCAAATCATAATGCGCATATTATTTCCGACCTGGTAAGCGGACGTCTTGTGCCAGGCCCCATCTGGAAAAAACGTAATTACCGCATTAAGTTTTTGTTACGCTCGCTGCTGTTCTGGTCGTCTACAAAGCGGATGCTTACGGCGCTTTCGCAGCGCCCGGATTTTAGCCGCTTACTTGACGCGCAAATAACGCTACCGAGCAAATCTCATCGCCAATACTTAACGCTCGGGTTAAACGCTTCGCAACGTGCGGATGCCATCATCAGCCACTACGCCTGGCTTGATGAAAAAGTATCGCCGAAACTGGCTGAAGCGCTGAGTTCGCCCGTACCGGTGCAGATAATTGAGTTTTCCGGCAAAGATGAAGCGCGTTTTAGCGTCTATGCGTCTTGCGCCAGCAAAGCTGAGCGCGAGGGTGAAGCCACCCTGTGGATGTACGATGGTGAGCAGACTTTGCTGGCAAGCGTGACTTTTAGTGTGGTAGGTGAAGAAGGTCATCGCACGCTGGTTATTGGTGGCTTGCAAGGTCCGCGCCGAAGCGTCAGCCATGAAGTGATTAAAGTCGCAACCCGTGCCTGCCACGGTATTTTCCCGAAAAAGATGTTGCTTGAAGTCATTAGCCAAATTTCCCTGCTTACCGGCGTTTCGGCAATTTATGGTGTCAGTGATAACGGACATGTCTTCCGTGCATTGCGTTATCGACTGAGCAAAGGCCGCCATTTCCACGCCAGCTATGATGAGTTTTGGGCTTCAATTGAAGGCGAAAAAGAGAGTGCATGGCGCTGGCGTTTACCGGTGCAATTTGCGCGTAAACCACTGGAAGCGATTGCCAGTAAAAAACGGGCTGAATACCGCCGCCGTTTCGAATTACTGGACGATGTGATTGTAAAAATTAACGATTTGTTCTCCGCATAACCGCCAGTTCGCACAGAAGAGCCTGTTGTGCTCTTCTGACGCTCTATTATCCGCATGCAGATGAGCTTAACCTGTCGCCTATTTGTCTTACCTCCTTCTTTAACTTAAAAATCATAATTTACAACAAGCTATAATTCACACTCATTAAGCTGATCCTTATCATGGCCTTATAACCCGGTAGCAGTAAATCCACTTGTCTCAGATTGACTTCACTACTGCGCAATTTGAGGTCAGAAAAGACAACGAGGATATTATTAAATTCTGTAAACGTTTGGTGCAGCAATGCCTGGTGAAACGGAATGGGGTTACTCCTTTGAAACGCATTAAGAAAACGCTGAAAACTCGCCAGAAAAATACAAAAAGATAGTTGCCCGATATGGTTAAATTTCTCCCGGATGCCAGCTGTTTTTTTCAAGCTTAAGCATAGTAACAGCTCATGCTCACGCCCTTTATTGCGATGAAAATCCCCATAACGACCCAAAAATACCTGGACGCACGCGGTGCAGAATATGTTATGGTTTGTGGCGATGTATGGTTTTGGGAATTTTCAGGACGAAATAAAGAAACCTGCATAACTCAGAGATAAAAAAAGACCGAATACGATTCCTGTATTCGGTCCAGGGAAATGGCTCTTGGGAGAGAGCCGTGCGCTAAAAGTTGGCATTAATGCAGGCTAAGTCGCCTTGCACTTTAAGAATAGATGACGGCGTCAGGTTTTCCAGTCCGCGACAAAAGTGGTCAGAAAAATTGGGTTACCGTCACGCTTATAAAATGCAAAAACCGCAAGGCTTGTTTATTCAGGCTTGCGGTTTTTTTATTGTGGATCAGAGGATTAACGCTGGATTTTAACAAAGCGTCTCAGCTCGCGTAATAAAAGGCGCGAGGCTCATTTTTTCACCCGGTTTGCCAGGATTATCGATCTGAATGATGCTAATTGGCTGGGCGATGGTCTTACCGCTGGCAACTTCTTTTTCAGCAACGTCATTCAACGGGTATTGCACCAGCGTGCTGGGGTTGATGGCATATAATGCATGGCCTGGCCGGCACGTCAGCATCACTTCTTCACGGTTAAATGCCCATTTGTCTTTGCCAATCTCAAAGCGGCTTACCGTAATGACCTGCGGCGAAGCCAGTGCCGTACCTGAACATGCCAGCATTAACAGAACTAATAAACTCTTCTTCATTTTTCCCGCCAGGTTCATTCAAAAAGGTTCCCATGTTGCAAACAAACTTACTGCCGCCAGCACCAGTGCGCCCAGCCCTACTTCGGCCCATGTCAACGCGATAAAACGTTGCTGAGCAGTGTCGTTTCTGAGGTTCAGTTGCGGCACCAAAACATACCGATTCATAACGGCAATTACCACCATCAACGCCACAAGCGCACATTTCAACAATAGTACTTGCCCCCAGTGGCTCTGCCATGGCCAGACCAACCCCTGGATTAAGAGCGTATTGACAACGCCAGTGAGGATGACGCCCGCGACGGCGAAATGGCCGTACCAGGAAAAACGCATCATGGCGGCAATCGCTGCTGCACGCCAGGGACCGCGAGCGAGCTTCATGCAGAATAATACTGGCGCCAACCCGCCCAGCCACATCGCGGCACATAACAAATGCAATGCATGATTACTCCGCTGTACGACGCCCATCGCGCCTTCTCGCATCGCGGCATGCCCTATTCCTGCGGCCAGTACAAACTGCAGAATCACCAATAGCAGTATTTTACGTTGCTGTAACGGTTGCATAAGCACGACAACAAGCGCCAGAAACGCAACAATAACTTGCCACGCCAGCACGGCCCCGGTTTGTGTGCCAGCAACTACCAGCCAGATTTCCGGACGCGCCACATCCTGCCAGCCGTCGCCCATTACTCCACCCTGCACCGTAAACATTGCTGCTGCGCTTACTGCGGCAAGCCACAAACACCCTCGTTGCCAAAAGAGAAAGCGTTGCGCAAGGAGTCGTTGCAAGCTACCCGACGCGAGCCACACGCTAAATAACGTGCAGCCTAAAACCAACATCAGGGCTGCAAAATGCACAAATCTTAATCCAACCAACGCCGCTGCCAACATCAGTCACTTCACAGAAAAAGCGTACTGGCCGCTGGTTTTATGCCCATCAACTGAAACGACATGCCAGTTAACGGTATAGTTTCCCGGCAGCAGCGGCTCTTCCAGCGGAACGATCATCTGCGTTTTGTCATTCTCATTGCGCTTTACCACGCCAGTCTTGATAATTTGCTGCTGTGCGTTGGTCACCGTGATGCCACTAAATTTAGGCTCAATGCCTTCAGAGAAATTCAGTGTTAACGCTTGTGGCGCTGCGGTAACGGCAGCATTTGCGGCCGGGTACTGGCCTTTAAGATGGGCATGCGCCAGAACAGCAGGCGTAGCGAACAGGCTGACAATCAATACGATGGCTCGCCAGTGGCGACAGGTTGCAACAGGCATAGTGTTCATTCCTTTTAGTTATGCATATGACACAAAGAATAACGCTGTACAATAATCGCGTCGAGTCGCATCGTCGGCGCGCTTGTCTTTCTGCGACAGGCTTAGTAACTTTTGCCGCGTGAACCCAGGAGAAAATTATGATTACCAATCTTGCGCAGCTCGAACAACAAGAGATGGACAAGGTCAACGTTGACCTTGCTGCGGCTGGTGTCGCATTTAAAGAGCGTTACAACATGCCGGTGATTGCCGAAGCCGTTGAACGCGAGCAACCGGAACATCTGCGAAACTGGTTTAGAGAGCGGTTGATAGCCCACCGTCTGGCCTCTGTGTCGCTCTCCCGCCTGCCTTACGAGCCCAAAGTAAAATAAGGGAGCCAGGCATGTTACGCGTTATCGATACCGAAACCTGCGATTTGCAAGGAGGCATTGTTGAAATTGCCTCCGTTGATGTTGTCGACGGACAGATCGTCAACCCCATGAGCCATCTGGTTCGCCCGGACAGACCAATCAGTCCGCAGGCCATGGCGATACACCATATCACCGAAGCGATGGTCGCTCATCAGCCGTGGATTGAGGAGATCGTACCGCACTATTACGGGAGCGACTGGTATGTGGCGCACAATGCCAGTTTTGACCGCCGGGTGCTGCCTGAAATGCCAGGAGAATGGATTTGCACCATGAAAATGGCACGCCGCCTGTGGCCCGGCATTAAATACAGCAATATGGCGCTGTATAAATCCCGCAAACTGAGCGTTCAAACACCTGCCGGGTTGCATCACCACCGTGCGTTATATGATTGCTACATCACCGCTGCGCTGTTAATCGATATTATGCAGGTGTCCGGCTGGACACCCGATCAGATGGCCACGGTAACCGGACGCCCCGCGTTGCTGACGACGTTTACGTTTGGTAAATACCGGGGTAAAGCTGTCTCTGAAATCGCCGATCGCGATCCGGGTTATCTGCGCTGGCTGTTTAACAACCTTGATCGGATGAGCCCTGAACTGCGATTAACGTTAAAACACTACCTGGGCGAGGAGTAATGTGCTTCCTTTCCAGGCAGTGTTCCCTGCGCTAAGGCGATTAAAAATGCATATTCCAGCGCAACGCCTTCATAGGATTTAAACCGGCCGGATTTCCCACCGTGTCCGGAATCCATATCCGTGCATAACAACAGCAAATTATCATCGGTTTTATATTCACGCAGTTTCGCGACCCATTTTGCAGGCTCCCAGTATTGTACCTGCGAATCGTGCAGACCGGTCGTTACCAGCATATGTGGATAGGCATGTGCCCCAATGTTGTCGTAAGGACTATAACTTTTAATGTAGTGATAATAGGTTTCGTCCTGCGGATTGCCCCACTCTTCAAATTCTCCGGTGGTCAATGGGATGGACTCATCAAGCATTGTGGTCAAGGCATCGACAAACGGTACCTGGGCAATGACACCGTGGAACAGCGATGGACGTTGGTTGATTACCGCGCCCATGAGTAATCCGCCCGCACTCCCCCCCATGCCGTAGCAGAACAATGGCGAGCCGTAACCCTGCGCCAGCAAGTTGTCGGTGACATCGATAAAATCATTAAAGCTGTTTTTTTTGTTGAGGAACTTTCCGTCCTCATACCAGGAATGGCCCAATTCACCACCGCCGCGAATATGCGCGATAGCGCAGACAAACCCACGATCAAGCAAGCTGAGCCGACTGCTGCTAAAATCTGCATCCATACTGGCGCCGTAAGAACCATAACCATAAACCAGCAACGGGTTCTCTCCCTTGCGGAAATGTTTATGGTTATAAACCAGCGACACCGGCACTTCGACACCATCTCTGGCGTGGATCCATAAATGCTCGCTGCGATAATCACCGGAATCAAAACCCGCCACGTCCATTTGTTTTAGAACCCGCCGTTCTCCGGTATCCATATCCAGTTCAAATAACGTATCTGGCATGGTCATTGATGAGTAGCCATAACGCAGGCGGGATGTTTCCGGTTCCGGGTTGTAAGCAAGCCAGGTGACGTAGGCAGGATCATCAAACGCAATACCGATAACTTCCCGGGTTTTACGATTGATCTGGCGCAAACTGGTTAAGCCACGCTGCCGTTCTTCCACAACCAGCCAATCAGTAAACAGCGTAAACCCTTCTAGCATCACCTGTTCGCGCGCCGGGATCAGCACTTCCCAGCGCCGTTCATCGCGCACTTTGGTGCGATACAAGCCGAAGTTCTTACCATCCCGATTGGATCGCAAATAAAAGGTGTGCTGGTAGTGATCAAGGCTATATTCGTGATCTTTGCGCCTTGGCAGAAAACGCAGCGGCTGAGCATCCGGCAGTTCTGCATCAAGCAGGAGAACTTCACTGGTGGTCGCGCTGGCAAGATGAATCGTAATGTAGTGCTGAGATGTGGTTTTACTCAGACCAACATAAAAGGTTTCGTCCTGCTCTTCATAGACCAATTCATCCTGTTGTGAAGGCGTGCCTATGGTGTGTCGCCAGACCTGGTACGGCAGTAATGTTGTGGCATGTTTGCGCACGTAGTAGAGCGTTTCTGAATCGTTAACCCAGACAAATTCTGGCGAGACATTATCCAGCATTTCCGGATACCAGTTGCCCGTCTCCAGATTGCGAAAGCGCAGACCATATTGCCTGCGGGAAAGATAATCTTCCGCAATCGCCATAATCGTGTTGTCCGGCGAAATCTCCATGCCACCAAGGGTGTAGAACTCACTGTGTGACGCGCGCTGGTTGGCATCCAGTAACACCGACCACTCATCCCACTCAGAGCTGAGAACAGACTGACGTTGATAAATCGCATATTCGCTTCCAGGCTCGTAGATGTGCCGGTAACGGTAGCCATTTTTGATGTAAGGCGCGGAGACTTCGCGCTGAGGTATACGCGAGATAATTTCCTCCAGCACGTTGTCTTGCAACGCTTGCTGTGAGGCCATCACTTCACGCCCGTAATCATTTTCTTGATGGAGATAATCCAGAACATCTTGCTGCGAGCGCGTATCGTCCCGCAGCCAGTAATAGTTGTCGATACGCGTATCACCATGCATCGTCATGGCGTGCGGGATTTTTTTTGCTTTCGGCGACATAGCACAATTCTTATTTGGTTTTACATACCTATAAGGGTGGCAAAACCCACGCGCGATGCAAGCGAAACGTAATTTAGATCATGAGCTAAGCGCTAATTTCTGCTTTTTGAGATCCGCCTCGATATCTTCTCGCACATCTTGCGGAATTTTTAACGCCTCGCCCAGCGCGTTCAGATAGCTGCGTTCCATAAAATGATCAATATCGATAACGGCGCAGCTGAGGAAGTAAACTTCCAGCGCTTCTTCTTCGTTTTGCACTCCCTGCGCCAGACGCGCGGGGTCCAGCGGCTGGTCTATAGCATTCGACACCAGTTGCTGCCCTTGCGCTTCCACGCCCGCGTCACGCAATTGCTGTTCTATCGCCGCGCGTTCTTTATCATCAATGTGTCCGTCGCTTTTGGCGGCGAACACCAGCGCCAGGATCAGCCGCTCAGTACGTACATCCAGAGGCGTATTTTGCTGGCCAAATTGTGGCTCGCTTTGATGCGCATCCCGGATGCGATCCTTGTACTTATTCCACAACACGCTACCCGCAACGGCTCCTCCGCCCACCAGCAAAGCACCGGTGCCATACTTCGCGAGCAGTTTACGCGATGATTTACTGGCGACCAGCAGCCCCGCCAGGCCACCTAATGCGCCCGGCACCAACAAATTGTTGAGCCCCTGTCCACCTGAAGACGGCGTTTGTGTATCGTTTTTTTGACCAAGCAACGACTGCAGTTGATTTAACCAGCTCATAGAACCCTCGCTTACCATGACAGTTGTGAGCACAGAGTAAGCGAGGGGGATGTCAGGAAGTGTCTATATCTGGAAAGATTGGGAAAATGCGATGTTATGATTGCGGCTGATACTCTGCGGTTCCACCTTTACAATCGATGACTACGCGATAGTGAAGGTCCGTGCTTTTCCCTCTTACGGCTAACGGCACAACCCATTTATCATCCTTGCCGGTGATTTCTTTCGGATTGATCCAGGCGACCGGATCGGCCTGCCCCAGTCTCTTTTGATCATCAGCCCATCGGACAATGCGGTTCTGCAAATAATCCCGCTTAACACTCGCGGCAATGCCGTCTGCCTTGAGCCCCTCGCACGAGGGAAATTTAACCGATTTATCCGTGGCGGCATGCACCGTCATGCTGCCTGCCAGCAAAAGCAGACCGGTGAAAACTCCTGCTATTTTCATGCTTATCTCCTGGTTTTTACCCCTTCAAAGCATGGTACAAATTGCTGGCAGTGCAAGATCAGGCGACTTTTACGCGCTTCGCTGCAGTTTTGATATCAACAGCTTCAGCCGCATCCGAATCAGAAGAGTCGGCCGGTGCTGCCGCGTCTTCAGCTTCAGTGCCTGGTAATTTGCCTGACTTCAGGATGCCGTTAAGCGCCTCTTTTTGCTCGGCAAGCCACAGCGCCATCTGGTCGCGTGCATTGTCTTCCAGATCTACCGGCCCTGTTGCAAGCCAATCGCCGAGAACTTCGGCCAGGTCGAGCATTTTATCGTAAGCATCGGCTTCCTTTTTGCTGGCAAAAGACATTTTTTCCTCACCTTCACGAATAACAACGTATTTAACTTCTACCGCCATGATGCAGCCTCATTTAACTGTGTATTTATACAGTATAGTAGCGCGATGAAAAAACCACCGCAAGTGATAAAAGACAGACGCAAACGTTTTCGTTTATACTGCGCGCAAATTTTTTCTCACGGTACGATGCTATGACTCTTTTAGGAACTGCGCTGCGACCTGCAGCAACACGCGTGATGTTATTAGGCTCTGGCGAACTGGGCAAGGAAGTTGCGATCGAATGCCAGCGTCTGGGTATTGAAGTGATTGCTGTTGATCGCTATCCCGATGCCCCCGCGATGCACGTCGCGCATCGCTCTCACGTCATCAATATGCTCGATGGCGAGGCGTTAAAGGCGCTGGTTGTACAGGAAAAACCTCACTTTATCGTGCCGGAAATCGAAGCTATCGCCACGGATACGCTGATTGGGCTGGAAGCGCAGGGTCAACATGTTGTTCCCTGCGCGCGCGCCACCAAACTGACGATGAATCGTGAAGGTATCCGCCGTCTGGCGGCTGAAGAGTTACAGTTGCCTACTTCCAGCTATCGCTTTGCCGACAGTGAAGCCGCATTTCAGCAAGCCGTCGCGGAGATAGGTTTGCCCTGTATCGTAAAACCGGTAATGAGTTCTTCCGGTAAAGGTCAGAGCTTTATTAAAAGCGCCGATCAATTAGCGAAAGCATGGGAATATGCCCAACAAGGCGGCCGAGCAGGCGCCGGGCGGGTGATTGTTGAAGGCGTGGTCAACTTTGATTTTGAAATCACGCTGCTGACCATCAGCGCCGTTGACGGCGTTCATTTCTGCGCACCGGTCGGCCATCGCCAGGAAGATGGCGATTATCGCGAATCCTGGCAACCGCAGCAGATGTCGCCTCTGGCGCTGGAGCGCTCGCAAGCGATCGCCAGTAAAGTGGTGCTGGCGCTTGGCGGATACGGCCTGTTTGGCGTTGAGCTTTTTGTTTGCGGCGATGACGTCATCTTCAGCGAAGTCTCTCCACGCCCGCACGATACCGGTATGGTGACATTGATTTCGCAGGATCTTTCCGAGTTTGCCCTGCATGTCCGCGCTTTTCTCGGCATGCCAATTGGTGCGATTCGCCAGTATGGCCCGTCCGCTTCTGCGGTGATCCTGCCGCGCCTGACCAGCCAGAATGTCACCTTTGACAACGTGCACAACGCCGTAGGTGCGGGTGTGCAGTTGCGTCTGTTTGGCAAGCCGGAAATTGAGGGTTCTCGCCGTATGGGCGTCGCGCTGGCTGTGGCAGATAACGTTGAAAAAGCGGTGGAATACGCAGTTGCAGCTGCCGCGGCGGTGAAAGTCAGCGGATAAAAATCAGCCTCTCCCAACAGGCGACATTGATTGTTTCCTGAAGGCCTACACAGCTCTCAAAGAAGCATTTGCCGCCCCCTTGAGAGCTAAATCCGGGGGCAATAAACGGAATCACATCTTTTGATGTCCGTAGCCCAGGACGAATCAAAACCATAAAAAAAGCCCGGTCAGTATTATACTACCGGGCTTTTTATCTGGCGGACTTAACGCCCGCCAAAAAAATTACTGTTTCGCGCCTTCAACCGCTTCGCGAGCCAGTGTAGTGATGCGATCGTAATCGCCTGCTTCCAGCGCATCGGCTGGCACCAGCCAGGAACCACCAATGCACAGCACGCTTTTCAGCGCCAGGTAATCACGGTAGTTAGCCGGAGAAATACCTCCAGTCGGGCAGAAACGTACCTGAGAGAACGGACCTGCAATGGCCTGCAGCGCTTTGGTGCCGCCATTAGCTTCCGCCGGGAAGAATTTAAACTCTTTCAGACCGTAGTCCATACCCAGCATCAGTTCAGAAACGGTGCTAATACCCGGGATCAGCGGGATAGTGCCTTCGGTCGCGGCTTTCAGCAGCGGCTCGGTCAGGCCTGGGCTAATAGCGAACTGTGCGCCAGCAGCGGTCACTTCTGCCAGTTGCTGCGGATTCAGCACGGTACCAGCACCGATAATCGCGTCTGGTACTTCCTTCGCAATAGCGCGAATAGCGTCGATAGCGCAAGCCGTACGCAGAGTCACTTCCAGAACGCGAACACCGCCCGCAACCAACGCTTTCGCCATCGGTACGGCGTGCTCAAGTTTGTTCACTACGATTACCGGCACTACCGGACCCGTTTTCAGGATTGCTTCTGCACTCGTTTTCCAGTTTTTCATCAGTGTTTTTCTCTCGCCAGAACTAAAATCTTGTCGTCTTAAAAAGTGATACAGGTCGCGCCCTGCTCCGCACCGGAAAGTTTCTCCCGCAGTGCACCAAACATTTCGCGCCCTGTGCCCACGCGCATCGCGCTAAGGTCAGGAATATGTGGCTGACGTGCGGCAAGAACGTTGTCATCAACCAGCAGCGTTAATTCGCCGGTCTGCCCGTTAACCCGAATCATGTCGCCATCATGCACTTTTGCCAGCAACCCGCCATCATATGCTTCTGGCGTAACGTGAATTGCCGACGGCACTTTACCTGATGCCCCTGACAGCCGTCCATCAGTAACTAATGCAATTTTGAAACGGCGGTCCAATAATACACCAAGTGGCGGCATGAGTTTATGTAATTCTGGCATACCGTTCGCTTTTGGCCCTTGATGACGAACAACAACCACACAATCGCGATCCAGCAGCCCTGCTTCAAAAGCGGGCAGCACGTCATGCTGACTTTCAAAAATCACCGCTGGCGCTTCAATCACCTGGTTTTCTACCGGTACGGCGGAGGTTTTCATTACCGCACGTCCGAGGTTGCCGCTCAGCACTTTGGTGCCGCCATGTTTAGAGAACGGTTTATCAATGCTGGCGATCACGTTGTCATCCAGCGACACGGCTGCGCCATCACGCCAGTCCAGTTCACCATCGTTGAGCCACGGCTCGTGGGTATAACGCGTCAGACCAAAGCCTGCCACGGTATTAACATCTTCATGCAGCAGGCCACCTTTTAATAGCTCGCGCAGTAATACCGGCACACCACCTGCTGCCTGGAAGTGGTTAATATCTGCCGGGCCATTCGGGTAGAGGCGCGCCAGCAAAGGAACGACATCAGAGAGATCGGAGAAATCATCCCAGTTAATGATGATGCCCGCCGCCCGCGCCATCGCCACCAGGTGCATGGTATGGTTTGTAGACCCCCCGGTCGCCAGCAGCGAAACGATACCGTTAACCACCACTTTTTCATCAATCATTTTGCCAAGCGGCATCCATTCGTTGCCGTTGCCAGTAAGACGCGTCACCTGGCGAGCAGCAGCTTCCGTCAACGCTTTGCGCAACGGCGCATCCGGATGCACAAATGAGGAACCGGGCAATTGCATGCCCATGAACTCAATCACCATCTGGTTGGTGTTGGCGGTGCCATAAAACGTACAGGTGCCTGGAGCATGATAGGATGCGGCTTCAGACTCAAGCAGTGCAATACGATCAACTTTACCCTCAGCATAAAGCTGGCGAATACGCACTTTCTCTTTGTTTGCCAGGCCGCTTGCCATTGGGCCTGATGGCACAAATACAGCAGGCAGGTGGCCAAATGACAATGCCGCCATCGCCAGTCCTGGGACGATTTTGTCACACACGCCCAGATACAACGCGCCATCAAACATATTGTGCGACAGGCCGACCGCGGCAGACATGGCAATCACTTCGCGGCTCAGTAAAGACAATTCCATCCCGTCCTGGCCTTGCGTTACACCATCGCACATGGCCGGAACACCGCCCGCCACCTGGCCCACGGCATTCACGGAATGCAGCGCTTTACGGATGATATCCGGATACACCTCGTAAGGCTGGTGCGCAGAGAGCATGTCGTTATAAGACGTGATGATCGCTATGTTGTTGCGCAACATGCTTTTGAGGGAAGCTTTATCGTCGGGTTGGCACGCGGCAAAGCCATGCGCCAGGTTACCGCAGGCGAGAGTTGAACGGCGTACGGTGTCGCTTTTCGCTTGTTCAATACGCGCCAGATAGGCTGAGCGGGTTTCGCGCGAACGTTCAATAATTCGATTTGTTACGCGTAACATTGTAGGGTTCATAAAGGCTCCTGAAATTTATCTGTCCGGGAGGCCGCGTTAACAGTGTGATTAGCTTTGCGTAACAAGCTGAAAACACCAGAGCGCCGCGCCCCATAGGCAAAATCGCTTCAGCCAGTGTAATAAAAAAAGCCCCGCTGGTGAATCCAGTCGGGGCTTGAAAGATGAAAAATTGTTCGGATAGCTGAGTTAGATCATGTTACCGGTAAAATTGCGCAACGCTAACTGTTGGCTAATTACTCAAACTCGTTCCAGGAACGGCCATCACGGGTGATCATCGCCACCGAGGCCACTGGCCCCCAGGTTCCCGCCTGGTAAGGCTTCGGCGAGTCGTTATCCGCCGCCCAGGCTTCCGTGATGGAATCCACCCATTTCCAGGCTTCTTCAACTTCATCACGGCGAACAAACAGCGCCTGAATGCCGCGCATCGTTTCCAGCAACAGACGCTCATAAGCATCTGCCAGATGCGTCTGATTGAACGTTTCGGAATAGCTCAGATCCAGCTTGGTGATTTGCAGATTGTGCTTGTGATCGAGACCCGGCACTTTGTTCAGCACCTGGATATCCACCCCTTCGTCCGGCTGCAGGCGAATAGTCAGCTTGTTCTGCGGCAGATCTTGCCAGGACTCTTTGAACAGATTCAGTTCCGGTGTTTTAAAGTAAACAACCACTTCAGAACATTTGGTCGGCAGACGCTTACCGGTGCGCAGGTAGAACGGTACACCCGCCCAACGCCAGTTATCGATGTCGACACGGATAGCAACGAACGTTTCGGTATTGCTGGTCTTATTCGCGCCCTCTTCTTCCAGATAGCCCGGCACTTTTTTACCTTGGGCGAAACCGGCGCTGTACTGGCCACGTACGGTTTTCTCACGCACATTCGTGCGATCAATACGGCGTAGCGACTTCAATACTTTTACTTTCTCGTCACGAATGCTGTCTGCGCTCAGATCGGACGGCGGCGACATGGCAATCATGCACAGAATTTGCAGCAGGTGGTTCTGGATCATATCGCGCATCTGCCCGGCCTGGTCGAAATAGCCCCAGCGCCCTTCAATGCCCACTTCTTCCGCCACAGTAATTTCAACGTGATCGATGGTGCGATTGTCCCAGTTATTGACGAAAAGAGAGTTAGCAAAACGCAGCGCCAGCAGGTTGAGTACCGTCTCTTTACCGAGGTAGTGGTCGATACGATAAACCTGGCACTCTTCGAAAAATTCGCCCACCTGGTCATTGATTTCTCGCGATGTCGCAAGCGAAGTACCCAGCGGTTTTTCCATCACCACGCGCGCGGGTTTGGCGTTCAGTTTCGCTTCACCCAGGCCTTTGCAGATTGCGCCAAAGGTGCTCGGCGGCATGGCAAAGTAGTTGATGGTGGTGCGGTTTTTTTGATCCAGCATCTCGCCAAGACGTTTGAATGCCGTGGTATCGTTGACATCCAGATTGCAAAAATCCAGACGCCCACTCAGCTTGTCCCACAGGCTCTCGTCGATCTTTTCCTTCATAAAGGTTTCAAGCGCTTCGCGAACAACCTTGGTATACGCTTCCTTATCCCAATCAGCGCGACCCACGCCCAGAATTCGTGTCTCTGGGTGAATCTGGCCCGCTTTTTCCAGTTGGTACAGGGAAGGCAGCAATTTCCGGCGGGCAAGGTCGCCCTTAGCGCCGAAAATGACCAGGTCACACGCCTGGGCTGTTTGTATTACCGCCATGTCTTTCTCCTCAGTTGGCTATCCTGGAGCTTCAGCCAGGCCTCAGTTGTAATTTTATTACAGTGCACTGTACTGCTTTTACGTAATTCCCGAAACTGTTAAGCCTTGTCAGGACGTGCGTTATTCTGTTGTGACGAAAAAACTGTTCTTTCGCCCTGATAAAGCGGGATATTTGCCCAATTTACATCCGGTAAAATCCGACTCTGATCATGTAATGAAAAAAAACAACAACATTTCTCATCACGACTTACCTTTCTGCGTGCCGCAGGGGTAATATCTAGCTAAATCGCATCACGATTCCATCTATCGGTGTAATCGTTTTACCATGAGCGTTTATCACCCATGAATATGCTGGAAAAAATCCAGTCTCGACTGGAACACCTTAGCAAATCCGAGCGTAAAGTGGCGGAAGTGATCCTCGCCGCGCCGGACCAGGCCATTCACTCGAGCATTGCCGCACTTGCGCAAGAAGCGGATGTCAGCGAACCAACCGTCAACCGTTTCTGCCGCAGCCTTGATACCCGAGGCTTCCCCGATTTCAAACTGCATCTGGCGCAAAGCCTCGCCAATGGCACGCCCTATGTTAATCGAAATGTTGATGAAGATGACAGCGTTGAAGCCTATACCGGTAAAATCTTCGAATCCGCAATGGCCAGTCTCGACCATGTGCGTCAGTCACTGGATATGGCAGCGGTAAACCGCGCCGTAGATTTACTGACGCAGGCAAAAAAAATTGCCTTCTTTGGTCTCGGTTCTTCTGCCGCCGTTGCGCACGATGCCATGAACAAATTTTTCCGCTTTAATGTGCCGGTGGTCTACTCCGACGACATAGTGCTGCAGCGCATGAGCTGTATGAATTGTAGCGACGATGACGTGGTTGTGTTGATTTCACATACCGGAAGAACCAAGAATTTAGTGGAACTTGCGCAACTGGCGCGTGAAAACGATGCCATGGTGATAGCCCTTACGTCTGCAGGCACGCCGCTGGCGCGTGAGGCAACGCTTGCTATCACTCTGGATGTTCCGGAAGATACAGATATTTATATGCCAATGGTTTCTCGTCTTGCGCAACTCACGGTCATTGACGTGCTGGCAACAGGTTTCACACTGCGTCGGGGAGCAAAATTCAGGGATAACTTGAAGCGAGTCAAAGAAGCACTGAAAGAATCGCGCTTTGATAAAGAGCTGCTTATTAAAAGCGATAACCACTAATAGTTAATAAAAAAGCGGTAACCTCTTACGCTGTCCGATCTGACGCATCGCCCTTCACAGCAGGGCGCCAAATGACCGGATTTATGTTCACGCAACACCAAGTTGTTTCAGTCAACGGAGTATTACATGTCCAGAAGGCTTCGCAGAACCAAAATCGTAACCACCTTAGGCCCGGCTACTGACCGCGATAACAACCTTGAAAAGGTGATCGCTGCAGGTGCTAACGTGGTACGTATGAACTTCTCACACGGAACACCTGAAGATCATAAATTACGTGCGGATAAGGTGCGTGAGATTGCGGCAAAACTGGGACGTCATGTTGCTATCCTTGGCGATCTACAAGGGCCAAAAATTCGTGTTTCCACCTTTAAGGAAGGCAAAGTTTTCCTGAACATCGGGGATAAATTCCTGCTTGATGCCAACCTCGGTAAAGGTGAAGGCGACAAGGAGAAAGTGGGCATTGATTATAAAGGTTTGCCTGCCGATGTTGTTCCGGGCGATATCCTGCTGCTGGACGATGGTCGCGTACAGCTGAAAGTGCTGGAAGTTCAGGGCATGAAAGTGTTTACCGAAGTGACCGTCGGTGGCCCGCTATCTAACAACAAAGGTATTAACAAGCTGGGTGGCGGCCTTTCTGCTGAAGCGCTGACTGAAAAAGACAAAGCGGATATCGTAACAGCTGCATTGATTGGCGTTGACTACCTGGCCGTATCCTTCCCGCGCTGCGGTGAAGATCTTAACTATGCTCGCCGTCTGGCGCGCGATGCCGGTTGTGATGCCAAAATCGTGGCAAAAGTTGAACGTGCGGAAGCAGTATGCAGCCAGGATGCGATGGATGACGTGATCCTTGCTTCCGACGTTGTGATGGTCGCCCGCGGCGATCTCGGTGTTGAAATCGGTGACCCGGAACTGGTTGGTATCCAGAAAGCGCTGATCCGCCGTGCGCGCCAACTGAACCGTGCGGTGATCACCGCGACGCAGATGATGGAATCGATGATCACGAACCCGATGCCAACACGCGCGGAAGTAATGGACGTTGCCAACGCTGTGCTCGACGGCACCGATGCGGTCATGCTCTCTGCCGAAACTGCCGCAGGTCAGTATCCGTCCGAAACCGTTGCTGCAATGGCGCGTGTATGTCTGGGCGCGGAGAAAATTCCAAGTATCAATGTCTCCAAGCACCGCCTGGATATTCAATTCGACAACGTGGAAGAAGCGATTGCGATGTCGGCTATGTATGCGGCAAACCACCTGAAAGGTGTGACCGCTATCATTTCAATGACAGAATCGGGTCGCACCGCGCTGATGACCTCGCGCATCAGTTCGGGGTTGCCGATTTTCGCCCTCTCTCGCCATGAACGTACCCTCAACCTGACAGCCCTGTATCGCGGCGTCACCCCGGTCTATTTCGACAGCGTAAATGACGGCGTGACAGCAGCTCACGACGCAGTAAACCTGCTGCGTGATAAAGGCTATTTGCTGTCCGGCGACCTGGTTATTGTGACTCAAGGTGATGTGATGAGTACCATCGGTACCACGAATACCACGCGTATTCTGACCGTTGAATAAGCGTTTATAAAAGCAAAAGGCCTCTCACTGAGAGGCCTTTTTTATAGGCTACTTTTTCACAAATAAATCTTTGCGCCTGTAAGGCTCGGTCTCACCCGGTTTCCGCGTTTTTAGCAATTTGAGGATCCAGGTGTATTGCTCAGGATGCGGACCAACAAATTTTTCAACTTCTTCGTTCATACGGCGGGCAATCGTATTGTCATCGGCGGTGAGCAGGTCATCCATCGGCGGACGCACCTGAATAATCAGCCGGTGTGTTTTCGCATCATAAATTGGGAACATCGGCACCACGCGCGCGCGACACACTTTCATCAGCCGGCCAATAGCAGGCAGGGTTGCTTTATAGGTTGCAAAGAAATCAACAAACTCGCTTTGCTCCGCTCCGTGATCCTGGTCCGGCAGGTAGTAACCCCAGTAACCCTGACGTATCGACTGGATAAAAGGCTTGATGCCATCATTACGCGCATGTAAACGCCCGCCAAAACGACATCGCACGGTATTCCATACATAATCGAATACTTTGTTGCCCTGATTATGAAACATCGCTGCTATGTTTCGCCCTTGTGATGCCATTAACATCGCCGGGATATCAATGCCCCACCCGTGCGGAACAAGGAAAATAACCTTCTCTTCGTTGCGGCGCATTTCATCAATAATTTCTTGCCCCTGCCATTCCACACGCGGCATGACTTTTTCCGGGCCACGTAGCGCCAGTTCCGCCATCAGAACCATAGCTTGTGGCGCAGTGGCAAACATCTCATCAATAATGGCCTCTCTTTCCGCATCGCTTTTTTCAGGGAAGCAGTAGTAGAGATTGATCTGCGCACGGCGACGCGCGCTTTTGCCAAACTTTCCGACCAGACGCCCAAGTTTACCGAGTAAAGGATCGCGCACCGACGGCGGGATCAGCGCTACGCCAGCAAAAGCCAGCACTCCAAGCCACGCGCCCCAGTAACGCGGGTAGCGAAATTCTTTTTCAAACACGGGAATATATTCAGCGGTATTTTTTTTCGTTTCCATGCATCTTCCGCAGGCGAGAAATCAGTTCACATAAAGTAATGGGATAGTGTAGCGAGGCGCCATCCATCGCACAAAAGAAAAAACCGATGCGGTTAAGGCATCGGCTTTGGACGCACATTTGTTAAACGAATCAGTCGACTTTTAACTGGGGTAAAACTTCTTTAACCTGTGCCAGATAATCCTTGCGATCCGAACCGCTTAATCCTTCGGTTCTCGGCAGTTTCGCCGTTAACGGGTTAACCGCTTGCTGGTTGATCCACACTTCGTAGTGCAGGTGCGGCCCGGTAGAACGCCCGGTATTACCGGAGAGTGCAATACGATCGCCACGTTTCACTTTCTGCCCCGGTTTTACCAACAGCTTGCGCAGGTGCATATAACGCGTGGTATACGTGCGTCCGTGACGAATAGCGACATAGTTGCCTGCGGCCCCGCTGCGTTTCGCCACGACTACTTCGCCATCACCGACTGCAAGCACAGGCGTCCCTTGTGGCAACGCGAAATCAACACCTTTATGTGGCGCAACTCGACCGGTGACAGGGTTCAGACGGCGGGGGTCAAAATTCGAAGAGACGCGGAACTGCTTGGATGTCGGGAAGCGCAAAAACCCTTTTGCCAGGCCTGTACCGTTGCGATCGTAAAATTTACCGTCTTCCGCGCGGATTGCATAATAATCTTTACCGTCGGAACGCAGACGCACACCAAGCAACTGGCTTTGCTCTTGCTTGCCTTCCAGCATTTCGCGCGACATCAGAACGGAGAATTCATCGCCTTTTTTCAGCTTGCGAAAATCCATCTGCCACTGCATAGCTTTAATCACCGCGCTGATTTCAGCGCTGGTTAACCCGGCGTCGCGCGCGCTGGAAACAAAACTCCCACCGACAGTCCCTTTCATCACCGAGTTTACCCAATCGCCCTGCTGCGTTTCGCTACTCATTTTGAAGCCGCCATCAATGCGGTCATAAGTGCGGGTCTCGCGGCGGGACATTTCCCAGGTCAAACGCTGCAAATCGCCATCTGCGGTGAGAGTCCAGGAGATCTGCTGGCCGATTTTCAGGTTACGCAGTTCTTTATCCGCAGCGGCAAGCTGGCTGATATCACCCATATCAATACCGTACTGGTTAAGAATGCTGCTCAGCGTATCGCCCGTGGATACCACATATTCATGTACGCCGGCTTCACTGGCTGTTTTCTCGTCAAGTTCATCCTGCGGAATGTCATCAACATCATCATCCGAGGCAGTTTGGTCAATAGGTTCGCTGGCTTCCGGCAGCAATGAACGAATTTCACTCTTCGGCAGCTCGATCGCTTTAACAATGGGTGTAACGGATTCGGATTGGGGGTGGTAAACGTACGGGCGCCATACGGCGACCGTGAGAGTGAGAACTGTAAGCGACCCCAGCATAACGCGGTGGGGTCGGGGCAGATTATTAAATGCCAGGGCGACAGAGCGGGCTATCTGTTGCACGTATTCACTTCCTCGTTATTCTCCTTTCAGGCAGCTCGCATACTGATGTGAAAGTTGGGCAAGGAACTGCGGATAGCTCTCTTTGCCTAACTTGATGCCGATACCGAGCGGATCCAACGTTCCCATTCGAACGGATGTCCCCCTGGCAACAGCTTCTACGACCGCTGGCCTGAACTGTGGCTCAGCAAAAACGCAGGTTGCTTTTTGCTCAACCAACTGTGTTCTGATTTCATGTAAACGCTGCGCACCAGGCTGAATTTCGGGGTTGACGGTAAAGTGACCCAGCGGAGTCAGTCCGTAGTGTTTTTCAAAGTAGCCGTAGGCGTCATGAAAAACGAAATACCCTTTCCCTTTCAGCGGTGCCAGCTCGTTACCGACCTGTTTATCGGACTGGGCTAATGATGCCTCAAATGCTTGCAGGTTGGCGTCCAGCTTGGCTCGACTTTGCGGCATAACTTCCACTAATTTATCGTGGATTGCAACCGCCGACAGCCGCGCAATTTCTGGGGAGAGCCACAGATGCATGTTGTATTCACCGTGATGGTGATGCTCGTCACTTTTTTCATCATGATGATGTCCGTCATCATGGTCGTGCTCATCTTCTTCCGACCCCTTCATGAGTAGCGTTTTCACGCCATCCAGTTCCGCCATCGTCACTAATTTTTTCGCCGGGATTTGCTGCGCGGAACGCACCATAAAAGCTTCCATTTCAGGCCCGACCCAAAATACTAAGTCCGCGTTCTGTAAGCGTTTTACATCCGACGGACGCAGGGAATAATCATGCTCTGATGCGCCGTCCGGCAATAATACTTCCGTGGACGTCACCCCATCGGCGATTGCTGACGCGATAAACCCCAGCGGCTTTAATGACGTTACAACTGCGGCGTTAGCCGTTTGTGCTGTCCCACCGAGAAGCGCAGCGGATAACGCTGCGCAAAGAAGCGTATTTTTATGTAACATAATGCGACTATTAATCGTAATGAATAAGTGGAATGTGATATTATAACATTCGACAACTTGTGCAACCCCATAAATGCTATGACGAATCTTGTAACGCTCGAAAATGTCACCGTCGCATTCGGCCAACGGCGCGTCCTGTCTGATATTTCGCTGAATTTACGCGCCGGTAAAATTTTAACCCTGCTGGGCCCTAATGGCGCGGGCAAATCAACGCTGGTGCGCGTTGTGCTTGGGCTGATAGCACCCGACTCCGGGTTGATCAAGCGTGACAAAACGCTGCACATTGGATATGTGCCGCAGAAGTTACACCTTGACGCTACCTTGCCACTCACCGTTGGCCGTTTTATGCGTCTCCGGCCGGGCACAAGTAAGGACGATATTGTTCCCGCGCTGAAACGTGTGCAGGCTGCACATCTGGTCGATGCGCCAATGCAAAAACTGTCTGGCGGCGAAACCCAGCGCGTATTATTGGCGCGAGCTCTGCTTAATCGCCCGCAATTGCTGGTTCTTGATGAGCCAACCCAGGGCGTTGATGTCAATGGGCAAGTGGCGCTGTACAACCTGATAGACCAGCTGCGTAAAGAGCTGGACTGCGCTGTACTGATGGTGTCTCACGATCTGCATCTGGTTATGGCAAAGACTGATGAAGTGCTCTGCCTGAATCACCATATTTGTTGTTCCGGAACGCCGGAAGTGGTTTCGATGCACCCGGAATTTATCTCCATGTTCGGTCAGCGTGGTGCAGAACAGTTGGGAATTTATCGCCACAATCACAACCACCGCCACGATTTACAAGGCCGCATTGTGCTGCGCCAGGGTAATGGACACTCATGATTGAATTGTTACTGCCCGGCTGGCTTGCCGGGGTTATGCTCGCCTGCGCGGCGGGCCCGTTGGGTTCATTTGTCGTCTGGCGGAGAATGTCATATTTCGGCGATACGCTCGCGCATGCTTCTCTGTTGGGTGTCGCTTTCGGATTATTGCTGGACGTAAACCCATTTTATGCAGTGATCGCCGTTACGTTGCTGCTGGCCGCCGGACTGGTGTGGCTGGAAAAACGGCCACATCTGGCAATTGATACTCTGCTGGGAATCATGGCGCACAGCGCACTATCGCTTGGTCTGGTTGTTGTCAGCCTGATGTCAAATATCCGTGTCGATTTAATGGCCTATTTGTTCGGGGACTTACTGGCAGTGACACCAGGCGACCTGGTGGCGATCGCCCTGGGCGTTGTTGTGGTGCTGGGGATGTTGTTCTGGCAATGGCGCAATCTGCTGTCTATGACCATTAGCCCCGAGCTGGCATTTGTTGACGGCGTTAAGCTTCAACGAGTGAAGCTGCTGCTGATGCTGATTACCGCATTAACCATTGGCGTTGCCATGAAATTCGTGGGTGCGCTGATCATCACCTCACTGCTGATTATTCCTGCCGCGACGGCGCGACGCTTCGCTCGTACGCCGGAGCAAATGGCGGGCATCGCGGTCGGTATCGGGATGATCGCCGTGACTGGCGGACTGACATTTTCGGCCTTTTATGACACGCCCGCTGGCCCATCCGTGGTGTTGTGCGCGGCGCTGCTGTTTATCTTCAGCATGATGAAGAAACCCGCCAGTTAAAGCGAAAGGCCGGAAGCAAATGCTCTCCGGCCTTTCGCTTTATGGCATTTGCGGTGGCGTAATACCGAAGTGGTTCCACGCCCTTACCGTCGCCATCCGACCGCGCGGCGTGCGCTGCAAAAAGCCCTGCTGGATAAGATACGGCTCCAGCACATCCTCAATCGTTTCGCGCTCTTCGCCAATGGCTGCTGCCAGGTTGTCCAGCCCGACCGGGCCGCCGAAGAATTTATCGATAACCGCCAGCAGCAGTTTACGATCCATATAGTCGAATCCTTCGGCATCGACATTCAGCATGTCCAGTGCCTGGGCCGCTATATCAGCGGTGATATCGCCGTCATACTTCACCTCGGCGAAATCACGCACACGCCGCAATAGACGATTTGCGATACGCGGCGTACCGCGTGCGCGGCGCGCTACTTCCAGCGCACCCTCGTCGCTCATCTCCAGCCCCATATAACGCGCGCTGCGTCCCACAATGTGCTGTAAATCCGCAACCTGATAGAACTCAAGACGCTGCACAATACCGAAACGATCGCGCAGCGGCGAGGTCAGTGAACCCGCGCGTGTTGTCGCGCCAATCAAGGTAAACGGCGGTAAATCGATTTTGATAGAACGTGCGGCTGGCCCTTCACCAATCATGATATCCAGTTGGTAATCTTCCATCGCCGGATAAAGCACCTCTTCGACAACCGGCGAGAGGCGGTGAATTTCATCGATAAACAACACATCATGCGGCTCAAGGTTAGTGAGCATCGCGGCAAGATCGCCCGCTTTTTCCAGCACTGGCCCTGAGGTAGTGCGCAAATTGACACCCATCTCGTTTGCCACGATATTCGCCAGCGTCGTTTTACCTAAGCCCGGTGGGCCAAAGATAAGCAGATGATCCAGCGCGTCACCACGCAGTTTTGCCGCCTGGATAAAGATCTCCATCTGCGAGCGCACCTGCGGCTGACCGATATATTCGTCGAGCATTTTTGGCCGAATAGCGCGGTCTGCGACTTCTTCTATATTGGTACTGGCGGGCGTGACCAGACGGTCTGCTTCAATCATCCTCTACCTCACAATGCCGCGCGCAGCGCTTCACGGATCAGGGTTTCACTGTTGGCATCCGGACGCACAATCTTACTTATCATCCGGCTGGCTTCCTGAGGTTTATAGCCCAACGCCACCAACGCAGCAACGGCTTCTTGTTCCGCATCATCCGTCGCCGGGCTTGCCGGAGAGGCCAGTACTAAATCGGCGGCCGGAGTGAAGAGATCGCCGTGTAAGCCTTTAAAGCGATCTTTCATCTCGACAATCAAACGCTCGGCGGTTTTCTTCCCAATGCCAGGTAATTTGATCAGCGCAGCAGGGTCTTCACGTTCAACCGCGTTGACAAACTGCTGCGCCGACATGCCGGACAGAATCGCCAGCGCCAGCTTTGGCCCAACGCCATTGGTTTTGATGAGCTCACGAAACAGCGTCCGTTCCTGCTTGTTATTAAAGCCGTACAACAGCTGAGCATCTTCGCGTACCACAAATTGTGTAAAAACAACCGCCTCTTTTCCAGCGTCCGGGAGCTCGTAAAAGCAGGTCATAGGCATATAGACTTCATATCCTACGCCCCCTACTTCCAGCAGAACCAATGGGGGTTGTTTTTCTACAATGATGCCTCTGAGTCTGCCTATCACGTGACGCTCCTGCGTTAACGGCTGAAAGTGTAATGCCGTATCATAAAAAAAGGCTGGATAGATATCCAGCCGAATATACAGGAAAACGCGAGCGTGGTTCAGGAATTCGCGTAATAGGCCGCATCCGCAAGATCGGTCAGCAAATCGCATTGCGCAGGCTGCCAACCTAAAACGTCACGGGTTCGCTCGCTGGTCGCCGACATATCCGCGGCGGCAAAGGTGGCAAACCAGCCAAAATGTTCTGCATCACGTGATTCAGCGGGCAGGCCCAGCATATTGCCAATGGCGATAGCAATTTCCCGCATGGGAATCCCCTCCTCCGCTACCGCATGGTACACCGTTTCCGTTACGCCACTTTCCAGTGCCAGCCGGTAGACCTTCGCGGCATCCAGGCGGTGCACCGCCGCCCAGCAATTATTGCCCTCACCCGGCCAGGCTGATACACCGGTTTTCTTCGCCAGCGCGATCAAAATCGGGATAAAACCGTGATCACCTACCCCATGAACCGTTGGTGCCAAGCGCACGCTGGCAGTCCGGACACCTTTTTCGACCAGATCCTGTGCCGCAAATTCGGAACGGCGCAGGTAATTCGGGTCGCTAACAGGTTTATCCTTTTCAGTTGCTGCCCGCCCTTGAACCAACCTTGCCAGCCCCGAGGTCACCAGTAACGGGCGTTCGCTACCGAGTAGCGCTTCCCCCATGACTTCAATGGCGCGCCTGTCCTGTTCGCAATTTTCCGCAAAACGGGAAAAGTCGTGATTAAAGGCGGTATGGATCACCGCATCCGCACACGAAGCCGCGTCAAACAAAACGGAATGATCGTCCAGCGTTCCGGCAATGACCTGCCCCCCTGCGGCCAGCAACGCTTGTGCTTTGTCCGCATTTCTTGCCAGGCCACTCACCTGGTGCCCGGCAGCAATCAGTTCTGCCGCCACTTTTGCGCCGACCCAACCGGTCGCGCCCGTTAGAAAAACATGCATGCGTGTGCCTCCTGATGTTGACTCGCGCCGTTATCCTTATAAATATCCGTGGTAGTGAAAAGTAGTGACTTTATCGGGGTATAAGGACTAACAGGATGCAGAGCGTTACTCAGCCTAAAGATCTGGGCAGTTATCTGAAATCGCGCCGGGCGCAGCTTGATCCTGCGGCGCTGGGTTTTCATACCGCGCGGCGACGAACGCCAGGGCTGCGTCGTGAAGAGGTGGCGCATCTGGCCTGTATTAGCGCCACCTGGTACACCTGGCTTGAGCAAGGGCGAGGAGGTACGCCTTCAGCAGAAGTGCTGGAACGCATTTGTCAGGCGCTACGTCTTTCCGAGCGCGAACGCGAACACGCTTTTCATCTGGCATTAGGCCGCGCACCGGGCATGCTTTCCATGTCGAGGGGGACAGTGACGGAAAGGCTGCAAAAGGTGCTGGACTGTATGCACCTGAGCCCGGCGATGATCCGCAATGCAACATGGGATGTGCTCGCCTGGAACAAAGCCGCTACGGTGGTGTTATCCGATTACCCCAGTCAGCCCGCACATGAACGTAATATTCTGCGGCGCATTTTTCTTAATCCTCAGGCACGCGCCGCGCAGGTGGACTGGCATTCGCTCGCCCGCTTTCTGGTTGCCGCATTTCGCGCAGACGCAACCCGCGCGGGTGCGTCGATTGAAATTCGTCCGCTGGTCGAAGAGCTCAGCGCGGCTTCTGCTGAGTTCGCCGAACTCTGGCAGAATAATGATATAGACGTAATGGAAGAAGGCACCAAGATCCTGCTGCATGGCGCTGTCGGTAGGTTGTCGCTGGAGTTCTCGAGTTTTTCGGTGGAAGGGCAACCGGACCTGACAATGGTGGTCTATAACCCATCAACCGACGAGGACGCGCGCAAGATAAGTTCGCTGCTATAAAAAAAGCGCCGGTAAACCGGCGCTTTTTAGCGTAATCGTCCGCGAGCCAGATTGAGCCTTGTGCTGCTCACCTGCAAAGCATTTTGGCTGACATGGCAATGCGTAATGGCGATAGCCAGCGCATCTGCAGCATCCGCCTGCGGGTTGGCGGGCAGTTTCAGCAACGTGCGCACCATATGCTGCACCTGGCTTTTTTCCGCGCTCCCAATGCCAACCACCGTCTGTTTTACCTGCCGTGCGGCATATTCAAACACCGGTAAATCCTGATTCACGGCGGCAACAATCGCCACACCGCGTGCCTGTCCCAGCTTGAGTGCCGAATCGGCGTTTTTCGCCATAAAGACTTGTTCGATAGCGAAAAAATCCGGCTGGAACTGGGTAATGATCTCCGTCACGCCCGCATAAATCAGCTTCAGACGCGACGGCAAATCATCCACTTTGGTACGGATACAGCCACTGCCCAGATAAGTCAGTTGCCGCCCCGTCTGGCGGATCACGCCATAACCGGTGACGCGCGAACCCGGATCGATACCGAGAATGATCGCCATTATGCGTCTCCGGTTACAGGCGAGTTAATCAGCGACATTAGAGTGTCGCCGCAACCTCATCAGAGATCTCACCATTGTGGTAAACCTCCTGCACATCGTCGCAATCTTCCAGCATATCGATCAGACGCAGCAGTTTCGGCGCAGTTTCTGCATCCATATCGGCTTTGGTCGACGGGATCATGGCGACTTCAGCGTTGTCCGCTTTCAGACCCGCGGCTTCCAGTGCGTCACGCACCGCACCCATCTCTTCCCACGCGGTGTAAACGTCGATTGCGCCATCATCAAACGTCACTACGTCTTCAGCACCGGCTTCCAGCGCTGCTTCCATAATGGTGTCTTCGTCGCCAGCGTCGAAGGAGATAACCCCTTTTTTGCTGAACAGATACGCGACAGAACCGTCGGTACCGAGGTTACCACCGCATTTGCTGAAAGCATGACGCACTTCCGCCACGGTACGGTTGCGATTGTCACTCAGACACTCCACCATCACCGCCGTGCCGCCAGGACCATAACCTTCATAAATGATGGTTTCCATGTTCGCGTCATCATCACCACCTACACCACGCGCGATTGCACGGTTTAAGGTGTCGCGGGTCATGTTGTTAGACAGCGCTTTATCAACCGCCGCACGCAGACGCGGGTTAGAACCGATATCACCACCGCCCAGACGAGCGGCCGTTACCAGTTCACGGATGATTTTGGTAAAAATCTTACCGCGTTTAGCATCCTGTGCCGCTTTGCGGTGTTTGGTGTTGGCCCATTTACTATGACCTGCCATAAAAAACTCTCCAATAAAGCCTTTTCCCGGCGGCTTTCAGCCCTCAGGCGCGTTGGCTGCTCCCGTTCGCGCCCGCTCCTTACCACAGTAAGCTGCTGGCGACGCCGGGGATTGCCACCTTCCTGAGAATTGAAATTCCAGGGAAATTAGTCGGCGTTAATAACAAATTCTTCAATCGCCTGCCGGTTGCTCCATGACTTGGTTAATGCCGCCGCTGCGGGCGCATCAAGCCAGCGGTACGCCAGATGTTCAGTAAAAACAATCTGCCGTTCATGGGGCAGCGCAAGACAAAACCAGGATTCGGTATTGTGCGTAACGCCCGGCGCATAGCGATGACGTAAATGACTAAATATTTCAAACTCCACCGTGCGCTGACAGTCGATTAAGGTCAGTTGCTCGAAAGCAATATCGATCTCGACCTCTTCCTTTACTTCACGCATGGCGGCTTGCGACGCTACCTCTCCTGCTTCAAGACTGCCGGTCACCGACTGCCAGAAATCAGGATCGTCGCGTCGCTGCAACATCAGCACCCGTTTCGTGTCCTCGGCGTAAATCACCACCAGCACGGAAACCGGGTGCTTAAAAGCCATCTTATTTATTCTCCGGCGTCTCTTTTTTGACGACAGAAATACCCAGTTCAGCCAGCGACGCCGGGTTGGCGAAGCTTGGCGCTTCCGTCAACAGACAGGCCGCAGCCGTGGTTTTCGGGAACGCAATCACGTCACGGATATTATCGGTGCCGGTCAGCAGCATGGTCAGACGATCCAGACCAAACGCGAGGCCTGCGTGCGGCGGCGTACCGTACTTCAGCGCGTCCAGCAGGAAGCCGAACTTCTCGCGCTGTTCCTGCTCATTGATGCCCAGAATGCCGAATACTGTTTGCTGCATTTCACCGCTATGGATACGCACAGAACCGCCGCCCACTTCATAGCCATTGATAACCATATCGTAAGCATTCGCGACGGCCTCTTCTGGCGCAGCTTTCAGCTCAGCTGCGGTCATATCTTTCGGCGAGGTGAACGGATGATGCATCGCGGTCAGACCGCCTTCGCCGTCATCTTCAAACATCGGGAAGTCAATCACCCACAGCGGCGCCCATTTGGCTTCGTCGGTCAGATTCAGGTCTTTACCCAGTTTCAGACGCAGCGCACCCAACGCATCGGCAACCACTTTTTTGTGGTCTGCGCCGAAGAAAATCATGTCGCCATCTTGTGCGCCAGTGCGTTCAAGGATGGCGCTAACAATTTCAGCGTTCAGGAATTTCGCAACCGGGCTGGTGATCCCCTCCAGTCCTTTTGCCGCTTCGTTGACCTTAATGTAAGCAAGGCCTTTCGCCCCGTAGATTTCGATGAATTTGCCGTAGTCGTCAATCTGTTTACGGCTAAGTTGTGCGCCACCTGGCACACGCAGCGCAGCAACGCGGCCTTTCGGGTCGTTTGCCGGGCCAGAGAACACTTTAAACTCGACCGCTTTCAGCAAGTCGGCCACGTCCACCAGCTCCATTGGGTTACGCAGGTCTGGTTTATCGGAACCATAACGGCGCTCGGCTTCGGCGAAAGTCATGATCGGGAAGTTGCCCAGATCCACACCACGAATTTCCTGCCACAGCTCGCGTACCAGCGCTTCCATCACTTCACGCACCTGCGGCGCGGTCATAAAGGAGGTTTCCACATCGATCTGGGTGAATTCCGGCTGGCGGTCAGCACGCAAGTCTTCGTCGCGGAAGCATTTGACAATCTGGTAGTAACGGTCGAAGCCGGACATCATCAGCAGCTGTTTGAACAGCTGCGGAGATTGCGGCAGTGCGTAGAATTTGCCTTTATGTACACGCGAAGGCACGAGATAGTCGCGCGCGCCTTCTGGCGTCGCTTTGGTCAGCATCGGCGTTTCAATATCGAGGAAACCGTGGTCATCCATAAAGCGACGCACGAAGCTGGTGATCTTCGCGCGGGTTTTCAGGCGCTGAGCCATTTCCGGGCGGCGTAAGTCAAGGTAGCGATATTTCAGACGCGCTTCTTCGGTGTTGACGTGGTTGGAGTCCAGCGGCAGCACGTCAGAGCGGTTGATAATATTCAGCTCAGTGGCGAACACTTCCACTTCACCGGTTGCCATATCTTTGTTGATGTTTTTGCCATCGCGCGCGCGCACGGTACCGGTAATCTGAATGCAGAACTCATTACGCAGTTCAGAGGCGAGCTGGAACGCATCCTGATGGTCCGGGTCGAAAAACACCTGCACGATACCTTCACGATCGCGCATATCAATAAAGATAAGGCTACCGAGGTCACGACGACGGTTGACCCACCCACAAAGCGTTACTTGCTGTCCCACATGGGACTGATTGAGCTGCCCGCAATATACTGTACGCATGAGATATCCCTTAATTAGCTGCGCGCGACCCGCCGCCTGCGGCGGCAGGCACTCTGGTGGCAGCTATTTTCGTATGACACAACTGGATGAAAAAAGGGGGCTATTATACTGGAAATTCTGACTGACGATAAGCCCGCGACCGACTGTACGCGCGTTTGCTGCGCGCTTATTGCGCATTCTCACAAAATTTAACAAAATTTGTACACCGTCCGCACCAACATAACGCGTAAGGTATCCGCCGACGTCATTCATTTTTCAGGAGTTATTATGCTGGAGCTCAACGCTGAGAAAACCGCACTGGTGGTGATCGATTTACAAGAAGGCATCCTGCCTTTTGCCGGTGGCCCGCACACAGCGCAGGACGTTGTTCAACGCGCCGCCAAGCTTGCAGAAAAATTTCGCGCCAACGGTGCGCCGGTTGTATTGGTGCGCGTTGGCTGGTCGGCGGATTTTGCCGAAGCGCTGAAACAGCCGGTTGACGCTGCAACAGGCGGACATGCGCTGCCAGAAAACTGGTGGGTTTACCCGCAGGCTCTGGGCAAAAAAGAGAGCGATATCGAAGTGACCAAACGCCAGTGGGGCGCCTTTTACGGCACCGATCTTGAGTTGCAACTGCGCCGCCGGGGCATCGATACCATCGTGCTTTGTGGTATTTCCACCAATATCGGCGTCGAGTCTACCGCGCGCAACGCCTGGGAATTAGGTTTTTCACTGGTGATTGCAGAAGACGCCTGCAGCGCAGGCAGCAGCGAACAGCATCAGAGCAGCCTGTCGCATATCTTCCCGCGCATTAGCCGTGTTCGCAGCACGGACGAGATCCTTAACGCGTTATGATTTATGTCGGCCTGCCGCAATGGTCGCACCCGAAATGGGTGCGCCTTGGTATTACCAGCCTCGAAGAATACGCCCGGCACTTTAATTGTGTCGAAGGCAATACCACGCTCTACGCCCTACCGAAAGCCGAGATCGTGGCGCGCTGGTACGAACAAACCACGGATGATTTCCGCTTCTGTTTTAAATTTCCCGCCACCATTTCGCACCAGGCATCGTTGCGTAACTGTCGCGATCTCACCGAGGAATTTTTTGCGCGGATGTCGCCGCTCGCCAACCGGATAGGCCAGTATTGGTTACAGCTTCCGGCAACCTTTGGCCCGCGCGACTTACCCGCTCTGTGGTCATTTCTGGACGCGTTGCCTGCAGGTTTCACTTATGGGGTTGAAGTACGCCACCCGAGTTTTTTCGCTAAAGACGAAGAGGAAAAAGCGCTCAATCAGGGCTTACATGCGCGCGGCGTAAACCGCGTGATCCTTGATAGCCGACCGGTGCATAGCGCTGTTCCTCATAGTGAAGCGATCATTGAAGCGCAGCGCAAAAAGCCGAAAGTACCGGTGCATGCGCTGGTAACCGCCAACCATCCAATGGTGCGTTTTATCGGCAGCGACAATATGGAACAGAATCGCCAGCTGTTTGCCGTATGGCTGCAAAAACTCCCGTTGTGGGAACAGACCACCACGCCCTATTTGTTTTTGCATACGCCGGATATCGCCCAGGCACCGGAACTGGTGGAAACGCTGTGGCAGGGTTTGCAAGCCGCCGCGCCAGGCGTTGGCGACGCCCCTTCTCTTCCGCTGCAATCTTCTCTTTTCTGAACGAACCACCTATCATTGTTAAGCGGTCACCAGAGCCTTAAAGGGAGTTAGTATGGTTAGCGCGCTTTACGCCGTGCTGGGTGCTTTGTTACTGATAAAATTTTCTTTTGACGTTATTCGCCTGCGCACGCAATACCGTGTGAGCTATGGCGACGGTGGGTTTAGCGAACTGCAAAGCGCGATACGTATTCACGGCAATGCGGTCGAGTACATTCCCATCGCCCTTATTCTGCTTCTTTTTATGGAGATGGACGGTGCACAAACCTGGTTAGTGCACGTTTGCGGGCTGCTGCTGATCGTGGGTCGCCTGATGCATTATTACGGCTTTCACCACCGTTTGATCCGCTGGCGTCGTTCCGGCATGGGCGCAACCTTTTGCTCACTGCTGCTGATGGTGCTGGCAAATCTGTGGTACATGCCCTGGGAGTTGGTTTTCTCCCTGCATTAGCGCACAATACGCCCCTTTGTTTTCCCGGATATTTACACTATGTCTCACCGCGACACGCTTTTTTCTGCGCCTATCGCCAGCCTGGGCGACTGGACTTTTGACGAACGGGTAGCCGAAGTCTTCCCGGACATGATCCAGCGTTCCGTACCGGGTTACTCCAATATTATCTCAATGATCGGCATGCTGGCGGAGCGCTTTGTCCAGCCTACGACGCAGGTCTATGATCTCGGTTGCTCACTGGGCGCCGCCACGCTCTCAGTGCGTCGTAACATTCATCACGCTGATTGCAAAATTATCGCCGTCGACAACTCGCCCGCCATGGTAGAGCGCTGCCGTCGTCATATCGATGCCTATAAAGCACCAACGCCCGTCGAAGTGATTGAAGGCGATATTCGCGATATTCACATCGAAAACGCCTCGATGGTGGTGCTCAACTTCACCCTGCAATTCCTTGAACCGGACGACCGCCTGAAATTGCTGCAGAAGGTTTACCAGGGGCTGAATCCTGGCGGTGCGTTAGTGTTATCGGAAAAATTCAGTTTTGAAGACCGTACTGTCGGCGAACTGCTGTTCAATATGCACCACGATTTTAAACGCGCTAACGGTTACAGCGAACTGGAGATCAGCCAGAAACGCAGCATGCTGGAAAACGTCATGCTGACCGATTCTGTTGAAGCGCATAAAACACGCCTGCGCACTGCCGGGTTTGAGCACAGCGAACTGTGGTTCCAGTGCTTTAATTTTGGTTCACTGGTTGCACTGAAGGCGGTTGAGGCATGATTGAGTTCGGTCGTTTTTATCAGCAAATCGCCACCGGTACGCTCGCACACTGGCTGGAAACATTACCCGCTCAACTCTCCGCCTGGCAGCGTGAAGCGTTGCACGGGCAGTTTAAGCAGTGGAACAACGCCGTAGAATTTTTGCCCACCATCACGCCCGCCAAGCTGGATCTGCTGCACAGCGTCAGCGCGCAAAGTGCCGAGCCACTCAGCGCCGGGCAGCTTAAAGGTATGGAAACGTTGCTGCGTAACCTGATGCCGTGGCGCAAAGGGCCGTTTTCGTTGTATGGCATTGATATCGACACCGAATGGCGTTCGGACTGGAAATGGGAGCGCGTCCTGCCGCACCTTTCCGATCTAAAAGGTCGCACAATTTTAGATGTCGGTTGCGGCAGCGGTTACCACTTGTGGCGCATGGTCGGTGCGGGTGCGCAGCTTGCCGTTGGTATCGATCCGACGCAGTTGTTCTTATGCCAGTTTGAAGCCGTGCGTAAGTTGTTGGGTGACGATCGGCGTGCCCATCTCTTGCCGCTCGGCATTGAGCAACTTCCGGCGCTGAACGCTTTCGACACCGTGTTTTCTATGGGCGTGCTTTATCACCGCCGCTCACCACTTGAACATCTTTGGCAGTTGAAAGATCAACTGGTAAAAGAGGGCGAACTGGTGCTGGAAACGCTGGTGGTGGAAGGTGACGAAAATACCGTGCTGGTGCCCGGTGACCGCTACGCGCAAATGCGAAACGTCTATTTCATCCCTTCTGCGCTGGCGCTGAAAAACTGGCTTGAGAAGTGTGGTTTTGTCGATGTCCGCATTGCGGATATAAGCGTTACCAGTACCGACGAGCAACGTCGCACGTCGTGGATGGTCACGGAATCACTGGCCGATTTTCTTAACCCGGCTGATAACAGTAAAACCGTTGAAGGCTATCCGGCCCCGATACGCGCGGTGTTGGTTGCCCGCAAACCGTAAGATAAAAAAAGGCCCCTGTTAATGGCAGGGGCCTGGTACAAGCAAGCATCATATTGGGCGACATGATGCGCGGTAAAAACTGTTACGGGCGATGGTGCAAAATCATCTCTTTCATCACCGCCACCGCATCGCCATCTACACCGTAACGGGCATATTCATCCGCACTGGTATCTGACGACATCGATAATCCTGGATTGCGATAGCGCATCGGCGACGCTGTCCAGCATCCTGCCGAGCTATGCACCTCTTTTATTCCCGCATGGAGAAAGGTTCCGAGGTTATCCGGGCGCACGCCTGCGCCGGCCATAATGATTGGAACACCAGACCGGGTATTTAGTTCCCTGATTAATGAAAGTCCTTTTGCTGCCGACGACTGCTGACCGGATGTGAGAATACGAGCGATGCCTAATTCCGCTAAACTATCAAACACTTGAAGTGGGTTTGCACACATATCGAACGCGCGATGAAAAGTTACCGCCATCCCCTGTGCGGCCTGCATAATTTCCCGCATGCGCACAACATCGACATCCCCCTCTTCCGTCAGCACGCCGGTGACAAGCCCTGGAAAACCCAGCTCACGGAGCATCTCAATATCACTCAACATGGAAGAAAACTCATCGGCCCGATAGCAAAAATCCCCGCCACGCGGACGCACGATCGGGTGTACAGGAATCGCCACCGCCTGACGAATCGCTTTCAGCGCACCAAAGGAAGGGGTTAAACCGCCCTCTTTCGGCGCAGCGCAAAATTCAATGCGATCGGCCCCATTTTGCTCAGCAGTTACCGCGTCATCGACGCCGTAACAGCAGATTTCCAGTAATGTCATTTCATCTCCCTCTGTTCAGCATGGCATGCTTTTGCAAATGCAGATTTGCGCGCCTTCACACCCGCGCGCTTCACTGCTCGCTGGCGACAATCTCTTCAATGGTCCACGGATGAAACTTCACGGTGACTTTGCCATCCGTCACCGCCAGCGTTGGGTTGGGCAGCCGCTCACGCTCGCCTTTTGGTGAACTGGTTTTCACCGAAATACCCGGCTGGCTTAACCCCTCATCGGCCATCAGCGCCAGCGCACGCGCGTTGAGCGTGGCGATATCTCCCGGCAGCACGATTTCAACATGTTCCCACCCTTCGTGCGGGTAGCGCTTTTCGCCCGGCCACGGCAACTCAATCACCGTAAACTGCCAGTGGGCGATGCACACCGGTTCACGCAGTTTGAACAGGCAAATCGGCCGACCATTAATAATGTTTTCCGACAGCAGTTCGCCGCAGTGCTCAAAGCCACGCCGCCAGCGCTCCGCCGTGGTGTTCTGGTGACAGCGCAACGAGATGTGATCCGCATTTAAGGGTGCGATATCCAGCCCCAGACGGGTAGTGAAATTTTGCAAATCTTGGGTAAACCGTGGCAAATCTTCCACGATATCCTGCAACTCTTCGATGGTTTGCCAGGTACGCATAACAGTGCTCGCAAGTCATAACAAAGCGCATAATCTACCGTGTTATGCAGTGCTGACGCCACCGGGCATTTGCAGTATACTCCCGCCTTTATTAAACACCCGGACGCCGCCTCAGCGACGCGGTGTCCTAAAAGTAAGGTATCCCGGTGAATATTCAGGCTCTTCTCTCAGAAAAAGTCAGTCAGGCCATGATTGCAGCAGGCGCGCCAGCCGATTGTGAAGCGCAGGTTCGTCAGTCAGCAAAAATTCAGTTTGGCGACTATCAGGCTAACGGCGTGATGGCAGTGGCGAAAAAACTGGGCATGGCGCCGCGACAACTGGCCGAGCAGGTTCTGTCTCACCTTTCTCTCGACGGGATTGCCAATAAAGTTGAAATCGCCGGTCCTGGCTTTATCAATATTTTCCTCGCGCCTGAGTTTCTCGCCTCGCAGGTAGATGCGGCGCTGAAATCCGATCGTCTGGGCGTAACAACACCGCAGCCACAAACCGTGGTTATCGACTACTCCGCGCCGAACGTGGCGAAAGAGATGCACGTCGGCCACCTGCGCTCTACCATCATTGGCGATGCGTCGGTTCGTACGCTGGAGTTCCTCGGTCATAACGTGATTCGCGCCAACCACGTCGGCGACTGGGGCACCCAGTTCGGCATGTTGATTGCCTACCTTGAGCTGCAGCAGCAAGAGAATGCCGGTGAAATGGCGCTGGCCGATCTCGAAGGTTTTTACCGCGAAGCCAAAAAACATTACGACGAAGATGCGGCGTTTGCTGAACGCGCACGCGCTTACGTGGTGAAGCTGCAAGGCGGCGACGAATATTGCCGTGAAATGTGGCGCAAGCTGGTCGATATCACCATGAGTCAGAACCAGAAAACCTACGAACGCCTGAACGTGACGCTGACCCGCAAAGATGTGATGGGCGAAAGCCTGTATAACCCGATGTTACCGGGCATCGTTGCCGATCTGAAAGCCAAAGGTCTGGCGGTCGAGAGCGAAGGCGCGACCGTGGTGTTCCTGGATGAGTACAAGAACAAAGAAGGCGAACCGATGGGCGTCATCATCCAGAAAAAGGATGGCGGCTACCTGTACACCACAACCGACATCGCCTGTGCGAAGTACCGCTATGAAACGCTGCATGCCGATCGCGTGCTCTACTACATTGATTCCCGTCAGCATCAGCACCTGATGCAGGCCTGGACCATCGTGCGCAAAGCCGGTTATGTTCCGGATTCCGTGCCGCTGGAACATCACATGTTCGGCATGATGCTCGGCAAAGACGGTAAGCCGTTCAAAACCCGCGCGGGCGGTACGGTGAAGCTTTCCGATCTGCTGGATGAAGCGCTGGAACGCGCGCGTCGCCTGGTGGCGGAGAAGAACCCGGATATGTCTGCCGACGAACTGGAAAAACTGGCCAACGCAGTCGCTATCGGCGCGGTGAAATACGCGGATCTGTCGAAAAACCGCACCACCGATTATGTCTTCGACTGGGATAACATGCTGGCCTTTGAAGGCAACACGGCGCCGTACATGCAATACGCTTACACGCGCGTGCTGTCGGTATTCCGTAAAGCGGGCATCGAAGAGAATGTGCTGGAAAACGCACCGGTGGTAATTGGCGAAGAGCGCGAATCCCAACTGGCGGCACGTCTGTTACAGTTCGAAGAAACGCTCTCCGTCGTTGCGCGTGAAGGAACGCCGCATGTGATGTGCGCGTATTTATACGATCTGGCGGGCCTGTTCTCCGGTTTCTACGAACACTGCCCGATTCTCAGCGCGGAAAGCGATGAAATCCGCCTAAGCCGTCTAAAACTGGCCCTGCTGACGGCAAAAACGCTGAAACTCGGTCTGGATACGCTGGGTATTGAAACCGTTGAGCGTATGTAATCGCCGCAGTTTTTAGCCATAAAAAACCCCGGTCATCCGGGGTTTTTCTTTTATTGCGTCTCAGAAATATTTTCGCAGATACTCCGTCAAACAGAGCATCGCCATCGCCTGGCCATAGGGCATTGAGGTCAGCGGGATCTGGCGGTAAAACTCCAGATTACTGCCCATTCCTGTGCCGAACGACACCTGCAATAGCTCCCCTTCCGGCGAAATATGACTCACAACCGCTTTCACCGCTTTTTCCGCCACGTCGGTGTAATCGGTGCTGATATAACGCTTACGCAACGCTTTCAGGATGCCATAAGCAAACCCGGCGGTTGCCGAGGCTTCAAGGTAAGAATTCGGATCGTCGAGCAGCGTATGCCATAACCCGCTTTCATGCTGGCACTTCGCCAGCGCAGCAACTTGCGCATTCAACACTTGTACCAGGTAACGGCGCACCGCACTGTTTTCCGGCAGATCGACCAGCTCCAGAAAATCAGGGATAACAATGGTCAGCCAGCTATTACCGCGCGCCCAGCGGGCGTTGGCAAAGTTATGGTGCCCATCATAATTCCAGCCGTGGAACCACAGTCCGGTTTCCCTGTCCATCAGGTTCTGTACATGCAGCAGGAACTGATAGACCGCCTCTTCCACATACTCCGGGCGGTTAAGCAATTTGCCGATTTTCGCCAGCGGCAGCACGGTCATCATCAGCGTGTCGTCCCACATCTGCTGGTGGTTCTCCTCCGCCAGCGTAATGTGCTGCATACCACCACAGTCGGTGCGTGGCATCTCGTTCATCGCCCATTCGGCCCAGCTTTCCAGCCACGGCAAATAGCCCGGATTGCCAGTTTCTTCGTAGCGATACGCCAGCGTCAGGAACGGCGCCATAGTGTTGACGTTTTTGGTGGTCGCGCCTTCCGCAAAGCGGTCGGCGAACCAGTTATCAATCACCTCGCGAACGTCCTCTTCCCCGGTCTGGTGATAATACTGGTACATCCCGTACAGACCCACACCGTGGGTCCATTCCCAGCCAGCCCAGCCTTTGGTATCAATCACGCGCCCATCGTCGAGACGGAGTAAAAACTCACCGGTGCTGTCGTGAATATTGACCAGGTTATGCGTTACCTTACGGATCAACGCTTTCAGTTCATCACGGGCGATAAAACGCTCTGGCTGACGCAATAACGGGCTGTGTTTGACAGGCCAAACCTTCATATTCTTAACCTCAGTTGTAAGTCGATTTCAGTGATGCATCTTTCAGCAATGGCGCGGCAGGTTTATTGCGATTCAGGTAGCCGATGTTGTTGTTCCCCCACAGGGATTCGTAAGGCATGCCTGCCAGCATTTCGACGGTTTCACGTGCTTGCGGGGTGATACTTTCAGGCATCGGGCGGCCGCTCTGGCGCATTTTGGTGGTTTCTTCACGCAACACACCGTGGGTTTTCAGATTCAGCTTGAAGCGCAAGGAAACGAGGAAGCCGCAGCACAACACGGCGATGGTGCCAAAGCACATGACCATCAAAATGGTGTGGCTCACTTCTGGCACCTGCGTTTTCTGCCCGGAGACGAAACCAGAAGCCTGCATCACGATCCCCACCAGCATCACCGCACCAGCCTGAGAGGCTTTACGGGTCAGCGTCATGATCCCGGCGAAGATCCCTTCGCGGCGCTGGCCGGTGACCACTTCATCAATATCCGCGATATAGGTGTAGGTGTTCCACGGTACATAGTTGATACCCCCGCGTCCCAGACCAGCAACGGCGGACACCAACAACAGCAGCGAATAAACATCGCTCAAACCGGCGTAGTAAAGCACTGCGTAAGACGCCGCACTCAGACCGAACAGCACGACGACCATGCGGTAAGACGGTGCAGGTCCGAATCGGATGCACAGCGGGATCATGGCGATAACTGCGATGAACTGGAAAATCGCCATTGTTCCCAGTAAGTTGGACGCCAGCGACGCTTCCTGCATCAGCACGAACACCACGTAATAGGTGAACACCGCGTTAAACACGTCCTGTGCGATATAACCCCCGAGGTACATCCCCAGGTGCTGGCGGAAAATCTTGATCCGCAGCGTGGAGCTGAGTTCCACAAACAGGCGACGCAAGCTTTGCCCAAGCGTGAGGCTCTTTTTCTCTTCTTCCGCACGCAACGCTGCCTCGGTCCACTCTTCGCGCGGGCGCTCCCAGGTGAAGCACCAGACAAACGTCAGCATCAGCGCGCAAAGCACCGAGAAGACCAGGCTTGCGTAGAAAAAGGAGATCGGGTTGTCTTTCCCAAAGTGTGTCAGCAAAACGCCCGGCAGAAACGAGGCCAGAATCGCCGACATCTGCGCCATCGAGATACGCGCACCAGAGAATTTGGTTTTCTGTTTGAAATCATCGGTCATTTCCGGTACCAGCGTTTCGTACGGCACCAGAATCATGGTGTAGACCACATCAAACAGCAGATAAGTCAGCAGGTAATACCAGAACCCCATATCCCCTACCCACATTATTGAGTAGCTGAACACGCATGGGATCCCCAGCATAATAAAGAACTTACGCCGACCGAAGCGTTTGCCGAGCCAGGTCGAACCGAAATTATCGGTTAAAAAGCCCATCAACGGGCTGACCACCGCATCCAGCACCCTTGCAGTCGCGAAGATAAATGTCGCTTCGATAGGCGTCAGACCGCAAAAGGTTGTATAGAAATAGAGTAACCATGCTGCGGTTAACGCGGTTGTGCCCGCACCCAGAAAATCGCCCGAGCCATAGGCGAGATAATTTGCCAATCCAATTTTTCGTGTTTTCATTGCCGTCAACCCTGTTCATTTTGGGGGACCTTTGACGATCCGGCTTAGCCAAAGGAATTTCTTACACGGCTAAAGTAAGAGGATGTGCAACGGGAAACCTTTCTGTTTCTGCCATCAAAATTACGCGGCTGGCAAAAATGCAAAGAGTGCCGATACGCGCATCACTGATTTATAAAACAGCGTTTCTTTTGCTTCAAAAGGAGTGGCCAAAAATGCGGGGCGAATAGCAAAATCCCGCCTGGGTGGCGGGATTTTCGAGCAGAAAACGAGCTAACTGATTGAAGCGAAGCGGTTAGTTTTGATGATCTGGCTGGCGATAGTTCACCAGCACTTTGTTACTGCGCACATCCAGCGGCGGCCATAAGCGTCCACCACCTGGAACTTCCCAAACAAAACGCAGCGATTCAAGCGCCGGGACATCGGTAAAGCCGCGCGTGGTGCCGCTCTGCCCATCCAGCTCGACACAGCGCGCTTGCGAACAGAGTCGAACCACTAACCCGGCAGGTGTGGGGCCATTCAATTCATAGCGCCAGGAGACATCCGTCATCAGCCCGTTTACCGGCTGCGACGGGCCAAGCGGTCGCGATGAAGAGACCACGCCACGGTTATCCAGCCGGATACCGATACTGCTGGCCTGCCACATGCCTTCGCCAATGCCGTTTCCCGCCGCATGGGTAAATAACGGTAGGGCGATCAGCCACGCCAGGAAACGCATTATTTGCCTCCGATGGTGGCGGTCATACGGATGCTGCGGTTATCCGACATCTCCATATTCGACAGCACCACCAGTTGCGGCAGGCTGCGGCGCAGAAAGCGCGCCAACAGCGGACGCAGCGCGTGGTTAACCAGCAACACCGGCGGCGCACCCAACATCTCCTGACGCGTCAACGCTTCCTGGGTTTGTTCCAGCAAGCGATCGGCAAGACCCGGCTCCAGACCACCACCGCCCTGCAACGCTTGCAGCAGCAAACGCTCAAGCGGCGTATCCAAGCCAATAACCTGCACTTCGTCATTACCCGGGAACCACTGCTGTGTAATGGCGCGACCCAGCGCCACGCGCACCACAGCCGTGAGTTCGTGCGGATCGGTTTGCAGCGGCGCATGCTCGGCCAGCGTTTCCAGAATGGTGCGCATATCGCGGATCGGCACTTTCTCAGCCAGCAGGTTTTGCAACACTTTATGCAGCGTGGTCAGCGTGACCACGCCCGGTACTAAATCTTCCGTTAGCTTCGGCATCTCCTGACTTACCCGGTCAAGCAGTTGCTGCGCTTCCTGGCGACCAAACAGCTCCGCCGAGAATTGACCAATCAGGTGGTTAAGGTGCGTTGCTACCACGGTACTGGCTTCCACCACGGTGTAGCCCTGGATCTGCGCCTGTTCTTTCAATGCGCTCTCAATCCAGATAGCGGCCAGGCCAAAGGCCGGATCCACGGTTTGCTCACCCGGTAGCGTGCCCGCCGCGGTGCCTGGGTTAATCGCCAGCCAACGACCTGGATAAGCCTCGCCGCTGCCAATTTCCACCCCTTTCATCAGGATACGGTAACGCGCTGGCGGCAGATCCATATTGTCGCGGATGTGTACCACCGGCGGCAGGAAGCCCATGTCCTGGGCGAATTTCTTACGAATACTGCGAATACGGCCTAACAGCTCGCCATCCTGCTGGAAATCCACCATCGGGATCAGGCGATAGCCCACTTCCATACCGAGGGAATCTTCAAGCTGCACGTCGTTCCAGGTCGCTTCCACTGCCTGGGTGTTTTCCGGCAGCTTCATTGGCGCGGCTTCGGCAGGCGCAACTTGCTCTTTACCACGCAGCCACCAGGCAAGCCCCAGCAACGCGGCGGTAAACAACAGGAACACAAAGTTCGGCATCCCCGGCACCATACCGAGCAGGCCGAGTACCCCGGCGCTGAGCATCATTACGCGCGGGTTGCTGAACAGCTGACCAACCATCTGCTGACCGACGTCCTGATCGGTACTGACGCGCGTCACGATCACACCCGCCGCGGTAGAGATAACCAGCGCCGGGATCTGCGCAACCAGGCCGTCACCGATGGTCAGCAGGGTGTAGCTTTCCGCCGCATCGCCCATTGACAGGCCATGTTGCAAAACGCCGACCAGCAAGCCGCCGATAACGTTGATAACCATGATGAGAATACCGGCGACGGCGTCACCGCGAACGAACTTACTCGCACCGTCCATCGAACCGTAGAAGTCCGCTTCTTGCGTCACTTCAGAACGGCGGCGTTTCGCTTCATCTTCACCGATGATCCCGGCGTTGAGGTCGGCGTCAATCGCCATCTGTTTACCGGGCATCCCATCCAGTACGAAACGCGCGCCCACTTCAGCGATACGCCCCGCACCTTTGGTGATAACCATAAAGTTGATAATAACGAGGATAACGAACACCACGATACCGATGGCGAAGTTACCGCCAACGAGAAAGTGACCGAAGGCTTCAACCACACGCCCTGCCGCCGCAGTACCCGTATGGCCTTCCATCAGGATAATACGGGTTGAGGCTACGTTCAGCGCCAGGCGCAGCAAGGTGGTAAACAGCAGAATGGTCGGAAATGCGGCGAATTCCAGCGTGCGCTGGGTGAACATCGCCACCAACAGCACCATGATGGAAAGTGCGATGTTAAAGGTAAACAACAGGTCGAGGACAAACGCCGGTAGCGGCAGCACCATCATCGACAAAATAAGCAAAATGAGCACCGGCCCGGCCAGAACCTGCCATTGGGTCGATTTCAGATTGCTGGGCAGACGCAGCATTGCTACCAGATTAGCCATCAGTGTCCTTCTCGTTCAAAAAGTCCAGCGCCTCAGGCACCGGGAGATTCTCAGGTTTAACAGGTCGTTGCCCGCCGGACAGACGCCAGCGTTTCAACTGCCATACCCACGCCAGCACTTCGGCTACTGCCGCATACAGCTGACCCGGGATTTGCTGACCAATTTCAGAATGGCGATAAAGTGCACGCGCCAGCGGCGGCGCTTCGAGGATCGGCACGCGGTTCTCCGTCCCCAGTTCACGAATACGCAGCGCAACCATCCCCGCGCCTTTCGCCACCACTTTCGGCGCACTCATCTTATTCTCGTCATATTGCAGCGCGACGGAGTAGTGCGTCGGGTTGGTGACAATGACATCCGCTTTTGGCACATCGGCCATCATGCGACGACGCGCCGCCGCACGCTGCATCTGCCGGATGCGGCCTTTAATGTGCGGGTCGCCTTCGCTCTGCTTAAATTCATCACGGATGTCCTGGCGGGACATGCGCAGTTTTTTCAGATGGCTGTAGATCTGCCAGAAAACGTCAAAGCCCACCATCGGGATGATGCTTAGCGCCACCAGCATGGCGCACAGCCCGGCCAGGTTGAGAGCGCTCGCCATTGCCGTCAGCGGCGATTCGCTCATCAGGCGCATCATATCCGGCCAGTGATGCCATAAAAACAAGCCCGCTACGCTGCCCATCAGCAGCGCTTTCATCAACGCTTTAACCAGCTCCGCGCCCACTTGTGCGGAGAACAAACGTCCCAACCCGCTCAGTGGGTTGAGTTTGGAAAACTTAAATTCCAGCGATTTTGTGCTGAATACCAGCCCGCCCAGCATTACCGGCGCGATCAGGGCGATAATCACCACGCCCGTCAGTAGCGGCAACATGCCAATCAGCACGTTTCTCAACATTATGATGACCTGTCCGAGGATCAGGTTCGGGTCGTTGATAATCTTGTGGTCGAAACGCAGCCCGGAGGAGAGCGCCATCGTAAGCCTGCGACCAAACGCTTCACCGCCAAACCACAGAATGCCGATACCGACCAACATGATCAGCAGCGATGTCAGTTCTTTGGATCGGGGGATCTGCCCTTCTTCGCGCGCTTTCTCTAGTCGGTGCGCTGTGGGGGCTTCTGTTTTGTCGTCGTTGTCTTCAGAGGCCACGGCCAACACATCCACGGATTACAGGTTTGGTGACATATTGCCAGAGTCAAGGCTGTCTAATGGGCAGAGTAAGGCATAAAAACAGGGGGTTTTCGCCATTTGACATGACGCTACGCGTGAGAAAACGCGTGGGAAAAAGAGGGGAAAACAAGAAAGTGGGCAGCCTTATGCTTGCCCACTTTCCATTAACTTACTGATAATACAGGCTTAGAAGCCCAAACTATCGAGCAGATCGTCGACCTGATCCTGGCTTGCCACCACCCCCGCTTTGGTCGCGTCGAGTTGTGGGCCATTGAGCAGGCTTTCGTTTTCACGCTTCGGACGCGCGGACTGATCCGGGATGTTCTCCAGCAGCACCATCAGAAGTTGACGTTCGATCTCCTGGATAACATCCATCATGCGTTTGATAACCTGGCCAGTAAGGTCCTGGAAATCCTGCGCCATCATAATGTCCAGCAGTTGGGCGTTGGTGAAACTGGTGTGCCCCGGAATTTCGCCAAGGAACTTGCGCGTATCGGTCACCAGTTCACGCGCATCCGCCAGTTCGATTGGGTTTTCAAACCACTCGTCCCAACGTTTGCTCAGCGCTTTCGAACCTTTTTCCATCTCATCCTGGTGCGGCTGAGAAGCTTCAACGCTGTTAAGCGCGCGTTCTGCCGCTTGCGCGGTCATCTGCACGACATAATCCAGACGGTCACGCGCATCAGGAATCGCTTCCGCAGCTTCGGCAATCGCCTGATCAAGACCTAATTCTCGCAGGCTATCACGCAACATACGCGTCAGGCTGCCGATCCGGGCAATGATGTCGCTGGGTGAATGTTCGTCCGCTGGTTTAATTGAAGGTTGAATCATTAGCCAGTCCTCACATGCCTAGTTTCTCGAAGATCTTCCCGAGTTTCTCTTCCAGGGTTGCAGCGGTAAACGGTTTCACCACGTAGCCGCTCGCACCGGCCTGTGCCGCTGCGATGATGTTCTCTTTTTTCGCTTCTGCTGTAACCATCAGCACTGGCAGGGAAGCCATATTGCTGTCGGCACGAATCGTTTTCAGCAGTTCCAGACCGTCCATGTTTGGCATGTTCCAGTCGGAGATAACAAAACCAAAGCCACCCGTCTGCAATTTGTTTAACGCATCAACACCGTCTTCCGCTTCTTCAACGTTGTTAAATCCCAGCTCTTTCAGCAGGTTACGCACAATTCGACGCATGGTGGAAAAGTCATCCACAACCAAAAACTTAAGCTCTTTATCCGCCATAAAAAATTACTCCTGGTTCAAATACGTATTGCCTGTCCGGCACTGATTTTCGCCAACATCTGCTGGCTTACCTGGCTAAGATCGACCACTTCGCTGACGCCACCCATATTGATGGCCTCACGCGGCATGCCGAACACCACACAACTTGCTTCATTTTGCGCAATCGTCCAGGCACCAGCCTGGTGCATTGCTAACATTCCGGCCGCGCCATCGTTGCCCATCCCCGTGAGAATCACTCCCACGGCGTTACGCCCCGCATGTTTCGCCACCGAATTAAACAACACGTCCACCGAAGGACGGTGCCGGTTAACCGGCGGCCCATCGTGGATCTTAATTTGATAGTTCGCCCCGCTACGCGCCAGCTCCATATGCCGATCGCCAGGTGCAATATACGCGTGCCCGGGTAATACGCGCTCGCCATCTTCCGCTTCTTTGACGCTGATCTGACAGAGCTTATTCAAACGCTCAGCAAATGAGCGGGTAAAGCCCGGCGGCATATGCTGAGTGATAAGAATACCCGGACTTGAGAGCGGCAATGGCTGGAGTACATGCCTAATTGCCTCTGTTCCTCCGGTTGACGCACCAATCACCAGCAGTTTTTCCGAGCTGAGCAACGGCCCGGCTTTCAGCATGGCCGGGGCCTCCATCGTTTTATGCGCCGCGATGCGCGCGCGGGAGGCGGTACGTACTTTCTCAGCAATCATCTCGCTGTAAGCCAGCATGCCTTCGCGAATGCCAATCTGCGGTTTGGTGACAAAATCTATCGCCCCCAGTTCCAGCGCACGCAGAGTCACTTCGGAGCCTTTTCCGGTCAGCGAGGAGACCATCACCACCGGCATTGGGCGCAAACGCATTAATTTTTCGAGGAAATCCAGCCCGTCCATGCGCGGCATTTCCACATCCAGCGTTAACACGTCCGGGTTGAATTTTTTAATTAAATCCCGGGCAACCAACGGGTCTGGCGCCGTCGCCACCATTTCCATATCGCTGTGGCTATTGATAATTTCTGTCATGATCTGGCGCATCAATGCGGAATCATCGACGGACAACACCCTGATTTTACTCATGCTTTATCCTTACTCAGCGCATAAACTGTTTGCCCACGAAGGGTAAACTCACGCACGAGGTTGCTGAAGTTCTCCGAATGCCCGGCAAACATTAATCCGTCTGGCTTAAGCAGTGGAGCGAAACGATGCAAAATGTCCTGTTGCGTCGTTTTATCAAAATAAATCATTACGTTACGGCAAAAAATTGCGTCGAAAGGCCCCGGAACGTTGTACTGCTTATCCAGCAGATTGACCGTGGAGAAATCGACGTAGTTCGCCAGTTCCTGCCGTACGCGCACCAGCCCGGCATGCGGGCCAGTACCGCGCATAAAGTAGCGTTGCATCTGCTGGGGCGAGAGGGTTTTCAACTCGTCCTGGCGGTAAATGCCGCTACGCGCTTTTTGTAGTACCTCTGTGTCAATGTCGCTGGCGAAAACTTTCCAGCGACCCGGTGCCATTCCCAACGCATCGGCGAGGGTAATGGCAAGAGAGTACGGCTCTTCGCCTGTCGACGCCGCTGCACTCCATACCCGATATTCCCCCGTGCGCTTACGCGCATGGTCCGCGAGAACCGGGAAGTGGTGCGCTTCCCGGAAAAAAGCGGTGAGATTAGTGGTCAGCGAGTTAATAAACGCTTGCCACTCGGCGCTGTTCTGGTTCGCTTCCAGCATGCTCAGATAGCGGCCAAAATCATCTAGCCCAAGCGAGCGTAAACGGCGAACCAGGCGGTTATAAACCATGTCACGTTTATGATCCGCGAGGACAATCCCCGCACGCTGGTAGATCAATTGACATATCCGACGGAAATGCGCGTCGGACAGCGCCAGGCGCTGTGTCATCTGTTGCAATATTGATGACGTTTGCCCGTTAGGCATGGATGATGTCATAGCGCCTTCTCAACTAGGTTCAGGATGCAACGGGCACAGCCTTAGGCGGTGCCATTTCGGGTATTGCGACATGCTCTTCAATCTTAAATACAGCCACCAGCGCGGTAAGATTATCTGCCTGGTTGGCCAGTTGGTCGGTGGCGGAGGCTGCCTCTTCTACCAGCGCAGCGTTCTGCTGTGTCACCTGATCCATCTGTGTTACTGCCTGAGCCACCTGCTCTATCCCGCGACGTTGTTCATCGGACGCGGAGGCGATCTCGCCCATGATATCGTTGACCTGAGTGACAGAGCGGACGATTTCCGTCATCGTCTGCGCGGCGGTATCCACCAGAGCGGAACCTTGCTGAACGCGGGAAACCGACTCTTCAATCAGGCCCTTAATCTCTTTTGCCGCCTGCGCGCTGCGGCTTGCCAGGTTACGCACTTCTCCGGCGACAACCGCGAAACCGCGCCCCTGTTCACCGGCACGAGCCGCTTCAACGGCGGCGTTCAGCGCCAGAATATTGGTCTGAAACGCGATGCCATCAATCACACTAATGATGTCGCCAATTTTCTGGGAACTGCCGGCAATCTGTTGCATGGTACTTGCCACGCTCGATGTCTGCTGTCCCCCTTTTCTCGCCGTTTCTGCCGCGCTCTGCGCCAGCCCGGAAGCCTGACGCGCGTTATCGGCGTTCTGGCTTACCGTTGACGTTAACTGCTCCATACTGGCAGCGGTTTGCGCCAGCGACGCTGCCTGCTGTTCCGTTCGCGACGATAAATCATTATTACCCGCCGCAATTTCCGAAATGCCGGTATGCATCGCATAACTGCCCTGACGGACATCGCTCACCGTGGTGCGTAACGCGGTTTGCATCTTTTTCAGGCTGGTAAAAATCGCCGAGATCTCGTTACGCCCGTCAACGGCAATCGGTCGTGCCAGATTGCCTTCGGAGATGCTGTCAAAGTGGCTGCTGACAACCGCCAGCGGCTGGACAATCATCTTGCGCGACCAGAGCAGCGCGGCACTGGTCAATAACGCGGCGAGAATAACTACCACGGCAAAAATCACCGCCGAGCGATGGTAGTTGCTTTCACCATCGGCTCTCGCCTGTTCAGTAAAGTGGTTAATGTGTTTCTCCCACGCACTGAAACTGGCATCAAACTTATCCTGCGACTCCTGCACCGGCGCGGTCATAAAGTCCGACAACTGGTTATTCTCAAGCCAGGTTGCCTGGTGCTCCAGGTCGCCACGCCAGGCGGTATAACTGGCCTGGGTGATTTCCTGTAACTTTTTACCTTCCGGTGTCATCACCTTCAGGCCAAGAAACTCTTTTTCTACTTCTGCCGACTGCTTGAGACTGGCTTTCGCCTGTGTCATCAGCGCTTTGATGTCATCCGGCGGATAACTCAGCGCCGTTAACGTCCCGGCTTTGTTCAGCGCGGTACTGGCCTGAAGCAGCGTGGCCCGCATCTGCATTAATGCGCTGCGCTGATGGGTACTGTTTTCAACTTCTTGTAAATGTGAAGTGCTCTGTTTAAATGCCCAGAAAGACAACCCGTTACTGCCAACCTGTAAAATGCCACACACGATCAAAATCAAAAAAAGTGTTGTCGAGATGCGAATACGATTTAACATTAACGCCCCATCTGGCGGAAAAAGTCCGCGGTTAAGAACAGCTAAAATTTTTCCCAGTTATCCTCTTGTCCGGTTACAAGTTGGCGACTCCGCGCCGGGGTCTGAGCGCTGCCTGCTGCCGGAGTTGTAGCACGCGACGCCGGTTTGCCGGATACAGAAGAAAGGCGGAAAGCAGATACCGCCTGCGTCAACAAACTGGCTTGTTCTTCTAAGGCGGCCGCTGCGGCTGCCGATTGTTGTACCAGTGACGCGTTCTGCTGCGTGACGCGATCCATTTCGGATACCGCCAGCGCAACCTGATCGATGCCGCGGCTCTGTTCATCAGAAGCCGAGGCGATCTCACCCATAATGTCGTTCACCCTTGTTACCGCGTTAACGATGTCCGACATCGTCTCCCCTGCGCTCTCCACCAGCACAGAACCGGTATCGACACGGGAGACAGAATCTTCAATTAAGCCTTTAATTTCTTTCGCCGCCTGCGCACTGCGGCTGGCAAGATTGCGCACTTCTCCGGCGACCACGGCGAAACCACGCCCCTGCTCGCCCGCCCGCGCTGCTTCAACCGCGGCGTTCAGCGCCAAAATATTGGTCTGGAAAGCAATTCCGTCAATCACACTAATAATATCGGCAATTTTTTGCGAACTGCCCGCAATTTCGTGCATTGTTTTTACAACACTGTTAACCACTTTGCCGCCGCGCTCTGCCGTTTCCGACGCACTTTGCGCCAGTAATGAGGCCTGACGGGCGTTATCGGCGTTCTGTTTCACCGTGGCGGTCAACTCTTCCATACTGGCGGCGGTCTGCTCAAGTGCGGAAGCCTGCTCTTCGGTACGGGAAGAGAGATCGTTGTTGCCGGCGGCGATTTCGCTGGTGCCGGAGTAGATAGCATCGGAACCCTGGCGAACATTAGTAACCGTTTCGATCAGCGCGTTCTGCATATGATCAACGCTCTGCGCCAGTTCCGTCATTTCACTGCGCCCGGCAATGGTCAGCGAATGGGTCAGGTTGCCACCGGCGATTTCGCGGATATGGGCAATAACTGACGACAATGGCGACAGCAGAATACGGCGAATGCCATACCAGACACCGGTCAGCACGATCACCAGCGCCAGCGCCAGGATCGCCATCTGCCATTTGGCAAAGGTGTAATCACTGACGCTCTGTTCCCAGGCATTGCGATACAAGCCTTCACTCAAATCCGCGTATTTCTTCATCGCGTCGCTAAGGGCGTTTTGCATGCCTTGCGTCGGCTGCGCCATAAAGCCGTTAATATTGCCGCCTTCGAGGAACTGCACCAGTTCCGCCAGCGCGGCATTATAAGTCCGGTATTTTTCATCCAGCGTCTGTCGCGCTGCATCGGTTTCTGGCAGCGATGGCAGCGCGCGGAAGGCATCGTAGTGTTTTGCCGCATCGGCAAGCGACGCTTTGGCGCTGTTCAGCAAATCGGTTTTCGCACTGCTCTGCTGGTTGCTCGGATCCAGCAACATCCGCGCTGAGGAACGGCTCAGGTTGATACGCGTTTGCAGCATCAACTCCCAGGCTTTACCTAATTCCGTTTGTTGCATGCGCAGGTCATTGGAGACCGCAAAACTTTGCTGGTTTTGCTTAAGTGACGAAAAAAACAGGCCGCCAGAGACAAGCTGTAACAAGGCAAAGACCACCAGCACGCTCATAAGTAGAGTAACGACGCGGATACGGTTCAACATGCAACACCTTCTTGATAAGTTCTTAACGGTGTTATCGGCATGGGGCCACGGAACTTTACATTTGCGAAAGGGAATTAAATTATGACTTAAAGCGCAATCTCCACAGTTAACGTATCGCTATACGTTCCCCCTGGTGTCGTGGCCTGCGAAGTCAGGATTTGCGCGGTGTCATTGTAGGTTCGCAGCAAGCCATCGCTGCTCACTTGCGATGGCACGCCGCTCGACCAGCGCTGCCGCAACGGTTAGTCGTTGTCCCTTTGTAAACCTCATCGCTGAGCCGGTTGCGACCGCAGACCATATTACGTGCTGCGTTATTCATATCGCCAATTGGAATTTGCAGAGACAAGGCAAGTGTCCACTCGCCTGCGGGTTGTCGCAACTCGCCGCCAGATAAACCCAACGCGGTAAAACCCATGGGGTATAATAAATTTATTGTTTTAAATCAATTTATTAGATAACAACAATCAACTGACTTATTAAGTCATCGAAAGATATATAACGTGATTTGCGATAAACATCACAATATATGGACAGGGGTAAAGAGAAGTCAGAAGATTTTATGAAATAGAAATTAAGCGGACATGAGAGATATATATTATCGCGGCAGAACAAGGGCGAAAATAAAGGCGTGAGAAGCAACTTCACCCGCCTTTATTATTACGCTACATGCGCGATTATTACGCTACGTGCGTGGCTGCCATATCCAGCAGCGCCATTTCATCGCTGTTGAGCAGTTTTTCAATATTTACCAGAATCAGCATACGGTCGCCGAGCGCGCCCAGGCCGGTCAGGTATTCTGTCGACAAGGTTACCGCGAATTCCGGAGCCGGACGGATCTGGTCAGATGCCAGCGACAGGACGTCGGAAACACCATCAACCACAATCCCTACCACGCGCTGACCGAGATTCAGCACGATAACGACCGTGTTTTCATCATACTCGACATCGCCCTGGCTGAACTTCACGCGCAGGTCGACAATCGGCACAATCACACCGCGCAGGTTGGTGACGCCTTTGATAAAGTCGGGGGTATTGGCGATTCGGGTCACCTGATCATAGCCACGAATTTCCTGCACTTTGAGAATATCGATTCCGTATTCTTCATCGCCCAGAGTGAAAACCAGGAACTCCTGACCTGATGGCTCGCCCGCCAGTTTTGCTACATTACTCATACCGGTCATGTTTTATACCTTCTTAACTAAATCAGGCGGCTGTGTGCGCCATACGATGTTCACGATTCAATCCCTGCAACGCTGATACGTCAACGATCAGCGCAACGCTACCATCCCCAAGGATAGTGGCAGCAGAAATGCCCGGCACTTTGCGATAGTTGCTTTCCAGGTTTTTCACCACCACTTGATGCTGACCAATCAGTTGATCCACCAGCAATGCATAGCGACGACCCGCGCTTTGCAGAATAACGACAATCCCCTGCGTGGCCTCGGTTTTTGCGCCCATAACGTCAAAGACTTTCCACAGTTCCACCAGCGGCAGATATTCACCGCGCACTTCCAGCACGCGCTCACCGCCGGCCAGCGGATGCAGGTCTTCTTCGCGCGGTTGCAGCGATTCCATCACCGCGTTCAACGGCAGGATAAAGACCTCGTTGTTCACTTTTACTGACATGCCGTCAAGGATCGCCAGCGTCAGCGGCAGCAGAATACGAATGGTCGTGCCAGTGCCCTGCCTGGATTTGATTTCAACGTGGCCGCCCATCTCCTGGATGTTACGTTTCACCACGTCCATGCCCACGCCGCGTCCGGAAACGTCCGTCACCTGCTCAGCAGTCGAGAAGCCCGGGGCGAAAATCAGCATGCCCACATCTTCATCGGTCATGTTCTCGTTCACAGCCATCCCCTGCGAAATCGCTTTCGCCAGGATACGCTCACGGTTCAGACCTGCGCCATCGTCGGTCACTTCAATACAGATGTTCCCGCCCTGGTGTTCCGCCGACAGAATCAGGTTACCGATAGGCGACTTCCCTGCTTCCACACGTTTTTGCGGCGTTTCAATACCGTGGTCGAGGCTGTTACGCACCAGGTGCGTTAACGGGTCAATAATACGTTCGATCAAGCTCTTATCAAGTTCGGTTGAGCTGCCTTGCAGCGTCAGTTCTACTTGTTTATCAAGCTTGCTCGCCAGATCGCGAACCAGGCGCGGGAAGCGGCTGAAGACGTATTCCATCGGCATCATACGGATGGACATCACCGATTCCTGCAGGTCGCGGGCGTTGCGTTGCAGCTGGCTCATGCTGGTTATCAGGTCACCGTGAGTTACCGGATCCAGCTCGTTAGAGCGCTGTGCCAGCATCGACTGGGTAATAACCAGTTCACCGACCAGGTTGATCAATTGGTCAACTTTTTCGACCGCAACACGGATACTGGTCGATTCGCTGGCGCGGGCTGCCGGTTTCTCACGACCTGCCGGTTGCTCTTTCGCCACCGCTTTCAGCGCTGGTGCCGCAGCCGGAGCCGCTTGCACCGCCGGGACAGCCGTTGTTGCCGACGCGTCAGCCACTTCAACCGGGATTTCGACCTCAGCGTCTGTCGCCGCGGGTGCCGGGGCTGCTTTTTCGAAAGCGATTTGATCCGCTTCGATAACAAAGCACAGCACCGCGATAATGTCGTCTTCGCCCACGCCGCCGTCGATGGTCACGCTCAGGGTATCTTTCCCCTTCACGACATCGCTCAGCGTGCCGAGGTTGCTCAGCTCTTCTTCGAGTAAGTCAACTTCGCTCTCTTTCAGGCGTGAAAGGACGATTCGCAGTTTGCCGTCGTTTTCAGCGGCGGGCGCTGTCGCATCAGAGGCCAGCGCAGCTGTCTCTACAACAGAGAGTTTCGCACCATTCGCAGCAGCAACGGCCTCTCCTTTTGCCTCCAGCGCTAACTGGCGCAGGGCATTACAGATGTATTCGAAGCTTGCGGCATCTGGCTCTGACGAGCTTTTATAGGCATCGAGCTGTTCCTGCATAATATCTTTGGTTTCCAAAAACAGGTTGATAATGTCGGTGTTTAGCTGCATCTCGCCACGCCGAGCCTCATCAAGCAGGTTTTCCATCAGGTGGGTTGTTTCCTGCAAGATGGTAAAGCCAAATGTCCCCGCACCGCCTTTAATAGAGTGTGCAGCACGGAAGATGGCGTTGAGCTGTTCTGAATCCGGCGCTTCCGGCACCAGGTCCAATAAATGTTGTTCCATATCGGCCAACAGTTCGTCGGCCTCATCAAAGAATGTTTGGTAAAAATCACTAATATCCATGCTCACGCTATCACCTCGGATTGGCTTGTGGCGACGTAGGAACTGCTGCCGGAGACGAGGCTGCTGGCGCGGGTGCTGCCGCTGCCGCTGGCTCTGGCTGTGTAATCGCGCTTATTGGCGCACTCTGACTTTCGGCGTTCTCATGCAGAATGGCCGCTTCTGCTTGTTTGTTCAGCACCAAAAGACTAATTCGACGGTTGATGGCTTCATCCGGGCCGCGATTGACCAGGCGCATGGTTGCCGCCATGCCAACGACGCGCATCACTTTGCCATCATCCAGGCCACCGGCAACCAGCTCACGGCGCGACGCGTTGGCGCGATCGGCGGAAAGCTCCCAGTTGCTGTACCCTTTATCGCCGTTAGCGTAAGGGGCATCATCGGTGTGACCGGAGAGGCTCACTTTGTTCGGAATGCCATTCAGTACTGGCGCAATCGCCCGTAAAATATCGCGCATATAAGGTTCGACTTCCGCGCTGCCGGTTTTAAACATCGGCCGGTTCTGGCTATCGATAATCTGTATGCGCAACCCTTCCTGCACCAGGTCGATTTTCAAATGCGGGCGCAATGCGCGCAGTTTGGGATCGGCTTCAATTAACTGGTCCAGATCGCCGCGCAATTTACTCAAGCGCGACTGCTCCATGCGTTTTTTCAGGTCGTCAATATTGGGCTGTTTTTGTACTTCGCCCTGTTGCTGTGTGTAGTCATCGCCACCGCCCGGAATGGGGCTGTCGCTGTTCGAAATTCTCTGCCCACCGGTGACCGCAGTTGCCAACGGCGTGCGGAAATACTCCGCGATCTGGATAAGCTCTTTCGGGCTTGAGATGGATATAAGCCACATGACCAGGAAAAATGCCATCATCGCCGTCATAAAGTCGGCATAGGCGATTTTCCAGGAGCCATGCGCGCCGCCACCGTGGCCTTTATGTTTTTTTCGTCTAACGACGACGATTGGATGGGACTGGTTTTTCATGCGTCCTCAGTCGTCGTCTGTTGGTTAGGGTTTCTGACCGCACGAACATGTTCGTCCAGCTCGATAAACGACGGACGCTCGCTGGAGTAAAGTGTTTTACGACCAAACTCAACCGCGATCGGCGGCGCATAACCGTTCAGGTTCGACAGCAGGGTTATCTTCACACACTGCATCATCTTGGCGGTTTCCGCACTCTTCTGGCGAAGCACGCTTGCCAGCGGAGAGATAAAACCATACGCCAACAAAATACCGAGGAAAGTTCCCACCATCGCATGCGCAATCAGCGCACCCAACTCCGCCGCCGGACGATCCGCCGAGGCCAGCGCATGTACCACACCCATTACCGCCGCCACGATACCGAACGCAGGAAGTGAGTCACCGACCATTGCCAGTGCGTTCGCCGGGACTTCGGCTTCACTTTCGTGGGTTTCAATCTCTTCATCCATCAGCGCTTCAATTTCGAAGGTATTCATATTGCCGCTGATGATAAGTCGCAGATAATCCACGATAAATTCAAGCATCGTCGCATCCGCAAGAATGCGCGGGTAGCTGGCGAAAATCTCGCTTTCTTTCGGGTTTTCAATATCCCGTTCCAGCGAGAACATGCCTTGCTGACGTGATTTCGCCATCAGGCGATACAGCAGCGCCAGCAAGTCCATATACATACTTTTGGTGTACTTCGAACGGCGAAACAGCAAAGGCATTGCTTTCAGCGTTCCTTTGATAGCTTTACCGTTGTTGCCAACAATGAATGCACCTATCCCCGCGCCCCCGATGATGAGCAGTTCAGACGGTTGATAAAGTGCCCCAAGTTCTCCGCCGGTCATCATATAACCGCCAAAGACTGCACCAAGAACAACCAGGTAACCTAATACGATAAGCACGACATCATCCTTCTGCTAATGACTAAGGCTCGGGATAAACATTTCAAAGGGTTAACGCGAGTAACAGGCAAAAAAAAGCAGCGGCATAACTGCACCGCTGCTGGAGTGTTTCCACCTGTATTCGGTTAAACAGCCTGATCGATCTGTTCATCCAGCAGTTGTGGAATAATATCGGCAGCATCCTGGGAAAGTTTACGTCTTTTTACCGCGCGGGACGGCGGCTGGCATAAACTGCAGGCAAAGCTACCAACAGGCTGATGTGCGTGAGTAATAAAATTACCACCACAGCAATTACAGTGTGACAACTCCAGCATTCCGCTTTCCACGAAGCGAACCAACGTCCAGGCACGAGTAAGCGCCAGTAACGGGGTTTCCTCAGCATGAGGGCATTGTTCGAGGTAAAGTCGGTATGCTTTGATGACTGCGTCAACGCCACTGCAAAGGCCTGTTTTCAACAAAAATTGCCATGCGTTACAGAACATAGACGCGTGGATGTTTTGTTCCCAGGTCATAAACCAGTCGGTGGAGAATGGCAGCATACCTTTCGGCGGCGGGCTACCACGCAACTCTTTGTAGAGTTTGATAAGACGACCGCGGCTAAGCTGCGTCTCACTCTCCAACATTTGTAAACGCGCACCCAGCGTAATCAGTTCCATTGCTAACTGAATGTCGCGAGCTTCCTGAACAATGCTTTTTTCGCCCATCTTTATGCCCTTTTCTTCCTGGCCGCGTCGCCAGTCTGTGAAGACTCATTCAGCAGGCGGGTTGAAAGTAAAATCCCGGTGTGAACTTGCTGTAAATCGTCCACGCGTGATTCTTGGGTCAGACGAGTGATAGTCTGATGATTGTCAAAACGGAACTGGCAAATCAGCTGATTGGTTTCAGCCAATTTCACCATTTGCGGAAGGGTTAACTCAACCAGTGTCGTCGCCATCTCTTCATTAATACCGAGACGGAACATTGCGGACGCTTTGTCCTGGCTGATCAAACGCTGAGCAAGAAGTAAATACGACAAATTAATGTCATAAACATGTTTCAGCAACTCGGATGTATGCATTTTTCCCATCCCGAATAACCAACTTGTATCTTATGCGGCTAAGCCGCACCCCGTGATGTCGCCGGGAAAAAACCCGGTATAAAAAAGAAAGGCTAAATGCATAACTGACTAGGATCTTGCGATAAGGCGCTTCGCTCAAATGTTAATTGCCTTACAACGTTCTTAATCATTTCTTACAAAGAACTAAGATTTTTCCTAATTCGACGCAACTGTACTCGTAGGTGCTGCCACATACAATCTGACCAGTGCGGAAATTTGAAATTTTTGTGATCCACGTCACATAATTTACCCGAATATGGACAATAAATCTATCAGTCTCGCTTGTGAATTGATGTTTTTTTGCGCGATCAACCCCTTTTTCTATTCCAATTGCCCGAATAGGCATGCAAAACGCGCTCTTACCTACGTTAACTGGTCGGAGGATTAGGATGCTGCCCTATTTACATTTGACAATATGTATCTACTGAAGAAACAAAGCTAAAAAGTGATATAAAACAATATATTATGTTTTAAGTAAAGTTAATTAATCACCCAAAGCAACCATTGCAGTTTTGTTAATCAACATGGTCGATAATTTAACAATTCGATCTTAAATTCTCTTAATTTTAGTTAAGCTTTTAAAATCGATTAAGGTGATTAAAGCGCGACCAGAGCGTTACGTAAGAATAATTAATGAATATTTATGATAACCTTCACATCCATGCCATATTCACAGGTTGCACTGGTTTAAGAATCGGAGTAATGGTGAGAAAAATTTGATTCAAATCGGGGAGTGAAAATGGCTTATGCACATCTTTTGGTCGCCGTAGCCGTTACGCCAGAGAGCCAACAATTGCTGGCAAAAGCGGTCGATATTGCCCGCCCTTCCAGTGCCCGCATTACCCTTATTACCTTAGCCGCCGACCCGGAACTGTATAACCAGCTTGCAGCACCAATGATGGAAAACGTCCGAGATGTCCTGCTGGAAGAGACACAACAGTTTCTTGATGAACTGGTTCGTAACGCGAATTATCCCATCGAACAGGCGCTGATTGCCTCCGGCGAGCTAAGTAAGCATATTCTGCATACCTGTCGCACCCAGGATGTCGATTTAGTGGTGTGTGGTAATCATAATCAGACGTTCTTCTCGCGCGCCGTCTGCTCGGCGAAAAGTATTGTCCAGTCCAGCGAAGTGGATGTGCTGTTGGTGCCTTTACATGAGTAAAACGCTCCCGACAGATGCGGGAGCGTTCGTTACGTCAGGCTAGCTTTGGAAAGGTCGCCACTTTGCTTTGTAGCTGGCTTTGTACGCTACGTGGCGTGATGCGCTTTAAATCGCTGATAAACCTCTGCTGCCAGCGATGGATATCATTCTCCTTGATAACTTTGAGCATCTCCGCATGGCGCGAAATACGCTCCGCCAGCGGCATCCTTAATGCCCTGTCCATCGCCGCCGCGACATCATCGCGATCGTAAGGGTTGACGATCAACGCCGATGTCAGTTCGTTCGCCGCACCGGCAAACTGAGAAAGAATTAACACCCCCGGATTTTCAGGATCCTGAGCCGCCACGTACTCTTTCGCCACCAGGTTCATACCGTCGCGCAGCGGTGTCACCAACCCGACTTCCGCATAGCGAAATACCTTCATCAACACTTTGCGATCAAAATGCTGGTTGAGGTAATAAAGCGGCGTCCAGCCAAGCTGACCGTATTTGCCATTGATGCGCCCGGCTTCTGTTTCCAGTTGATGACGAATATCCTGGTAGGCCTGCACTTCGCCACGCGAGGTGGGCGCTATCTGCGTATAACGGATCTTACCGTGGTGCTGAGGGAACTTCTCAAGCAGGGTTTCATATGCCAGGAAGCGTTCCGGCAAGCCTTTGGAGTAATCCAGACGCTCCACCGAGAAGATGTTTTTCACATTCTTCAGTTCATTTTTCAACTGCGCCAGTTTGGTCGGTAATGGCCCGGCGGCTTGTTGCGCGATTTCTTGTGGCTCAATACCGATTGGGTAGACTTCCGTGCGGAAGGTTTTGCCCCAGGCAACATGCTCTTTCCCACTGCGGGTGGTTAGCCTTGTTTGCATCGACAAGCTATCGAGGAAGGCCAGGCGATCGCTTTCAGTCTGGAAGCCCAGCAAGTCGTAATCACACAGTTGCTCAAGCAACTCAGCGTGCGGCGGCAAGGCATTGAAAATTTCCGGGGTCGGGAAAGGAATATGCAGGAAGAAGCCGATCTGGTTGTTAACGCCGCGCTTACGCAGCTCGCTGGCGAACGGCAACAGATGGTAATCATGGATCCACAGAATGTCGTCTTCTTTAATCAGCGGCAGCAGCTTGTCTGCCAGCAACGCATTGACATCCTGGTAGCCTTCCCAGGCTTCCCGCTGGAACTTAACCAAATCCAGACGATAGTGGAAAGCGGGCCACAACACCCCATTCGAAAACTGCGAATAATATTGATCGTAATGCTCTTCACTGAGGTTAAACGAGGCCCAGGTAATATTCCCCTTCGTGACCTTTTTTAGCGGTTTATCTTCGTCACCGGTCTCTCCGCTCCAGCCAAACCACAGCCCACCGGTCGCTTTTAGCGCCCCGAGGATCCCTACAGCCAGCCCGCCAGCACTGGATTTTTTATCATCAGGCGGAGCAATACGATTAGATACTACGACTAAGCGACTCATAGCCATCTCTCCTGTTTGTTAGCGCCCGTTGTTCTTGTTGTTGATGGTCGACAAGTTTTTCAAGCCATTGATAGACATCATTTACGCCAGCCAGACGCCACCTTGCCTGTGTTGCGCCCGGGCCGACTTTTATCGATATGCCGCCAAGTTTGTTAACGGCTTTAAACCCATGTTCGTCAGTCAGATCATCGCCAAGAAACACCGGTTTCTTGCCGAGAAAGGGCGGCGTTTGCATAAAAGCTTCAATAGCTGCGCCTTTATGAATGCCCGTGGGTTTCAGCTCTACCACGCATTTTCCCGGCTGCATCGCCAGTTGCGGGTAGTGTGAGATAAGCGATTTTGCCAGGGCAAAGACCGCATCTTCATGTTGCGGAGCCTGGCGATAATGCAGTGCAAATGCCATCCCTTTAGTTTCAAGTTCAACGCCGGTAAGCGAGGCAATCCCATGCCGAAGTTCACGCTCCAGCGGTTGCAAAACCGCCTCCGGTAACGTCATTCGTTCGGTTCGACCATTGATATCGCGGCGCTCCGCCCCATGTACCCCGGCAAGCGGGAAACAATACGGTTTGGCGAGCTGTTCCAGCTCAGCAATTGAACGCCCTGAAATCAATGCCAACGCCCTGTCATTTAGCTCAGCAAGCAATGAAAGTCTGGTCAGCACATTTTCAGGGATAAAAACATCATCCGGGTGCGGTTTGATCTCCGCGAGGGTGCCATCCAAATCGAAAAAAAAGGCAAAATTACCGGAAGTGAGAGGCGGTATCGATAGTGCGTCTTCCACCCTGGTTTCCTCCTTACAGTGTTAGATGAGAGCCGTTTTTCACAAACGTCTCATTATCATTAGCCATGTAAGTATAGACAGTGTGACGCTGCTCGCCATTTTAAACATGACTTACCAGCCGGATTAGCGGCTGGTAAGGTCTGGAGTTAAACTAATAGGTTGTGTGCGAAATTTAAGCAATAAGCATCAAACAGTACGTTTGGCTTTTTGTTTATAGCGGTCGAAAATCACCGCCGCCAGCAGGATCAAACCGCGCACAACGTATTGTGAGAAGGGAGAGATATTCAGCAGGTTCATCGCGTTTTCCACGGTACCCAGAATCAAGATACCGGCCACAACGTAGGAAATTTTACCAATCCCACCTTTCAGCGACACGCCCCCCAGCACGCAGGCTGAAATAACAATCAGCTCATAACCGATCGAGGTCATTGGCTGCCCGCTGGTCATACGTGAAGCAAGAATAATCCCCGCCGCTGCTGACACAAGGCCTGAGAGCACAAAGATAATGATCTTGGTTCTGACCACTGGCACACCCGCCAGCCTTGCTGCCTCTTCGTTACCGCCAATTGCCAGCGTATTACGGCCAAAGGTGGTTTTATTAAGCAGGAAGCCAAAAATAATCAAGCAACCGACCGTCAGCCAGATAGGCGCAGGCAACCCAAGCCAGTTAGCATAGCCGAGCGTGAAGAAGCGCTCATCTTCAATCCCCACCGCTTTACCATCAGAGATGATATAGGCCAACCCGCGCACAATCTGCATTGTTGCCAGCGTGGTTATCAGAGCGTTGATTTTCAAACGCGCAATGACAAAGCCGTTAATAAACCCGCTCACCACACCGAGTAGCAACCCGGCAAATACCCCAATCCACAGGCTTTCGCTGAGGTTGATGACTACCGCCGTGGTCACCCCGGCGCAGGCAATCACAGACGCGACAGAGAGGTCGAAATCGCCGGACGCCAGGCAAAAAAGCATACCGCAGGCCACCATGCCGGACATGGAAATTGCCAGCCCCAGTCCTTTCATATTGACGAAAGAGGCAAAGTTCGGCACGAAAACAGCGCAACCAATGAACAGTGCGGCGAACACCACCAGCATGCCGAACTGATCCCAGATGCGCCCGAAGCTGAACGCCGACTTCGGCGCACGGGACGTAGTTAAAGATGACATCGTATTCTCCTTACTCAGGCGACAGCCTGGCTCACTTTCGGCATCGCAAGGCTCAGCGCCTGCTGTTCATCGCCCTGACCGTGTAACAACTCACCGGCTATTTCGCCTTCACGCATCACCACTATACGGTCGGCGACGCCGAGGACTTCCGGCAAATCACTGGAAGCAAACAGCACCGCCACACCACGTGCCGCCAGCGCATAAATCACGTTGTAGATTTCATGTTTCGCCCCGACGTCAATCCCACGCGTAGGCTCATCGAGCAGGATCACCTTCATCTCTTCCGACAACCAACGCCCGAGAATGGCTTTCTGCTGGTTACCGCCGGAAAGATTCATAATCAGCTGATCCGCCCCCGGCGTTTTGATATTGAGCGAGCGAATATGGTGTTCGGCGTTTTCGCTCTCCCAGCCATTATTGATGAGACACCCTGCGCGAATGTATTTGCGCCGGGCGCTGATATTGATGTTCTCCTGCACCGAGTGAACCGGGATAATGCCTTCGGCTTTGCGATCCTCCGGGCATAGCATCATGCCAGCACGGATCGCGTGAGCGGGTTTGTGGATATTGACCAGCTCGCCATCGATAAACACCTGCCCTTCGGTAATTTGCGTTGCGCCAAACAGCCCTTTCATCAACTCACTGCGACCGGCACCGACGAGGCCAAACAGGCCGACAATTTCCCCGCTGCGCACGCTCAGGCTAATCGGCGTGCGTACGCCCGGCGCTTTCACCTGCTCCAGGCGCAGACGTTGCTCGCCATATTCGCGCGGCTGCCAGCCGTAAATATCGCCCAGCTCGCGCCCGACCATTGCCTTCACCAGTTGGTCATGGTTCACCTGCTGCATATCGGCAAAAGTACGCACATAGCGGCCATCTTTAAACACCGTAATGGCATCACTCAGGGCAAATATCTCCTCCATACGGTGGGAGACATAAAGGATGACGCGCCCCTCTTTACGCAGCTCGCGGATCACGCGAAACAGGTTGTCGATTTCACGCGCCGAAAGGGAACTGGTGGGTTCATCGAAGGCAATAACTTTGGCGTTACGCGCCAGCGCCTTGGCAATTTCCACCATCTGCCATTGGCCGATGGAGAGGTATTTCAGCGGTGTTTGTGGGTCTATATCCAGCCCCAGATGCTTAAGCTGCAAACCCGCTTCATAATTGAGCAGTGAACGGTTCACAATGCCGCCTTTATGCGGCAACTGGCCCAGGTAGATGTTCTCGGCGACGGTCATTTCCGGCACCAGATGCAGCTCCTGGTAAATAATGGCTACTCCAGCGTTCAGCGCGGCGGTCGTATCGGCAAAGGAGACCTCTTCTCCTTTTATTGCCAGCGTACCGGTCGTCGGCGCGTAGTTGCCGCTGAGGATTTTGAGTAGCGTTGATTTACCGGCACCGTTCTCACCCATCAAGGCGTGAACCTGCCCGGCATAACAATCAAAACTGATCTCGCTGAGCGCTTTCACACCGGGGAAAGACTTACCGATGCCGCGAAACGAGAGGTAAGGAGTAGACTGTTGCATAACGTCTCCGCAAAACAGTTCATTGTACGTCTGGCTCCCCGCAGATGCGGGGAGCGCAACCAACAGAGAATTACAGTCCTTTTTTCGCCAGCTCTTCTTTGAAGTTATCGCGGGTGATCAACACCACATCCGTAACGGCGGTGAATTTTGGCGGTTCCACACCTTTGGTCACCCAGTTGTACAGCAGCTCACTGGTTTTATAGCCGTGAACGTCCGGGCTTGGCAGCAGAGAACCAAAGAAGCCCGTCGCTTGCGCTTTGGACAGCTCGCTCACCGCATCCACGCCGTTAATGCCGATACCGATAACGTCCGCCGCTTTAAAGCCTTGACCTTCCGTAGCACGCACGCCACCAAGCACGGTGTTGTCATTCATGCCCAGCACCAGCCAGTGTTTGACTTCCGGATGCTGTACCAGCAGGGAGTTGCCGGCATCAAACGCACCGGGGATATCGTTCGATTTTGTCGGTACCTGGTAGATCTGTTTTTCCGGGAAACCGGCTTTTTTCAGCGCGTCCATGGAGCCGGTAGTGCGGCGGCGAGCAGTATCCAGCTCATTGGCGGTAATTGCCATCACGCCGGTCTGTTTCACATCCCAGCCACGTTTTTGCATCTCTTTGTACAACTCATCGCCCTGACGCGCGCCAATCTCACTCGCCGCCATCATCACTAACGGCACCGACGTCATTGGCTCACCTTTGGCGTTAACGAACTGGTCGTCCACGGTGATGACTTTCATATCGTAGCCGCGGGCTTTGGCCACAATTGCAGAACCCAGTTTTGGATCGGGAGTACAAATAACAAAACCTTTCGCCCCGCTTGCCGCCAGGCTATCAATGGCGTTCAGGGTTTTCTCACCGTCGGGAACGGCGATTTTGATCACTTCAAAACCTAAATCTTTGCCTGCCTTGTCGGCGAACCGCCACTCCGTCTGGAACCAGGGCTCCTCCGGCTGTTTAACCAGAAACCCGAGCTTCATGGTTTCAGCGATAGCGGATTGTGACATAACGGCAGCCAGGCCGATGGCCGCCAACGCTTTAGTGAATTTGTGCATGGTAAACTCCAGCTTTAGCATTCTTTTATGTAGGGAAAACAACTCATAAGTTTTTTTAAAAGTTCATAAAACAAGGCATTAGAGTCCATACGCCCCTGGAGCTCTGTGCTGGAAATAGTTTTAGCGGGAAATTGATTCTCCATAGGAGAGCGGCATCACACGGCAGAATTACAGTAATTCCGTACATAAATTCAGCGATTTATCACATAAAATCAGCCGTTTTTGTCTGACAAATAGAAAGGGCGAAAGCTGAATAATCCATAACGTCAGCCAGCTTATCCTTGTGCCCGGATACAGAGCGTACCCGGGCGGAAAAATCACCAGCTATAGTAGATATGCTCGGCGTGATCTCGCGCCGCAATTTCGTTTCCTTGCAGCCGCGCGGCTATTGTTAAGGCAAAATCGAAAGCCAACCCCAGACCTTTGCCGCTGATCAGGTTGCCATCTTCCACGACCGGTGCATCAACATATTCACCGTCGCGCACGTTTTCATATAAATCGCCGGAGCAAACATAGCGGCGACCTTTCAGTAAGCCGTTAGCGCCCAGCACGCGCGCGGCGGCCGAACAGATTGGGCAAATGAATTTCCCAGCGGCGTCATGGTGTTCAACAAATTGCAGCACCGCCGGGTTGGCGGCGAGATTGACGCTACCCTGCGGACCGCCGGGCAGTACGATGGCGTCATACAGCGTATGCTGCCGCTCGGCTAGCGTACTGTCTGCCACCATGGGGATATTGTGATAGCTGACCACCGCGCGGGACTCCGCGCAGGCCAGCGTTTCGACCTCTATCTGCAAGCGGCGCAGAATATCAATGGTGATAATCGCTTCCGCCTCTTCAAAACCGGGGGCCAACAACACCGCCACTTTTTTCATTCCCGACTCCTTCTGGTCAAGGTTGGTTGAATTCAGTGGCTTTATTGTTGATCAAAACAACGTTTCAAAATCCCCGCTGTGTCACAGACCGACAGGCGCAACACAGCAAGAATAAATCAGTGCGCTTCGCCCTGCGGGGTGAATTTCAGTTCAATTAAGGCAATGGCTTTTTGGATAGCGCGGCGCGTTACCGGATCGGCAGCTGCCGGATGGGTGGAAAAATCGATGCTTTTTAATTGATTCGCCATTTTCTCACGCACTTCAACTGGCGCGATAACGTCGATAACATCGAGAATTTGTTTAATGACCAGTTGGCAGGCCACGACATCCGAGACCAGCTCTTGATCAGCCGAAAGATTTTGCGACATATGAGGCTCCTTTAATGGTGGGCGTCATAGTAGCGGTAAATGCCGGGTAAGAGTAGTTTTGCGCCCTTGTTCCTGCGGATTTTGGGCATAAAAAAACCTGCGCGTGGCAGGTTTTTTTATCATCAGAACATAGCGCCTGGCGGTACGTCTTTGAAAGTTTTGCAATAGGTTTCAAACATATGCTTCAGGATTTTACGCAGTTTCATCTTTTACTCCAGCGATTTGTTATGCAGGTGTTACGTCTCAATGCACATATAATATGACGCGCATCACAAAAAGCAAGTTCAATGTGACAGGAATCACGTTTCAAAAATCAAAAATGCAGTAGCTTTGTTAAAAATTCACATGTGAATCCTGCAGTTAGCGCTATAAAACATTTTTTAGCTCCTTCAATTATTTTTTAAATGGCAGCCCCACAATGCGTGAAAGCACCCTTTCGCGAAAGACAGGAGGTCTTTCTCCCGCTGCGCTACTGGTAGCCGGCGCTTTCTTTATGGAGTTTATCGACGGTACGGTGATCGCCACGGCGTTGCCGGATATGGCAAAAACCTTTGGCGTGGAAGCCGTTGCGCTCAATATTGGTATTAGCGCGTATTTGATAACGCTTGCAGTGCTGATCCCCGCCAGCGGCTGGATTGCCGATCGCTTTGGCGCGCGCAACGTCTTCTCGCTGGCGCTGGCTATTTTTACCCTCGCCTCGGTGCTTTGCGGGCTTTCGACCAGCGTTGATATGTTTGTCTCAATGCGGATTTTACAAGGCATCGGTGGTGCGTTAATGGTGCCGGTCGGCCGCCTTGCGGTGCTGCGCACCACACCGAAACATCAATTAATCACGGCCATCGCCACGCTGACCTGGCCCGCGCTGGTCGCACCCATTATCGGCCCGCCGCTCGGCGGTTTTATTACCCACTATGCCGACTGGCGCTGGATCTTCTTTATTAATGTGCCGTTGGGCCTGCTGGCGATTGCGTTGGCGTTACGCATTATCCCTAATATTCGTGAAGAGGAACGCCGCCCGTTTGATCTGCCCGGTTTTATCGCTACCGCAGTCGCGATGGTCAGCCTGGTGTATGCACTGGAAGCGGTGGGTTCTGAACATCCGCAAGGCGCATTAACCCTGGGTTTGTTGGTGCTCGGCGCGACAATGCTTATTTTTACTTTGCGCCATTTCAGGCGAGCAAAATGGCCGATGATCCGCCTCGATGCGATGAAAGTGCCGACATTTCGCGTGACTATGTACGGCGGTTCCCTGTTTCGCGCCTCAATTAGCGCCGTGCCATTTCTGCTGCCGCTGCTGTTTCAGGTAGGATTCGGCTTGGATCCGTTCCACGCCGGGTTGTTAGTGCTGGCGGTGTTTGCCGGTAACCTTTCCATCAAGCCTGCCACTACGCCGCTTATTCGCTGGCTGGGTTTCAAAAAGCTGCTGTTAATCAATGGCGCACTCAATGTGTTAGCGCTGCTGGCCTGCGCATTATTGACTCCGCATACACCGGTGTGGCTGACATTTGTGATCCTCTATCTCGGCGGCGTGTTCCGTTCGGTACAGTTCACCGGCGTCAGCACGCTGGCGTTTGCCGATGTACCGTCGCCGCAAATGAGTTATGCCAATACGTTATTCAGCACGGCGACACAATTAGCAGTGGGCTTAGGCATCACGCTGGGTGCAATTGGTATTCGAATTGGTGAGCATCTCAGTACGTGGTTACATATAACCGCCGTTGAGGGGATCAGCTTTCGACTGGCGTTTGTGTTTATTGCGCTGATTTGTCTGGTAGGCATGTTTGATACGCTGCGGCTAACGAAGGATGCGGGTAGCGCCGTGTCGCGTAAACAGAAAGCCTGATGCAGGAAAGGAAAAAGAAGAGAGCCGCAACAGACGTTGCGGCTTTTTATTATCAGGCGAGGACTTCGCGAACGAAGGCTTCAATCTCTTTGTTCTGGCAGTTTTCAAAGAAGCATTTCTGGAAACGCTCACCAGAAACGGCGGTTTTCACCAGTTCACGGTCGATCGCACGCAGTGTATCGAGATAGTTCTCTTTTACCACTGCCGCTTTGACCTGGTTCAGAATGCCCGCGTTGCGCACCTGCGGTTCTTTGCGCTCCGGCGGGTAACCTTCCCCTTTGCGGCCAGTAAAGGCTTTCTCAAAGATAAAGCGCACGTTCAGTTCTGCGCCCCAGCCAAAACCTTTCGCGAACGGCAGCGCCAGTGCGTTACCGTTGTTGATCTGAGCGAACAGGAAAGCATCCGCCGGATCGATACAGTAACCGCACACCACACCCGGGTGGATATTCAGTGACATCAGCGCGCCCTGGCCAGTGCCACAGCCGGTTACCACGAAATCCACTGCTTTGGCATTCAGCAAAATACTGGCCATAATACCAAGGTGGATATAGGTCAGATGGTGGTCGTTCTCATCGCTCATCCCGACGTTAAATACCGGGAAATCTTTCTCATCGGCAACCGTCTTCAGCTCTTTGAGGATGATGGCGTTTTTCGCCGCCTGGCTGTTTTCCATCATCAGTGCAATTTTCATTTTAGATCTCCTGTGACATGCTTCAGATAGCAAAGGTTGGCTAAACCTTACTACCTGACAAACATACTTTCAAATTTAATGAAAAATGGTTTTAAAAATCAGAAGCAGGCTCACAGTTTTTGCTCTTCGCGCAGTGCCGTCGCGATTAGTAGAGGCTGTTCGGCGGGTTATTCTGTCGATTGCCTGCAAATCAACGCGATAAGATGAGATCATGCCAAAATGAAACAGAGTGATTTCATGAAGAGAATCGTTGTAGCCGCCTCGCTGCTCCTGCTCGCGGGATGCTCGATGACGAAAGAAGCGGAAGTCAGTAGCGTGGATACCATCAGCGGTCTGGTGCGCCTGAGCTATAACCAGTCGATGATGCAAACCGCCAAGTATGATAACTACACCGCGCAGGGGACTGCTAATAAACAGTGCCAGCAGATGGGTTACGCCACCGCAGTGCCTTACGGTCAGCCGGTGCAAACCTGTAGCCTGATTAGCGGCTCGGTCTGTATGAATACGAAAGTGACTATTCAATACCAGTGTCGTGGTGTGGCTTTTACACAAACCAAACCGACCTGGTAAATTCTTAAGCCAGTATAATTCTACTGGCTTCTCTTTTTATTAAAGATAAAAACAATTCTCATTTATTTAATTAATTCCTGGCAATGCGTGTTATTCTCATTCTCTTCTTAATATATTTATTTTTTATTTTACCTTTTGCAAATAATTAAATAACAAATTATAGTGAGCGCACCTTTCGCCTGATAATTATATTTATGGAGCCGCGCCATGTTAAAAGCAGAGATGATCGAAAAATTAAATGAACAAATGAATCTGGAACTGTTTTCTTCACTGCTCTATCAGCAGATGAGCGCCTGGTGCAGCTACCATAGTTTTGAAGGTGCGGCCGCGTTTCTGCGTCGCCACGCGCAGGAAGAGATGACACATATGCAGCGCCTGTTTGATTACCTGACTGACACTGGCAGCTTGCCACGTATCAATACCATTGAATCGCCGGTAGCTGATTATGCTTCGCTTGATGTTCTATTCCGCGCAACGTACGAGCATGAACAGCTGATCACGCAGAAAATTAACGAACTGGCGCATGTCGCGATGACCACTCAGGATTATCCAACATTTAATTTCCTGCAATGGTATGTGGCGGAACAACATGAAGAAGAAAAACTGTTTAAATCAGTGATTGATAAATTAACACTGGCAGGTAAAAGCGGTGAAGGTCTCTATTTCATCGATAAAGAGCTGGCGACGCTGGACACGCAAAACTAATATTACGGGCGGTAAAGAACATTCTTTACCGCCTTTTTATTAATGCTTGCAAATTTTACTTTCGTGAGTAGAAAAACCCTCTTCCGCCGGAATAAACTTTCCACGTGATGCCAGAAACGCGACCAGTTCAGCCGCCGTCATTCCTTCAGCTGAGCAGGTATGAAAACGCGCCGCTTCGCCAAACCGATGAATAATTGCCGCCGTCAGGCTCTCGTTTGAATAGCGCTCACCTGTTTCAATCATCATATTCAACACTTCATGACCGTGAATGGATGTCATAGATCCTCCCCAAAAGATGCATCATAAACTCAACATTTCATGCGGGCGTTGCGTTAAAACAGGTTTACATGCATCCGGCACAGCTGGTGCATCGCCAGTCCTGCTTATTCACGGCATGGTAAAAGTAGCGATAATTTGTCGTTTCCAGCGGAATGTCATTTTCGAAAAACAGATCGGTCAGCCAGTCGACGTTATCAATAATCCACTCATCTTCCGGCAGCCCCTGGACAAAGGTTTCATCATCCGGGTCAATGATCGAATAGATTGCCCACGTTCCCATATCTTTTTCCTGCCGGGGCTCTGGCAACGTTATCTCTACCCCTTGCCAGCTAATTTTCCAGTGACCGTGACAAAGCAGGTTTCCGCTGCGCGACCATCGTGCTGTAAAGGGATTAGTACCCGGCATTGTCAAACCTCAATATTTTTAAAAACTTATAATATTTTTTAAGTTACGCCGGATTGTCGCGTAAAAACACGCTCCTGATGAAGTGGGCAAATCCGGCAATTTCTCTGTGCAACGGCCCGAAGAGTCACATTTGTAAAGAAATAAATACAGTGCATGTAACGGTTGTTTGACGAAATCACTGAATTGTCTTACTCTGCGCCGCATCTTGAGCTGTCAGTGCGTTTTATTACAGAGGAAAGCGTGAAGAATCGAACACTTGGTAGTGTTTTTATCGTCGCCGGAACAACCATCGGCGCGGGAATGCTGGCAATGCCGCTGGCAGCGGCAGGCGTAGGTTTTGCGACCACTTTTGTTTTACTTTTCGCCTTATGGGCAGTGATGTGTTACACCGCCCTTCTTCTGCTGGAGGTTTATCAGCATGTTCCGGCAGATACCGGGCTTGGATCGCTGGCCCGACGTTATCTGGGGAAATATGGTCAGTGGGTGACAAGCTTTAGCATGATGTTTTTGATGTATGCGCTGACGGCGGCATATATCAGCGGCGCAGGCGAATTGCTAGCCGCAAGCATCAGTGCGTGGCTTAACATTTCGCTTTCGCCCATCACTGGCGTGTTGCTGTTCACTCTCGTTGCCGGTGGCGTCGTGTGCGCAGGAACCTCCCTGGTCGATCTGTTTAACCGTTTTCTGTTCAGCGCCAAACTCTTGTTTCTGATAGTGATGCTGGCGCTGCTGATGCCACATATTCATAAGGCTAATTTGCTGACCATGCCGCTGGAAAAAGGTCTGGCGCTGTCTGCTATTCCAGTCATTTTTACCTCATTTGGTTTTCACGGCAGCGTACCAAGCATCGTCAGTTATATGGGCGGAAATATTCGTAAACTGCGCAGAGTGTTTATCACTGGCAGCGCCATCCCGCTGGTGACCTATATTTTCTGGCAATTGGCGACGCTTGGCAGTATTGATTCCTCAACGTTCATCGGACTGCTGGCCAGCCAGGCTGGGCTTAACGGTCTGTTGCAGGCATTACGCGAGGTAGTGGCGTCGCCACATGTTGAGTTAGCGGTACATCTGTTTGCCGACCTCGCGCTTGCGACCTCTTTCCTTGGCGTATCGCTCGGTCTTTTTGATTACCTTGCCGATTTGTTCCAGCGCCGCAACAATGTCGCAGGACGTTTACAGACAGGAGTCGTCACTTTTCTGCCGCCGCTGGCGTTCGCGCTGTTTTATCCACGTGGGTTCGTAATGGCGTTGGGTTACGCCGGCGTTGCACTTTCCGTACTGGCGCTGTTATTGCCTTCAATGCTGGCATGGCAAAGCCGCAAGCATCATCCGCAAAGCAGTTATCGCGTACTCGGCGGCAAACCGGTGCTGTGTCTGATTTTTGCCTGCGGTATCGCGATTATTGGCATTCAATTCTCTATTGTCGCCGGGTTGTTGCCGGAAGTCGGTTAATTACCGTCATCAGGTGTGAGTGCTGGCTTGTTCAATGTACATGCTCACACCGCCCTTCCCCTCGTTAATCGGTCAGCATCTTGCGCACTCCCCACGACGTTCTATACAGAAGCTTGCCATCGCACAAACACGGTGAAGCTTACTCGCACCAGCAAAAACACGGATTATATTGCCGCTTCGAAAGAAAGGTGAAATGAGAGCAGGAAATATAAGGACATAAAAACGCATCGCCAACGCAGAGAAACAACCGCAAGGTTTCAATAATTCCTGTGGTTTGTAGGGCAGCAATGCTCCCTTTATAAGGTGAAACCGAGTGGAGAACGAATGGTGAAGGCGGGGAAACAGGCATAAAAAAACCGCCTTGAAGGGCGGTTTCACGACACTGCTTATCATTGATTTTTTCTTTTTTCCCATGGTACCCGGAGCGGGACTTGAACCCGCACAGCGCGAACGCCGAGGGATTTTAAATCCCTTGTGTCTACCGATTCCACCATCCGGGCTCGGGAAGGAAATTGGAGGCGCGTTCCGGAGTCGAACCGGACTAGACGGATTTGCAATCCGCTACATAACCGCTTTGCTAACGCGCCTGAATACTACAGGTTTTGCAACCCCCACCCGCTAATATAGCCGATGCTTTAAACTGGAGCGGGAAACGAGACTCGAACTCGCGACCCCGACCTTGGCAAGGTCGTGCTCTACCAACTGAGCTATTCCCGCATTATCAAGTTCTGTTCTAATCACTTGATTTTACTATCATCTGGCGAGTTATGCCGCCTTCCGATGCGTTGCATTCTACTTACCTGACGCACTGAGTCAACGATATTTTTCAAAACCCAGATCGTTTGCTGAAAATTGCGACGAAACGATCACGGTTCAAGCAGATCGCCACGCGCAGCGTTGAGGTATTGCAACATTGACCATAGCGTTAACACTGCGGCAACAAAAAACAGCGCAATGCCGGCATATTCAACCCAGATATTCGGACGCCAGAGGAGCCATACCAGCGCGACCATCTGCGAAGTGGTTTTGACTTTACCAATCCACGAAACGGCCACACGGCTGCGCTTACCCATTTCCGCCATCCATTCACGCAGCGCGGAAATAATGATCTCTCGTGCGATCATCGTTGCCGCAGGCAGCGTCACCCACCAGCTGTGATAGTGCTCGGCGACCAGCACCATCGCAATCGCGACCAGCACTTTGTCAGCAACAGGATCGAGGAAGGCACCAAAACGGGTGCTTTGATTCCAGCGACGCGCCAGAAAACCGTCAAACCAGTCGGTTATCGCAGCACAACAGAAAATCAGTGCACAAACAAACGGTGCCCACGGAAAGGGAAGATAAAACGCCAGCACGAAAAACGGGATCAGGATGACGCGAAATAGGGTAAGCAACGTAGGGATATTAAATCGCATAGTGGCGTTAACTGTCTGTTGTCCGTAAATATTCGCTCTATGGTGCTACAGAGCCCTTAATGTTTCAACGAGTAGTAGATCTTTTCTGCCAGTCCTTGCGAGATCCCCGGCACTTTTGAGATTTCATCAATACTTGCATTGAGTAAACCTTGTAAACCACCCATGTATTTTAACAACATCTGGCGTCGCTTCGGCCCGACGCCTTCAATGGTTTCCAGTGAACTGGTGTTTTTCACCTTCGCGCGTTTTTTGCGATGTCCGCTGATGGCGTGATCGTGTGACTCATCGCGAATATGCTGGATAACGTGCAGCGCTGGCGAGTCCGGCGGCAGGCTAAAACCCTCCCCTTCCGGCTCGAAGAACAACGTCTCCAGACCCGCTTTGCGATCGGCCCCTTTCGCCACGCCCAGCAGCAAAGGTTTATTTTTATCCCACGCCACATCCAGTTCGGCAAAAACGGCTTTCGCCTGCCCTAACTGCCCTTTACCACCATCAATGAGGATCACATCCGGGATTTTGCTCTCTTCGATCGCTTTACCGTAACGACGACGCAGCACCTGATTCATCGCTGCGTAATCATCACCCGGCGTGATTCCATTGATGTTGTAGCGTCGATACTCCGCCCGCAATGGCCCATTGGCATCAAATACAACGCATGATGCCACGGTTTGCTCACCCATCGTGTGGCTGATATCGAAACACTCCATGCGTTTCACTTCCGGCAGCTCAAGCACGCTGGCCAGTGCTGCAAGCCGCTGGTGAACCGTGGATTGCTGAGAAAGTTTAGTTGCCAACGCCGTGGCGGCATTAGTACGCGCCAGCTTAAGGTAACGCGCACGGTCACCGCGCGGTTTGGTTTGCACATTCACCCGCCGGCCAGCGAGTTCGGAAAGCGAGTCGCTCAGCAGAGTTTTATCGCTCAAGTTGAAATCGAGCAAAATTTCACTCGGCAAGGTACGCATCTGGCTACCCTGCAAATAGAACTGACCAACAAAGGTCTCTACCACTTCGCCAATCTCAGTCCCGCCCGGCACTTTCGGGAAATAGCTGCGACTGCCAAGCACTTTTCCCTGGCGGATAAACAACACATGTACGCAGGCCATTCCGGCATCAAAAGCCACGCCGATAACATCCAAATCATCGCCAGTATTAGAAACAAACTGTTTTTCCGTCACGCGGCGTACGGCCTGAATCTGGTCGCGGACACGCGCCGCTTCTTCAAACTCCAGCGCCTGGCTGGCTTTTTCCATACGAGCAATAAGCTGAGTCAGTACCTGGTCATCTTTACCAGCAAGAAAGAGACGCACATAGTCAACCTGCTGCGCATACTCCTCTTCGCTGACCAACCCGGCGACACACGGCCCAAGACAGCGGCCAATCTGGTATTGCAGGCAGGGGCGTGAACGGTTGCGATAGACACTGTTCTCGCACTGGCGAACAGGGAAAATTTTCTGCAGCAGCGCCAACGTCTCGCGCACGGCATAGCCGTTCGGGAAAGGCCCGAAGTACTCCCCTTTCGCATGCTTAGCGCCGCGATGCATGGAAAGACGAGGATGCGTATCGCCGCTGAGAAAAATAAACGGGTAAGATTTATCGTCACGCAGCAGCACGTTATACCGGGGCTGATAGAGCTTGATGTAGTTATGCTCAAGCAACAACGCTTCGGTTTCCGTATGGGTAACAGTGACATCAATCTGCTGGATCTGTGCAACCAGCGCTTCCGTTTTACGCGAGGCAAGGTTGCTGCGGAAATAGCTGGAAAGCCGTTTTTTCAGGTCTTTCGCTTTACCTACATAGATAACAGTTCCACCGGCATCATACATACGATAGACGCCGGGTTTACTGGTAACCGTTTTCAGAAATGCTTTCGAATCAAAAACTTCAGTCACTGACTTAATAACGTCTCCGCATTGCATAACCCGTGGCGAATAGCGAGATGCGTCAGTTCGACGTCACCGTGTATGTTCAATTTGCTGAACATCCGATAGCGGTAGCTATTCACCGTTTTGGGGCTCAGATGTAGCTGTTCTGAGATCTCATTGACCTTCTGGCCTTTGGTGATCATCAGCATAATCTGCAATTCACGTTCAGACAAACTGTCGAACGGCGAGTCCGTTTTTTCGGGTTCGATTTGGCTAAGCGCCATTTGCTGAGCAATGTCGGAAGCGATATAACGCTGACCAGACTGCACGGAGCGGATAGCGTTCACCATTTCCTGCGGCGCTGCACCTTTGCTGAGGTATCCTGCAGCTCCCGCCTGCATCACTTTCGCGGGCAGCGGGTTTTCCGTGTGGACAGTAAGCATAATCACTTTGGTATCAGCATTACCACGCGCGATTTTCCGCGTCGCTTCGAGGCCGCCGATACCAGGCATGTTCATATCCATCAGAACGACATCAACCGTATTAGCGCGACACCATTTAATGGCATCTTCACCACAGTTAACCTCGCCGATAACTTTTATGCCCTTAATGTCTTCAAGAATGCGTCGTATCCCTGCGCGCACCAGTTCATGGTCATCAACAAGTAGTACGTTGATCAATGGAGTATCTCCGGAATAGGGATAACGCGACAAAAGCCTAATTCAACGTATATTAACTTTTTTTCATCTAACAGTGAAAGGTTAAAAAACCCGTAACTTTCGATTTTGTTCGCGTTTTTGGAAATTAAGTTGTACAGAGCGTGGAAAGTTCCGCCATCTTTTCAAGCGCAGCGCTAAAAAAGTTTTAGCCCGCCTTTTCAAAAAGTTACTCGAAATTGTGTTTGCAGATATGACTATTAGCACGCTTCACATGTAACAACAATTAACTGCTACTAAACCTTGCTTAAACATATATTCTTCGACAATTAAAAACAGCACGGCTTATTACCGTCAGGTTTAATTTAATAAACTGAAAATAATGATCAAAAAACAACCACTGCTTTCTTTTGCCGTCATTATGGTATACTCCGCCGCTTTGACAGTGTCCGTCGCGCACCTGCGCGACACCGTAACGAGGAAAATAAATTGAGCACACCTGATTTTTCCACTGCTGATAATGCAAAGGAACTGGCGCTGGAAGTCTCCTGCCTGAAATCAATGATTACACTGATGCTGCAGGCGATGGGCCAGGCAGACGCAGGACGCGTTATCATCAAAATGGAAAAGCAAATCGAACAAATGGAAGACGACGCTCAGGCTGCGGTATTTTCCGGTACTGTTAAGCAAATTAAACAAGCCTATCGCCAGTAAATAATAACCGGCTGCCAAAAGAGATTTGTCAGCTGGCTATCTTTGCCGGGCAAAACAGAAGGGTTATTTAAATCATCCCTGTTGCCGCTGCGTAGCATGCGATCTGTGTTTTGTTCGGCGCGTTAAATTTCTTCTGCATATTTTTTTGATGAAAATTAACTGTGTTTTCGGATATGGATAAAATCATCGCAATCTCTGCAGATGTTTTACCTTCCGCTGTCCACTTGAGAATTTCACGTTCACGCTTACTGAATTTCATTTCAGGTGCCAGCACCATCTGATCTTCCAGACGAGTTAATGCCAGCAGGCTTAACTGCACCAATGTCTGCATGCGCAATTCAATTTCATCATCCGACATCATTTTGCCAAACAGGCTGGTGCGCGACACGGACAAAAAACCCATTGCATGATTCGGCAACATCAGGCACTGCGAAATACCTTTGCGCAATCCATGATCCCGCGCAGCATCCCACAAAACCATAGCATCGTGAAAGAGTTTGTCATTCCAGGGAAGATGTCCCTGAATGAAGTTTTCAGCCTTAAGCACCGGGTCAATAGCAAAGTAATTCTCTGCCTGATAATGCTGCATCCACGCTTGTGGATAAGAGCTTTCAACGCTCAACTTCGGCCGGGTAAAAGGCACCGGGTGGCGAACGCAAAGCGAAAAATAATCAAATTCCAGCAGCTGTGTCTGCCGCTGTAATTCGGAATAAACATCCTGGGCTGTTGTCATCTCCTGGAACCGCGACATCATGTCACGACGCCAGGTAAAGAATTCTATATCCTGCATACCGACCGGTAATACCCCTGGTTTTAATAATCATTATTTTGTATACAATAAGCTAACACATAAAACTTAATTATAAATATAAAATATCGATGTATCTGGAAATAAGTTGCGCTTAACGCCAGCGTTAACGGCATCTTAGGAAAGAATAACTGGTGGGCGTTTCAGACACACAGCATATAGTCGGGAAATATCCCTGCAAAACGTACATGTAATAAATACAGTGAATTTTAACTTAAGTGAAATTAACGCGATTCAGCCGTAATGTGTGCTGAACCGCGAAAGCATTATTGCATGAGGAATTTTTCCAGAAACTGACGCGTACGCGGTTGCTGCGGGTCGGCAAACAACGTTTTCGCGGGCCCCTGTTCCACAATACGCCCCTGATCCATAAAAATTGCCCTGTCCGCCACGTCACGCGCAAAGCTCATCTCATGCGTGACAATCACCATCGTGCGCTTTTCTTGCGCCAGTTGGCGAATGGCATTAAGCACTTCGCCCACCAGCTCAGGATCGAGCGCAGATGTCGGCTCGTCAAAAAGAATCACGTCCGGGCGCATCGCCAGCGCACGAGCTATCGCTACACGCTGCTGCTGCCCACCCGATAAACGCCGTGGGTAACTGTTCTCTTTGCCACTCAACCCCACTTTTTCCAAGAGTTCGCGCGCGCGCGCAGCAGCCTCTTCCTTGGGCTCACCTTTCACGATCACCGGCCCTTCAATAATGTTTTCCAGTACTGTCCGATGCGGGAACAAATTGAAATTCTGAAAGACAAAACCAACATGCTGGCGTAACCGACGGATAGCGCTTTTCTGCTGGCTAAGCGATCGCGCGGTATCAATGGTGATTTCGCCAACACGGATAGTGCCGTTCTCCGGCTGTTCAAGCAGGTTAATACTGCGCAACAATGTGGTTTTACCGGAGCCACTCGGGCCAATAATCGCCACCACTTCGCCCTGTTGCACCTCAAGATCGATACCGTGCAACACCGTCTGGCCGTGGAATTTTTTCACCAGATTTTTCACGTCGATAGCACTCATTTCGGATCACGCTCCTGACGATTAAGCTGGTGTTCAAAATAGTTTTGCAGGGAAGAGAGTACCGTCGCCATCACCCAGTAAATCAGCGATGCCGCAAGGTACATGGTGAACACTTCCAGCGTGCGGGACGTTATCAATTGCGCCTGGCGGAACAGCTCCGGCACCTGAATGGTTGCCGCCAGTGACGTATCTTTCACCAGGCTAATGAAACTGTTGCTCAGCGGCGGCAGCGCGACACGCGCGGCCTGCGGGAGAATAGCGCGACGCAATGTCTGCCACGGCGTCATACCAATACTGGCCGCCGCTTCCCACTGCCCTTTATCGATAGACGAAATAGCCGCGCGCAACGTCTCCGCCGCGTAGGCTGCCGTATTAAGTGACAGGCCAATCATCGCCGACGGGATAGGATCCAACTCAATACCAAACTGCGGCAGACCGTAATAGATCATAAACAACTGTGCGATAAGCGGCGTACCGCGAAAAATCGAGATGTACAAACGCGCCAGCCAGCGCACAGGTAAGAGCGACGACATGCGCATCAGAGCCAGCAGAAAGCCGAGCAATAAACCAAAAAACATCCCGCCAATACTGAGTTGCAGTGTAAATACCGCGCCCTTTAACAGGTAAGGCGCAGAGTCGATAACCAGTTGTAGACTTTCTTGCATTATTTTTGCTCTGCCTGGGAATTAAATATGGGGGTGATAGGCAAACAGCGCCGGTGCGCCGCCCGTATGGATAAACAGGATGGGTCCGTTATCTTTAAAGCGATTCTGCTCAATACCATCCAGCAACCCGGCCATCGCTTTCCCGGTATAAACCGGATCGAGCAAAATGCCTTCCAGGCGGGCAAGCAATTTCACCGCTTCCATTCCTTCATCATTCGGCGTGCCATAGCCCGGCGCGAAGTAGTCATCCCACAACAGAATATCGGCGTTGGCCTGCAATCCGAGTTCCCTCGCGATAGCCTGTTGCAGCGTCACCACTTTCGGTTTTTGATCCGCCACGCTGCGCGAAACCGTCACGCCAACCAGTTCCACATCCGGCATCAGTTGCTCCAGCCCAACCGCCAGACCGGCATGCGTACCCGCGCTGCCAGAAGCCACCACCACCGATGAAAGGCTAACCGCACCTTCGCATTGCTGTGCAATTTCCAGCGCGCTTTCCACATACCCCATTGCGCCCAGCGCGTTTGAGCCACCAACCGGGATCACATAAGGGCGGAAACCCTGCGCCTCTATGCGTGTCGCCAGTTCCTCTAGTTGTGCGGTGGGATCTGTCAATGCGTCACACATTTCGATCTGCGCATTGAACAGATCCAGCAGCAAGCGGTTGCCATTGGTCAGGTAGTTTTCCGCCGTGGTACCTATTGGGTTTTCCAAAAGCGCAACACAGTGCAGGCCCAATTTCGCCGCTACCGCCGCCGTCTGGCGAACATGATTGGATTGAATCGCCCCCGCGGTAATTAGCGTATCAGCGCCCTCGCGCAATGCATCCGCCGCCAGGAACTCGAGTTTGCGCAGCTTGTTGCCGCCCATCGCAACAGGCGTCACATCATCGCGTTTAATAAAAATTTCGCGCCCGAGGTAGTCGGAAAGCCGCGGCAGATACTCCAGCGGCGTGGGTGCGCCAATCAACTCCAGGCGCGGAAAGCGGGTCACATTGTGCAAGGACATAAAATCTCCGAAGACCAGGTAACGTTAGCCAATGTTTTTATTATGCACGCTAAAATCGATGAAATAAAAAAGGCGCTTGATTAAGCGCCTTTTTTTAACGGGCAACGTTTACTTCGTCACATCCGCTCCAAACCATTTTTCTGACAGCGTTTTCATGGTGCCGTCTTTTTGCATCTCGGCAATGGCTGCGTCGATAGCTTTCAGCAAATCGTCATTACCTTTACGCAGCGCAACGCCGGATTCCTGACGCGAGAAAGCATCTCCCGCCACTGCCAGCGTATCTTTGGTTTTCTTCACCAGATCCAGCGCGGCCAGACGATCGACCAGGATGGCGTCAATACGGCCAACGCGTAAATCCTGATATTTAGTCGGGTCATCATCATAGGTGCGAATATCAACGCCCTGCACGTTCTTACGCAGCCACTCTTCATAGTTGGTGCCAAGCCCAACGCCCACTTTTTTGCCTTTCAGATCCGCTGCGGATTTAATCCCCGCTTCGTTTCCTTTCTTCACCAACGCCTGGATACCAGAAACGGTATACGGCGTTGAGAAATCATACTTTTTCTTACGCTCATCGGAGATGGTGACCTGGTTAATCACCACGTCGATGCGTTTAGAATCCAGCGATGCCAGCATGCCGTCCCATTTGGTGGGTTTCAGGGATGCTTTTACGCCAAGATGCTGTGCCAACGCTTCGGCGAACTCCACTTCAAAACCAGTTAGCTTGCCGTCGTCGCCCTGGAAACTAAACGGCGGATACGTGCCTTCCAGACCCACCAACAGCGTGCCACGCTCTTTGACTTTATTGAGCAGGTTTTCCGCCGCGAACGTTTTCACGCTCATCCCTGCTACCAGCGCGACGGCCATTACACCCATCAACGCCTGACGTCCCAAAAGTGCTAGTTTCATAGTTACCCCGATAAAGAAATTGGCTGTAGTGTAAGGTGCCTGACGCTAAGTACAAGCACGACTCGGCTACATCTTATTCCTTTTTAATATAAATCAGATGTTGCGCCCACAGCGATTTTTTGCACGGAAGCAAAACGCATCTGGGTTTTAAACTGCGCATATTTGCGCAAGGCAATCCGATAATTATTGGTACTGGTCGCAGGTAACCACGGTTCCAGATTTTCGTCGAGGAACCCTTCTTCAAGCAGCTGTCGGGAAATGTTGAGTTCTGTGAGATGGTTGCCGAGGCGGCGCAAACGCACGACATACTCGCGCACCGTACCGTGGCTCATTTCGGTTTGTTCGAAAAGATATTGTTTAAAACCGATGATATCGAAGAAATCGCTCTGCTCTTTGCAGTGCAGATCGCCGCAAAAACGACAGAGTGCAACCCACTCTTTTTGCTCTTGTTGCCAGGCCGCTTCATCCAACAGCATATCCAGGCGCGAGATCGCGATCTTATTCACGATTTCGCCCCGGCGTACCAGTGTGATGCGATCAAGCAGCTTGTGGCAGTGTGCGCAATGCGTCTGGCTGTGTTTAAAGTCTTTAAGGTAGCGGCTTAGAGGCCGTCTTTTAGGTTGCTGCACCGTCATGATAACTCCTGGTTGTCAATGCGTTGTTCGGCATTTACCAGGAGTGATGCAGAATCACTGACCTATAACTTACCCAGCTTGGTACGTAAGCGCTTAATGGCCTGGCTATGGAGCTGGCTGACTCGTGATTCCCCGACTTCCAGAACGGCACCAATCTCTTTCAGATTGAGTTCTTCCTGGTAGTACAGTGTCAGGACAAGTTGTTCACGTTCCGGCAGCGATTCAATCGCTTCCATGACCCGGTGACGTAAATTACTTTCCAGTAACTGGAATAACGGGTTTTCCTGTTGATGATCGTCCGTCACCAGCTCGATACTGTCGCCATGCTCTTCCCGCCATTCATCGTAGGAGAAAAGCTGGCTGTTATTGGTATCGAGCAGCATCTGACGGTATTCCTCTACAGGAATTCCAAGACGCTGCGACACTTCTGTTTCCGTCGCGTTACGTCCCAGTTCTTGCTCAAGTTGCCCCATTGCCTGCGCCACTTCGCGGGCATTACGCCGAACGCTGCGCGGCACCCAATCGCGGCTGCGCAATTCGTCCAGCATCGCCCCACGAATACGCTGTACTGCGTAAGTGGTAAATGCCGTTCCTTGCAGAGCGTCATATCGGTCTACTGCATTCAGTAAACCGATACCGCCCGCCTGTAGCAGGTCGTCCAGTTCCACACTCGCCGGCAAACGCACCTGCAGGCGCAATGCTTCGTGACGCACAAGAGGTACATAACGCTGCCACAGCGAGTGTTTATCCATTACACCTTCAGCGGTATAGAGTGAATTCACGATAAACAGCCCTGCGTTAATTGAGTTATCGGCACGATTATCCGATTCTGGAGTGGTTTTAATCGGATGAATAGTGGGTGAAATGGGGGTTATTTGACTTTATTGAACCGTTCTCCCGACAGGTAATGCATATAACACCAGCTCAAAAGCCAGCGCCGGATGATGCCCGCGCAAATAAAAACGATAATTATCCGACAGTTCACGAATGTATTGCGGGATCGTCAGCAAATCTTCCGGCTTGTGATACAAGCTAATCGTCAGAACAGGCAAAGATGCACGAATGGTATGTTGCGCACCTTTTAGGGCTTCCAGCTCCGCCCCCTCAATATCCATTTTGATAAATGTAGCGTAATTCGTGCCTTCAAGGGCATTATCGATGCTGACCACATCAATGGAGGTGTTGCCTTCCCCTTCGCTTAAGCGAGACGAGGTATCCATTCCGGAATCAAAGCGCAATGTTGTATTTTCCGACCAGACACCTTTATTGATGGCTTTGAGTTCCACATCACCAATATCTGCGCGTTGTAATAAGGCGAAGTTTTTTGCTTCCGGTTCAAAAGCGAGGATTTTCGCGGGTTTCTTCACGCCCTGCTTCTGTGCAGCTTTCAGGAACGCAACCACGCTGTCACCGTCGTAGGCGCCGCAATCGACATACACTTCATTGTCCTGCAAGCGCACCAGGTCTTCTGCCAGGTAGTGGTTAGGATCGAAATACTTGCCATAGTACAAGCTACGCGCGCAAATACGCTGATTAATAAACGCAGCCAGCGTTTCTTTTGAGCGCTCATCGCCTAAAGAGTTATAAAATTCGGTCAAAACAGCTTCATTTTCCTGACAAAATTCGGCGGTATAAAGCGTATCGGTATTCACGCCAATAAAAGAGTGATCAAAGATCAATATGCTTTCGGCGTTGTTTCCAAGCATCGCTTCTAATTCAGCGCTCACATACTGGATAGCCAGAATGTAATTATAGGTGCCTTCTTGCCGGGTCAGCTGGTCTAAATTGATGATATCGTAACCGTAAAAGGTTGAACCTTCGGTGAAATATTTCTCATTGACTGCGACATAATCAACCTTCACATTCTTGCTGGTTAAAAATTCCCACGTTTTTTGCCCTAAATAACCGGCACCGCATAATACCAACGGACGACCATTCTTCTGCATTTCGTCGATCGTATCGAGAAAATGGTTTCTGGACTCGCAAATTTTTTCAAGAATAGACATATCTACCTCAGAGACTCATTCAGTACACAATAAGTGGCAATCACAGTATGATTTTTTGTTGCGCTAATGCGCTTTTGTTGGCGCTTTCAAGGAAAGCTAATCCTTTCAAAGCCACCTGCGAGCCAATAGCATAACTATTCGCTTCGCCGCGTAATGCTGCCGCGATGTCACAGTAATAGTTCGCAAAGGCTTCAATAAACCCGGCGGGATGGCCTGCTTTAAAGCGGCAGTACCGCTCCTGGTTCGCCACCGTGTTGTCACTCGCCGTGCGGTCAATAATGCTGACGTTGCCGTGGATATCGGCAACACGTAAATACTCGGGCTCCATTTGCAGCCATTCCGCACTGCCTTCTGTGCCGTAAACCCTGATCCGCAAACCGTTGCGATAACCCAGCGCCGCCTTGCCATACCAGTAATTGCACACCACATCATCGCTATAACGTGACACGATATTCACCGTGTCCACCACGCCCGGCACACGGGCAAAGGTGCTGTTAACGGCATAGACATCCAGCGCATGTTTCCCGGTGAGGAACTCCACCAGTTGATGGACATGTACGCCAAGATCCAACGATACTGTCGGGATCGCGTTATCCGTGCGCCGCCAGGTTTGCGGTAGCGCGATGCTGCCGTCGTTGCGACAACGGCTGAAACCCTCTTGCGGCATCTCAACCATTACGTGCTGAATCCGACCCAGCGCGCCGCTTTGCAAGCGCTGGCGTAATTCGCGCACCATCGGGTAACCGGTATAGTTGAATGTCACATAGAGCTGGCTATTCACCTCGTCAACGCGCTGCTGAATGTCCTCAGCGTCTTTGACGCTCGCCACTAAGGCTTTTTCACAAATGATCGGCAGCGGATATTCCAGACACGCCATCAGAATTTCGCGGTGTGCGGGCGTAGGTGTTAGCACCACTACCGCATCCAGATGCGCGTGCTCTTTCTCAAGCAGCGTCAACGCATCCTGGTAAATCCTGCTCTCATCAAGCCCCCAGGCCATGCCGGTTTGCCGGTTAAGGGCGTCATCCCGGCTGAAACAACCGGCAGATAACTGGAAATGACCATCCATCTGGCTGGCGATTTTATGGGTCATACCGATGGCAGAGTTGAGGCCGCCGCCGATAAATGCCAGGGATAAGGGCTTTGCCATAATCCGGTCCTTACGTCGTTTTAAAAGAAAAATAGTTTTTAAGCTGCGGCGTCAAACGCGCCAGTTCAGCAAAATCATCAAATTCAGCAAACACCAACCCCGCCCTGTCACGCGGCGCAGGTTCCAGCCGATCGCCAGGCAATTTCAACGGAATAGTTTCGATAATGCGTGCCGCCAGCGGCGCAAAAAGGTAGCCGGTAAAGTGGGTATCTATGTCGCTGGAAATGGTGTGGCGCGCAATGGCGCGCAGAGGCGCAGGGCGTCGCGCTGAAAACGCAGTGGTATGCTGGCAACCCAGGAATGGGGCAACAAATGCGCTGGAATAATCAACGCCGGTTGAAAGCTCAATCAAACGGGAATAGAGATCGCCCGGGCAGCGCCGGGTAAGTTCTATAAGCCAAAAATCATCGTCATTGGCGATAAACTGGGTATGCAGCAAACCGTCGACCAGCTGAAGCTGGCGCACCAGGGTTTGCATACATTCGCTGACGCGGTCTCGCATGCTTTCCGTCAGGGAAAGACTCAAGCTGCTACTGTTGACCTGCCAGGGATAAACGGTGCAAAACTCATCGACGAAAAATTCGCAGACAATCTCCCCGCCGCGGATAAACGCGGAGTGGCTGTACAACGCGCCCTGGCAAAAGGTTTCAATCACGCACTCGCCGTTTTGCGAAGCGCTACGGGCTTTTGCCACCGCATCGTCAAGTTCTTCAGCCTGCTGCACCAGGGTAATGCCGATACCGCTATAAGCATCAATCGGTTTTACCAGCAACGGAAACGGGAGATGACGCGCTTCCTCAACGCTTCTAACCGCACGCGGTATCGGATAACCCTGTTGTTCTGCCCAGGCGCGGAAGCGATCTTTAAGAAAAAGCGTGTCGCTGACATCCGGCGTGTCGAAACCGGGTAAGCCCAACTCAGCAGCGACGCGGCTTCCCGTCAGGTACGAGACATCGGTAACACCAGGCGTAATGGCCGCAATATTGTGTTCGCGTGCAATGGCTAACACTGCATCGCAATCTGCGTAATTTTGGACTTTGGCAATATCCGCAGATTTCATCCCCGCATCGTGCGGCTTACCGCTGCACACCAGCGTGGTAAAACCCGCCGTTTTGACCGCTCGCTGTAAAGGTAACGAAGCAAATCCCGCATCGAGGATCATCGCCGTGCGCATAGCCGTCATGCGCCCTCCAGCGAAATAACCGGCGCACTCGGTGTCGCTGTGGCCGCAACGCCGCGAATGATGTCGGTAATACGTTTCTGATCTTCGCGCGCCAGCCCCGGATAAATCGGCAAGCACAGCACTTTGTCAGCGATAACATTTGCGCACGGCAAGTTCTCTTTCTGCGAGGAAGCAAGCCCGCGATACATACTGAAGGAGCTAATCAGCGGGTAGAAATAGCGGCGCGTTAAAATACCTGCGCTTTTTAGTACGTCATAGAGCGAATCGCGATCGATGCCGAACTCTGGCTCAATCAACACCGGGAAGTAGGCATGGTTCCAGGTCACATCAGCAGGCACATCCAGCAGATGCACCCCGCCAATTCCTTGCAGTAATTCCACATAATGCAGGTAAAGCGCCTGACGATCGGCCAGCGCCTGATCGATATGTTTAAGCTGTAACAAGCCGAATGCCGCTTCAACTTCGTTCATTTTGGCATTGATACCCGGGGCCACTACGCGTGTTTCACCGGCAAAACCGAAGTTTTTCAAATAATCGATGCGCTGCTTGGTACGCGCATCGTGGCAAATAATCGCACCGCCCTCGAAGGTGTTAAACACCTTCGTTGCGTGAAAGCTCAGAACCGACAAATCCCCGTGATTCAAAATACTGACGCCGTTTTTCTTCACGCCAAACGCGTGCGCCGCGTCATAGATCACTTTCAGGCCGTAGATATCCGCGACCTGCTGGATTTTGTCTACATCGCAGGGAATGCCGTAGCAGTGAACCGGCATGATCGCCGTGGTCTGCGGGGTGATCAGCTCTTCGACACGCTCAGGATTGATATTGTACGTTTGCGGATCGATGTCAGCGAAAACCGGCGTCAGGCCATTCCACAGGAGTGTATGCGAGGTGGCTACAAAGGAGTAAGGCGTGGTAATCACTTCCCCGGTGACCCGAAGCGCCTGCAAGGCGGTGAGCAGCGCCAGCGTACCATTTGCGAACAAGCAGACATATTTCACGCCCAGGTAACTTGCCAGCGCCTCCTCAAGTTCCTGATGGAAAACACCGCCGTTAGTGAGGATCCGGTTGTTCCAGATCTTCTCAAGGTAAGGAATAAACTCTTCCAGCGGTGGCAAAAGAGGGCTGGTAACAAAGATATTATTGTCCATAGACAAACCTGCGCGCGTAGGAATTATCTGTTCATCATAACGACGCGCCTGGCGAGCTATCGGTGAAACAGGGGGCATTTTGTTACGCTTTTCCCCTTGCGTGCTAAAGGTAAACTGCCAGAGCCTGCGCAGGCGGTAGGAAAATGGTGGGGCTGAAATAATCGCTTATTCAGCAGAAACCCCGGTAATAAGACGCTACCGGGTTTCATTGCCGCAAAAGAGCGCATTATTTCAACATTGCGAGCAGTGCTTGCTGGCGAGACGCATCAAAGAGGTAGCGGTCATTAAGCAGAGTAGTGATCTGCTCTTGATTCTCACAGGCCGGGTTGCGTGTCCTGGCGAAATCCTCAATGGCCTGCGTCCAGAGCGCCATTTTAGGTTTCAGTTTCGTCACGAAGTCATACTCGCTGAAACAAGGAAAATCGCTGCAGAGAACGGCGATATTACGGGCGGCGTATTGCAACACGGCATAACTTTCCGCAAACCGATGCTCATGGTTGTTATCGCGGAACAAAATCACCGCATCCGGATTCAGTGCATCCAGCGTCTCCACCGAGACAGGGTTAGCATGGTATTTAAAGGTGCCCTTCACCAGCGGGTTCCAGTTGGCTGGACACTCGCCAAAAATATACCAGTCAACAATGTGATGCGTTTTTTCGATCAACTGCCAGATGAAATCCCGCTCTTTCCCGGTGAGGGAAAAAATGGGGCATAACACGCGACAGGGAGAATTTACCGCTACGGGTTTATTCTGTGCAAACCATGCCTGCGGGAGATAATCAGGAATTCGCAAAACGTCCAGCCCCTTGCCCCGTCCCCATTTTTCCAGCGCGGAATTTAATACCAGCCAGCGATCAAACGGCAGAGGTTGGCTACTCTGGCGAGAAACCAGCGGCTCGGCATTTTCATCGAAAAGACAATGCACAACCTGCCCCGTCAGCGCGCGAAACTGCGTAATGGTGCTGATATCACTTTCACTCAACTGGGCGTCCAAAATGGTGATAGCGGGGCGCGTTCTGAGTAACGCAGGTAGCGCAGGCAACGCATCCTTGATAATGAACGTAATATCTCCGGCTTCTTCCATCATGCGGAAATAGTGTGTTAACCGTTTTGTATAAACGGTCTGCGAACGCCATACCAACAACACCACTGGCATTTGTTCCGGGCTTACGGAAACACGTTTTTGTGTAACGCTAGCGTCCAGCGTAAAGAGAGGTGAACTTAGCGACAAATGCTGGCTATAAGCGGGATCGTTTGCAAATACCTCGCTGAAATCCTTCATCAGCGCCGTCATTTGCGATAACAGAGATTGCCGGTACTCATTATCCATAAAGTGATAATTGTCCGAGGCAATAATGCTATAAGGCGACCAGACAGAAACGTAGCCCATTTTTTGCAGCGCAAGGCAAAATGCCGCCGAACTCACTTCAAGCGACGTGTATTTTTCATCCAATCCGCCTGCCTGCGCAAAACATTCTTTTTTGATAAGCAGACACAGACTATTGAGCACGGAGTAGTTTTGTTCACATTGATACCGAGCCTGATACCCGAAAGACTGCCAGTCTTCTCCAGTACCGACATTCGCGATCCCGTTATCTGCGCCGACAATCATCCCTGCGCTGATGAGCTTTTTATCAAAGCTAATAATCTTCGGCCCGCTGCACGCTACTTCGGGTCGCACCATAGGATTGAGTAAAGTGTTTAACCAGCTTTTTAAGACGAAAACCGATCTGACGTCTAATAACAACAAAGAGGCGCCCGCAGCGTGTGACGCCGCAATGTTTACTGCCTGCACCTCACTGCACTTACCCAGATCAAGCACCTGAACCTTGCCGGGTAACAGTTTTTCAACTTCCCGCGCGGTCTGCAAAACAATCGCGTCGGCTGTGATTATCACAGGAATAATAATTTCATAATCATGCCATTCGGTGTTATCCACCAGCGACGCGATACAGCGCGTCATCAAATTAGCATCATGATTATGGGTTAAGATAATACTCACCCGCCCCATATTATTCAGGGGGTAATGGATCCGCCACGCGACACCGTCGTTATACTCCACATGATCTACTGGCAAATTACGCTGCGCGGCGAAAGAACCAACGATGCCGCCCTCAATTTCAATACTTGCGGGAGTGAGTATCTTCTCATCAACAATATTGACGATATCCGCATAATGACCAATGGAGGCAATGTCATAACGGGCAATTAATTTTGTAATGAGGTCGAATTCAAAAGCCGACCCTGCGTTATTGTCCCAGCCACCGCATTCCAGCCATGCCGACGCGCGGAAGAAAACCCGTTGCAAATAACGGGACGGCGCACTAAAGAACAGATCGAGATTAAACTCTGGCTTGAAAAAATGTGTCACTGAATCCGCATGTCTGACTGCTTCGTCAGCATAAATAGCCTGCACAGCAGAACGTTCTTGCAGTGTCTGCGCTAAGCGATACACGCTGTCTTGCGTATAAATCACACCGGCAGGAACCACCTGTAACCAGTCGGCAGCGACCGCCTGAACAAGGTTGGCAAAATTGTGCTGGTAATGCTGAAAATCGACAACGGAAAGGGTGCTATCCGTTTCGTCATGATCAACGCCATCCTCAACGATCAGGATTCTGGCATTCGGCAAATCACCTAATTGTGCACGCAAAGAATCCACGGTCAGAGTCACAGAGGCGCGATCGCCATGCGGATTCAGAATAACGAACAACAACGCCTGCGAAGAGCGCATATCAATGCGTTTTCCCGCCACTCTATTTTCAAGCCACCCCTGAAACGTATTGCGGTAATGTTCTTGTGCTTTTTCTTGCGCTTTAGATTGTGTTTTTTCTATGAAGTCCCTGAATTGCACCAGCGATCTTTCACGTCTCAGCAATAATTGCTCGCGGGACTTGTAGAGGTTTTGGCGTGCATGTTCGATAGCTTCCGGGGTATTAACCAGCGTATAACCTGCATTGCCGTTTTCGCGTATCGTTTTTTCACTCAACGCATAGCTTTCGTAGCCTGGCGCGATTAACCCAACGACCGGGCAACCACATAAGTTAGCCAGCAGACAGGTACCGGAAGATTCATAGGTATATAACACGCGTCCGCGCTTGAGAACTTTTGCCAATTCATCCAGCGGCAGCGGGTTTTGCATACTCAGTACCGTCAGATTTTTCGGCAGTTTGTCATATTCAATAACGCTGGCGGGTAAGCGGTTAATATAGAGTAAGTCCAGATCCTTATGCGGATTATCATCCTGGAACAGATCGAGATCGTAATTCTCAATATTTAACAGCGCCGGTTGATACTCTTTTTCGGCGAACTCCACGCGATACCAGAAAAACAGATCATCAGGTGAAAAATCGAGGCGATTGCCATTCATCACCCCTTCTCTGTTGAGCATATAGCGCGCCACCACCGGCGCACGCAGCGGGTTGCCACTCGTTACTTCCGGGTACACCGCAATCCACGGCTCGCCTGATTTCTGTAAATGTGCGTACTCTTCTTCGGTAAGGCGCGGCGTGTTCCATTTCGGATTCACCTTTCCCCCCACAATCCACGCTTTGCCGCCCGAGTTGTTTATGGTCTGGCAAAAAAAATGCAGCACTTGTATCCCGGCAGACGCCTCCGAGTAATCGGGTGCCACAATCAGATAGGGGTACTGAGCGAGGTTATTCATCGATATTCCTTGAACGTTTGCCAGGCCCGCCGGCCTGGCAGAGAAAATTATGCTTTCGGTAACCAGCCCTGCTGCCAGTCATCCAGACCTGCGCCGCGCAAATACCAGTTATTCAGCACCGCTTCACGCAGCGCATCGCCCTGACGATGACGTAAATCGGCATCATTAATATAAGCCTGAACCGCGTTCATCCAGTCTTTGAAGCGGTTTTCCACCAGCGTAACCGGCAGATCGCAACGGTAAGGCACAATATCGGTGGCGATGATCGGCACGCCGCAGGTGCCGATTTCCAGCAGACGCAAGTTACTTTTACATTCGTTGAATTGATTGATTTCCAGCGGCACCAACGCCAGGTCGAGATTGAGACTGGCCAGTTTTTCCGGATACATTTCAAACGGCACGCCAGGGTGGAATTCGCAGCGTACATTGCGCGGCTTCATACCCATAAAGACCCATTCGACTTTCCCTTCCAGCTCTTTAATCAACGGCAATAAGATCTCCAGATCGCCAGCATGAGAACTGCCGCCAGCCCAGCCAACACGCACTTTTTTGCCCGTGCCGCGCTCGCTGAACAGATGTTCCCACTGGTTCGGCGCAAGGCGGTTTTGCGCAATGCGAATGTCGCTATGGAAACGGCTATAGGCATCCGCCAGCGGCGCGGTGGAAACCACCAGCCAGTCGGCGCTGTCGACGACTTTGCGAAAATTCTTCACCATTTGCTGCGGGAAGTGCTGACGAGAACCATTTTTGATCGGCACATTGAGCAGGTAGTCATCATATTCGAGCACGATTTTGGCGTTACTGGTGCTGCGCAACTGTTGAATAATCTGCGGGAAACGGCTGCCGGTAATCAGCTCTAGCAAAATGACATCCGGCTGCTGCTGCGCGGCTTCCATCACACCAGGAATGGTGTTGGTCAGCCCGCCTTCAATCATTAAATGGCGTTCCAGCGCTTTGAAGGGTTGCATTACGCGGTGGTGCCCACCGCCGACCCAGTTAACATGGTGCGCCAGTACCACCGGCAGCGGGCGTCCCGGCAACGGCTGATGCAAGCGCGCCAGGCTCGCGCTGAGCGTGAACGCCTGCCCTGCTTTTTGCATTAACGGGTGGTATGACGGTTCTGCGAGCAGACCTTGCCGCCACTCTTCACGCAGCGTGGCAAAGTCCGGCAGCAGCGGGCGTTCCTGCACATCAATCTTATTGCCCAGCAGGCGTGTCGCCCCGCCCATATGTTTGACGCGGGCGTACGGTGTCCAGACATTGAGATAGCCGTGTTGCTGCGCGCGTAGCCCAAGATCGACATCGGCAAAATAGACCGGATACGTTTCCTGGTTAAAACCGTTGAGGGCGAAAAAGACCTCTTTGCGCACCATCATGCAGGAAGCGCTGACTGCCGCCAGGTTGCGCGGCGTTTTCAGATAGTGCTGAAAGCCGTTGCTTTCGCCATCTGCACCGTCAAAAGCCACGTCCACACCATGCTGCACACCGAGCAAAAAGCCGCCATGCTGAATACGGCCATCCTGATACTCCAGACGCGCGCCAACCAGCCCCACTTCCGGGCGTAACGTTTGCTCCAGCAAGGCCTCAAGCCAGCCGCCATCAATAATTTCACAATCATTATTGAGAAAGACCAGCACCTCACCGCGCGCCTGTTGCGCCGCCGCATTGTTGATTTCAGCAAAGTTAAACGGCGCGTCGTAGCGCAAAATGCGTACCTGATCGATGCCTGATGCCGCCAGATCATTGAGGAAACGGCAGGCATCCTCTTCTACCGACTGGTTATCGACAATTAACAACTCATAGTGTTGATAACGCGTTTTCTCCATCAAACTTTCAATGCAGCGTTTAAGCAGCGCAAAGCGATCGCGGGTGGGAATAATGATCGACACCAGCGGCTTTGCGTCCCAGTGGTAGCGCAAGCGTTTGATGTTCGCCGATAACCCCTCGTCCAGCGAGGCCTGAATGCCAAGCCGTTGCAGGTGAGCCAACAAAATCTCTTCGCACTCGCCTACCACCTCCGGGTTTTCGCTCCAGCATGACGCTACTTCCGGGCTTTCCACCAGCACCTCAGCAACGCGGCCCAACGCTGGTGTTCCCTGCCCTTCAACAAAGCGCCATAGCAGATCGATCATCGCCGCCTGCGGATATTGGCTATTCAATCCACCGAGCTGGCGGGCAATATCACGCGAAAAAAGCAAAACGCGGCCGACATACGGCACACCGCGCAGCAGATCAATGTTTACATCCGGGCGCAGCGTCAGTAGCGGTTCGCCATTTTCCGCGCGCGTCATTTCATCGCAGTAAAACAACCAGGCATTTTGTTGTTGCATCCGTTGCTCGGCAAAGCGTAACAACGCATCGTCTCGCAACGTAAAACCGGCGGGGATAAGTAACAGCGCATCGGCATCACGCGTACTTAGCAGCGCATTTACTGCCGCAGGCCAGGCGTTATCATCAGCAATGACATCAATGCTGGCGGCAGCCAGCGACTGACTTTCAACTGAGGTTCTCGTGTGCGTGCTGCGGTCGTTATCGCCAAGGATAATCACGCCGATACTGGCTTTGTCCGGGTTTGCACCGGCGAAAGAGCGCAGCGCTTCCCGCCGTGCATCGCTAATCTGGCGATCCTCCAGCCAGCGGCTGAAGGAGTACTCGCTGGTCTGCTGTTGCGCCAGCACGGCTTTACTGTGGAAGTTCAGCGTATAACGCGCTTTGTCATCCAACTGGCGTTTTTTTTCCGCCAAAGGCAGCGTAAAAATCGCCTCCAGCGCGGTATCCAGTGTCCATTTACTGACAAAAGTCGCGCGCTGCGCCAGTGCCCACTCGCGCGCACTGGCATAACCACTTTGCAGCAGTTCTACCCATTCATTGGCGTCCGGGCAGTTGTGCAACGTAAGTGCGCAGAAATGATCGGCTTCATGACGCGCCAGGTTATCGGCATTCAGATACCCTTCAACGTAACCTTCGTTAACCAGGAACAGCGGGATCCCAAGCGTCAGTGCTTTCGACACGCTTTCGTCATTCCCGATGATCACGTCATACTGTTCCAGCCACGCCGGTTCGAGGCGTTGCACCTGCTGGCTCAGATCGAACCACTCAATCTGGATGCCTGCCTCCCTCGCCTGCTGTTGGACTTCATACATTTCCGCCGATATTTTGCCCGCCATATAAAGTACGCGAGACAAGGTTTGCGCGTCGCGCGTGCGGGTAAAAGCGCCAAAGCTGGCCGGTACTGACCACGGCAAATGTTTGAGCTGCGCACTCTCCACTCCGGTCTGTAACAGGATGGCAGACGTGCGCGGGGAGAGATCCAGCGTCAGCGCGGCAAACTGGTTTTCCAGCGCCACGCCCCACGGTAGGTAGAGATCGTTGTAGTCACTGAAATGGCGGAAAACCATCGCGCCGTCCAGTTTTCCGGCTTCGATGGCATCGAGTAACTTTTCGCTAAAGAAACCGCGGTAAATCCAGATGATGTTGTAATAGGTGTCCAGCGCGACCTGCTTTTCAGTGATGACAGTAAAACGCCCTGTCGCGCTCAGGCGTGCTATTTCACTCGTTAATTTCTGCCCGGCGGTTGAGCTAATAACATCCACGCGCCAGCCTTTGGCCAGCAAGGCGTCTGCAATGTCGAGAAGTTCGGAGGTATGGGGGGTAAAAGCGTCAAATTGATCAACGCTAATTAGTATGCTTTGCATCTGTCATCCTCATATCACCGGGTAAACCACCGGGGTGATAGCAAAAGGCGTTCCTGTCGTTATGCAATATTCTGGAGGACGGAAGAAAGATCGAGAGGCAAAACAGCTAACAGAAAAGGCGTTATATCTGGCGATTGCACATAAAAAAAGGCATCCGAAGATGCCTTTTTTAAAGGGTTGCGAATTAACGCAGCAGGGACAGCATGGTCTGCGGAACCTGGTTGGCCTGGGCCAGTACGGAAGAACCAGCCTGCTGCAGGATCTGCGCGCGGGACATGTTCGACACTTCAGTCGCGTAGTCAGAATCCTGAATACGGCTGCGTGCGGAAGACAGGTTGTTCACGGTGTTGTTCAGGTTGGTGATGGTGGATTCGAAACGGTTCTGGGATGCACCCAGCAGGCTGCGCTGTGAGTCAACCGCTTTGATTGCCGCATCGATATCTGCCAGCGGGTTGCCGTCAGTCGCACCAGCGCTGCTTACTGTACCGCTCAGAACGTCGAAGCCTTCAGCAGCGGTAGTACGTGCAGTACCGTTGATGGTCTGGCCGGAAGTCTGGGACGTTGCACCGGTAGCGTTGTACAGGTTGTAAGAGTTGGAAGAGCTCAGGCTGATGGAGATCTGCTCGCCATCTTTCGCGCCAACCTGGAAGTTGTAGCTGCTGGAGCCGGAACCGGTGTTCAGCACTTTGATGCCGTTGAAGTCGGTCTGGGTGGTAACACGGTTCACTTCTTCCATACGCTGGTTAACTTCAGCCTGGATGGAGTCAATGTCAGATGCAGAGTTAGAGCTGTTCTGCGCCTGAACGGTCAGGTCACGGATACGCTGCAAGTTGTTGTTGATTTCGCCCAGCGCGCCTTCAGCGGTCTGCGCCAGAGAGATACCGTCGTTCGCGTTACGTGCAGCAACGGTCAGACCGTTGATGTTGGAGGTGAAGCGGTTAGCAATCGCCTGGCCAGCAGCATCATCTTTTGCACTGTTGATACGCAGACCGGAAGAGAGACGCTCGATCGAGGTGCCCAGAGAAGACTGAGATTTAGTCAGGTTGTTCTGGGTCATCAGCGACAGGGTGTTAGTATTAATAACAGCCATGATAATTATCCTTCAGTGAGAAATTTATATTCCGGTATGGGCCAGCGGCTTCATCACCGTCCTAATTGTTATCGACGGCCTTGCAGAACTCTTTAGGAGTTTTTGCATCTTTTAAGCAATTTTCGTCGAAAATATATGCAAATCACAAAATAAAAAAGCGCCGACAAGCGGCGCTTTTCTGTTACTACGTAATCTGCGATTAACGCAGCAGGGACAGCATGGTCTGCGGAACCTGGTTGGCCTGGGCCAGTACGGAAGAACCAGCCTGCTGCAGGATCTGCGCGCGGGACATGTTCGACACTTCAGTCGCGTAGTCAGAATCCTGAATACGGCTGCGTGCGGAAGACAGGTTGTTCACGGTGTTGTTCAGGTTGGTGATGGTGGATTCGAAACGGTTCTGGGACGCACCCAGCAGGCTGCGCTGTGAGTCAACCGCTTTGATTGCCGCATCGATATCTGCCAGCGGGCTACCGTTGGTCACACCAGCGCTGCTTACTGTACCGCTCAGAACGTCGAAGCCTTCAGCAGCGGTAGTACGTGCAGTACCGTTGATGGTCTGGCCGGAAGTCTGGGACGTTGCACCGGTAGCGTTGTACAGGTTGTAAGAGTCAGAAGAGCTCAGGCTGATGGAGATCTGCTCGCCATCTTTCGCGCCAACCTGGAAGTTGTAGCTGCTGGAGCCGGAACCGGTGTTCAGCACTTTGATGCCGTTGAAGTCGGTCTGGGTGGTCACACGGTTCACTTCTTCCATACGCTGGTTAACTTCAGCCTGGATGGAATCGATGTCAGATGCAGAGTTAGAACTGTTCTGCGCCTGAACGGTCAGGTCACGGATACGCTGCAAGTTGTTGTTGATTTCGCCCAGCGCGCCTTCAGCGGTCTGCGCCAGAGAAATACCGTCGTTCGCGTTACGTGCAGCAACGGTCAGGCCGTTGATGTTGGAAGTAAAGCGGTTAGCAATCGCCTGGCCAGCAGCATCATCTTTTGCACTGTTGATACGCAGACCGGAAGAGAGACGCTCGATCGAGGTGCCCAGAGAAGACTGAGATTTAGTCAGGTTGTTCTGGGTCATCAGCGACAGGGTGTTAGTATTAATAACAGCCATGATAATTATCCTTCATTGAGAAATTTATATTCCGGTAAGCGCCAGCGGCTTCATCACCGTCCTAATTGTTATCGACGGGGTTAACGAACTCTTTAGGAGTTTTTTAATTTTTATTCGTCTTATTTTTCAGGCAAATAAAAAAGCGCCGACAAGCGGCGCTTTTCTGCTACTACGTAATCTGCGATTAACGCAGCAGGGACAGCATGGTCTGCGGAACCTGGTTGGCCTGGGCCAGTACGGAAGAACCAGCCTGCTGCAGGATCTGCGCGCGGGACATGTTCGACACTTCAGTCGCGTAGTCAGAATCCTGAATACGGCTGCGTGCGGAAGACAGGTTGTTCACGGTGTTGTTCAGGTTGGTGATGGTGGATTCGAAACGGTTCTGGGACGCACCCAGCAGGCTGCGCTGAGTGTCAACCGCTTTGATTGCCGCATCGATATCTGCCAGCGGGCTACCGTTGGTCACACCAGCGCTGCTTACTGTACCGCTCAGAACGTCGAAGCCTTCAGCAGCGGTAGTACGTGCAGTACCGTTGATGGTCTGGCCGGAAGTCTGGGACGTTGCACCGGTAGCGTTGTACAGGTTGTAAGAGTCAGAAGAGGTCAGGCTGATGGAGATCTGCTCGCCATCTTTCGCGCCAACCTGGAAGTTGTAGCTGCTGGAGCCGGAACCGGTGTTCAGCACTTTGATGCCGTTGAAGTCGGTCTGGGTGGTCACGCGGTTCACTTCTTCCATACGCTGGTTAACTTCAGCCTGGATGGAGTCAATGTCAGATGCAGAGTTAGAGCTGTTCTGCGCCTGAACGGTCAGGTCACGGATACGCTGCAAGTTGTTGTTGATTTCGCTCAGCGCGCCTTCAGCGGTCTGTGCCAGCGATATACCGTCGTTCGCGTTACGTGCAGCAACGGTCAGACCGTTGATGTTGGAAGTAAAGCGGTTAGCAATCGCCTGGCCAGCAGCATCATCTTTTGCACTGTTGATACGCAGACCGGAAGAGAGACGCTCGATCGAGGTACCCAGAGAAGACTGAGATTTAGTCAGGTTGTTCTGAGTCATCAGAGACAGGGTGTTAGTATTAATAACAGCCATGATGTAATTCCTTAAAAAAGTTATCAGATTCAGGCATCTGCCTACGGTAGTCTCACCGTCACCCTGATTATCGACCGCCTCTTAGCAACCTTTAGAAAAAAAGATCATTTTTTTAAAGCCGCAAACTGCCCGCTATTCTTTATCTTTATTTCGCCATTGTTTTAAAAAAAACCCTCTAATCTTTTCGCAGTCGCTGCCGATAATCCCCACAGTGATTGTCTAAAACTGAAGGATAAAGAAATGGCAACTATTAGTTCTATCGGAGCAGGCACCAGCTTAAGTTCGTCACTTAGTACACTTTATAGCCAGCTGCAGACGGCCGAAGAGACAAGGCTGACGCCAATTACCACTCAGCAGACATCGTATAAAGCAAAACTCACTGCATGGGGTATCGTCCAGACGTCGCTGACCAAGCTGCAAACAGCGGCCAACGCGCTGAAAGACACTTCCAAAATTGCATCGGCCAAAGTGTCCAGTACCAACACGGCGTTTACCGCCTCACTGGCGACCAGTGCAACAGCAGGATCCTATTCTGTTGAAGTCACTTCGCTGGCAGCAGCGCAGTCTCTGCTCAGCCCGAAAGCGGCAAGTAAAGATACGGAGTTAGGTGATAGCAGCCTGAGCTCGCGTACCATTACGATCACGCAGCCGGGTCAAAAAGATCCGCTAACCGTTACGCTGGCAAGCGATAAGACCAGCCTGGCGGATATCCGTGATGCAATTAACGCGAAAGCTGGCAGTGTGACCGCCAGTATCATTAAAGCCGATGACAGCAGCTACTATCTGTCGCTGACCTCGCGTGATAGCGGCACCACCAACCAGATGACGATCACGACCAATGATACGCAACTGGCGAATTACATCAGCTACGACTCAAGCAATGCCGGCAGCGCCAGCAATACCATGACGCAGCAGGTTGCTGCCGCTGACGCCAACCTGAAGATCAACGGCATTGCGATCACGCGTAGCAGTAACACCATCACCGATGCGCCGGAAGGCGTAACGCTGACGCTGAACAAGACCAATATCGGCAGCCCCGAAACGCTGGCGGTAACCAAAGATAACGCGCCAATGACTGCGGCGGTGCAGTCGTTTGTTGATGCCTATAACTCACTGCAAACGACCATTGCCAACCAGACAAAATACACGAAGGTGGATCAGGGTAGTACGTCTCAGGACAACTCGAACGGTGATCTGCTGGGTGACGGTACGCTGCGTAACATTCAGACGCGTTTGCGCTCTCTGTTGTCCTCTTCCCAGAGCAATACCGGCAGCTACAACATCCTGTCGCAGTTGGGTATTACTCAGGATACGTCCGGTAAACTGACCGTAGACAGCACCAAGCTTGACAAAGCGCTGACGGAAAAATCGACTGACGTGATTTCTTTCCTGACCGGTGATGGCAAAACAACAGGTTTTGCGACTCAGGCCAGCAATCTGCTGGAAGATTTCCTGGGTTCTGACGGCACTGTGCAGAATGCAACAGATGGGATTAACAAGACGCTGAAAAAGCTGTCTGATCAGTATGACCGCGTTAGCGATCAGATAACGGCAACCATGGCCCGTTATAAAGCGCAATTTACAAGTTTAAGTACGCTGGTGTCGTCACTGGAGTCAACCGGTAACTATTTGACCCAGCAATTTAACAAGACCAATTAATAAAGTATTCGTTGAGGTTTGAAATGTATACGAAATCGGGAACTCAGGCTTATGCTCAGGTCGGCGTGGAAAGCGCCGTCCTGAGCGCCAGCCCGCATCAACTTGTGGTACTGCTTTTTGATGGCGCGTTAAGCGCCATGAAAAGGGCTGCGATCCTGATTGAGCAGGGAGATATTCCCGGTAAAGGACAGGCGCTTTCAAAGGCTATTAATATCATTACCAACGGTTTGCGTGCCGGTCTCGACCACGAAGTCGGTGGCGAGATCGCCGCAAACCTGGACAGTCTTTATGACTATATGACACGACGTCTTTTACAGGCTAATCTCCACAATGACCTCTCCGCCATTGATGAAGTTTCAACGTTGCTCAACAACATTGCTGATGCCTGGAAAGAAATTGGCCCCAATAATCAAAACGCGCGGGACACTTACTAATGGAAGCAAATTTCGGGTTGCTCCACCACTATCAGCAGCTGTTGGTCACCAGCCGCACCATGCTTAACCTCGCGAAGGAAGGGCGTTGGGATGAACTGATTGAGCACGAGTTGAAGTACATTACCGCTGTGGAGAAACTGACACAGTTCCAGGACATTAGTGAAGTCGCGCCTCAAATGCAGGCGCAAATTCGCCCGTTGCTCCAGCAAATTCTGGAAAATGAAGTTTCACTCAAAGAACTGTTAAGCCAGCGAATGGACGAGCTGCGGACATTGGTTGGACAGACATCCCGACAACATAACCTGCATTCGACATATGGACGTCTCTCTGGAAACATTTTATTCCCCAATGAGATCTAATCTCATGCCCGGCGGGTGATGCAGGAACAGTCCATCACCCGCTACGGTTTTCGCTTTCACTCATCTTCCCTTTCTTATCTCCCAACACAGCTAATTCCGCCGATATGTGCCGGACGGCTCGTCGTTTCTGAAATCTCAGCCATACTTCCAACGTCTCATTCTGGAGCACGGAAGATGAAAAACCCCACCCTGTTGCAAACGTTTCACTGGTACTCCCCACAAGGCGGCAAACTCTGGCCGGAACTGCGTGAGCGCGCAGGCATGCTGAACGATATCGGCATCAATATGGCCTGGCTTCCGCCTGCGTACAAAGGTGCTGCGGGCGGCGGCTCCGTAGGGTATGACAGCTACGATTTGTTTGATTTAGGCGAGTTTGACCAGAAAGGCTCTGTCGGCACCAAATACGGTGAAAAAGCGCAGCTGCTCGCCGCGATAGACGCGCTGCAGGCGAACGGCATTGCCGTGCTGCTGGATGTGGTGGTGAACCACAAAATGGGCGCTGATGAAAAAGAAGCAGTACGCGTGAACCGGGTCAATCAACAAGATCGCACGCAAATCAGTGATAATGCGGTTGAATGCGAAGCCTGGACGCGCTTCACCTTCCCTGCCCGCGCCGGGCAATACTCGCGCTTTATCTGGGATTACAAATGCTTTAGCGGCGTCGATCATATCGAAAATCCGGGCGAAGACGGCGTTTTTAAAATCGTTAACGACTATACCGGCGACGGCTGGAATGACCAGGTTGACGACGAGCTGGGCAATTTCGACTACCTGATGGGCGCCAATATCGATTTTCGTAATCATGCCGTGACGGAAGAGATCAAATACTGGGCGCGCTGGATTATGGAGCAAACCCGCTGCGACGGTTTTCGTCTGGATGCGGTCAAACACATTCCGGCCTGGTTCTATAAGGAGTGGATCGAACATGTGCAGGAAGTCGCGCCAAAACCGCTGTTTATTGTTGCTGAATACTGGTCCCATGAAGTGGAAAAGCTGCAACAGTATATTGGTCAGGTTGAGGGCAAAACGATGCTCTTTGACGCGCCGTTGCATATGAAATTTCACGAAGCGTCACAACAGGGACGCGATTACGATATGCGCCAGATCTTCGCCGGCACACTGGTCGAAGCCGATCCGTTTCATGCGGTAACGCTGGTTGCCAACCACGATACGCAACCCTTGCAAGCCCTCGAAGCGCCGGTCGAAGCCTGGTTCAAACCGCTGGCCTATGCGCTGATCCTGCTGCGCGAAAATGGCGTGCCGTCAGTGTTTTACCCCGATCTGTTTGGCGCAAGTTACGACGATACCAGCGGTGATGGCGAAATGTATCACGTTGATATGCCCGTTATTGACAAGCTCGATCGATTGATTCTCGCCCGCCAGCGTTTCGCCCACGGTGTGCAAACGCTGTGGTTTGATCACCCAAACTGTATTGCCTTTAGCCGCAGCGGCACCGAATGCGAGCCGGGTTGCGTGGTGGTGATGTCCAATGGTGAAGAGGGAGAAAAACAGCTTATGCTGGGGAAAAACTACGCCAACAAAGTGTGGCGGGATTTTCTTGGCAACCGCGAGGAAACCATCACGACCGATGAATACGGTGAAGGAACATTCACCTGCCCTGCCGGTAGCGTTAGCGTGTGGGTCATTGAGGATGCAATATGAAAAGTGCGCCGGGCGGCAGCATGCAGACCCGGCGTGACATTTAATGCGTGGCTTTCAGCCCGGCTTTTGTTAAAGCGTCCTGGCATTCAACAGTGGGTTTATCGACGCGTTGCAATGTCAGACTATCAAACTCCAGCGCGTTACCTTCGCGCTCAAGGCGGTAAATATCGCGTTTTTGCGTCACGTTGTAGAGCTTATCGCCATTACGCATCAGTTTACCCGGAACGGCAATCACGCGCTGCCACTGGCGGCAATCAAGCGTATCCCCCTCTTTTGTCACGATAAGGCTGGCGATGGCTTCCGGGCTCACCAGGCTGCTTTGCGGCCCGGATGACTGCCAGTAACCCACCAGATCTGCCGGTGCGGGCTGTTTCACCACCGCATCATAATTGTCCACCTGGACGCAGCCGCTCAGCAGCATTGCCGCGCCAATAATCACTCGCTTTTTCATTATTTATCCTGCTCGCGAAGAAAAAAATATTGTGGCATTAAAGCATTATCATCGCCACCCTTTCCCCCACCGCCACCAAGTTTGATCTGTACCAGGTTTTTCGCCTTTTTTACGTTAGCTTGTCATCTCGCCCGTGTATTATCCGGGTTCTTTTGCATTACCCGTTCCTTCTGAGTTCAGAGGCTCATTTCTATGTCATGGCAACAGTTCAAAGACCGCTTTTTGATTAAGTTCTGGTCTCCCGTCCCGGCGGTTATCGCTGCGGGCATCCTCTCCACTTACTATTTTGGTATCACCGGCACGTTCTGGGCGGTCACCGGCGAATTTACCCGCTGGGGCGGTCAATTATTACAGCTGGCGGGAGTGCATACCGAAGAGTGGGGCTACTTCAAATTGATCCACCTCGACGGCACGCCGCTCACCCGTATCGACGGCATGATGATCATCGGCATGTTTGGCGGATGTTTCGCCGCCGCGCTGTGGGCGAACAACGTCAAACTGCGTTTACCGCACAGCCGTATCCGCATTATGCAGGCGATTATCGGCGGGATGATTGCTGGTTTCGGCGCACGTCTGGCGATGGGCTGTAACCTCGCCGCGTTCTTTACCGGTATTCCGCAGTTCTCATTGCACGCATGGTTTTTTGCCATCGCCACTGCTATTGGCTCGTGGTTTGGCGCACGCTTCACGTTGCTGCCGCTGTTTCGCATCCCGGTCAAAATGCAAAAAGTTTCAGCCGCCTCGCCGCTGACGCAAAAACCTGCCCAGGCAAAACGCCGCTTTCGCATCGGGATGCTGGTGTTCGTGGGCATGGTAGGTTGGGCGCTGCTGACGGCAATGCATCAACCGAAATTAGGTCTGGCGATGCTGTTTGGTGTCGGTTTTGGTCTGCTTATTGAACGTGCGCAAATCTGCTTTACCTCGGCCTTCCGCGATATGTGGATTACCGGGCGCACAATGATGGCGAAAGCCATTATTTTCGGTATGGCGGCAAGCGCCATTGGCATCTTTAGCTATGTCCAACTGGGCATGGAAGCCAAAATTATGTGGGCGGGCCCAAATGCTGTGCTCGGCGGGTTGCTGTTCGGCTTTGGCATTGTGCTGGCGGGTGGCTGTGAAACCGGCTGGATGTACCGCGCGGTGGAAGGCCAGGTGCATTACTGGTGGGTTGGGCTTGGAAACGTGATTGGCTCAACGATCCTCGCCTACTACTGGGATGATTTATCACCAGCGCTGGCCACCAGTTGGGACAAAATCAACCTGTTGAATACCTTCGGCCCGCTGGGTGGCCTGCTGGTCACTTATCTTTTATTGCTGGCCGCATTCTTGTTCGTTGTCGGGTGGGAAAAACGTTTCTTCCGCCGCGCCAACACAGCGACTACCGTTAAGGAGACTGCATGAATATCGTGCCCGATTACCGTCTTGATATGAGCGGCGAGCCCTGCCCTTATCCGGCCGTTGCTACGCTTGAAGCGATGCCGCAGTTACAAAAAGGCGAGATTCTGGAAGTGATCAGCGACTGCCCGCAATCTATTAACAATATTCCGCTGGATGCGCGTAATCACGGCTATACCGTGCTGGATATTCAACAAGATGGGCCGACGATCCGTTATTTGATACAAAAATAAGGTTTTACCTGTACTCCGCCCCCAGGCTAACGATAAAATTAGACGCTGTAATTACGACGAAATGCATGAGCCTGGGGGCGTTTATAAAATGAAATTAGCATTAATTGGTAATTGCCAACTTGAAGTTCTGGGAAATTTGATAATGAACGTCAGCGGGCTGCATGAAGGAAAGTTCGATGGCATTTACAATATGCCGATTTATAAACTTAACGAAAATAATGACTTCATTAACTTCTATCACGAATTAGAACAGTGTGATTTCATTTTTATGCAGCATCACACAGAAAAATGGGGCCCGTTTTCAACCGCGGCCTTAAGCCAATTCTTTGATATCACCATGCTACCGACCATGGAATCCCGCGTTTCAACCCCACAACTCGGGTACTATAAAGATAAAATCCCTGATTTTATGGTCTACGTCGATTACCGCATGCTGCATCTTTATCTCACCAATGTGAGTATTCAAAACGTAGTAGAAGCGTACCATTCCGTGAGTTTTTCCAATGAAAAACAAACAACTATGCTTAAAGAAGATGCGTTGAAATACCGCTCGTTATTTCAACAGGGTAAACTTTACTTCGATTATTCAGAAGAGTATTTCCGCACGCTTTCCGCTAATCCAGATTGCTACTCAACGGTAAGTCACCCGGATAACTATAATTTGAGTTTGTTATTACAGGTGATTTATCACAAATCGCTGGGTATTAACGAGAATTTCGATCTGCAAGGTAATGACCTGCTTAAAAATTATGTTGCGCCGAAAATAGGCTCGGGCGACAACACGTATCATATGATGCGCCCGACCGGACTTGCGCTGGCCGGTAAAATTAATTATGCCTTTTTTGACAGCCAGAATCGGCATGCTCTTAAACAAGCGCTGGTCAACTCTTCTTACTATATCGGCCTGGAAGATCGCTACCAAAATCTGTAATTCGCCGAGCATTTTCTGCCATAAAAAAGCCCTTTCAAGGGCTTTTTTATTATGATTAAAAATAGAGTCAACCACCGTTGATGACAGAACCCTTCCTAAAGCAATGAACGTGATATAAACAAATCAAACCTGAGATAACGAAGTATTAGTCGGTAATAAGGTGAATCTCACCACCTTCATCCATAAACATACAGCGATTGCGCCCGGTCTGTTTTCCTCGGTACATCGCCGCGTCGGCTCTTTTCGCGACGATGCCGATGGACTCGCCTGCCCATGCCTGAGTCACGCCAATGGTCACCGTAATGTTAAGCGCTTTATCGTCGCAATGAATGGTTGTGCCAGCAACCGATTCACACAGGCGCAGCGCGGCCTGGCACGCTTCTCTATCCGAAGGCGCCTGCAAAATAATGATGAACTCCTCACCGCCGTAGCGGTAGGCGGTGTCACCCCCACGGATCCGATCGCGCAGTTGCTGCGCCAGCTCCCGTAAAACCTCATCGCCAACCAGATGCCCGTATGTATCATTCACATTCTTGAATCTATCGATATCAAGCAGCAGCATATAAACATTCTGGTCTGAGACCTCTTTCAATTGCAGTTCGAATCTTTCATCCAGCATTCGGCGACCTGGCAACCCAGTTAATATATCAACGCCACCTCGCATCTTTAACAAATACGTTTTATAGGCGGTTACCGCTGCAGAAAATAGCGCAAGCCGATGCTTAAATTCTGAAAACTTATCAATATTTGTTTTTTTGTCTCTAATGATGCACATCAATTCACGACCGCAGTTATGCATTTTTGTGTGCGTCGCATCAATCGCCTGAAGGCAGGTGGATTCCTCCGGATTCGCTGGTTGATGCCCATCCAGCCAGCGACCAAAATGGCACAGATGGTGCGAATGCGCGTTAATGCTTTGCGACTGTTCAATATTATTATTGACCACAGAGGCGAACATATTGATTAACCAATCATAATGCGCGTCAACTGCCTTATTGAGATCAAAAAGAATATTATCAATTTGTTCCGTACTTCGATACATGATATTCCTCACCGCTGCGTTACAGGCGCTACAGTGTAAAAAACAAAATGTATATTTATGTCAATATAATAAAGTCGGCGCAATAATCAGATATTTCGTCACAAGGAATATTTACGAAAGCGGAGTTCGCCCGCTTACTTATTCCTGGACATTTTAAAGTACGCTTATGATAAAACTCACCGCATTCAATCAGTAACCCATGCTCTGTTTTGCAACACCACACGATAACCGTCATTATCCTGCCAGCTCTTGCCTGAAACATCCCAGTAAGGGTTAAACGAAATGACTTCTACAAACCCGGCTTTACGCATGGCTTCACAGCGCGCAGCCCACTCATCAGCGTCCGGGTAATAGAGCACCAGCAAATCCTCTGCCGTCGCAGCAGGTTTAACCGGATGGTGATGACAAAGGGTGAATTCAATGTGCCAGGGCACAGAGTGATGTCCCACCATCACACCGCTAAATCCATCGTGATCGGTGAAATACGCAATCTTACGCAGTTCAAGCGCCTCGCAATACATGCGGCAGGTCAGTTCAAGATCGGTTACGGGCCGGGCGATTCTCATATGAGCAAACATGCGTAATCTGTTCCTTCGGATATTGTCAGTTGAAAACGGTAAGCGTGACTTTATCCGTAACGGCAATGGTTGATGTGATCGTCTGTGCCCACGCAAGGTGGCTGTGAGAGTGAAAAAAGGGTCGGGAGGGAAAGCGCGCGAAATGGAAAAGAAGGGAAAATAACCGCCAGGCGGTGGTTATCTTCCCATTATTCGTGATCATGCGTGAGCAACGCTCACTACACCTGCATGTTCATGATGTCCTGGTATGCAGAAACCAGTTTGTTACGTACCTGAATGCCCATTTGCAACGAGATCGATGATTTCTGCAAATCGGTCATCACGTCGTTCAGCGCTACGCCCGGCTCACCGAGTGTAAATTTTTCCGCCTGGGTACGCGCTGCGTTTTGCGTGTCGCTAATGCGATCCAGCGCAGCATGCAGTTGCCCGGCGAAGCTGATAGACGGTTCACTTTCCACGCTCTGATTACGCGCAATCCCGGCAGTTGCCTGCAGCTGACTGACGACGCTTTCAATGCCCTGTATAGCCATGGTAAATCCCCGGATGGTTTGATACCTGACAAGGTTAACAGCTTGTCAATGGGATAATGGCGGTAAATAGCGACAAAAAACCAGGTTATTTGAGGCATAGAAAATTCAGATTCATCAAATAATGACACTGCCAGTTAATGGACATTTGTCGAGTTTGCCGACCCGGGAGTCTGTTTTGTTTCTCAACTCAAATAACAACATCCACCTAGAGTTACGAGGTGCGCAATGAGTGCGACTGCAACAACTGCACCGCAGAATAAATCTCTTGAGTGGCTTAACCGCTTACGCGCGAACCCCAAAATCCCTTTAATGGTGGCCGCTGCAGCAGCGGTTGCCATTGTTGTTGCGATGGTACTGTGGGCGAAAAGCCCGGACTACCGCACACTTTATAGCAACCTGTCCGATCAGGACGGTGGCGCTATCGTCACCCAATTGACGCAGATGAACATCCCCTACCGCTTTGCTGACGGTAGTGGCGCTATTGAAGTTCCCGCCGATAAAGTCCAGGAACTGCGCCTGAAACTGGCTCAGCAGGGTCTGCCGAAAGGCGGCGCTGTGGGTTTTGAACTGCTGGATCAGGAAAAATTCGGTATCAGCCAGTTCAGCGAACAAGTGAACTACCAGCGTGCGCTGGAAGGCGAACTGGCCCGCACCATCGAAGCACTCGGCCCGGTAAAAGGCGCACGCGTTCACCTCGCGATGCCAAAACCGTCGCTGTTCGTGCGCGAGCAGAAATCCCCTTCCGCGTCCGTAACGGTGAATTTACAACCGGGACGCGCGCTGGATGACGGCCAGATCAGTGCCGTCGTACACCTGGTTTCCAGTGCGGTGGCAGGTTTGCCGCCGGGCAACGTGACCGTTGTCGATCAGAGCGGTCGTCTGCTGACCCAATCCGGCGCTGCCGGTCGCGATCTGAATGATGCACAACTGAAATACACTGCCGACGTTGAAGGCCGTATCCAGCGTCGTATCGAAGCGATCCTTGGGCCTATCGTTGGCAACGGCAACGTTCACGCGCAGGTTACGGCGAAACTCGACTTTGCGAATAAAGAGCAGACGGAAGAGCAATACACGCCAAACGGCGGCGATCCATCACAGGCAGTGCTGCGTTCACGTCAGGTAAATAGCAGCGAACAGATTGGCGGCCAGTATCCAGGCGGCGTTCCGGGTGCGCTGTCGAACCAGCCTGCTCCGGCAAATGCCGCGCCGATCACCACACCGCCGGCCAATCAGCAGAACGGTCAGCAGAATCAAAATGCACAGGGTCAACAAGCCACGAGCACGGCAAGCACCACTACCGGGCCACGTAACACTACCCATAACGAAACCAATAACTACGAAGTTGACCGTACGATTCGCCACACCAAATTGAACGTGGGTGATATCGAGCGCCTTTCTGTCGCGGTGGTGGTCAACTACCGTTCGCTGCCTGGTGGCAAAACCGCTGCCCTGACAGCCGACCAGATTAAACAGATTGAAGATTTGACCCGTGAAGCGATGGGCTACACCGAGAAACGCGGTGACACCCTGAACGTCGTCAACTCGCCGTTCAACGCAACGGATGATGTCGGTGGTCAGCTCCCGTTCTGGCAGCAGCAGTCGTTTATCGAGCAGTTGATGTCCGCAGGTCGCTGGTTGCTGGTACTCATCGTCGCGTGGCTGCTGTGGCGTAAAGCGGTACGTCCGCAACTGGTACGCCGCCAGGAAGAGGCGAAAGCCTTGCAGGAAGCGCAACAAACCCGCGCGGAAATCGAAGAATCCGTGGAAGTTCGCCTCAGCAAAGACGAACAGCAACAGCAGCGTCGCTCTAATCAGCGCCTGAGCGCCGAGGTGATGAGCCAGCGTATTCGCGAAATGTCAGATAACGATCCGCGCGTCGTGGCGCTGGTCATTCGCCAGTGGATGAGTAACGAACATGAGCAATAATCTTTCCGGAACGGACAAAAGCGTCATCCTGCTAATGACCATTGGCGAAGATCGCGCGGCTGAGGTGTTCAAACACCTCTCCGCCCGCGAAGTCCAGCACTTGAGTACCGCGATGGCCAGCGTACGTCAGATCTCCAACAAACAGCTGATGGACGTATTGCAGGAGTTCGAGAACGAAGCAGAACAATTCGCGGCGCTGAACATCAACGCCAACGATTACCTGCGTTCGGTGCTGGTAAAAGCCCTCGGCGAAGAGCGTGCTTCAAGCCTGCTGGAAGATATTCTCGAAACGCGCGATACCACCAGCGGCATCGAAACGCTCAACTTTATGGAGCCGCAGAGCGCCGCCGACCTTATTCGCGACGAACACCCGCAGATCATCGCCACTATCCTTGTGCACCTCAAACGTTCTCAGGCGGCGGATATCCTTGCGCTGTTTGATGAGCGTATGCGTCACGATGTGATGCTGCGTATCGCCACCTTCGGCGGCGTACAGCCTGCTGCACTGGCGGAGCTGACCGAAGTGCTGAACAACCTGCTCGACGGCCAGAATCTCAAGCGCAGCAAAATGGGCGGCGTGAGAACCGCAGCGGAAATCATCAACCTGATGAAAACGCAGCAGGAAGAAGCGGTTATTACCGCCGTTCGCGAGTTCGACGGCGAGCTGGCACAGAAAATTATCGACGAGATGTTCCTGTTCGAAAACCTGGTGGATGTGGACGACCGCAGCATCCAGCGCCTGCTGCAGGAAGTGGATTCCGAATCCCTGCTGGTTGCCCTCAAAGGCGCCGAGCAGCCGCTGCGCGAGAAGTTCCTGCGCAACATGTCGCAGCGTGCGGCAGATATCCTGCGCGACGACCTGGCCAACCGTGGGCCGGTGCGTCTGTCTCAGGTGGAAAACGAACAGAAAGCCATCCTGCTCATCGTTCGCCGTCTGGCGGAGACCGGCGAGATGGTAATTGGCAGCGGCGAGGATACCTATGTCTAATGAATTGCCGTGGAAAATCTGGACGCCGGATGATCTGGCTCTCCCGCTGGCGGCTGAGTTCGCTCCCCTGCTGATGAAAGAGTCCTCGTCAGCCGCTGAGGCGGACGGCGAAGAAGACGAGATATCACAAGAACAGAAGTTGCAACAGCAACTGGCGCAGATCCAGATGCAGGCACACGACGCCGGTTATAACGCCGGTCTGGCAGAAGGCCGCAAAGCGGGTCACGACGTCGGCTATCAGGAAGGTCTGGCGCAAGGGCGCGAAGATGGCCTCAACCAGGCGCGCCAGCAACAGGCTCCGATACATGCCCGCATGCAGCAACTGGTCAGCGAATTCCAGTACACGCTGGATGCGCTGGACAGCGTTATCGCGTCGCGTCTGATGCAGATGGCGCTGGAGGCCGCACGCCAGGTGTTAGGCCAGGTGCCGGTTGTTGATAACAGCGCGCTGATTAAGCAGATCCAACATTTAATTCAGCAAGAGCCGCTGTTCAGCGGTAAACCGCAGTTGCGCGTGCATCCGGACGATTTGCAGCGCGTGGAAGAGATGCTTGGCGCAACCCTCAGCCTGCACGGCTGGCGTTTGCGTGGCGACCCGACCCTGCATCCGGGCGGTTGCAAAGTGTCCGCCGATGAAGGCGATCTCGACGCCAGCGTGGCAACACGCTGGCAAGAACTGTGCCGTCTGGCGGCGCCGGGAGTAGTTTAATGACCGCACGTTTGACCCGCTGGCTAACGACGCTGGATAACTTTGAAGTCAAGATGGCGCAGCTGCCCTCTGTGCGCCGTTATGGTCGTCTGACCCGCGCGACAGGTCTGGTGCTGGAAGCGACCGGCCTGCAACTGCCGCTGGGTGCGACCTGCATTATTGAGCGTCAGGACGGTGTCGAAACACGCGAAGTCGAATGTGAAGTGGTGGGCTTCAACGGTCAGCGCCTGTTTTTGATGCCGCTGGAAGAAGTCGAAGGTATTTTGCCTGGCGCACGCGTTTATGCCCGCAGCGTGTTAGGTGATGGTTTGCAAAGCAGTAAACAACTGCCGCTCGGCCCTGCCCTGCTTGGCCGCGTGCTGGATGGCGGCGGCAAGCCGCTCGACGGTCTGCCCGCACCGGAAACCGGTGAAACCGGCGCGCTGGTCACGCAGCCGTTTAACCCCTTACAACGTACGGCGATTGAGCATGTGCTCGATACCGGCGTGCGCGCCATTAACGCACTGCTGACCGTTGGTCGTGGCCAGCGTATGGGTCTGTTCGCTGGTTCCGGCGTCGGTAAAAGCGTGTTGTTAGGCATGATGGCCCGTTATACCCAGGCTGACGTTATCGTCGTCGGGCTGATTGGCGAACGTGGCCGCGAAGTAAAAGATTTTATCGAGAACATCCTTGGCGCGGAAGGTCGCGCACGTTCGGTGGTCATTGCCGCCCCGGCAGACGTTTCTCCTTTATTGCGTATGCAGGGCGCTGCGTACGCGACGCGCATTGCTGAAGATTTCCGTGACCGCGGTCAGCATGTGCTTCTGATCATGGACTCCCTGACGCGTTATGCCATGGCGCAGCGTGAAATCGCGCTGGCCATTGGCGAACCGCCAGCGACGAAAGGCTATCCCCCTTCTGTCTTCGCCAAATTACCGGCGCTGGTGGAACGCGCGGGGAATGGTATTCACGGCGGCGGTTCGATCACCGCGTTTTATACCGTTCTCACCGAAGGGGATGACCAGCAAGATCCGATCGCTGACTCCGCACGCGCAATTCTTGATGGACACATTGTCTTGTCCCGCCGCCTGGCGGAAGCCGGTCACTATCCGGCCATAGACATTGAGGCCTCCATCAGTCGTGCGATGACAGCGTTAATTACGGAACAACATTACGCCAGAGTCCGGAACTTTAAACAGTTGCTGTCGAGCTTCCAACGTAACCGCGATCTGGTCAGTGTTGGCGCATATGCGCGCGGTAGCGACCCAATGCTGGATAAAGCCATCACATTGTGGCCACACCTGGAAGCCTTCCTGCAGCAGGGCATTTTTGAACGTGCCGGGTGGGAAGATTCAATACAGGCATTAGAGCTGATCTTCCCGACAGTCTAAGGTAGTGGAGAGCTGACTTATGACGCAAAACAGCGCATTAACGACGCTAAAGGATTTGGCAGAGAAAGAAGTTGACGACGCCGCCCTGAAACTGGGTGAGATGCGTCGCGGCTGCCAGCAAGCGGAAGAGCAATTAAAAATGCTGATTGAATATCAGCATGAGTATCGCAGCAGTCTGAATAACAACATGAGCCAGGGGATTGATAACCAACGCTGGCAGAATTATCAGCAATTTATTCAGACGCTGGAAAAAGCGATTGAGCAGCACCGTCTGCAGTTAGCGCAGTGGAATGAAAAAGTCGATAGTGCCCTGGGTAGCTGGCGTGAAAAGAAACAACGCTTACAGGCCTGGCAGACATTGCAGGAGCGGCAAAGCGCCGCGGCGTTACTGGCGGAAAACCGTCTCGATCAGAAAAAAATGGATGAATTTGCACAGCGCGCGTCCCTGAGGAAAATAGAATGATCAACTTGTCAAAACTGTTAATGACAGAATCCGATGCCACCACCGGTGTGCAAGCCGGCAAAAGCGGCGGCGATTCTGCACAAGATTTCCTCGCTCTGCTGACGGGTGCAATGACCGGCGGCCAAGGGCAGGAGAGCGACGCGCCGATTACGCTTGCCGATCTGCAAGCTGCCGCCCTGAGCGGCAAGCTGGCGAAAGGCAACCTGGCGGCAACGGCAGCCACAGGCGAAGAGGCGCAGGCTCAGACTCCGGCGCAAAAACTGGCGGAACTGCTGGCGCGCCAGAGTGCGAAAAGCGATCTGATTGCTTCGGCAGCAAGCGACGCTGACGTGCAAAAACTGTTTTCTGGCCTGACGCCTGCGGCGAAAACCGATGTGCTGGCTGCGTTGAGCAAAACCGCTAAAGCCGGTGACAGCGAAAACAAAACCGATTTAAGTGATGAAGAGCTGGCAGGTTTAAGCGCGCTGATGGCGATGCTCCCGCATCAACAAGCCGCGCAGTTAAATAACGCCAGTGCACAACCGGCTAATACCACAAGCGGCGTAGATGTTGCCAGGGCGGCGAACCGCGCACTGAATACCAATTCGCTGACTACCGATGCTGACTTACCGCGCGGCAGTGCGAAAAATGACAACACCACCAGCACCACGCCGTTCCAGGTAGCGGATGATGCCCAGCAGACGGCGGCACTCGCCTCCTCTTCTGCGGCGGTGAAGAAAGATAATGATAATGCGCTGCAAACCACCAATACCACCGCCAGCATCGCGCCGGTGACCACCACTGCCAGTGCCGCGCACGCCAGCACGCCAGTCGCCGCGTCGGTGATTAGCGCCCCGCTCGGTAGTCATGAGTGGCAGCAGAATATCAGCCAGCATGTCACGCTCTTTACCCGCCAGGGCCAGCAGAGCGCGGAGCTGCGTCTGCACCCAGAAGATCTGGGTCAAGTGCAGATCTCTATTAAGCTCGAAGATAACCAGGCGCAGTTGCAGATGGTTTCGGCGCACAGCCATGTTCGCCAGGCACTGGAAGCGGCGCTGCCGATGCTGCGTACCTCGCTTGCAGAAAGCGGTATTCAACTGGGTCAGAGCAATATCAGCAGTGAGTCTTTTGCGGGTCAGCAACAGCAACAACAGGCCTCTCAGCAGCAGCAACAGGCTTCGCGTTCTGGCGCAGGCGATCTGTTTGGCACGGATGATGGCGACGCGTTAGTCGCTCCGGCGAGCCTGCAATCTGCGGCTCGCGGTAACGGCGCAGTCGACATCTTTGCCTAAACGCCAGAGGTAGCATGATTATCCCCGTCTTTTCCGCGCTTTGACGGGAGCAGGACACGGGATAATCAGCTCATAAGCAGTACTAACAGGAAGCCCGTAACAGATGACTGACTCCGCTATTAACAAAAAACGTAAGCGTTCTATCTGGATCCCGCTGCTGGTGTTAATCACACTCGCAGCTTGCGCCACCGCTGGCTATAGTTACTGGCGTATGCAACAGAAACCTGCGGCTAACGCAAAAGTGGAAGCGCCTCCTCCGCCTGCGCCGGTTTTCTTCGCTCTCGACACCTTCACAGTGAATCTGGGCGATGCTGACCGTGTGTTGTATGTCGGTATCACACTGCGTCTGAAAGATGACGCTACGCGCGCCAGACTTAGCGAATATCTACCGGAAGTACGCAGTCGCTTGTTGATGTTGTTCTCACGTCAGGACGCAGCACAGCTTGCAACCAACGAAGGCAAGCAGAACCTTGCTACCGCGATTAAAGAGACAATCGCAACGCCGTTAGTGCCAGGACAACCGAAGCAGGAAGTCACTGACGTTCTTTATACAGCTTTCATTTTGCGGTAAAGACATGGGCGATAGCATTCTTTCTCAGGCCGAAATCGATGCGCTGCTCAACGGAGACAGCGATAAGAGTGATGATCCGCAACCGGGTATGGGTGGCGATAGCGATATTCGCCCCTATGATCCCAATACCCAGCGCCGCGTGGTGCGTGAGCGTCTGCAAGCGCTGGAGATCATCAATGAGCGTTTTGCGCGTCAGTTCCGTATGGGGTTGTTTAACCTGCTGCGTCGTAGCCCGGATATCACCGTCGGCGCGATCCGCATCCAGCCTTATCACGAGTTTGCGCGTAACTTACCCGTTCCGACCAACCTTAACTTGATCCACCTGAAACCACTGCGCGGCACCGGCCTGTTTGTTTTCTCGCCAAGCCTGGTGTTTATCGCCGTGGATAACTTGTTCGGCGGCGACGGGCGTTTTCCAACGAAAGTGGAAGGCCGTGAATTTACACACACTGAGCAGCGCGTTATCAACCGCATGCTGAAGCTGGCGCTTGAAGCCTACAGCGATGCATGGAAGGCGATTCACCCGCTTGATGTGGAATATGTGCGTTCAGAGATGCAGGTGAAATTCACCAACATCACGACATCGCCAAACGACATTGTTGTGAACACGCCGTTCCATGTTGAAATCGGCAACCTGACGGGTGAGTTCAATATCTGTCTGCCGTTTAGCATGATCGAACCGCTACGCGAAACGCTGGTTAACCCGCCGCTGGAAAACTCCCGTAATGAAGACCAGAACTGGCGTGACAACCTGGTGCGTCAGGTTCAGCACTCTGAACTGAATTTGATTGCCAATTTCGCGGATATTCCCCTGCGTCTGTCGCAGATACTTAAGCTCCAACCCGGTGATGTGCTGCCGATTGATAAACCCGATCGCATTATCGCTCATGTGGATGGCGTACCGGTGCTAACGAGCCAGTATGGTACGGTCAACGGACAATATGCGTTACGTGTAGAGCACTTGATAAACCCGATTTTGAATTCGCTGAATGAGGAACAGCCCAAATGAGTGATATGAACAATCCGTCCGATGAGAACAGCGGAGCACTGGACGATCTGTGGGCTGACGCGTTGAACGAACAAAAAACCACTCCCGCGACAAAAAGCGCGGCGGATGCCGTGTTCCAGCAACTCGGCGGTGGTGATGTTGGCGGCACTCTCCAGGATATCGACCTGATTATGGATATCCCGGTCAAACTGACCGTGGAACTGGGTCGTACGCGTATGACAATTAAAGAGCTGCTGCGTTTAACGCAGGGTTCCGTGGTGGCACTTGACGGGCTGGCGGGCGAACCGCTGGATATCCTGATCAACGGTTATCTGATTGCTCAAGGTGAAGTGGTGGTTGTTGCGGATAAATACGGCGTACGTATCACCGATATCATCACCCCTTCCGAGCGTATGCGCCGTTTGAGCCGCTGAGTCGAGCATGAAAACACAGGCCACGGTTTCCCAACCGTCTGCCCTTTCCGGTTCGCCACTGTTGCAGGTCAGTGGCGCGCTGTTTGGCATGATCGCGTTAATCCTGATTATCGCGTGGCTCGCCAAACGCCTTGGCCTCGGCGGCAAAACCGCCAGTGGCCGGGGTTTAAAAGTGACCGCCAGCACCACGGTCGGCACGCGTGAACGCGTGGTAATCGTGGATGTTGAGGATGCACGCCTGGTGCTGGGCGTTACGCCCACTAACATCAATCTGTTGCACAAACTTCCTCCCGCACCCGCAGAAAGTGAAGACGTGAACGTGAAAAATGTGGATTTCCAGACCGTGATGAAGAATTTGCTTAAGCGTTCCGGGAGATCCTGATGCGCCGTTTGTTCTCTTTAGCGCTGGCCGGGTTATGGCTTGTTGCCCCTGCGGCATTTGCACAACTTCCGGGTTTGATTAGCCAGCCGATAGCCGGTGGTGGTCAGAGCTGGTCGCTGCCGGTGCAGACGCTGGTGTTTATTACCTCGCTCACCTTCCTGCCCGCTATTTTGCTGATGATGACCAGCTTTACCCGCATCATCATTGTGTTTGGCCTGCTGCGAAACGCGCTGGGTACCCCCTCTGCGCCACCAAACCAGGTGCTGCTTGGGCTGGCGCTGTTTTTGACCTTTTTTATTATGTCGCCGGTAATCGACAAGATTTATACCGACGCCTATCAGCCGTTTAGCGAAAATAAAATTTCCGTGGATGTGGCGCTGGAACGCGGCGCGCAACCGCTGCGCGAATTTATGCTGCGCCAAACGCGTGAAGCCGATTTGGCGCTGTTTGCCCGTCTCTCTAATAGCCCGCCAATTCAGGGGCCGGAAGCCGTATCGATGCGTATTTTGTTGCCCGCTTATGTGACCAGCGAGCTGAAAACCGCCTTTCAGATAGGCTTTACGATTTTTATCCCGTTCCTGATTATCGACCTGGTGATCGCCAGCGTCCTGATGGCGCTCGGGATGATGATGGTACCGCCCGCAACCATTGCCCTGCCGTTCAAACTGATGCTGTTTGTGTTGGTGGATGGCTGGCAGTTACTTGTCAGCTCACTCGCCCAGAGCTTTTACAGTTAGGAGTAAGCCGTGACACCAGAATCGGTCATGATGATGGGCACCGAGGCGATGAAAGTCGCGCTCGCGCTCGCTGCCCCCCTGCTGCTGGTTGCGCTGGTCACAGGCCTGGTTATCAGTATTTTGCAGGCGGCGACGCAGATCAACGAAATGACGCTCTCCTTTATCCCAAAAATCATCGCCGTGTTTGTCACGATTGTGGTTGCCGGTCCGTGGATGCTGAATTTACTGCTTGATTACATGCGCGCCCTGTTCAACAACATTCCTTATATCATCGGGTAAGCCGACTTATGTTGAACGTCACCAGCGACCAGTGGCTACATTGGATCAGTATGTATTTCTGGCCACTGCTGCGCGTGATGGCGTTAATTATGACCGCGCCGATTCTCAGCGAATCACGTATTCCACGCCGTATAAAAGTGGGGCTGGGGATTGTTATTACCATTGTTATCGCCCCAACCTTGCCGCCAACGCCGGATGTACCGGTATTCGCCCCGGCGGCACTTTGGCTGGCACTGCAGCAGATCCTGATTGGCGTTGCGCTCGGTTTCACGATGCAGTTCGCGTTTGCGACTATTCGTACCGCCGGTGAACTGATTGGCCTGCAAATGGGTCTCTCCTTCGCCACCTTTGTTGACCCCACCAGCCACTTAAACATGCCGGTGCTGGCGCGAATCCTCGATATGCTGGCGCTGCTGTTGTTTCTCACCTTCAATGGGCATTTGTGGTTAATTTCGATGTTGGTCGATACATTCCACACCTTGCCAATTGGCGGTAACCCGGTAAACGGTAATGCATACCTGGCGCTCACGCGCGCGGCGGGCATGATCTTCCTCAATGGGTTAATGCTGGCGTTACCGGTTATCACACTGCTGCTGACCATTAACCTTTCCCTTGGTTTACTGAACCGCATGGCACCGCAATTGTCGGTCTTCGTGATTGGTTTTCCCGTTACGTTAAGCGTTGGGATTTTACTGATGGCGGCAATGATGCCGTTAATCGCCCCTTATTGTGAGCGCTTATTCAGTGAGATTTTCAATCTGTTAGCTGATATTGTTAGCGAGCTTCCACAGAATAGTAATCCCTGACTTTAGTAATGCCTTTCTGAGGATATTCCTAAAGTTAAATTTGCAAAACATCCCCCACCATATATCTGGCGCGGCTTATTTGTTTTTAGCCTTCTCACAGAACGCAACATTTACTTTACTTTAAGATGATTCCTGGCAAATTATACCTAACTTTACGGGATAGTGGGTTCGCCTGAAGTTTCGCGTCGTACTTCAGTAATATAAGTTTTTCCTGTATGGCTTCTGAAGCTTCTGGCGGGTGGTGAATTATCGTTACGCATTGAGTGAGGGTATGCCATGTCAACGATTATTATGGATTTATGCAGTTATACCCGGTTGGGATTAACAGGGTATCTGACAAGCCGGGGGGTTAAAAAGCGAGATATCAACGACATCCAAACTGTTGATGAACTCGAATCAGCTTGCGCCACACTCCAGCCAACCGTGGTGTTTATTAATGAGGACTGCTTTATTCATGACCCAAGCAGCAGTCAACACATTAAGCAAGTCATTAATCAGCATCCCCGCACACTTTTTATTGTGTTTATGGCTATCGCCAATATCCACTTTGATGAATATCTTTTGGTTCGCAAAAACTTATTGATTAGTTCTAAATCAATCAAGCCTGAGTCGCTGGATAATATTCTGGGAGATTGTCTCAACAAAGAGAAAAAAAGCGTTGGGACCATTAATTTACCAACGCTTTCACTAAGTCGTACCGAGTCAAGCATGTTGAAAATGTGGATGTCTGGGCAAGATACGATTCAAATCTCCGATCAGATGAATATCAAAGCGAAAACAGTATCATCACATAAGGGTAATATTAAAAGAAAAATTAAAACGCATAATAAGCAGGTCATCTATCATGTAGTACGGCTAACAGATAATGTTACCACTGGTATATTTGTTAATATGCGTTGAAGGTATTGTTATATATTCACCCTCCAACCGGAGGGCGAAAAATTAATCTGCACGTTCTACAAATACGCCATCCGGGTGGTCTTTTTCATTAAAGAACCAGATCCCGAGCGGGTAATCTTCCAGTGAGACCAGGTACATTGTACCTTCATTAAACGCTTCGACAGCCAATACCACCCCCGGACGGCGTAGACCCCCGTCCGTTTTGACCGTTACCCGATCGTTAACCTTCATAAGTACCCTCCTCTCGCATTTACGCCAGTGTAGAACAAAACCGCTGCCCTGACAGCGTGCCTGCGTTTAGCTGGCGATTTTTTCTACCGGCTATACTTAAACTGCATTTATGAAGGAGGTGACGGTGTGAAAACAGTTAAAGAGTACAGCGAGACCGCAAAGCGGGACGTGCATATTGATGTCGATGCCCTGCTGGCTGCGATTAACGAAATCAGCGAAAGCGAAGTGCATCGCGTCGACGACGAAGATGGCCAGCGCGTGAGCGTTGATGGTCGGGAATATCATACCTGGCGGGAACTGGCGGAAGCATTTGAGCTGGATGTGCATGACTTCAGTATTACAGAGGCGAATCGCTGAAGAAAACATCCCGGCCGCCGAAACGGCCGGGACAAACTTGCTCTCGCAAGAAGCACTTAAAATTCGTACACCAGGGAATCTGATGTGGGGACAACTCTATAGAGAAAATTTTGTTATGACAAGAACTATCTATAAATCAATAAATTAGCACATACAACTGTATTCTACTGCATACAATGCGCGACAAAAGTCTCCCGACTCATACTTCCAAAGGAGCTCATTATGCCGAGCCTGGACGACCCATTACTGGTTTTTACTGACATAGAAGGAACACTGCTGGATAGTCATACCGGTGAATGGCAACATGCTGCTGAGTGGCTTGCGCGCCTACGTCAGCGGCAGATACCCGTGATCCTCTGTAGCAGCAAAACAGCTGCAGAAATGATTGCTGTGCAGAACACTTTGCAACTACAAGGCCTGCCGTTTATTGCTGAAAACGGCGCGGTGATTCAGTTAGATGAACACTGGCAAGATCACGACGACTACCCACGGATTATTACCGGTTCCCCCCATGCGGAAATCGCCCGCGTGCTGACTCAATTACGCCTGAGCAATGGCTGGAAATTCACGACGTTTAGCGAGCTGGATGAGCATGTGCTGGCAGAGTTAACGGGTCTTACGCCTGCGCAGGCTAACCTTGCTAAGTTGCAGGAAGCATCTGAAACGCTGATCTGGCGCGACAGCGATGAACGAATGGCAGCTTTTGATGATGCGCTGGCGCAACTGGGCTTACGTGTTGTTCAGGGAGCACGATTCTGGCATGTGCTGGATGAGCGCGGCGGAAAAGACCAGGCCGTCAACTGGCTGACCCGACAATATCGCCATTACCAGGGTAAACGCGCCGTCACGGTTGGGCTGGGCGATGGACCAAACGATGCGCCGCTGCTTGATAACGTTGACTACGCCGTGGTCGTAAAAGGTCTTAATCGCCAGGGTGTAACGCTGCGCCAGGATACACCGCCACGGGTTTACCACACGCAACAAGAAGGATCAGCGGGCTGGTGCGAAGGCATGGATCACCTCTTTGGCATCTCATCAACTGAACAGACTTGATTGCGACCATTGTTTTTCGCCAGGTATAAGCGGCTATCAGCAATGGATTGCAGGTACTCAAAATCGTAATTGCCGCTTTCCTGCGCATCACTGACGCCGAGCGAGACGGTGATACGCAGAGTCGTACGTTTGTGAATGAGGATCTCTTTACTTTCAATGCGGGAACGGATGTGCTCGGCAACCTGTGCCGCCTGCTCAAGCGTGCTATCCGGCAATAAAATACAGAACTCTTCGCCGCCGACACGCCCTGCGACATCCTGTTCTCTGATGGTACTGCTGATAAGCCCTGCGGCGTGCGATAACACCAAATCGCCAGCCTGATGGCCGAACTGATCGTTGACCCCCTTAAAATGGTCAATATCAAGCTGAATGATCGAGAATGGTCTTTGCTTAACTCGCGCTTGTTCAGATAACAACTTCGCCTGCTCAAAGAACGATCCCCGATTATAGAGACGCGTCAGCGGGTCGAACCACGCTTGCCATTGCAACGTGTGTTGCATGCTATACAAGTTGTTCACCATTCTGCGGATCACCACCCAGGAAAAAAGCAGCATGCCAGTAAACAACACCCACAGCAGCGAGAGCGCAATGCTGATACGCCCGAAATCCCCGGAGAGCCCTTCGCGCAAAGAGTGAACACGCAGCAGGGCGCCACCAAAATGTTTCAGCTTTTGCCAGCTCACATAGCGGGTACCCAAATGCAGGCCGCCGACGGTATCACGAGCCATGTCTGCTTGTAGCTTCGCGACCTCATCCTGATTAAACTCGACGCTGGCATTCTGTAGCGGTTGCGTACTGGTCAGCAGCCGGAAATGGTTATCGTAAAGCTGGTATTCCCCGCCATCCTGCTGGAGTTGTTCGCCAACCAGTAACGGCTTAATGGCACTCACCGGAAAGCTCATTACCAGCACGCCGTACCAATAGTGCTCGTAATCGAGCGGCACGCTGGCGGCGACAAAACTGTTGGTTTCCGGGTTGGTTAACAGCGTGAACCAGCGAACGCCACGCGCACGGTTTTCCTGCTGCTGTTGGCCACTAAACCATGGGCGCGTTAATAAGCGGTAATAGGTAGAAATAATGTCTTGCTCACGTTCCACAGCGCGCGTGGAGAGGAAAAAGCCGGCACGTGAGAAATAATAAGCCTGACGCGGCAACATGGAGGCCTCATAAGAGAGGCGAAACAGATAGCCAAGCTCCATTGCCGCCGTGAGTTCGTTGTGTAACCGTTCCTCATCGCGACGCAGCAGCCCGCTCTGTTCAACTAAAGAATCTGAAACGCCGTAAATAGGCAGCGTCCGGCTGTTATCAAGCCCAATCTGCCAGTACGGTAAGGTGCGTTTACGATCAAACTCGCCCTGCACGGAATTTAATGCCTCAAATCCCAACGGCTTCTGCAGTGCCGCCTGCATACCATTTCGAAAAAAGAGCAACCGGTCTACACCGACCTGAATCTGCATATCCAGCGCATTACTGACGTTTTCCAGTGCGCTACGCTGGCTGGCAACATAAGCACCCTGCAGCACGATAACTTCGCGCCACGTCAGGATCGTTGAGCACACCATCACGATCACGAAGCACAGGTTAACCACCTGAGCCGGAACAAAATAGCGCTGCAGTTGTTTAAACGACCTGGGCTGTTTTACGACACGGTTCTGCCGCACACGGGCTCCCTGAGATGTCTGTGAGTGCTCTTTCGCCCCGCTCGTGTAATGCGGCAATAAAAACGCCCAGCAATGCCGGGCGTTTTAGTGGTTATGCTTCTTCGTGGATCCGCCGCCTGTCGCCAGGCATCAGTTCATCTTCACGAAAGGCTTCCCGTTTGACGCCGTGGCCGTCATACCAGCGGCACTCAACCATACCGCTGGCATATCCGGTAACAATCATGAGCGGACCACCCTTTTTACTCTGCACTTCATCGCTGACCAAAAAGACCATTCTTGCCTCCGGTATCAGGGCGAAACTTTTTCACCTTAGACGAAGTTGCTTAAATTTGCGTAATGCCTGACGCAAGATTTTATTTTTTGCCGCCACGTAAACGTTCCACACCTTTCATTACCGTGACCACCACGGCACCAATCACAAAGCCCAGCACCAGGTTTGCTACCATTGGAGCCAGCGCTTGCAGCAGTGCAGGCTGGTTCGCAGCAAAATGCTCAATGGCGTGATGTAACGGTGCAATACCGTGCACCACAATCCCGCCACCGACCAGGAACATTGCCAGCGTACCGACAACAGAAAGGATCTTCATGAGCCAGGGCGCGGTGAATAACAACCCTTTCCCCAACCCCTGCGCCAGAACGCCCGGTTTCTCTACCAGCCAGAACCCCATATCATCGAGCTTAACGATGATGCCAACCAGCCCGTAAACGCCAATGGTAACCAGCACCGCGATGCCCGACAGGATCAGCACCTGGTTCAGCAACGGCGCGTCGGCAACGATGCCAAGCGTGATGGCGACAATCTCCGCAGAGAGGATAAAATCGGTACGCACCGCGCCTTTAATTTTATCTTTCTCGAACTGCTGCGGATCTTGCGCCGCCAGCGCCTCCAGACGCTGCTGGCGTGCCTCCGGGCTCTCTTTATGCTTACGCGCTTCAAACGTGTGCAGCACTTTCTCCACACCTTCAAAGCATAAAAATGCGCCGCCGAGCATCAGCAGAGGTGTAATGGCCCAGGGAATAAAGGCGCTAATCAGTAACGCCAACGGCACGAGAATCACCTTATTCAGCAACGACCCACGCGCGACACTCCACACCACCGGCAATTCGCGGTTGGCGCGCACACCGGTAACCTGCTGCGCGTTAAGCGAAAGATCGTCGCCCAGCACACCGGCAGTCTTTTTCGCCGCCAGTTTGCCCATCACTGAAATATCATCCAGCAATGTCGCAATATCATCGAGTAATGTTAATAAACTACTTCCTGCCAAAATGTCTTCCTTTTGAATTTATGACGTAACGCTTCTCAGTATGATGGAAAAAACCCCAAGGCGAAAATCACCTCTTTGAGTCAACAAAAATTTAACACTTCTTACGCAATTAACCACTCGCCAGGCCGATAGTTTTAACGTTTACTATAAGCCTCTTATCTTTTGCCGTGGTGGGTTATGCGTTTCAGGCAAGTTTTACCGCTTATTGGCGCCCTTTTCGCGCTCTATATTATCTGGGGTTCCACGTACTTTGTTATCCGCATTGGCGTTGAAAGCTGGCCGCCGTTTATGCTGGCCGGTACACGCTTTTTATCTGCGGGCGTCATTCTGACCAGCGTCTTATTACTGACCGGCCATAAATTGCCGCCGCTGCGCCCGATGTTGAATGCCGCGCTGATTGGCGTGCTGCTGCTGGCGGTGGGCAACGGTTTTGTTACCGTCGCCGAACACCAAAATGTACCGTCGGGTATCGCCGCCGTGGTAGTTGCTACCGTTCCACTTTTCACGTTGTGTTTCAGTCACTTTTTCGGCATTGCCACGCGAAAACTTGAGTGGTTTGGCATTGCCATTGGCCTGGTGGGCATTGTTTTGCTCAATAGTGGTGGGAATTTAAGCGGCAATCCGTGGGGTGCCGTGATGATTCTGGTCGGTTCGCTAAGCTGGGCATTTGGCTCGGTATACGGTTCGAGAATTGAACTGCCGAGCGGCATGATGGCGGGCGCAATTGAAATGCTGGCCGCAGGCATTGTGTTGTTAGCGGCCTCGGCATTAAGTGGCGAGCGACTTAGCGCAGTACCGCCGCTGTCCGGTTTCTTCGCCGTCGGTTATCTGGCGTTATTTGGCTCCATTATCGCCATCAATGCCTATATGTACCTGATCCGCAATGTCTCGCCGGCCGTCGCAACCAGCTATGCATATGTCAATCCGGTGGTCGCCGTGCTGCTCGGGACAAGTTTTGGCGGGGAACATCTTTCGTCTGTGGAATGGCTGGCGTTGGGCATTATTATTATGGCGGTGGTGCTGGTGACGCTGGGTAAATATCTCTTCCCGGCACGCCCGGTGGTTACGCCTTGCGAGGCAGAGAAGTAATGGCCATCGCATGAATCCCTTGAGTGTCGATCTGCGCAGTCTGTTGCCCTTCGCAGATCCACTCTTCCAGTCGTTCACATAACGCCTCATCGCTGAGTTTTAACCGCCCGCGCAGCGCACATTCCCAGACCACCAGAACTCGCCAGCCCTGTTCCAGCAACAACGCAGTGTCGCGTGCATCGCGTTCAACGTTTTTACCAATCTTCTCCAGCCAGAAATCCGTGCGCGTGGCAGGCACTTTGAAAAGATAACAGGTGTGGTGATGCCAGAAACAACCATGGGTAAAGATAACGCAGCGATAATCGTCGAGCACAAAATCAGGCCGCCCCGGTAAGGCGGCGTCCTGGACACGAAAATCGAGCTCCAGCGAAGCAAGACTCGCGGCAAGCCGCTTTTCAATCGCCGTATCCTTTGTGCCGATGGCGCGCATATTTTTACTGCGCGTTGCTTTGTCATGCACATCCGCCATCGCACGTCTCCATCAGGCCAAGTGAAAGCTAAAGCGGCGCAACACCTCTTCATCAACGCGCTGGTGATCACCTTGCAGTTCGGCGCTGAGTTTCGCCATAAAGTGCACCAAAAAATCTGCGTTGTGTTCGGCGAGTTTACGCCCTTGGTCAGTCTGCATGGTGGCGGGTAATTTCAGCAGTTTGCAACGAAAATGATCAAGGGCGAAGGCTTTGTCATCCAGTTCACGTTTCGCGGCAAACGGATCTTCACCATCGAATAAGGCCGCGCCCATCGAGCCGGAAACGGCAAATACGCGCGCCAGGCCAATCGCCCCAAGCGATTCGAGCCGATCGGCATCCTGAACAATTTTCGCTTCCAGCGTTTGTGGCGCAATGCCAGCGCTAAAGCTGTGCGCTTCAATGGCATGGCGCACGGCAGCAACGGCGTTTTGTGGGAAATCAGGAAAATCGCTGGCGAGAATAGCCGCCGTTTTTTCTGCTGCCATTACCGAAGATTGATGACGCTGTGGGTGATTTTTGGCAAAACTCACGATGTCATGGAAATAACAGGCTGTCAGCACCACCAGTGCATCAACCTGCTGGCCTTGCATTAACGTTTGTGCCGTTTTCCAGACCCGGCGAAAGTGTGAGACATCATGCGCGGCGTCGCCGTGATTAAAATGCTGAGAAATCCATTGGTCAAAACGGCGCTGCCAGTCGTTTAAGTTCATTCTTGTTCCCGTCAATGAAAGCCATGAGTTGCGGTTTCAGGCATCCGGATCTTGTGGGCGCGTATACCAGGCAATAGCGCCAAGTATCGCACCAACGACAGCTAAAACCAGCACACCAAAAAACGAGTTCAGCCAGTTTCCGGTCGCCGTTCCAACTGTGCCCGTATTAAACCCGGCTGGCGAATTCGTCTGGCTGACTGGCCAGATATCGTTTAGCACAGACCAGATAAAATAAACGCAGAAAATCCAGAACACCCAGAGTGCCAGTTTGCCACCGAGGCTGCGAACCGCTTTATCTTCCATAATGTTTTTTTCCGCATAGGTTAAGGGATGCAAAGAATGGAATTGTCTCAACATAAATGTGACTACTCTCTCATCATATCGTCTGTTGATGAATTTTAAAGATATATCAGCGAGACTGATGAATCCCCTAACCTGCAACGGCCGCAGGCCAAGAAAAAGTGTGTCATGTGAAAATGACAAACAGACGTAACGGGATAAAAATTAATAAGAAAAGTGTTATCAGCGCGCTAGCAATGACATTTCCAGACCGACGGAAACGCGACAAAAATTAATGATAAAAGCGGCGATCATTTCTGTCGATTATGTTAAAAAAAGGTTATAAAATGTGCAAATGCAAGGGTGGAAAAGCAACTGTGACGGGAGTCGTTGAAAGCGAAGCGTGTAACTGTTTGAATAATGGCGGAGAGAGGGGGATTTGAACCCCCGGTTGAGTTGCCCCAACTACGGTTTTCGAGACCGTCCCGTTCAGCCGCTCCGGCATCTCTCCGTTCAGATGGTTGCCATGATGCCAGGTAATTTGGCATTTTAACAGACCCTGTCCCGTTAATTTGGTTCAAGTGGCGAGTTTGCGAGCAAAACAATGATTAAGTGGCCCTGGAAGACAAGGGAATCTGCCGAAGGCGCAGAATACCCTTGGGAAGAAGCGTTAAATGCCCCTGTGTTAGCAAATTTGTCACCGGAAGAACAGGAGAAACTTGTTCATCTGGCTGACCGCTTTTTGCAGCAAAAACGCCTGGTTCCGTTGCAAGGATTCGATTTAGATGCGCTGAAAAGTGCGCGCATTAGCTTACTGTTTTGCCTGCCGGTGCTGGAGCTTGGCCTTGAGTGGCTGGATGGCTTCCATGAAGTGCTCATCTACCCAGCGCCGTTTGTTGTCGATGACGAGTGGGAAGACGATATTGGCTTGGTGCACAATCAGCGCGTGGTTCAGTCCGGGCAGAGCTGGCAACAAGGCCCCATCATTCTTAATTGGCTCGATATTCAGGATTCGTTCGACGCATCAGGCTTCAATCTCATTATTCATGAAGTGGCGCATAAACTGGATACGCGCAACGGCGATCGCGCCAGCGGCATTCCGCTGATTCCTTTGCGTGAAGTGGCAGGCTGGGAACACGATCTGCGCGCCGCGATGGACAACATTCAGGATGAGATCGATCTGGTTGGTGAAAGCGCCGCCAGCATCGACGCCTATGCGGCAACCGATCCGGCAGAATGTTTCGCCGTACTTTCAGAGTATTTCTTTAGCGCGCCAGAGCTGTTTGCTCCGCGCTTTCCGGCGCTGTGGCAGCGCTTCTGCCATTTTTATGGGCAGGACCCGCTAAACCGTTTGCGTGGGCAGGCGGGCCGCAATAGCGACAGTGCAAGACAGGTACATTAAAATGGCATCTGTGTTTTAATTCGCCAATTGAATCAGTGTGTTAAATTTAGTGTTGACACTCAAGTACGGGGCCAGTAGTATGCGCCCCGTTCACACGATTCCTCTGTAGTTCAGTCGGTAGAACGGCGGACTGTTAATCCGTATGTCACTGGTTCGAGTCCAGTCAGAGGAGCCATATTTTTGTTCTCATGCATCATGGCGAATCCCAGTCTGATAAAGATTCAAAAAGTTAGCGTGAAAACACTTCCTGATGCTTTTTCAGTTTTCCTTCCGCATCGGGAAACATTTGGGTCATTTCAGTTCGATTATGAGATGACCGCCTTATGTCTCTTAGTGCTACAAAAATCCGCAGTCTCAAACCTTCTGATAAACCCTTTAAAGCCTCCGATTCCCATGGTCTGTATCTTCTCGTCAATCCTGGCGGCTCCCGTCTGTGGTATCTCAAATAACGTATCAATAGCAACGAATCCCGACCTGATCTGAGTGCCTATCCTGTAGTATCTCTGTCGATGCCCGGCAACAATGTAATGACATCCGTAAGTTACTAGCAAGAATGCTAAATTTCAGCAGAAAAGGCGCACGGTAACAGAGCGCCCTTTCGCGGGGAGATACCGAATTAAGAATCATGAAACGCCCCAATAGCCAGGCGTTTCATGAAGTTTACGATTGCTATTACTTCGACATTGTCACCTGAATCGGCTTCTTCACGAACAGTCCGTAGCTAAGCGCCCCCAGCATCAGTAAACCGGCGCCGAGGAAAAAGACGTTGGTGAACTGTCCGGTTGCATCAAGGATAATTCCGGTTACGATCGGCGCACAGGCCGCGCCAAGGAAGCCACCAAAATTCTGAATCGCCCCCATTGATGCCACCTGCTCTTTCGGCGCAATGTCTGAAGCCAGCGTCCAGATCACCCCCTGCGGCAATTGCGAGAAGAAGTAGCCAATCGACAGCAGTGCAATACTCAATGTTGTGCTTTGCACGAACGGTATTGGTGCGACAAAACAGGCCGCCAGCGCAGCACCGGCAACAATCGGGACTTTACGCGCCGTAATGGTTTTCACACCGCGACGAATAAGACGGTCAGAAATGGCTCCGCCGCACAGCACACCCAAAATACCCGCAAAGAAAGGGATTGCGGCCAGCCAGCCGGTTTGTTTCAGGCTAAAGCCCAGCGATTTTTCCAGATAGCCCGGCAGCCAGGTCAGGTAAACCCAGATGGTAAACATGATAGAAAAGTTGCCAATCACCATGAACCAGGTGGTTTTATGCTTGAACAGCGCCCCCCAACTCGCCTTGTTATTGCCGTTAACGTCGGTTACCGATTTCTGCACCAGCTGAGAATTGGCGTGGATCACCTTTTCTTCTGACGCCGTCGGGTTGCGATAGAATTTCAGCCAGACCAGCAGCAGCGGAATCCCCGCCAGACCAATGGCGATAAACATGCCACGCCAGCCGAGCGTTAACAGCAGCACGGTCAGGATTGGCGGCGCAATGGCATTCGCAATCTGCGAACCGGTGTTGATAATGGAAGTCGGCAGTGCACGCTCTTTGTCAGAGAACCAGCGGTGAGTAATCTTGATGCCGGAGGTAAAGAACGGTGATTCGGAAATGCCCAACAGCACACGAAGGGCATAGAACATGGAATAACCATTAACGAAACCAGCCATCACCGTGAAGGTGGACCACAGGCCCACGCCCCACGAGAACATTTTTTTAGGACCAAAACGATCAACCAACCAACCCGCAGGCAGGTTTGCCAGTGCGTAAGGCCACAAGAACGCCGACAACAGCAGGCCCATTTCCGTTTGGCTGAACCCAAACTCCCTGGAAATAGTGGTGTTGGCAATACTTAAATTGGCGCGGTCAAGATAATTAATCACCGCCGCCATTAACAAAATGAAAATAATTCCCCAGCGCAAACGTGAAACCACAGGCGTGGCCGTTTTAACCAGAGGTGCATCGAGAGAAGAGGTAGCGTCTTTCATAATTTTAATTATCCACTATTGGTTATTCATAAATAAGTCATCATTGAACAGACTCAGGTGAATTTTAATTACAGCCTTACGAATAAAAGACTCACTTTGGGTATTACAGCAAGGGCGATGTAAATCTTGCGGAAAGAAAACGGCAAACATGCCGGGTTCCAAATGAATCAGCGATTCATTATTCGTTTCTTGATAAAATACGATGTCATGCTTCTCCGCCCGGTCTTCAACCACCTCATGTTCTGCCGCACCGCGCGCCACGCCGATGGTTTCTTCTCCCTGCAAGAGAAATTGAATATCTACAAACTTGAAATGTGATTCAGCTCTCATTTCATGAGCAGGAACGGTATTCATTTCCTGAAAAAGGCAAAACATTTTGCCCGGAATAATATCGAATTTCCCTGGTGTTAGTGTAGAAAAATCAGTTTGAGTAATATACTCAATACCTTTATTAATAATCGAATGGAAAGCGAATTTTTCGCGCTCCCAATCTCTTAGGCAACATACGATCATGTTGAATAATCCTTTTATATTTATATCGAGGGTCGGATTACAGCTAAAATTGTTAGTCAATTAAAACTTACTGCCTGGAAGCATAATCCTTTGAATAGAATATTCGACCAGGCAATTCATCAGCGGATAAGACGGCAACTTATCCGCATCTCTCACCGCTATCGCATCTTACTCGGCAGCAATTTTTTTCTGCCACAGCGCAGTGCCGCTGTGAATTTGATCCAGCAATACCGTCAGCCCCCAGAATTTTTCCAGCACATTGTCTTTATTCACACGGCAGAATTCGCTGTCGAAAGTGCCCAGACGCTGATGATAAATCTTGGCATTCTTCGGATAACCCAATGTCTCAGTCACCGCGCCCAGCGACAGGAAAATGGCTAACTCGTCGGCGAGTTGCGGCTGGGTTGCCGCCTTGTGGTACAGCCAGCTGTAAAGCTCGGGGTGGAAGTTGGTGAACACACCGCTGAATCCTTTGGACCCTGCCTGCATCGCCGGATAAGCAATGGCGGCGTTGGCATTAATGATGTTCAACGGCGTATGCGCCACCAGCTTCACGCGGCGGGTAACCGTTGCCAGGTCACAGCTCACGTCTTTCAGCACAACGAAGCGGCCGGTGTTGGCGCAGTAAGTTAACTCTTCGTCGCTCAGCAGGCGGCGATACGGTGCAGGACACTCATACAGCCCCAGCGGCATGGATTCAGGCAATGCGCTCAGCAACGTATCCAGAGTGGCAAAGAAGGTCTCAGTGCCCTGATTTTTCGGGTCGAGATGGTTGGTGACCAGCACCAGTGCGTCGGCTCCGGTTTTCGCCATCGCGTTTAACTCATTGATTTGGTCATTGATATCATCACTGATATGGCCCGAGGCAATCACCGGTATGCGCCCTGCCACGTGCTTCACCACGAACGCGGCCAGCTCAACGCGCTCTTCCAGGGTCAGGAACTGCATCTCGCTCGACTGACACACGGCAAACAGCGCATCAACACCTTTTTCAAGATACCAGTCGATCAAACGAGTCAGACCCGGGTAATCAATCTGATTGTCGTCAGTGAATGGGGTCAACATCACTGGCACAATACCTTCGATACTTTTAGTCATTACTGCTCCTTAAAACAGAATCGATTACGTGGCCGCTAAACTCAATGTATTAAGGCAGCGACCGCAACAAGAAACTAAAGAGTGAACGCAGCATTTATCGCTGCGCCAAACGTGCTAAAACCTGTGCGTGATCGGGCATGTTTGATGCACCTTCGCGCTCGACTGCCAGCGAGGCAAACGCCGAAGCATAGGTCGCCGCCTGCACCAGATTTTGCCCATTGGCAATGCTTGAGGCCAACGCACCGTTGAAAGCGTCACCTGCGCCGGTGGTATCAACGCTCAGGGCCGGAAAAGCCGGAATGTGCTGGAACTGATTACCATCGAGCAGCAGCGCGCCGCGCGATCCCATCGTAATAATGACCCGCCGGGCCCCCTGGCTGACAATACGCTGTGCAGCCTCTTTGGCACTGGCTAAATCCTTCACGTCAATGCCGGACAGCTGCGATGCCTCCGTTTCGTTAGGTGTAATAACGTCCACATATTCAAGACACTCAAGCGCGTGGCTTGAGAAAGGCGCCGGGTTGAGTATCACCTTCACGCCCAGCGCTTTTGCCAACTTCATCGCGCTCAAGGTCGCGGCAAAGTTGTTTTCGAGCTGCACCAGCAGCACGTTCGAATCTTCAAGCTCGGGGGTGATCGCCACCACTTCGTCTTCGCTGATGGTTTTATTGGCCCCAGAATAAATGGCAATCATGTTCTCGCCGTTTTCCTGCGAGACATAAATAATGGCGTTACCAGTCGGCTCGGTTTCCGACTGATAAAGGGTAAAGGAGTGAATCTCCGAAGAGGTCAGGTGATCATAAGCAAACTGGCTGAACTGATCCTTGCCCACCTTAGAAACGAAATGCACCTTAGCCCCCGCACGACTCACAGCCGTGGCCTGATTTGCCCCTTTACCGCCAGGGCCGAGCGTGCTGCCCAGCGCCAACAGGGATTCACCGCCTTTTGGAAAACGTTCAACCTTCGCCACGATATCGACGTTAAATGAACCCAGAATGCAAACCTTACCCGTCATGCTCTTTCCTTTATTCTGTTGCACAGTCTGCTTCCTTTTCTGGCTCTGCAGCCGTTGTAGCAACACCTCAAAGTTGTCGCCAGTGTCGGTAATCAGCTTTGATTGCAAACTCCGCCGTATTACCATTGCCCCGCCGTGACAGCGCTGAACCAATTTTTCAGCCGCCAGAGCATTCAGATCACTGCGAATGGTTTCTCTGGTCACGGCAAACAGAGACGCCAGAATCTCCACTTTTACCCGCTCATTCTTATCCAGATATTCCAGGATTTGCTGCCGCCGCTCTTCAAGAAACATATTCACCCACCTTCTTCATATTCAGAATAAATGCACAAAACTGATTAAATAGTGATGATGCTCATAGCTTAATTAGCAAAACGGAAGCAAACAAAAACCGGGATTTCTGATTTTTGTGAAGGAAGAAACGGAAAATTCTCTCTGGCAAAGTAGGCAAATGCCCATGTTAACGAAGGAAAAGGTAAGCCAGATGGCTGCGCGAGGCGGTTTCTGCTTGAGGCCCTTTTGATCTGCATTCCGTTAATCGACGTAGATGGCCTGCTCTATTTTATGAGCCAGTGAATGGTAAAGGCGATCGCAGCCAGAGAAGCCAGATAGAGAAAAGCCTGCGTTCCAGCAGGCTTTTTGCTTTTCTGGTCCGCCAACCTTCCTGGCTGATTCGGGCGGCCGGATTTACAGGTACTTCAGTTCGTACGCGATAATCATTCAGCGCCAGAAAACAGCCGCACTGTGTTGATCCAGCTGCGACTGTTCGGGCAATGCTCGCCGCGATTACGCGGTTGGCACTGTGCCTCCATCGATAACGTATTCTGTTCCTGTGATCGCGGCCGCGCAGGACGAAGCCAGGAACACGATGAGATTGGCCACTTCAACAGGTTTTGATGGACGCCCCAGCGGTATGCCGCCAAGCGAATCCATGATGATCTTCTTACCGCCTTCGTAATCGGTACCCGCCTGGTGAGCGAGCCGTTCAGCCAGTGCGACGGAGGCTTCGGTTTCGATCCAGCCCGGCGCCACACGCAGCACACGAATTCCTTTTGGCGAAACCTCTTTTGACAAGCTTTTACTGTACGTCGAGAGTGCGGCCTTTGCCGCCGCATACGCTGTTGTCGACTCCGGCAACGGCAGCGCGCGCTGAATGGAGGTCACATGAATAATGACCCCCGTTCCCTGAGCGAGCATGCCGGGCAAGAGCGCTCTATCAAGCCGGACCGCAGGCAGCAGATTAAGGCTCAGTTCCTGCTGCCATTCATCTTCACCCAACACCGCGAAACCGCCGCCGGGCGCAGTCGAGCCACCAACAACATGAACAATAATGTCAACGCCACCAAAGCTGGCCTGCACCGCTTGCGCGACACGATGACAACCTTCGACCGTGGTCAGATCAGCCACCACAAAGTGATCCGCTAAAGATTCATCAGGTTCGGTTCGCGCGGTGGTTAATACGTTTGCCCCCTGTTCATGAAACAGGCCAACAACTGCTTTTCCGACGCCCTTGGTGCCCGCCGTGACCAGAACACGTTTTCCTTGTAAGTCCAGATTCATACTCATCAAACGATCTCCAGTGATGCGATCTTCCCGTCCAACAAAGTGAACGCATGGCTAAGCTGCACCGGGCTGCCGGGGAAATTGCCCGCCACATGAGAGGTCACCGTTAACCGCGCTCCGTCTTCAGCCACCCGGATCGGCTCAACGGTGTACTCAAAAGCATTTTGCACGTCGCGTTGCCAGGCCTGGATGGCCTCAAGGCCGCGATGCGTCTTTCTTTCATCGATAACAACGGCGTCAGGTGTAAAGCAGTGGTTGACGTTGGCGATATCTGCGCCATTGCTGATGGCGAAGTAGGTCGCAACAGCTTCGGGTAATGACAAAGACATGGTGATGGACTCCTCTTGTTTGCGGTACTTTCATTTTCACCATATAGTGTCAAACCATCAAGAACGCACAAAAAAGTTAGTAACAGGCATATGAGTAAGATTTATACCCCCGATACCGCAGCGATTGGCGTAGAACAGGTGCTGCGATTACTGGAAGGCCGCTGGAAGTTGGTCATTCTGTTTCATTTATTTGACGGAAAAGTGCAGCGCTACTCCGATTTCAGCAGGCTTATTCCTGGCATTTCGCAAAAGATGTTGAGCCAGCAACTGAGGCAACTGGAAGCGGATGGCATTGTGTCGCGCAAGGTTTATCCGCAGATCCCTCCGAAGGTGGAATACCGGCTCACGGACTGGGGACAAGCCCTGTGTCCTGCGCTGGATGCCATGCTGAAATGGGCAGAAAAACGCGAAACCTTCTCACCAGACGAACCTTAAATCCGGCGATAATCTTTTTCCTTCGTTCTGATACAGCCCGATTCGCGTTCAACCGTTCTCCCGCGCATCGGGCAGTGCTTCTTTTTTTGGCCGCACAATCCAGCACATACCGCCGCCTCAATGTGCCATGCTAATTACTCAATTAATGGCACGGGCATCACCCGACAAAAAGAAGCCATTCTCTGCAAAGCGCCTTTAGCATGACGCAACCGGAACAGCGAGGACGCCAATGATCACTTTATGCAACGCGTGCGGCACATCATATGAGATAACCGCCACTCCCCCACACCGCTGCAAAATCTGCGAAGATGAGCGCCAGTTCGTGCCGGTAACAGGGCAGAAATGGGTTGATTTCCCTACCCTTCTGACCTCACATGCTAATAAATGGCAACAGCACGAGAGCGATCTCTTCAGCATCAAAACCGTGCCTGATTTCGCCATTGCGCAGCGCGCGTTTCTGGTGAGAACAGCGCAAGGCAATATCCTGTGGGACTGTATCTCCACCCTCGACGCCGCCACAAAAACACTGATCAACTCTCTGGGCGGACTCCAGGCCATCGCCATCTCGCATCCTCATTTTTACACTACCGTGCAAGACTGGGCCGCCGCGTTTAACGCGCCGGTTTATCTGCATGAACGCGATCGCGACTGGATCATGCGTGACAGCCCGCACATCACCCTTTGGGACGGCGATACCCTGCAACTGACCCCGGACGTAAGCATCATGCGCCTTGGCGGCCATTTTGCCGGTGGCTGCGTCCTTCACTGGGCGCGGGATGAAGGTGTGCTGCTGTCCGGCGATATCGTTCAGGTCGCGCCGGGCGCAAATGCCGTCTCCTTTATGTGGAGCTATCCCAATATGTTGCCGCTACCGGCAGAAACAGTTCGTGATATGACGCGTCGGCTAGATGCGGTGAAATTCGAGAAACTCTACGGTGCATTTGAAGGACGAGAGATCGCGCAAAATGCTGCGGACATTGTGCGCCAGTCAGCTCAGAAATATATCGCCTGTCTGAGTTAACCAATTGTTTATGAATGTATATCCGTCAACGTGCAGCGTTCGCGCACACCTGCACATAAAAAACGCGGCCATTGATTTCAATACAATAATTGCATTGCTACGCGGCGTTTCGGATCAAGCCCAATGCGGGTTTCCGCGGTAAGCACCGCGTTCAACCGGTGCGAAATGGCGTTGCCTTCAACAATGTCAAAACCCAGCGAGGCGTAAAAAGGTGCGTTGAAGGGCGCATCACGATCGGTCGTTAACGAAGCGCCGTATAAACCGCGCGCTTTACCTTCCGACAGAAGCGCATACATCAAGCGTCGGCCAATTCCCTGCCGCTGCCAGTTCGGGTGAACATCCGCTTCGGCAATGTGCAGCCAGTTTTCCGTAATCACGGCTCCGGCAAACCCAACAGGGATATCGTCCGGCGCGAAAGCAACGAGTAACACCCCTTCCCTGCATAGCTCGCGCAAATCTTCCAGGCTGCTAGCGACAGGAGATCCGGTCACCGCTCCCGCCTCGCGCAGCGTTTCAAACGATGCCAATTCAATGGCCCTTAACGCCGCCAGGTGCTCGCTTCGCGCGGGTCTGATTGTGATATCTGTCATCTGAATGTTCCCAATGGTAACAAGCGTTAAGCCTGATCGACACGACAGCTTCAGGCATTCCCGCACTGTCTCGCGCCACGTATTGTACATCCTGAATGCGCCAGCACCATTTCACGCAGCGCCCTCACTCTTTGTACCTTATTTACATCGTTTCATTTACTTACATAAAACGACCGTTACGAAATAATTCATTAACGCAACTAATAGAATATGAACCGTGTTAGTGATTTTAGCCGTGATGGTCGATTCGCCGTTCTTCCCCAAGAACGGCTTTTTTTTGGGATTTGACAGGAGGGTAAGTTGATGTTCCAGTCTGCGGTTGTTTTCCTTTCATCACTGTTTATGTGCGGCAATGTTTTTGCAGGTTCTGTCGCGTCGGTATCGCTCAGCACACTTTCATCTGCGCTCAATGAACGCATGCTGATAATGAAAGACGTGGCCAGTTACAAGGCACAGCATCATTCACCTGTGGAAGATGTGGCGCGGGAACAAAAAGTGCTGACAGAAGCAGTGAAAAATGCCCAGGACGCGGGTCTGGATCCCCGCTCCGTGGAGCCTTTTTTCCGCGCGTTGATGAGCGCCAGCAAGGCCGTTCAGTATCGCTATCTGGCCGACTGGTTAGCCACACCGGATGCTAACAGCACTGTCAGAAGTCTGGACGCAACCCGGCAACAGATAAATCAACTGGATAGCCAGTTGCTCACCGCCATCAGCCAGCGGCTGCTCACCGGCCCTTTCACTGAAGCAGACACCGCATGGCTGTCGGCACAAATTATGGCTCCGAATCTTAGCGAAGCGGATAAAAACAACCTTCTTTCTGCTTTACGCCTTATTCATCGCGCACGTTAGCCATCAATACCGTACGCGATGAAAAATACCCGTACCCGGCCTGCCAGTGCGCATGACAGGCCGGGCATCCGGCAGGAAGATAACGGCATATGGATGGGGTCTGCTGTTGAACATTGACCAACCAAATGCCACTCACGCAAATCATTCAAGAACCGAATAATCTTCTGTGCATTAACGCCACCTGAGTTAAATTCCCCCTTTCATGGCGCCCGCTCTGCAAAAGAGTTTTCACCTGTCCGCTGTCGCTGTAGTCTCAATAGCGGCTTTTTTTGGCTGCGTACGATGTGAGTAACCTTTTCTCCCTATTAAAACTAGAAAATTTTGCAATTTTGAGGAACGGACAGAACAACTATGGACTCCACGCTCATCACAACCCGCCCCGATGAAGAGACACCACCACTGAATCGCGCCCGCCGTGCGGCCTGGGGCAGCTTCGCTGGCGCAGTGGTCGACTGGTTCGATTTTTTACTTTATGGCATCACCGCCGCGCTGGTGTTTAACAGCGAATTTTTCCCGCAGATTGACCCGGCGATGGGCACGCTTGCCGCCTTCGCCACTTTCGGCGTTGGGTTTTTATTCCGCCCGCTCGGTGGCATTGTTTTTGGTCATTTTGGCGATCGGCTCGGTCGTAAGCGAATGCTAATGACGACAGTCTGGATGATGGGCATCGCCACTGCCTGTATTGGCATTCTGCCCTCCTTTGCCACCATCGGCTGGTGGGCTCCGGCGTTATTGGTCATCCTGCGCGCAATCCAGGGTTTCGCCGTTGGCGGCGAATGGGGCGGTGCGGCGTTACTGGCTGTAGAAAGCGCGCCCTCCGGGAAAAAAGCCTTTTACAGCAGCGGCGTTCAGGTCGGGTATGGCGTCGGGTTGTTGCTCTCCACGGGTCTTGTGTCGCTCATCAGCAGCCTGACCACTAACGAGCAGTTTCTGAGTTGGGGCTGGCGTCTGCCTTTCTTGTTCAGCATCGTGCTGGTGCTTGGCGCGCTGTGGGTGCGAAACGGCATGGCAGAATCTGCTGAGTTTGAACGTGCGCAAACGCAACAGCCGGAGCAGACAAAAAAACGCCCGCCGGTGTTTGAAGCGTTGTTTCGCCATCCGGGCGCGTTTTTGAAAATAATCGCCTTGCGCCTGTGCGAACTGTTGACCATGTATATCGTCACCGCGTTTGCGCTGAACTACTCCACGCAAAATCTGGGTTTACCGCGTGAACTGTTCCTTAATATCGGCTTGCTGGTCGGCGGAATAAGTTGCCTGACCATTCCGCTATTCGCCTGGATGGCGGATCGTTATGGACGACGGCGCATCTACATCACCGGCGCATTACTCGGCGCGCTGAGCGCGTTCCCGTTCTTTATGGCGCTGGAAGCACGCTCCATTGCCGGCGTGGTGATCTTCTCTTTATTGCTGGCCAATATTGCCCACGATATGGTGGTTTGTGTACAACAGCCGATGTTCACCGAAATGTTCGGCGCCGGCTATCGTTACAGCGGCGCGGGTGTCGGTTACCAGGTCGCCAGCGTGGTCGGCGGTGGTTTTACGCCCTTTATTGCCGCCGCATTGCTGAACTTTTCCGGCGGCGAGTGGCATGCCGTCGCCATTTATCTGCTGGCGGGCTGCCTGCTCTCCGCCCTGACAGCAACGCTGATGAAAACACCGCCGCACACACATCAATAAAAACAAAGCCTCCGAATGCGGAGGCTTTGTTTCGTTGTTTAGTCTATCGCTAAATCTGGTAATCGATGGCCGCTTCGTCCGGCTCCATCACCTGGCGTTTGATATCTTCCACCGACAGTCCGGCATTACACAGCTCAATAAAGCGCCAGACATAATTTCGTTGTAACTGGCCACGTTTTAACCCTAACCAGACGGTATTTGCATCAAACAGATGCTGTGTATCCAGCCGCACCAGTTTGCCCTCTTCGTTTTCACCGCCCGATTGCTCCGCCACCAGCCCGACGCCCAACCCCAGCTCAACATAGGTTTTGATAACATCGGAATCCTGCGCGCTCAGCACCACATCCGGAATTAACCCTCTGCGGCCAAACGCTTCATCAATGCGCGAACGCCCGGTGATCCCCTGGCGATAAGTGATAAGCGGCCAGCGGCTGATATCTTCGAGCGTCAGCGGTGAGGATTGCGCCAACGGGTGATCCGACGGCACCAGTAAACTGTGATGCCAGCGAAACCACGGGAAAGCCGCGAGTGAGTTGTCATTGCTTAAGCGTTCACTGGCAATGCCGATGTCTGCGCCACCGTTATGTAACAGTGATTCAATTTCTTGCGGAGTGCCCTGAATTAACTCCAGCCGCACGTCCGGGAACAGCGCGCGAAAAGCTTTAATCACCGATGGCAAACTGTAGCGCGCCTGCGTATGCGTCGTGGCAATGGTCAGCACGCCAGAAGTGTCATTGGTAAAAAGATCGGCGAGCCTGCGTACATTGCTCGCCTCGTTAAGGATGCGCTCGGCAATCACCAGCAGCGCTTTACCGGGTTCCGTCATGCCCAACAAACGCTTGCCGCGACGGATAAAGATCTCAATCCCCAGCTCTTCTTCAAGCTCCCGGATATGGCGGCTCACGCCGGATTGTGATGTGTAAAGCATGTTGGCGACTTCGGTCAGGTTGTAATCCCGCCGCGCCGCCTCGCGGATAATTTTGAGTTGCTGGAAATTCACCCTTCGCTGCTCCTGGCCTGTCAGACATGACGTTATTGTTAAAGTCTGCGGCCAGGCAGAACAAATAATAAAAACCAGCATCTTATTCCATTAAGGAATAATGATTAACTCACCAGCTGCAACTCATGGCTTTCCATCGCCGGGCGGCTGACTAAAGACATTAAAATATCTTTCACCGCTTGTGCCTGCGGCGAGAGCGTACCGCGCGCGGAAACGTTTAACGACAATGACAAGTTCATCGAAGGCGTGGTGATACGCGCCATCCAACCGTTGGTCGCGGCGCACAGCGAACGAGCGGCAGACTCCGGTAGCACCGTCACCCCCATTCCGCTGGCAATCGCTGCTGTCAGCGTGGCGATCGACTCAATTTCGCCAATGATTTTCGCGGTCAATCGACGCAGCGAAAACGCTTCATCAACACGCAAGCGAACAGCGCTGTAGTCGCGCGGCAGGAAAAGGTTCATATCAGCAACCGCCGTCAGATCGACGCTCTGGCCCGGGCAGTCGCGCGTTCCCACCAGATACAAATCTTCTTTTAGCAGCGGCAGGCTGTTAATCCCCGCGCCAGGCGCGCGTTCATACAGCACGGCCATATCCAGTTGCCCGCTGAACAATTTATCGTTCAACGTTGTGCCGCTATTTTCATGCAGATAGACCATGACTTCCGGCAACTCTGTACGCACAGCCTGCAACAGCGGCATGGTGACGGAAGAAGCGGCAGTGCCCGGTGCCAGGCCAATGGAGACTTGTCCCCGCAGGCATTGACCGACATTGTTTACCGCCAGTTGCGCCTGTTCGCACTGACGCAAAATCGTCCGGGCGTGGGTGTAGAGGATTTTGCCCGCCTCCGTCGGCGTTACGCCGCGTTTGGTGCGAATGAGTAATTGCTGATCCAGTTCGCCTTCCAGAGTGGCTACCTGCTGGCTCAGCGCGGGCTGCGCAATATGTAATACTTCGGCTGCCTGAGTCAGGCTTCCAATATCGACGATTTTTACGAAGTATTTCAGTCGTCTTAAGTTCATTTTGCCTCCTGTACGGATACCAGTGCCAACGCTGGATGTGATGTAGTCGAAGGAGTTGCAATATGCTTGCCAGTTTTAGTTAGGCCAAATGAAAGGTGCTAACAGGCTGGATAATAAGAGATTCTAATTACAACCGGGGTAATTATTACTGAAACAGTGGTTCGGGTGATGCCCCATAAAAGATGCATTGCACAGTTTTGGTGCAAATGCGCGTTTAAGTGCTTATCCCGGCAACAGATTGCTGAAATAGTCGGCAAACGATCGCGGCAGAACGATCCACCCTTTGACAAGGGCATGGGGCATCGCTAATATTCGCCCCGTTCACACGATTCCTCTGTAGTTCAGTCGGTAGAACGGCGGACTGTTAATCCGTATGTCACTGGTTCGAGTCCAGTCAGAGGAGCCAAATTTAGAAAAGCCTGCTTTTAAGCAGGCTTTTTGCTTTTCTGCCGACTGCACGCAATACACCACTCACCTTTCATTCAGACAAAACATTGCTTTGATAGCTGAACGCTTGCGTCCCCGACGCAGACGCAGTTTCCCCCTCTAAGGGTTCTGGCATTCCTGGTCAGCGCATTGTCTCGCTCAAGGCTAACGCTTACCTTGATTCAGGCATAAAGGTTTTCATCGCAGTGAAAGTGAAGATAAATCAACCTGGTTACGGGTTGTGGTTTGTCTGCAATGGAGTTGCTGGCTGGGATAAGAATAAATGGGCCTGTCATCGACAGGCCCATAAGCGTGATGTTGCGGCCATTACCTGCCGGTATTAAAAAAGGCCACGGTTTGCGTCAGCCGACGGGTCTGCTCTTCCAGCGCACTGGCCGCTGATACCGCATGCTGAACCAGCGAGGTGTTCTGCTGAGTGACTGCATCAATTTGCACAATCGCTTCGTTAACATGGCTGATGCCTTTGCTCTGCTCCTCGGTCGCGACAGATATTTCCGACATGATGTCCGACACACGTCGCACCGCCACAATCATCTCGTCGATACTGCTCCCGGCAACTTTGATTTGTGACGAGCCGTTGTTAACCCGCGTGACAGACTCTTCCACCAGCCCTTTAATTTCCTGCGCCGCCTGCGAACTGCGTAATGACAAGCTGCGCACTTCACCCGCAACCACCGCAAACCCTCTGCCCTGTTCCCCCGCTCTGGCCGCTTCAACTGCCGCATTCAGCGCCAGGATGTTGGTCTGAAACGCGATGCCATTGACCACCTCAATAATGCTCGCGATTTTCCCGGCGCTTTCGGAAATACCGTTCATGGTTTCATTCATACTCTGCATTACCACCCCGCCGCGCGAGGCAATGTCCACGGCTTCACTCGCCAGATGACGTGCCTGCCCGGCGTTCTCCGCGTTTTGTTTCACGGCGGCGGTGATCTGTTCCATGCTGGAAGAAGTACGTTCCAGCGACACCGCCTGCTGCTCAGAATGCGAGGCAATCTGTTGATTTCCGGCGACAATATCATGCGTGCTGGTGTTGATTATCTCCGCCCCTTCACGGATGTCTTTAATCACGGCGGTCAGTTGCTCGCGCATCACACCCATTTCATGGATCAGGCTTGAGCTGTCCCCGGCTTTTTTATCCACCGTCTGCGAAAGATCCCCGGCAGCAATCCGCGCGGCAACATCAACGGCATAGCGGGGTTCGCCCCCAAGCGCCAGCAATGTTCCCCGGTTGATGAGATAGACGATGACCGACAACAGAATACTGATAGCCACAAACTCAATCAGGTTCTGGTAGAGCGAAACCCGGAATGCCGCGTCGATATCATCCACATAAAGACCGGTGGTAATTATCCATCCCCAGGGCGTCCATGGAATGCTGTAAGCGATCTTCGGCTGAGCTTGCGTATCGCCAGGGCGTGGAAAAACGTAAGCGGTAAACCCCCCCTCATTATTACGAGTAACCGCAACCATATCTCTGAAGATATAAACGCCATTCGCATCTATAACCTCCGGTCCCTGGCCAATTAGCTTGGCGTTGATCGGATGCATAATCACCTGCGCCTGGGTATTCAGAATGGTGAAGTATCCCGCCTCCCCATAGCGTAAATCTTTAATTAATTGGGTTGCGCGCTGCTGCGCTTCCTGTTGGGTGATTGCCCCTTTGTCAGCCAGCGCGGCCTGCGTTTTTACGATACTGAGCGCCAGTTGAGAAACATGCTGCAACTCGTTTTTCCGCAGTGCCAGTTGGTCTTCTTTGACCGTAAAAGAGCTGTAGAGCAGTGTTCCGGCAAGGCATACCAGTGCCACGATGAGAGGGAGCCAAAGTTTTTGCGCGAGGGATAGTTTCATGGCATGAGTACCTATTGTTGTTTTATATGGCGGGTACAGCATCGGCTTCGGGAGTTCGAACCGCGCCTTATCCCTATATCGGAAATAAAAAAAAACGAGTTAATCGATAGAAGTTGTATATTTTTTCCAACTTAATTGTTTTTAGGTTAAAAGAAAGTAACCATCTAATAAATAAAGTGTTATTTTTCGCCGGATTAATTCATCCGACGAAAGTCTTATTCATAAATAAGAACGCGGTCACACTCGCGCGCGAAGGCGCCACAGGGAGGGTTTCGGCAATCCCGCAGCATTAGCTGATGGGTCATCACCGTTTTTGTGCGGCCTGCTCAGAAACGGGCTTACGAGCAGGCTTTTGACGTGTTGCGCTGAGCTTGCGTATGCGACAGTTTTTTCAACATCTTCTGCAACCACTGTGCCGCCCCTCGCTTGCCGCTGCGTTTATGGGAATAAATCTTCACCTCAAACGGGGGAACCGCAAAAGGCAGCGCAAAAATGGTGATTTTGGCCGACTGCTTCAATGTCTCCGCGGCCGAACGCGGAAGCGCCATCAGCAGATCGCTATTGGCGATAATAAAAGGCGCGCTGAGCATCGAGGGCGTTTTTATTGCCACCTGCCGCGTATAACCCAGGCGTTCAAGTTCACTATCCAGCACGCCTTTGTCCTCATTCCACGGCGTCACCACCAGGTGGCGCGCGGCAAGGTAATCTTCCAGCGTTAATTGTTGCCTGAGTTGATTGCTGATAACGACATATTCATCTGCAAACCAGCCGATCTCGTCGAGCTCCGCGTGGCGAATATCCTGCGGCGCGCTAAACCCCAGCGCAAAATCCACTTCTCCTGCCAGCAGTTCATTGAGCGCCGGACGATGAGGCAAATAGCGAAATTCGAAACGCAGACCGGGAGCCGTATGCTGCAATTCAGCCATTAGCGCGGGAAAAATACCAAACGCGGTGAAATCAGTGATCGCAACCTGCAAACAGTCTGTTGTCGTCGTGGGATTAAATTCCGCTTGTGGGGTGAGCTCGTGGTTGAGATGTGCTAATGCCGAAGCGATGGCGGGCGCCAGTTGAGTGGCATAGACGCTTGGACACATAAAGTGCCCTTCCCGGTAAAATAGCGGGTCATTGAGCGTCACACGTAACCTTGAAAGCGCGTGACTCAGCGCCGAGGTGCTCATCGCCAACTCTTCCGCCGCCTGGCGCACAGAGCGATGGCGATAGATCGCGTCGAAAACAGGTAACAGGTTTAAATCAAGACGCCGTAACGTTGGATGCATAATATTCATCGACCGGTGATTTCATTGCACTTAATTCTTTGCACAATACCGCTTATGCTTGCGGCCATCAATTTTGAACGCCCGGTAAAACAACAGGAAAAGCAATGAGCATCACCATCCGCCCAGCACGCCCGACAGACGCAAACGCCATTTTTGAGATGATTTATGAACTGGCGGTGTATGAAAAAGCGCCTGAAGAAGTGATCACCACTGCGGATGAGATCCGCGAAACCCTGTTTGGTGCAGAGAGTAAAACGGAAGCCTTAATCTGTGAAATCGAAGGTAAAACCGTGGGTTATGCAGTTTTCTTTACCAGTTATTCGACCTGGCTTGGCCGCAACGGCATTTATATGGAAGACCTCTACGTTTCGCCCGATTTTCGCGGTAACGGTGCAGGAAAAGCGATGCTGCAAAAGATTGCGCAGTACGCCGTTGAGCGTCGCTGCGGACGGCTGGAATGGAGTGTGCTCGACTGGAACCAACCCGCCATCGATTTTTACCAGAGCATCGGCGCGCGAGCGCAAAGTGAATGGGTGCGTTACCGTCTGGATGGCGAAGCCCTGCTGAAATTCGCCGAAAGCCCCCGCGCTTAATCTTTCCTCGTCAACCCGCCACGGCGGGTTTTTGCTTACCGTTCATTGGGTTCGTCTCACGCCTCGCTTAAAGATCCGGCACTTGCTGCCGATAAAAACTGTGCAGTTATACTTATAGCTGTTCTCTGGTTGTTTTTTCTACAATAAAGGATTTACAGCATGGATCCGATACAAATTGCATCATTAGCCAGCAGCCTTGACTCTTATCAGCTTGATAATCAAGTCAATACGCTGGTGCTGAAAAAAGCGCTTGATACACAGAAATCGATCGCCAGCGACTTGATTCAGCAGATCCCGCAGTTACCTTCCAACCCGGCAATCGGTCGTAATATTAATACCACCGCATAGTCCGGTTTGCTGGCTGACGTTTGTGGTAACAGCGCCAACCGGCAACGCTTGCAAGCCCGCTTCGTGCGGGCTTTTTTGTTTCTTCACTTGCCTGGGATGTTAAATCGGCGTAGCCTCTGCCGAATTAAAACCTATCGGTCTAAATTATGAATGGCGAAACAGCAGCACTGCAAAAACCCCGCCGTGGGCGGCCGCCGAAAGTCGAGCGCGACTTTACCGATACCCGCCAGGAGCTGATCCGCTCGGGTCTTGAGGTGCTAACGGAAACTGGCTATCTGTCGGCGGGCATTGACGCGGTGATCAAAAATATCGCAGTTCCTAAAGGCTCGTTCTATCACTGCTTTAAAAGTAAGCAGGAGTTTGGCATGGCGGTGCTGGCTGCCTATGGCGACTTTTTCGCCCATAAACTGGATAAATTTTTAACGGATACCCAACTCTCCCCGCTGCAACGCATGGCGGCTTTTGTGCACCATGCTGGCCTGGGAATGGCGAAATACGCTTTCCGCCGTGGTTGTCTGGTGGGCAACCTGTTGCAGGAAACGCCACTTTTACCGGAAGTCTTCCCGGCGCGCCTGAAAGCCATCCTCGCCGACTGGGAAACGCGCGTCGCAACGTGTCTGGATGAAGCAAAATCCTGCGGCGAATTGCCGCCAGACGCTGCCAGCCATGAACTGGCCAGTGTGTTCTGGTCCGGCTGGGAAGGCGCAGTGATGCGCGCCAAGCTGTTCCGCTCCGTCAAACCGCTGGATCAGTACTGGGAATTCTTTCGCCACAGCATAACAACTGCCCCTGCAGCGTGAAGCATGACAGGGGATGGAGCATCTGCACAGGACGGCAAAACGCCGAAAACACACCTCATCCGACGAGGAAAACGCAGTCATGAAAGCATTAGTTCTGGAACAGAATGAGAATAAAACCCTGGCGGAAGTGAAAGAGATCGCCCTGCCTGCACTGGGCGAGGGCGACGTTCGGGTCGATATTGACTGGTCCAGCCTTAACTACAAAGACGCGCTGGCTATCACCGGTAAAGGCAAAATCATTCGCCAGTTCCCCATGGTGCCAGGCATTGATTTTTGCGGCCGCGTGAGCGAAAGCCGCGATGCGCGCTTTGTTCCCGGCCAGGCCGTGATCCTCACCGGCTGGGGCGTGGGCGAAAATCACTGGGGTGGGCTTGCCGCCCAGGCCTGCGTAAAAGGTGACTGGCTGGTTGCCCTGCCGGAAAGCTTAAGTGCGCGTAATGCGATGATCATCGGCACCGCAGGTTTTACGGCGATGCTGTGCGTAATGGCGCTGCAAGAGGCCGGGATTAAACCGCAGGATGGCACCGTGCTGGTCACCGGTGCCAGCGGCGGCGTGGGCAGCACCGCTGTCGTGCTGCTGAAGGCGCTGGGCTACACCGTTGCCGCCGTGACCGGGCGTGAATCGACCCATGATTTTCTGCGTAATTTAGGTGCTGATGAGATCCTGCCGCGCAGCGATTTTGAACAGACCCGCCCGCTGGAAAAACAGCTGTGGGCCGGTGCGATTGATACCGTTGGCAACCACGTGCTGGCAAAAGTGCTGGCACAGACTAACTATGGTGGCTGCGTTGCCGCATGCGGTCTGGCTGGCGGTTTCGAGCTGCCGACCACCGTCATGCCGTTTATTCTGCGAAACGTCCGTTTGCAGGGCGTGGATTCCGTGATGGTGCCCACCGCGCAGCGCGGTGCCGTGTGGGAAAATCTCGCACGCACGTTGCCAGAAAGTTACTACCAGCAGGCCGCAACCGAAATTGCGCTGGAACAGGCTCCGGCAATCGCCGCCGATTTTCTGAGTAATAAAATCCAGGGCCGTACGCTGGTGAAAATCAGCGGCTAACCTGCTTTCCGGCGTGCGCCGTCGCGCCGGATCCTTCCCTCATCCGTTTCCTCCGAATCCCGTTGCGCATTGCTTTCGTTTCACATTCCTGTGACATACTATCGGCTACAGCCGTAGAGCAGATAAGGAGATAAAGATGAATAATAAGGGTGCAAATCTGACCCCGGAGCAAGCGCTGGATCAACTTGAAGCGCTGTATGATCGTTCCGTTGAAGCCCTTCGTCAGGCGATCGCTCGCTATATCGACGACGGTCAGCTTCCCGATACCGAAGCCCGCGCACAAGGGTTATTTGTCTATCCGCAGTTATCCGTAAGCTGGAATGGTAGCGCGACGAACCCACCGAAAACCCGCGCCTACGCCCGCTTCACCCATTCGGGCTGTTACACCACCACCATCACCCGCCCTTCGCTGTTTCGTCCCTATTTACTCGAACAATTAACACTGCTGTGCCAGGACTACGGCGCACATATTGAGGTGGGGTTATCCGCCCATGAAATCCCGTACCCTTACGTGATTGACGGTTCGGAGCTGACACTGGACAGGTCAATGAGCGCAGGGCTGACGCGCCACTTCCCCACTACCGAACTGGCGCAGATTGGCGATGAGACCGCCGATGGCTTGTTCCACCCGACCGAGCTTTACCCGCTTTCCCATTTTGATGCGCGCCGCGTGGATTTCTCGCTGGCGCGGCTGCGCCACTACACCGGCACGCCGGTTGAACATTTCCAGCCGTTTGTGCTGTTCACCAACTACACGCGTTATGTCGATGAGTTTGTGCGCTGGGCCTGCAGCGAGATCCTCAACCCGGATAGCCCGTACGTCGCGCTCTCCTGCGCGGGTGGTAACTGGATCACTGCTGATACCGAAGCGCCGGAGCAAGCCATTTCCGACCTGGCGTGGAAAAAACACCAGATGCCGGCCTGGCACCTGGTCACCGCCAACGGCCAGGGCATTACGCTGATTAATATTGGCGTTGGCCCGTCGAACGCAAAAACGATTTGCGATCATCTGGCCGTGCTGCGCCCGGATGTCTGGCTGATGATTGGCCACTGCGGCGGCCTGCGTGAAAGCCAGTCGATTGGCGATTATGTGCTGGCGCATGCTTATCTGCGTGACGACCATGTGCTGGACGCCGTGCTGCCGCCGGATATTCCGATCCCGAGCATCGCCGAAGTGCAACGTGCGCTGTACGACGCCACCAAAGAAGTGAGCGACATGCCGGGCGAGGAAGTCAAACAGCGGTTGCGTACCGGCACGGTGGTGACCACCGACGATCGCAACTGGGAACTGCGTTATTCTGCCTCCTCACTGCGCTTTAACTTAAGCCGCGCGGTGGCGATAGATATGGAAAGCGCCACCATTGCCGCGCAGGGTTATCGCTTCCGCGTACCGTATGGCACTCTGCTCTGTGTTTCGGATAAACCGCTCCATGGCGAGATCAAACTCCCCGGCCAGGCCAACCGTTTTTACGAAGGGGCAATTTCCGAGCATTTGCAAATTGGCATCCGCGCCATCGACCTGCTCCGCGCAGAGGGCGACCGCCTGCACTCGCGTAAATTACGCACCTTTAACGAACCGCCATTCAGATAACAATTAAAAAGGATTAACCATGCAAACCCCTTCACCGTTACAAGCGTTACGCGATCAGTTGGTCGCGCTGGAGCTTGACGGCATGATTGTTCCGCGCGCCGACGCGCACCAGAGCGAAGATTGCGCGCCGCATGACAATAAACTCCAGTGGCTCACCGGCTTTACCGGTTCTGCCGGGCTGGCACTGGTGCTGCGTGATAAGGCGCTGCTGTTCGTGGATGGCCGCTATCAGGTGCAGGTGCGCAGCGAAGTGAATCGCCATGATTTCGAGATCCACCATCTGCACAACGAGCCGCTGGACCAGTGGTTAAACGCCTCGCTATCTGCCGGCAGCCGCATCGGCTTTGAGCCGCTGCTGATGGTCAACAACCAGTTTCAGGCGCTGAACGCCACGCATTGTGAACTGGTCGCCCTGGATAGCGATCCGTTCGATGCGATCTGGGCCGATCGCCCGGCGGCACCGTGTGGTGTGATTCGTGAAATGCCGCTGGAGATCAGCGGTGAAAGCAGCGCCGATAAGCGCACGCGCATCGCGCAGGTGCTGGCGGAAAAAGGGGCTGATTACCTGGCAATCACGCTACCGGATAACATCGCCTGGCTGCTGAACATTCGCGGTTCGGACATTGCAATGAACCCGGTGGTGCATTCATTCTCCCTGCTCAGCCGCGAGGGAGAGGTCGAATGGTTTGTTAACCCGCAGAAAACCGCCGGTTTATCAACGCAACTGACCTCAACGCTGACACTGCACGATTTCGAGGACTTCCTGCCGCGTTGCCAGCAAATCGCCGCCGGAAAACGCATCCTGCTTGATGGCGACTTCGCGCCGGTGGCGCTGCGTTTCGCCATTGAACAACAGGGTGGCGAAGTGCTGTGGAGCGCCGATCCCATTACCTTTATCAAAGCGCATAAAAACGCGACTGAACTGGCAGGCTACCGCGAAAGCCATCAGCAGGATGGCGCGGCGTGGGTGAATTTCCTCGCCTGGTTAGCGCGTGAAGTGCCAGCGCGCGAAGCGGCGGGTAACCCGGTGACCGAACTGGAAGCACAGCAAAAGCAACTGGCCTTCCGCCAGCAGCAACCCGGCTTTATTGAACAGAGCTTCAGTACCATTTCAGCCTCCGCCAGCAACGCAGCGATGTGCCATTACCACAGCAGCGAAAAAACGAACAAAGCCATCACTCGCGCTAACTTCTATTTGAATGATTCCGGCGGCCAGTACCATAACGGTACCACTGACACGACGCGTACGCTGTCGTTTGGCGCACTCAATGCCCAGCAGCGGCTGCACTACACCGCCGTGCTGAAAGGCTTTTTGTCGATGCTTACTCTGCAATTTCCTGCCGGCACGCACGGGCACCAGTTGGATGCCTTTGCTCGCCGCGCGCTGTGGGACTTAGGGCTGGATTTCGACCACGGCACCGGCCATGGCGTTGGTCATCAGTTGCTGATCCACGAGCAGCCGCAACGCATTGCGAAAAAGGTCAACCCGTGGCCGCTGTCGGCGGGCAATATCATGACCATCGAGCCGGGCTACTATCTGGCGGACAGCTACGGCATCCGCATTGAAAACCAGGTGGAAGTGGTGGAAAGCCAGCCGGGATTCTGCCGCTTTGCTTCGCTGACGCTTGTCCCCATTGATTTAAACCAGGTGGAGTGGAACCTGCTGAGCGAACAAGAGCAGCAGTGGCTGGATGACTATCACCAGCGAGTGCGCGAAACGTTGTCACCACTGATTGATGACGACGCCCGCTCGTGGCTGTTTGCCGCCACTGCGCCACTGCGCGTACAGGCAAGCTAAGTGTCCGTTTCATTCACAAACCCGCTGCGGCGGGTTTTTATTTTAACAGCGCAGGCGTAATGACTATTCAGCGTTTTTTTTGCCAGCTTATCGACGCTCGAACTGCTAAGCATGGTGTTCAGCGTTACGGTGTCGATCCTTTTTATTCTGTGGATTATTTTTGGCTTCCGGAAAAAATAGCGCCTTCGTGGTGACAATTTAAGGACGCGAGCATAGATATTCTGCCAATCATCGGTTTGGGAGTGGCGAGCGTTTTCGGCATGACGAATCACTACCGATAAGAACGTCTTTGTGCAGGCTTTTCACGCCGACGAGTTTAAAGCGGGCAACAGCATCTTTGTTTGTTACCGGAACAACGCTCCGCAAAAACGCATTGTGATGGGCAGGAAAGTAAGGCGGGCTGTAAGAACGCAGAAAAGCAAAAAGCCTGCTTAAAAGCAGGCTTTTCTAAATCTGGCTCCTCTGACTGGACTCGAACCAGTGACATACGGATTAACAGTCCGCCGTTCTACCGACTGAACTACAGAGGAATCGTGTGAACGGGGCGAATATTAGCGATGCCCCAGGCCCTTGTCAAAGCCTGATTTTCACATTTTGGCGCGTTTGCCGAATTATTCTCCATTCTGCGCAGAAATGGTGCTTTTTTGCGGCTTCGGGTACTTCCACAGCCAACGCCCACTTACCATTCGCCAGTAAAAAAGCGCACCGCGCACCGCCCAGTCAAGGAACATGCCGAGCCAGACACCAACCACCCCCATACCGAGCATAATCCCCAGGGTATAACCGGCAACAACGCGACAGCCCCACATCCCAAGCATCGACACCCACATGGCGAAACGGGCGTCGCGGGCGCCTTTTAGTCCGGCAGGCAAAACCCATGACGCCGCCCAGATGGGCATAAACGCCGCATTAAGCCAGAGAAGCACTTTAACCACCTCTTTTACATCGTCTTCCTGGGTGTAAAACGAGGCGAAAAGCCCGGCAAACGGTGCGGTTCCCCAGGCAAGCATCGTCAGTAACAACGTCGATAGCCAGAATACATGGCGCAACTGGCGCTCAGCCTGACTTATCTGCCCTTTGCCCAACCGCTTACCAGTGATAATCGTAGAGGCGGAACCCAGCGCATTACCTGGCAGGTTGATCAACGCTGCCACGGAAAAAGCGATAAAGTTACCGGCGATAACGTTGGTGCCCATTCCGGCAACGAACATTTGCGTCAGCAGCTTGCCGCCGTTAAACAGCACCGATTCGATACTGGCAGGAATACCGATCCCCATCACTTCCCAGATGATGCCGAAGTTGAGCTTTTCGAAGTAACTTTTTAACGGAATGCGCAGTGCCGGGTTAAAACCAATCATTAGTACCCAGATAATCGCCACCGCGCCAATATAACGCGAAATGGTCAGCCCCAGCCCAGCCCCGGCGAAACCCATACCTTTCCAGCCGAAAAGGCCATAGATCAGCACGCTGCTGATAATAATGTTAAGGATGTTCATGCCACCGTTAATCAGCAGCGGGATTTTGGTGTTACCCGCGCCGCGCAGTGCACCGCTGCCAATCAATGCAATAGCCGCGGCTGGATAGCTGAGGACCGTCAGCTCAAGGTAGGTCAGCGCCAGCGCTTTAACTTCCGCCGTTGCCGCCCCGGCGATAAAATCGATGATTCCCGTGCCGTAGTAGTGAATGGCCGCCGCCAGCACAATCGAAAATAGAGTCATGATCACCAGCGACTGACGCGTCGCCGCCCTCGCCCGTTCGCCGTCCAGCTTACCGAGACTGAACGCCACCACCACCGTGGTTCCCAGGTCGATAGCCGCGAAAAACGACATCACCACCATGTTAAAACTATCGGCAAGCCCGACCCCCGCCATCGCCTCTTTGCCCAGCCAGCTTACGAGGAAGGTGCTGAGCACGCCCATCATCAGAACACAGGTGTTTTCGAGGAAGATAGGTATGGCAAGGGGGGTGATTTCTCGCCAGAACAAAACACGGTAGCTTTTACGCTTTCTGTACCACGGCGTGCGCATAACAGCCTGGCGAAGAGGAGTAACGACGTTCAAATTGGTCCTTAGCCGCGAAAGGTGAAATTACATTTCAAATGATGGGGGAGAAACCCTGATCCTGCAAAGCATTTCCGCAGAAAACAATGATGACGAGCTCAAATTGTCGATGGATTCAGCAGTCAAAACACCCTGCGAGAAATGAGGTTTGACAAAAGATTTTTCGCCGCTAAGATAAGCCTCCACAACGATTCCTCTGTAGTTCAGTCGGTAGAACGGCGGACTGTTAATCCGTATGTCACTGGTTCGAGTCCAGTCAGAGGAGCCATATTTTTGTTCTCATGCATTCTCGCAAGTCCATATTCGTTTTCGATTCAAAAGGATAGCGTGAAAACTCTTCCTGATGCATTTTCAGTTTTCCCTCCGCATCAGGAAACATTGGTGGTCTGATTTGGGGTCATTTCAGTTCGATTATGGAGTGACCACCATATGTCTCTTAGCGATACAAAAATCCGCAGCCTCAAACCTTCTGATAAACCTTTTAAAGTCTCCGATTCCCATGGTCTATATCTTCTCGTCAATCCTGGCGGCTCCCGTCTGTGGTATCTCAAATATCGTATTAATGGAAAAGAATCCCGGCTTGGTCTGGGGCCCTACCCTGTAGTATCTCTGTCACATGCCCGACAACAACGCGATGGCATCCGCAAGTTGCTGGCACTGAACATCAACCCCGCGCATCAGCGTATAGAAGAACGAGCCAGCCATTCACTCGAAAAAACCTTTAAATCAGTGGCCTTGAGTTGGCATAAAGGCAACAAAACATGGTCAGAAAACCATGCATTACGTTTGCTTGCGAGCATGAATAATCATATTTTTCCGGTGATAGGCCACTTCCCCGTCAGCAAACTCAAAACCTGGCATTTTATCGACCTGTTAAAAGGTATTGAGAAAAAAGGCTTACTGGAAGTTGCGTCCCGCACACGACAGCACCTGTGCAACATAATGCGGCATGCCATCCACTTGGGACTGATTGAAAATAATCCGGCGACAAACCTGAATGGCATTACAGCAGTTCCCGTTACACGTCATTATCCAGCCCTACCGCTCGAGAGATTACCGGAGCTTCTGACCCGTATTGATGCTTACCAACAAGGAAGGGTATTAACGCGACTGGCAGTGTCATTAACTCTGCACCTGTTTATCCGCTCCAGCGAGTTGCGATTCGCCTGCTGGTCAGAGATTGATATCAGAAACAAAATCTGGACGATCCCTGCCACCCGTGAAACGATTACGGGGGTTCGCTATTCAGGGCGCGGAGCGAAAATGTGCACACCGCATATTGTGCCACTCTCGCGCCAGGCTATTGCTATTCTGAAAACGATTAAGGAAATTTCCGGACATCAGACGCTGGTATTCCCCGGGGATCATAACCCCTTTAAACCGATGTGCGAGAATACGATCAACAAGGCGCTGCGCCTGATGGGATATGACACCAAAAACGAGGTTTGCGGCCATGGTTTTCGCACAATGGCATGTAGTGCACTGATGGAATCCGGATTGTGGTCGCAAGATGCGGTTGAACGTCAGATGAGCCATCAGGAACGGAACAGTGTGCGGGCGGCGTATATCCATAAAGCGGAATATCTTGATGCCCGTAAAGCGATGATGCAGTGGTGGTCGGATTATCTTGATACATGTCGGGAGAGGTTCGTCGCACCCTATATTAATGCGCGGGAACAACGGAACTAGGTAACAGCTTAATTAAATAGCAAGACCAGATCCTGATCATTGGTTCAACGAGCCTCGATTCAGGATCTAACAATGGTCAACTAGCTTATTCCGAATAAGTCTAGCAATCCATGTAGATCACAGGGCTGCAAGGACAACCGGGAATAATCGGTATACGAAAATGGGGTGATATCGATTTCCTACGGTCTGGAAATCCGATAGATAACACAATGACTCGTGTTGCACAGCAGATTCAGGATTAAATACTTTGGATGACATAGGTTCCTGGCAGTTAGATGCAGGAAGAAAAACACTGCAAACAGGAAGATTTAATGTCAAAAATACTTAGTAAGCGTGGGATGATTAAAATTAACGAAAGAAGAATAAAGGCAGATCATCCATATCAGTTCTGCCTCTGAGGTTGATATGTTATGTATTATCTTTGATTATCTTGCTGTTGCCATTATTTTTTACTGAGGCAATACCCGTATCACGGGATTGCTGAGAGGGATACGTCTGACTTGTACCAATAACCTGATGGTTAGCGGCTTTAAGGTTGAAGTAGTATTTACCATTTGACGCGATTTTCTTTTCATAACGTTCATCCAGAGGGCTATTTGCATATACGGATGATATGCCATTTTCTGCAGAGCTTTTTGTCGTATAAAGTTCACTAGTTAAAATAATCTCGCCATTTCCTGCCTTGAGAACAAAACGGTACTGATTATCGCTACTCCTGCTTAATTCAAACCAACCAGACATGTTAACTCCTTGATATAATATCCATGATATAAACTATTTAATTAACCTTTAAAGCAAGGAAAATATGCACAAAAAAGCTCATTTCAAATATAGCGTCTTAAATACTAACCAAGCATAAACCAACTGATAACATAAAACCAAGAACGAATCACCAATGATAATGTTTATTCAATTGAAAGAATATTAGTAACATACAATGATTGATATATTTATTAACCTAATAAATAATATTCAAACCATCTATTTAATGATGTCACAAATGCAAATATTATCACCTTCATAAAGGGAGTACCTGAGCGGCCTTAAGCAATGGTGTTATGGCAATAAAATATGTAAATAGTGAATACATGTCGCGCTGCATATGTATACACTGCGGCAACAACAGTCGAGAATAATTTCACTAACAAAGTCAGATCCAGACGCATGGGTTCTGCTTTTCCGATTTATTGTGGAGTAATCAGCAACGTCGTATTGGGATGATTTTTCTTATAGCGGTGGTATTGCAAGATTAACGTGGCGAGATCGTCATCCAAAGCATAGAAATAGGCTTCCGGCACATCCAGCACAACCGCGAACCGACAAACCAAGCCAAAATCTGGCGCACTCACTTCTCTTTCATACTGGCTTACCCGCGAACTTGACGTCTCTTCATCAAGCCCTGCCAGGCAACCCAATTCTGCCTGTTTTAATCCCGCGTTGACCCTTGCCAATCTTAAGCGTTTACCAATCATTGTATGGTCTTCATCCCTGATGAAAGTCGGCCAATTATTACCTTCCTAGCGACTCAAATCATGAAGTATTTCTTTGATTAATAAATAAATAATTCAATTTTTGTTATTTTTGATACAACAATAGAGAGATAATTCATTCAATGAATTAATTGTTAAATCCGGATAAAGAACACAAATGATTTAGCACCAACATGCCGCAAATCTGCGTCATTGGGGAGTGATTATCAATGTGGAATTAGGGTTGGTTTTTTTGAAGCGGTAGTATTGAAGTATCAACGTAGCAAGATCCTCGTCTACAGCATAGAAATAGGCCTCTGGTACGTCCAGTACCCCAGCGAAACGACACACCAAGGCAAAATCAGGCGAACTGACTTCCCTCTCATACTGGCTTACGCGTGAACTTGCCGTTTCCTCATCCAGACCCGCAAGACAGCCAAGCTCTATCTGTTTTAATCCCATGTTCACTCGGGCCAGTCTTAATCGCTTACCAATCACTGTGTTACCTACGGCTCTGATTACATACAGCGATTATCCCTATTCACGTCAGCTCTGGCTTAAATTATTTCTTTCTCTAATAAATTTTAAATTTATTATTGATTGTATTTTACTCAAAAATGAAGCTAAAATTCATTAAGAGAAGGATGTTTGAAATTTTACAAAGGAGGCTTTATGAATACTGACCAAGAAAGAAAGGGCTGGCACCCTGCTGATATCATTGCGGCACTGCATAAACGCAACACCTCGTTGGCAGCCGTCTCACGCGCGGCTGGTCTTAGCTCATCGACTCTCGCTAATGCACTTACCCGACCATGGCCAAAAGGAGAACAGCTCATTGCCGACGCCATTGGCGTCGCAGCCAATGAGATTTGGCCGAGCCGGTACTTTGATTCTGGAGGGCAATTAATCCCACGCAAACGCCGACGCAGAAACCAACAATCAGATCAAGCTAACAGCTGAATTTCTCCCAACGAGAAAAGGCACCAATAACTGAATGATTCTTTTTCGCTGCGCATGTTAACTTTCCCACTATTGCTAATAAGGAAATAATTTGCGCAGCCTATTACCTCCCTGCTTTGCATTTATTAAAATGATCTATTCAGAGAAATATAAAAAACACTAAGCAGCTTCCTTTGCGGATATATTATATATAACATCAATTCCAGAAAATTTATTATCCTTGCACATATACGATGTAGTCATACAACGGAAAAATAGCTTTCATCGCATTGAAAACCTGTCATTTATAAGGATGTAAATCATGATGAAAAGCGACATGCGTTTAAAAACCATGAGTGACGAAATCAAATGGCTAACAATAACAGAAGCCGTAGAAATAGCTAATAAATTGAGAAACATAAAATTTACTGCAGGTGATATTTACCGGCGGGCTCTATATGGAAACATTAATCTTTCAATCTACTTTCAATCCCCAGTGATTTTACGAAAAATACAGACATCAAACACCAAAATAAAACTTAAACCTGTAAACGAATCACTCATCAATCGATTCTGTTTTCTGGAAAAAAATTGCTTCCTCAATGATCGTAAGCTGATCGTTAGTACGGATGGAAAGTACATTTACCCGACACAACAGATTCTGGATACCGCACTGACAGGCTTCGAATACGTTTGGGTTCAACGCCTGCTGGCTCATACACTTGGCATCCCACTCCCCGTGCTAGGTGAAAATCGGATTAATTATGGAATAACAGTCAACTTTGGTGGAAACCTATTTCAAATCTTTGAAAAAATGACTTGGTCAGAGAGGATAAAACTGCAAATCGCCCGGCTACCAATGAATATTTCTTCGTACCTGACTGAACAGTTGCATGACCTATCCATGGAGAAATACTATGCAAGAGAATACTTCCCTCAGTACCATTTGCCGCAGGATGCCTGCTTTGTTATTAGACACGCGGAGCTGGCAAAACTTATTAACCCATCTGGCACAAACAATAATTCATCGCAATCTTCCTCTCGCATTTCCACACCTTTATCTCGCTTGTTTTGGTTAGCCTGTAAAAATAACGAAATAATTAATCCATTGATTAGCCAACCGTATAAACTGCTGTCGATATTTGAACAATGGGCTATTGATGCAGGTATTTCCGACAGACTAAGTGGTGATACATTAAAGAATGCGCTTGAACGAGGCTCCCCAACATCCATTAGTACAAAGAATAAGTAGTTCATTATCCGCATTACGAGTAATTGTTCCCGTAATAAGGGTTTACTGACTTTAACTTCATCCTCCAGTGTGTTTTTTTGGCGGTGCCGGGCATCCCCTTTTCTGCACTGGAGGAACTAATGACATCTCATCAATTACTACGTATCAAACGCGTTGAAGCAAAAACTGGCCTGAAACGTTCGCAAATTTACCTGTATATGAAGGAGGGAAATTTCCCCAGTTCCATCAAGATCGGCCCATCCAGCGTGGCATGGCTTGAATCTGAAATTGACGAATGGATCAATCTCAAGTTAACCAACCGGTCAACGCGTTGATGGGAGGTAAGCAATTATGATCCCATCCTTGAATTACGCTGTTTTAACCGCAACACTGCACGCTCTGAAAGAAGGCAATATTCAATACGGTGAAACCTTAGGATTCACATTTGACGAACTAAACGCTCTCAATCAACTCTCCCTTGATGAACTCTTTTCCCTCAGCCGTGCACCAGCACAATTAATAACACTCACCGTCCGCCACGACGTTTTACATAAGCTTATAGCATCGTCCCATTTGGAGTCGAAACGTCAGCAGCAGATTAATAGGGCAATCCGACTTGGCGGTTCAATTGCATTTCTTAGCCACTATTTTGGTCTGACTTCCAATGATGTCTGTACCCGCCGCCGCTTGCTGGGTGTGACGATTCCCCACGGCAGAACCGCTATCCCTAACGAAGAAGTCGATGCAGAGATCTGGCATCGATGGAAAAAGACCCGTCCGGAAAATATCGAATCCCCCGCTGCACTGGAAGCGATGATGCTGATAACTGAATCCTTTTCCGCTCAGGAAAATAGCCCTTCGTTAACCGTCGTCTGGAACCGAATCACCCTTTGCGAAAAAACAGCCATGAACAGGAGGGAACCACATGCCTGATGAGATCGATCGCGACCAAGAATTTAATGAACAACGTCTGGAGGACATGATTGAACAAAATCGATTCAAACCCGGCACGAAGCCCTCATTACTGCACTGCCGCCTGTGTGGTAATCCCATTCCTGAGAAGCGCCGCCAGACCCTTCCTGGAATAACAACTTGTATCGAATGCCAGACCGCTCTTGAACGCCGTAAAAGCTAAAATTTCGTGAGGCTCGTGCAGGGAAGAATATTCCCTGCACAATTTTTTAGTAACAATGCGGGGGTATTTCAGTAGCACTAAGGATTAAATCAAAACTGTATCTCACCTTTTTTCTTTTATTTTTCTGTTTGATTTTATTATTCCCGTCTTTCGACAAATGCTGCACTCTGACCGCGCCAGCAGTGCTGGTGATGTTTAACCCAGATTGGACATCGTTCTTTAATAATGCGCACCAGGCTGTCATGTAACCACAATTCAGGTTGCCGCTGAATGTTCTCGCTAACCCGTTAAAACCGGAATGCAGAATTGGGATGTGATCGATTTAATCTTCCATAACGGAATCTCCCTCACCTATTCCTTGCAGAACTCCGTGTCGCCAGATGGTAATACGAGTGCTCTGTATAACTCTTCTGAGGCCACTATGCTTTCCTCCTCAGCCTTTCTTGCTGCGGCTATGCATTGCGCCGCAAGCATTCCCCCATCCACAACATTCGACGTAGCGAGGGTGGAATCTGGTTTCAACCCTTACGCTATTGCTGAAATTGTACCAAAGAGTGAGATAACGCCAGGTAAATCCGTCATTATTTCTCATCAGCCCACCAGCCGCTTAGCCGCTCTCAACATTGCGAAGCAAATCGCAGCAAAAGGACGCCGCTATTCAGTCGGTCTGATGCAAATTACCAGTACCAATTTTCAGAAATTTAGCGTAGCAGCCAAAGACCTGTTAGATCCCTGCATAAATCTGTCCATTTTTGAACGCATCCTTACCGACTGTTACCGCAGAGGCGGCACGTTACCAAGAGCGCTCAGTTGCTACTACTCCGGCAATTTTGAAACAGGTCAACAGCCAGAACCCGCTTTTAACCAGACCAGCTATCTCCAGCGAATTGGCTATGCCGTTCCGTCAACACGGCAAAAAATTGAACGCTATACTACCAGCCGCCCCATACTGAATATTCGCTATCCATCCTTCATCATACGTGGGGTCTTTGCTGATCCCCCTCAACAAGCTTTGCCATCCCTGAAATATCCCAACGCTGTTATGCGCGGCGATTTATCCATCCCTGTTCTTAATGAGGAGAAATGACATGCGCAAGCTCGAATATCCGTCAGCGACGACTCTTTTTCTTCTACCCTTCCGAACGCTGGCAGCGGAAAGTGGATTTGATAAAACCAACGAGACACTGAGTAATACCGCTACCGGTTTGCTGGGGCTGGTTGGCGTCACCATCACGCTGGCAACAATGTGGATTGGTTACAAAGTGCTGTATGACGGCAAGAGTCTGCATGAGATGCGCAACGTTATTATCGGAGCCATTTTGATTGCTGGTGCATCAGGCTTTGGTGCCTATTGGGCTGCATAGGGGAAACTGATGACTACCCTGAATAAAGCTCTTACCCGCCCCGCAGCCATCATGGGGATCCCACTCATACCATTCGTGATCATCAGCGGAGCCATTGTCCTGCTTTCTGTCTATACCAGCTACTATCTGGCGTTACTGCTGATCCCAGCATGGATAGAAATGAAGGCAAAGGCCAGAACGGATATTCATTATTTTGGCTTGTTGTGGCTGGCGTTTAAAACCCGGGGACGGCTTCCCACCAATAAGCATTTCGGCACAAATACCATTCTGGCAAGTCATTATGACGCCATTGATGTTTCGGAGTTTATCGACAAGATGAAATTAAACGAACGCATCACGCTGGATAGATATATTCCCTACTCCTCGCATATTCACCCCCACATCATCAGAAACCGCCATGGCGATCTCGTTGCTACCTGGGAATTGGGCGGAACTGTTTTCGAATGTGAGGATGAGCATCACCTCACTTTGCTGGTCTCCCATCTCAATAACCTTATCCGCGCCTATGAAGGACAGCCAGTCACATTTTACATTCACCGCATCCGAGAGAAACACCAAGATACATTCGATGCAAATTCAGGCATCCCTTTTGCAGATGAAATTGCTGGGCGCTATTACCAAACTCTGAGAGATAAGCCACTCTGGCGGCACCGGCTTTTTTTCACCGTCTGCTATGCACCGTTCTCCATACTGGAGAAAAAAACCATGAAAAGACAACCAGCATGGAAGCAGCGAGCGGCACTTGATGGCGCACTTAAGATGATGTTGGAGCAGCATGAAGCGCTAAGCTCTGCCTTGTCACGTTACATGGCAACACCTCTTGGGACATATGAGGACAAAGGGCGTGTTTACTCTTCACAGTTGGCGTTCTACCACCGGCTGATAACTGGCAAATGGCAAAAAGTGGCGGTGACTCGCGCACCGTTCTATAGCACGCTCAGCACACTAGATATCTTTTTTACGACGGACACCGCCGAATGCCAGACCGTCTCCGGTTCCCGCTTCTTTCGCAGTCTTGAAATTAAAGATTACTCGCCGGAAACCTATACCGGTTTGCTGGATGCACTATTGTTTGCTGAAAGCGAGTACGTACTGACGCAGTCTTTCACCTGCATGGCACGTGATGAAGCACAAAATTATATCCGGCTGGCAGAGAAACGGCTGAACTCGACTGCTGATGATGCCATATCGCAACGAGAAGAACTGATTGTACTGCGCGACTTGCTCCAGTCCGGGCATGTCTCATGTGGCAAATACCATTTTTCCCTACTGATATCCTCAGACGATGCAGAACAGGTAGTAAAAGAGACCAATACGCTGGCCCAACCTTTTAGTGATCTCGGGATCATGACATCACTATCCACATTATCCCTTCCCGCCGCTTATCTGGCCCAACTCCCGGGCGTGTATACCTTACGTCCTCGCTTAGTCGTGGTTAGTAGCCAGAACTATGCCGAACTGGCAAGCCTGCATAATTTTCATCCACATAAACGCAACCACAATCCTTGGGGTGAGGCAATTGCCATTATGAAATCTTCCAGCGGTGGTGCTTATTATCTGAATCTGCATGACAGCCAGGTCGGACGGGATGACTTCAACGAAAAAACGCCGGGCAATACGGCGATTATCGGTAAAACGGGCTCGGGAAAGACGATGCTGATGGCGATAATGGCTCAGCTAATGCAGAAATACCGTAACCCGCAGACATTCTCCGCTGCGGCTACTGTTAAGCGGCTGACGACTGTTTACTTTGATAAAGACCGGGCGGCAGAGATGGTGATTCGTCAAATGAGCGGGCGCTACTTTCGCATTAGAACAGGCGTTCCCACGGGGTTCAATCCGTTTTCACTTGCGCCAACCAAGCGGAACATCGGCTTTGTAAAACGGCTGATACGGATGTTATGTCGCCGTAATGGCAAACCGCTTGATCCCAGGGATGAGGAACGTATCAGTACGGCGGTCGATACCATCATGTTGGATTACCCTGCGGAATACCGGCGCTATGGTATCACTCGCTTATTGGAAGTCTTGCCTGAGCCCCCAACCAAAGAAGCCCGAACCAACGGGTTACGCATTCGGTTAAAACAGTGGGCTCAGGGTGGAGAATTCGGTTGGGTTTTCGATAACGAAGAGGACACATTTAATATTGGTGATATCGATAACTTCGGCATTGATGGCACGGAGTTTCTTGATGATGAAGACATTCGCGGCCCTATTACGTTTTATTTGTTATACCGTGTCACCAGCCTATTAGATGGTCGCCGACTGGTAATGTTTATGGATGAGTTCTGGAAATGGCTGGCCGACATCGAGTTTTCCAAATTCTCACTCAATATGCTGAAGGTGATCCGTAAACTCAACGGCATATTTATCCCCGCCACACAATCTCCCGATGAGATCGTCAGACACCCCATTGCTCCAGCAATCATTGAGCAGTGCAGCACGCAAATTTTCCTCGCGAATCCGAAAGCGAGCCGTGCGGATTATGTCGAGAAAATGAAGATCCCGGAGAACGTTTATCAGGTAGTAAGAAGTCTGGATCCAGCAGAGCGATACATGGTTATAGTTAAAACACCACTACGCAGTGGTGAAACACGCCATTTCATCGCTATGGCCAAAATGGATTTATCAGGCCTCGGGAAACTGACCAAAATCCTGAGCGGCAGTGAGGATAACCTGAAAATTTTCGATGCCATTTATCAGGACGGTATGCAGCCTGATGAATGGAAAGAGACCTTTCTGCAAAAATCCATCTAGTAAACACTGTCGAGGTAACAACTATGCACACCAGCAACATCATTCTGGCGCTATCACTATGCCTTTCTGCACAGGCAATAGGGGCCGGGATCCCGGTCTTCGATGCAGTGGGTAACACCGAATCTATTAAACAATGGACACAAGAACTCCAGCAGTGGAAAGAAACTGTCACTCACTACAAAAGTGAGCTCAATGCTTATAAGCAGCAATTAGCGACTGCAACAGGCGTACGAGATATTCAGACATTTCTCCACGATGCAAAAAGTTTAAAAACTGATATTGAGAACCTTCGCAAGAGCGGTATTTCACTGGATAACCTGTTAACAAATACTAATGAAAGTTATTCTTCCGAGCTAAATAATTTATACGATAAATATAAGTCGTTCGATATTTGTAACCCTTCGAACTCCTCACCCCGATATTTAGAAAGCTGTAAGCAAATTGTACTTAACCAGGCGATATCAATTGAAAATACCAACGATGTGCAAGATAAAATCAATAGTACACTCGACGACATAGCCAGCCTATCCGACCGTATTGCCAGCGCAAGAGACACGAAAGAATCCCAAGATCTTACCAACGCAGTTGCGGCAAAAAGCATTCAATTAAATGCACTGACAAACCAGTGGGAGATGTCAACCAAACAGGCGGAACAACGTACCACGATGCTGGCTCAGCAGAGACAAAAAGCCTTCAATAAGCAGCAACTCACCGCACCGGTATCTAACTTTAATAATTGAAAGGATCGTTATGAAAATCTCACATTTCACTTTTTCGGTCATGCTGGGCATATTATTGCTGACGGGGTGCGATAACCCGAAATCAATACAATGGTACAAAGAACATCCGCAAGAAATGAACCAGCACTATATATCGTGCGAGTCATCAGGTGATGATAACCAGGACTGCAAAAATGCACGACAAGCACGATTCGAGCAGCGCCAGGGAAATGCCAAAATTCCCGATTTAAATTAAAGGGGCGCTCCATGTCGGATGGTATGTTTGTTGGAATGAACAGTACTATCACTGACGGTTTACAGAGCCTGTTATACGAGCAAACTTCCGTATACGGCAGCATGATAAGCACAATCGCCGTCAGTTCCTTCTCTCTTTTTGTGATGTATCGCGGTTATCAAACTCTGGCCGGAAAACTTCGCACTCCCTTAGAAGATGTTATGTGGGACGTTGGGCGACTGTTGTTGATCATGACGTTCGTTTTAAACCTTGATGGCTGGCTGGATTTAACCATTTCAGCTATCAATGGTTTAAAGGAAGGTGTCAGTGGCGATGACAATGTCTGGGTGTTACTGGACACGGTCTGGGCGAAAGCCCAAACCATTGGACAAAAACTCTATCAACAAGATGATTCCACATACGTCAAACTCAACGGAGGTTTTGCTGAGATCCTGGTCTGGATTGGTGCCATAGTCACCCTGTTATTTGGTTCAGCGGTAAATCTGTTGGCGGAAATTATCATGGTATTAATGACCACTACGGCACCGCTATTCATCTTCTGCCTGCTGTATGGTTTCCTGACACCGATGTTTAACAACTGGCTGAAAGTCATCTTTACGGTGATCCTGACGATTATGTTTTCAGCTTTATCGATAAGGATCGTCATTAATTACCTCAATGGCATATTAGATAAAGCGGTAAATTTCGCTGATAGCGCCAATATCATCACGCTAGGCGTCCAATGCTGTGTTGCCGGAGTCGTTTCGGGTGTCATCATCTGGTTCTCCGCAAAGGTTGCCAGCGAATTAGGCGCTGCATCCGTTCAGGTTGCACTACAAAGCGCGGCTTTAAGCGGCATGAAAGGGCTGGTCAAAAAAACCTATCCTCCCGCCAAGGACATCGTCAAAACCGAAAGGCAGGAAAGCCAATCAGCAACGAGAAGAAATGCCGAATCAACTAACCACATGACATCAGCATGGCAAAAACGTGCCGCTGCTATCGAAGGTATGAAGCGCGCCAACCACCAGCATCTCCGCTGATCCGCCACGGGCGCTCCCTCTCCTTATAGTGCCATATCGCTGATCACTGCAATATTCCCTATTCCACACCTTGAAGGCCTTTCCATGAAAATCAGCATTATCGTTCTGATTGTGTGCGCCCTTGCGGGCTGCATACAGCGCCAACACAACCTTCCATCTGTTTCAGGTGATCCCGAACCGGTTAATACTCCCGCAATAATTCAGGAGCTGACTCCACATGTCTGAAACTGAAAAACTTATTGCCTCATCGCAAACCTTTGAATCCGTCATTCTGGAAAAAGATGAGCGTGCAAGAAAGGGTGCGTGGTTAATGGCAGCAGTTGGATTTATTTTGGCCGCGATGGCGGTTGTCGCGCTAATTATCCTCTTACCGCTGAAAACAACAGAAATCGAACTCTGGTCTGTGGATAAGCAAACCGGGCGCTATGAATACATGACGCGCATTAAAGAGAGAGATATCGCCAGCGAGGAAAGTTTGGCGCATGCGCTTGCCGCACATTACGTCACGTTACGTGAGGGTTATAACTATTTCGCCCTCCAGCGAGATTACGACGATCTTCAGTTATTTAACAGCGACAACGTCAATAAAGAGTATCTCGATTGGTTTAACGGCGACCTGGCTCCCGACACCGTTTTCAATCAAGCGGAATATGTCGTGTATATCGACATTATTTCCAATGTTCATGCCACCGCAACCGCCCCTGATCATCTGGCAACTCTGCGTATCAAACGTACTATCCGCCGCATTGCTGACAACTCCGTCAAAACGGACTTCTGGAATATCCGCCTCACTTATCGTTATCTGCCCCGCAAACAGCTGACGGATAGCCAGCGTGAAATAAACCCACTGGGTTTCATCGTGACCAGTTACCAACGCGATAAAGAGCTAAGGAGTGAATGATGCTCAAACGAATACTTTCCCTCTGCATTCTCATGGCATCCTGCACTGTCTGGGGAGCAACAGTTCCTCATGGCAGCACCAATGATAGCCGGATGCAGACCGTCGTTTACCAAAGCCAAAACACCGCCGTTGTTAATACCCGCCCCGGCTATATCACCACACTGCTGTTTGGCGGCAGCGAAGAGGTTATCGACGCGCAAGCAGGCTTTCCAAAAGGCTGGACTGTCACAAAAAGCAATAACCGGGTTGGTATCAGCCCAAATCCAATAACCCAACCGGTGACGGACAGCAGCGGTAACAACACTAATAAAGTATTTCTGCCAACAGCCAGGGACTGGAAGACGAACCTTTTTGTGGTGACATCAAAACATGATTACAGTCTGGAACTGAACGTACTGGATAACGATTCGCCATCTCAAGCGTTTGTTATCCGTTACCTCTACCCAGATGATGTCAGGCACGAATCAGAAGACGCCCGCGCAGCTCGCCAAAAGTTACTGCATCAAGCCCAACAGAAACAGCAGATAGCTGCACGATTCCAACAAACTACTGCGCCACGTAACTGGCGTTATACCAAACGGGTCTCAACCGGCTCGGCCTTCATTGCACCTGATTTTACTTACGATGATGGCCGTTTTATCTTCTTCGGTTTTTCACCTCTCAAGCGCCTTCCATCTATTTTTTATGTCATTAACAAAGAGGAACAGACAGTTACTCCCCGAATCACCAGACAAGGAGATTACAGCGTGATGGCGGTACGCGCCACGTCACCACATTTGGTGTTGCGCTACGGCAACGCGGTGGTCGGTATTGATAACACCGCATTTGGCAAAACCATAATCACCAATGGTGACACGATTTCTCCAGACATCACGCTGGAGGCCAAATGACTGACAATTCCAGTCAGGAAAAATCCATGGCTGAACTTGAGACAGAAGCCCGGGAACGAGCACGGTCAACGGTGGCAACACCGCAGCCCGAGCAGAACTCGCATATTGGTCAGCCTGAAGTGACCCGATTCAGGAAACCCTCTAATCGCCGGACAATACTGGTCACTTTGTTGAGTTTTGCGGGATTAATTGTGCTGGCACTAAGTGGCGATCACCTTTTTGGAGCATTAAAACAAAGTGATGGTGAAGCGGCAGGAACATTGCCAAACTCGTCAACAGGCAATCTTATGCATGAGCGTAAAAACCTCGGTATGGATCATAACCCATTTGGGTTGGCTGAACCGGATGCAGTCACGGACAATACTCAGATTCCTTCACCATCACCTCCCCCCTCAACCTTAAACAAAGCAGCAGCACTCGCTGATGGGCTAAACGGTGCATCAGCTGTACCCCAGAGAAACAACGCACAACCGGCGCATGATGAACAAGGTACAGAAGTACAAGCCTCTGCTTCTGGAGATATAGCCCAAAAGGAAAACGATGGCGTTGCGAAAATCACCAGCGTCCAGCGACTCGGTCTCAATCCGGATCTCTATCTTCCAGTGGATCGTTATATTCCTTGTTCAATGATGCAGCGATTCGTTTCTGATGTTGGCGGACGAATATCCTGCCTCATCAGCGAAGATGTCTACAGCGCCAGCGGAAATGTGAAATTGGTTCCGCAGGGAACAATAGCCAGGGGGATTTACCAAACCGGGGCGCTGCAACATGGTCGCAGTCGTATGCTCGTACTGTGGACGGAATTACGAACACCTGAACCTGATAGCCTACAAATCCCGCTAATCGATACAGAGGCCAGCGGCCCACTGGGCGAGGCTGGGGTTGCGGGCTGGGTTGATACCCATTTCTGGGAACGGTTCGGCAATGCTTTGATGCTGAGTACCATTCAGGATGTAGCTGCGGGAGTAACAAATTCGTCCCCCGGAAAAGATCGCAATATCGATTATACCGAGAATTCACGGGCAGCAGCATCGGAGATGGCGAGAACTACTCTGGAAAACAGTATCAATATTCCACCCACCATGTATCTCAACCAGGGCGACGTCATTGGCATCATGACCGGTTCGGATATCGATTTCTCTTCGGTATGGCAACTGCGACTGAAAAAGAGGTGGTATGAGCGCTGAAAATCTGTCTCTCGATTTCATGAAAAATCAGTTATTCGGTGATTTCCTGGCATTGGATAATCTGACCGAAATTGCCATTAACCGACCCGGCGAAATCCACACAAAGATACAGGGACAATGGCAAATGCACGATTCGCCGGTGACACTGCGCCAATGCCATGCGTTTGCGAAAGCGCTGGCTTCCTGGAATGAGGATAACGTTGATGATACGTCCCCTATTCTTTCGGCAACATTAGAGTCAGGTGAACGCCTCCAGACAATCCTTCCTCCGGCATGCGAGCGCAACACCATATCCATCACGCTGCGAAAACCGTCATTCGAGCAGAAAACGCATCAGTCCTGGATCGATGCTGGTTTTTATAAGCGGTTCACCGGTAACGAGTATTCGGAAAGCAATGATGCAGAATTAACCCGGTATTACTGCAATAGAGACATCCCTCACTTCCTTGAAAAAGCCGTAGAGTACGGCAAGACAATCTTTATCGTTGGTGAAACGGGTTCCGGCAAAACCACCTATATGAAAACGTTACTGCATTATATTCCGCAGCACCTCAGGGTGACGACCATTGAAGACAACCCGGAGATCCGTTTTTACTGTCATACCAACTACGTACATTTGTTTTATCCCGCCGATGCTGGGGGCGATGCCATTGTTACTCCCAGTAAACTTATTCGCGCAAATTACCGAATGAATCCTGATCGTATTCTGCTGGCGGAAATTCGCGGGGGTGAAGCCTGGGATGCACTCAAGATCATAGGTTCAGGTCACAAAGGGCTTATAACCTCAATGCACGCGGGTAGCCCTGAAGAATGTATCACAGGGATTATCGACCGCTGCTACGAGAACCCTGATTGTAAAAACATCCCATTTGCCGTGCTGTTACGCAAGGTGCTCAAAAACGTAGATATCATTATCAGTCTGGATATTCACGGAGACACTCGTCGAATAAGCGATATTTACTTCAAACCACTCCATTTAGAAAAGATGAAAGAAGAATTCTGAATTGTTTTATTGATAAAGGTGATACAGATGAATAAGGCACTTCTTCCCACCAGTCTGCTTTGCGCAATAGCATTATTTTCCGCCCAAGTCATAGCCTCAGATGCCTGTGAAGTTGTTTTGTGTATGTACGGTAAAACAACTGGGAGCAGCGGCGGAAATCATTGTCATACCGCTGAACGTGCCTTCTTTGACATCGTCAAAAGAGACAAAAATGGTTTTCTTCCCGGTCATACTGCCGATGCCCGCAAGTCATTTTTACTCGGCTGTAAATCGGTGGATCCAGACATTATTAACAAGATAATCAGCAAATTTGGTCGCATTCGTGGTTAGACTTCGAGGTATCCAATATGACAAAACCGAGATTTATTCAGCATCCATGGTCAAATCAACGGGGTGACTCCATCCGTGCCGACAGCGTTATCCGTCACATTGAAAGCCAAACCATGCGTGGATGTGGCCTTTATTACGAAATTTTCCATTACAGAGTCACAATACAGCTACGACAAATACTAAAAAAACTTAATACTACTGACCGGGCAACGCTCAGAGAAGAGGCTACCAGGCGTGGTTTTATTCTCGACAATTTCAATACAGAGAATATCCGCCTGAGTTATCAGAAAACTCTATGTGAAATACAGGAGAGCCAATATTAATGTGCAAATAAAATCGAGCTCAGATAGTTATTTCCCCCATAAATCAGAATTCCGCATGCAATTGCTCTGCAAAGGATGGTGAAACTGCCCATTCAGGAGGGCAAATTGTGCAAACAATTTTGGCGAGTCTCGCTCGGGGCGTGGCGGTTTTCAGGCTTTTTCATTCCGGCAAATAGCTGGAATGAAAAAATGGCGTGAGGCGAGTAAATTCAATTTCGCAGAAATTGCTAATTTGCGTCACCGAACCCATCTGCAAACAGCCGCGCCCACGCGGATTTTGCAGGCCGGGGGGAGCCGAATAAATTTTGCCGCCCCAGCGAGCAAAAAGACGCGCCCACGCGTCGGTTTATTTGGGGGGCTTAAGCCCCGCACACCGTCGCACCTGAGTCTCCGGCCAAAAGCCGGTAGCGTGGCGCGACCACCCCCTTTAAAGTTCAGCTTCCCTTTTATTCACCCTGAGAGGAACGAGCAGAGAGAATAAAAAGGCCAAAGCGAACGTCTTAAAGGGGGTGGTCGCGCGTAGCGGACGACGGTGTGCCGCCGTTGACGTCGGGGGTTTTGGCGCGGCGTCCAGCCACGACATTACCCTCATGTGACATGCAGTGAGAGCGTCCAGCCCGAGCGTAATGTCCTACTCCGTTGCCCGTCATTCGGGCGTTTCAGGGGACTGACGACCATGCGTCGACTGTTTTCTGAAAGCGCGGATAATGGGCATGAGCGTCGGAGACGTTCAGTGCTTTTCATCCTTTTATGGGCGTCATCAATAGGCGTCGCGAATGGGCGTGGGGTTTAACGTCCATCGGTGACGCCCATATGATGCGCCCGCCACACCGAAATCAGACCGGAGATCACTGCAATGGGAACTCATCTGATGCAAAGGCTGAATGCCTTTTCGGATGCCTTTTCTGTTTTTCTGCTCTGGCTGCAACAAAACCCGGTAATACTGTCCATATTTGCCGGGCTGACACTGCCATTTATTTTTCATCTGCCACGTGAAGAAAGAAAAAATGCCACCTTCTGGTTAAAACTGGTGGCGGGTGTATCCACCTTCTTTCTCATATTTGGCACCCTGTCACCGCTAACCATTCAGGGGCTGAGTTTTTTCTTTAAAGTACTCGACAATAACATTCTGCTCAGATTATCACTCTGGATACTGACTGTCGGATTTACGCTTGCCGGTCTGGCTTTTCATATTACTGCCCGAAGACTGCTGGCCGGAGAAGTCGACAGTCTAAAACACAGGATGATTAAAAAAAGCAAACTGGAAAGAAATGTCAGAACGGATGTTCGTGAAGTCAGAGACATGTTACCTGACAGTATTGCGTATAACCCGCTGGATTATATTGACCTGAGTAAAGGTATCTTTATCGGGCTGGATAAAGATAATCATCCGCAATATATCACCCCCGAAGAATTTCAAACTCAGCACGCCGACCTTATCGGCACCACAGGTTCCGGTAAAGGCGTCAGTGCCTGTGTGCTGCTTTATCAGGCAATACTTTCAGGTGAAGGCGTATTTGTCGAAGATCCCAAAAATGATGAGTGGGCACCACATGTTTTGCGGGAAGCCTGTCAGAAAGCGGGAAAACAATTTGTTCTTATTAACCTGAATGACCTTAATTTTCAGCTTGATTTACTGGCTGATATTTCTCATGAACAGCTGGAGGAGTTGTTTAATGCAGGTTTCAGCCTGGGTAAAAAAGGCGAAGGTGCTGACTTTTATCGTATTGCCGACCGTCGTGCAGCCAGAAATACGGCAGCTATTTATGAAAAGGAAATGACGTTACGCAACTTATTTAACACTGACTTTGTGAAATCCCTCAGTGAAGATGTGCCTGCTTTTTATGGCGAGCTTGAGGAAATCGCTTTAGTGAACTCCATTAATGCCAATAAGGGATTTTCCTTAAAGACCATTTTTGATGGAGGTGGATGCTGTTACATCATCGGCTCGATGCGTAATCAGAAAATCATATCGGCTCAGAGAATGATTTTAACTCGCCTGATTCAGATAGCCGAAACGCGTGATCGAATAAAAGGCAAACCTCGCCCGATCGCTATTTTCCTTGATGAACTCAAGTATCACCTGTCCCGCCCTGCGCTTGAAGGACTTGGCGCAGCGAGGGATAAAGGCGTGCATATCATCATGGCTCACCAGTCGGTAAAAGATTTGTATGACTGCCCGGCAGACCTGGAGGGTGATGCCGTTGCCGGTTCGGTGATTGAGAACTGCAAGTTTATGCTGGTTTATCGCCTTCGCGATCCGGACACCGCCGACTGGGTGGCAAGGATGACCGGCTCTATTCTGGTAGACGATGAAATGAGGAAAGTTAAAACGGATATATCCCTGACGGAGAAAATAGAAACGGACAGGATGATCCGCCAGGCTGAGAGATATTATATAGACAGCAACATGTTGATTAACCTACCCCAATTTGTTGGTTTTGTTTTTACTCAGAACGATCTGGCGAAGGCAACCAAACTATTCCACATACCGGCGAAGAAGCAATATATCGACCTGTTTTCATTTGAGCATAAACCCCCTCTGCATACCGAAAAAGAAAACCATACTCATAAACCGTCCATCAACCTGTGAGGCTATCAATGCTTGTTCATAACGTTGCTGAAAGAAATGAAGCCGCAAAACGGAGAATGCGGACATTGCTGTATTTCCTCAAGGAAGAAACATTCTCTGATTTCCGGACCTTAAAAAGAGTTGTCGGATATAAAGGAAAACATAACCATGCGATGTATAACCTGCTTAATAAAGCAGTTGCGACGGGCTTCCTGAATAAACACGAATACCCGGTATTGACCGGGAAAAAATCATTGTGGGGGATCACCATGCAGGGACTCGCGATGGTGGTTAGCGCTAATGACAAGGTTTTCCCTGCCTATTTTGAGCCGGGCAAACTCAGACACTGGACGCTGGAGCATCGCCTGTTAAACCAGCGGGTCAGAATCGCCCTGGAGGAAAAAGGCGGTACGGGCTGGCTTAACGGCGATCGGGGAGAGTTTATAGCGCGATATACGGGTGTCCGACACCGACCGGACGGCATTATTACCTTAAGTAGCGGTGCCATCGTTGCGGTGGAAACAGAGCGAACGTTGAAAACCCGCGCCCGTTACATCAGCATCATTAACAGTCATCTGGCCGCCAGCGACGCCGGACGCTGGCACTATGCGATGTATGTTATGCCGGATGATAAAACGAAAGAATCGCTGGTCAGGCTGTTTGGCAGCATCAGAACGGTGATGAGGAACAACGTTCCCGCCCCGTTTGATGCGAAGAACCGGGAAATGTTTCTCTTACGCACCATAGATGAGCTGGAAGAAAAAAACAGTGATAAACAGAGTGCCCCCTCTTCAACAGTTGGTGGTGATAACGGGAGGGAACGCCATGCATGACATTTTGACTCATGGCGACTGCCTCGACGTTCTGCGCAGTATGCCGGACAACTCTGTGGACAGCATCGTGACCGACCCGCCCTATGGTATTAAATTCATGGGGAAGACATGGGACTACGATGTCCCTTCACCGGCCATCTGGCAAGAATGTCTGCGCGTACTCAAACCCGGTGGTCATCTGCTGTCCTTCGCGGGCTCCCGCACTCAACACCGGATGGCCGCGCGTATTGAGGATGCGGGCTTTGAAATACGTGACCTGATTGTATTTCTCTATGAGACCAGCACTGCTGCTCAGGTCCTCATTGAAAGTTTGTCGCCGGACCAGCTCAAATTGCTGGATGCGGTATTTGGACATGACGGAATGCTGGGTTGGATATACGGCTCGGGTTTTCCGAAATCTCACCACGCATTAAAACCGGCACTGGAGCCCATTACCCTTGCCCGTAAGCCATTGAGGGGATCCATGGCATCGAATGTGCGCGTGTATGGTACCGGCGCTCTGAATGTCAAAGAATGCAGGATCCCTCTGGCAGAAGGAGAACCACCCTATGATTATCCGAATGGACCGGGAGGTTCCGATCCCAACCACATGTGGCGAGGCAAAAATAAAGGTGATGGCGGTATCGCCAAACAAGGAAGCCCTGATGGTCGCTGGCCTGCCAATCTTATCCATGATGGCAGTGCTACAGTAATTGCTATGTTTCCGTATACGCCTCAGCAGGCAGAAATTAGTAACGCCAGTCGGTTCTTTTATTGTGCGAAAGCCAGCAGAAAGGACCGTGGTGAGCGTAACAATCATCCATGTGTAAAGCCCACAGAGCTGATGCGTTACCTCTGCCGTCTCGTTACCCCTCCGGGCGGCACTGTACTTGATCCCTTTATGGGGAGTGGAAGCACCGGTAAAGCTGCGGCGATCGAAGGTTTCTGTTTCATCGGTATCGAACGAGAAGAGGATTATGTGAACATTGCTCGCAGGCGTATTGCGGCAGCACGTAGTACCATGATTCGTTCTAGTGATGCAGAAAGGCACATTAATTGTTGAAGTTGGGTTAAATGTCTCTAACAGTGTTAGCTCAGATTTGAACTAACACTTTTATGACTCAAGGCCATAACCTAATCTGACAGGCAGCTTTGTGCCAAAAGCGGAAGCAACTAACAGCAGTCTGAGTGTAACGACGGGGAGCAGGTCAGAATGGGTGTGGGCGTTGCCATCAGACCCCAGCCGCAGGCCCGAAACGCATCCCTTCTCGGTTCGGCGAAGCTTGCCAGCTTTAACGGGTAGCGCAGTCGGGCTGACGACCCGCCATGAACGGGGAGCTGGAGGGGGCCAGCAGTGCCGTAATTATGATTCTCAGCTACATATGAGTTGCCAGCGATACCAGCAACGCTCCGAACTGTTCATTGAATAACGTATGATTCACCGCCCTTCATCAATCCCTTGAAGTTTGTGAAGATGAACCCAAACTCAGGAAAAACTGGGTCTGTCGTCACTTTACGAACGGAGTAACATAATCGAAATACTCTAAATGAGCAGTCCGAGAAACTTTCCATCGCCTGGCATTGGCAGGTTCATCACGCTTATTAGTATGCGTTAAAATGAGGCGTCTCTTTGCTCGCGAAACACCGACAAAAAATGCACAACGGTTTTCATCTTTATCGCCAAAGAAAATCTCATTTTCTACAGCCATAATGACAACCGAATCAAACTCTAATCCTTTGCTTTTGTGAATGGTCAAAATGCGTACAGCTTGATCATCAGAAAAAAGCTTTAATGCGAGGGGTAAATCAGATTCAATCTCAAGCAATTCTGTGATGCGAGCTCGGGCATCGCGAACAACCTGTTTAAGACGCTCTTGGGACTCATAGTCCGGCGATAATGCAACAATCGTCTGTAAGCCTACATGGTTTAAGAAAGCGCGACCGAATGTCCACCATTCAGAAAAAGGAGCGTCCGTTTTTTTTGCTTCAGACACTTGCTTACGCTGCTTTCTTATTAGTTGATCTAAATCTTTTCTTGCGCTGGCCTGAATTTCTTCATCAGCAAAAGGAACCAACTGATTCATCAGGCGAATCCAGGCTTTAGGTTCCCGCTGCCCATAAAGACAGGAGAGGTAATCAACGATCAGTCGAGCCACAGGTTCGACCGTGATGTCCTGCAATTGTTGCTCATTGCGGTAAGGAATTCCGCGTTGCTCTAATTCTTTGAAAAGATGGTCAGCATATAAATCTGGCTGCTTAGAAATCAGGACTGCGATTTCTGCTGGAGGTAACTTCTCTGTGTTTATCCATTTTCCAATTAAATCAGCCAAATGGATAGCTTCACTTTGGCTATCATGAAATTCCCATGCAAAAACCTCCCCTTCATCACCCTCAATTTGCTCGTCAGGCATTACCGAGTCAGGATCTAACTTGCGAATAATTTCATTCTGAACACGCAGCAATGTTGGTTTTGAGCGGAAATTGCGATACATGTTGAGCGGAACTGCATCAAAATCCTGAGTGAAGGATTTGAAAATACCGTCCAGAGCACCTGCCCAGCCCATAATTTTCTGCTTTGTGTCACCGACTGCAGTCAGCCGAATTTGGGTTCCCTGGAATGCTAGCTTTACCAGGTCATACTGTAGATTGGTGCAGTCCTGAAATTCATCAAGGAAAATGTCACTATAAGTTTGCCGGATTGCATTTCGGGCTACTTTTGAGGTTCTTAATATCTTAATTGCATAGGGAACCAGGTCGGCGAATACTATTTCGCTACGAGACGCCCCGCTTTTCTTGTCCACAAGCGTGTAACCGGCATCCAGGGCATATTCTCCTGTGAGTACCGGCCTGAATCTATCGATGATGCGCTTGGCAAATGCGTGAAAGGTATAACTGTCAAAGCGTGAAGCCAGATCCTGTCCACACCTGCGTTCAACGCGCTCTGCAAGGTTTCTGCTGGCATCAACCTTAAATGAGATCGCCAGAATTCTTTTGGGGTATCGACACGTTCCTGTTCGCAAAAGGAAGTCAGCACGCTGTGCGAGCATTTCCGTCTTCCCCGCGCCCGGTCCGGCAGTTAATGCCAGGCAACGTTTACGCGCTTTTGCTGCTCGTTTCGCATTAGGTTCAAGCGTCAATCCATCCGCAGGTTGCCATTCATCTACAGTAATCATTCTGGCAGTTCCGTGAGTTTAGCAATAACCGCATCAGCCAGCCTGTTCAGTGAATCCGGCATGCTTGTCAGCAAATCAGCATCGTCTAAATTAGTTAACGCCTCAATATGTGCTGCGGGTTTACTGCCAAGTTTAAAGCGCTGATGGTAGGTGTTAAAAAGCGCTAATTCATCTTCACTGTATTGAGATGAATCGTTATGACTTTTTCCAAGAACAGCTTTAAGCGTTGTCGCGTCTGGCGCCTCTTTCTTAACGCCATAGGCTTTCGGAAAGGCGAGTAACATTGAAAAATCTAAATCCATCGGGAAGGAGAAATACACGCCGCGCTCTTCAAGCATGTCGAGGTAATTTTCGGAGTTCCTAATTCTATGTTCACCATCATTCCATTTTGGTATTACGTAATCATCGGGAAGTTTTTTACGCCGTTGGTGTAACGAAAGCTGGTCATTCACATACTTAATTCGTCCCCACCCTGCCGCATAGCGGGCAACATCAAGATCAAGCAGTGTGAAATAAGGAATTCTTAATGTTGCGAGCAGACGCCAGAAATGGTTTACATGCCGCCCTCCCAGTGGAGCAATCGTGATCGCGGACTCATCAACGGGCGCACCCTTGGCCTGAAGCAAGCGTGGCAACACAATTTCTTCGCTATCACCTTCACCAAGCACGACCAGCCGTGAAAAATAGATTTCCGGAAATGCCTGTACGGCTTCCCGCACAAATTTATGTGCCTCATCAGATGTCTTAGGCAATTTGATACATCTTACACACGTCTCTCGTGACCCATCGAGACGAAGATAACGTATTCGCTCAGGAGCTACCCGGCGCAGCATTGTGGGTGCATGTGTCGCAATGAGAGCTTGCGCATCCAGATTCTGTGTCATGGCGTTTAGGGAGCTTACAATGCGCCCCAGGTAATGCGGAGAAAGGCTGTTTTCTGGCTCCTCAAGGGCTACCAGTGTAAAAACCGGAGGACGTAATTTATCGGGATCAAATGATGCAACTTCTTCTGCAAGAACTGCCCTGCCAATTGCCTGAGACGATAAGACAAGAGAAAGGTAAAGCATGGACTTTTGGCCATCGCTAAGCCTGGAGAAATCGACAAGTGAGCCGTCGTGACCGGGGGTAAATGAAACCGACAGATGCCTTAACAGCGATTCAATTTCTGATGCGACAAAGGTAATTTTAGGATCGGTAAAAAAATTACCTTTATGCAGCGTTGCCCATGTTGCCTTCAAACTCTCACTGAAAGCATTCACTGAAGGATTTGCCGCAAGACTGTCACTTATTTGATCTGTCAGCCCTTTAATCGTTTCGCGCTCAGCATCCCAGCGCACAGCACGAAGTAAACGTCCGAGCAAGGCATTCGCACCATAAGTAATATGGTCAGCGGGATCGCGTCTGGCAGGCAAATAGTGTACCTGAATATGATTACGTTCAGCGCGTGGAACCTTAGAAAAACTCACTGGCAAGTCATCTTCATCAACTTCCAGGACATAAGCCAGATCATCTTCAATATCGCCATCCACTCCCATAGTTGCTGTGAGGCGGAAACGCACGCGTGGAATCCCTTCCGCCTCATCCAGTCGCATATGACTAAAATGAGGAGCCACGGTACTGTTGTCCTCGTCCTCTTCCAGTTCGGGGAATAGAAAATCAGCCTCTATCCACAGCTGGCGCTCAAGCGGAACTTCCTCCTCATTAAAGGGGACGTGAAAATCTGAACGCTGGACCCGCCTTAACGCGGGGTCGAATGCAAAAAGCCGACATAAAGCCTGAAGAACTGCGGTTTTACCTGAACCATTAGGACCAATGATATATGTAATATCTTCAAGGCTCAGTTCGGTTGGTTCATGTCCAAAAGACTGAAAACCAGATAAACGAATCGTTTCAAGCTTCATGCGTATCCCTACCCAGACGAATTAAATTACGGATCAGTTAGTTAACTTATTTCTCACTTCACGCTAGCGTTCTATTAAATCCAGTTTCCAATATGATAATTACAGATAATTCTTATTCAATATACTTAATAAATTTTAACCACGGTTTCAATGAAAACCTCAACGTCTTTTTTGTTAATTCAGTCATTCGGCAAACTCGCTACTCCCCGCAGGAGAACGTACGCGCGGAAATCGGGTAAAAGCAGCGGGTAACGACAAAGCCGCGGACTGGAGGAACAGGTGCAGACATTTAGCCAGGCGGCCTTTGCGGGAGGCCGCCCGGGTGGCAGATTTCTGCACGGCGGGTAAACTCGATGCACAAAACAGGACAGCAGAAGATGAACAGGGCACAGCCCCGGACGGCGGCGTTATGCCGGTCCGGTCATTAGCGGCCACTGTCGTCTGTGGCCAGTGAATGCGCCAGCCTCAGCTGGCTGCAGGAGTGGGTGTGGACGTTTCAATCAGACCCCAGCCGACAGGCCCGAAACGCCGAGGTTGGCGATTCGGCAGAGCTTGCCGGCTTTGCCGGTTAGCGCCGTCGGGCTGACGACCCGGCCAGACGGGAAGCCGGAGGGGTGCCACACATGGGTATACATCAATTGATCTGATCAGGGAAAACGACAACCCCACTTCGGCGTTTCAGGCTTCTCTACAAGGGGTACCAGAAATTACCCTGGCGGTACCCTTTGTTCTTCGCTAGGGTCTTTAGCTGCAGCCCTCACCGTAAGAGAGAGGCGCTGCCTCTAATCACGGTTACCTGTGTCAATGATCCGAATCTCCTATAAGGAAATACTACCCATGAAGATGTCAAAACCCCTTGCCTTACTTTTGATGCTTGGAATGTTCTCCACCACAGCACTTGCGAATGAAGCTCATGTTTGCCGTTCTGCAGCTCTGCCGCAATCTCACAAGGAATCGGGGCTATCTGACACAACATCATTTACCTGCGGAGGCGGGCTGACCGGCACCGTGCCGACACTTGCTCAGGAAGGCTGGCAGATGACCAATGTACTTGAACAGGCAGACACGTCTGCATTGTCCGCAATTAAGCCCGGTCAGATCCCCTCAAATCCTGAAGATTTAGCGAAAACGTACTGGGTTCTGTTAATTCAAAAGTGACGGGGTATTGGCGTCTTTAAACGCAGTCAACATCCGGTCTGTAATGATCACTCAGGCCGGAACACGTCGACAGGACGTTCGGACGACAACCCGATTCAGGAAAGTCTGTTTCTGAGAGGAGCCATTCGTAAAAACGATCATCAGACGATGGCAAATATACGGCTCGCCGGATTTATTCAGCCTGGATGTGATCGTGCTTAATGAGAAATTCACGCACGTCTGACGCTACGTCAGTAACCTTATTTACCTCAAAGCATTGTTCGAGATCTAATGCCTTACCATCCTCAGCAGCCTGGTTACGCCACATCACAAAGCTGTCAAACGCCCGTATGATTTGTGATGTCACTACCCACGGCTGATCAGGGTTAACTTCGACTGACCACTGTGGATACTCCACCATGAAAGCATCCATAAGATCATCTGATTCGTCTAAATTCTCATCATTCAGCGGATCATTCTCAACCAACTCGCGGTTGCTGTTGCTGGCTGCCATTATCTGAGTGTTTGCCTTACGCTTGCGTTCAGCAGCTTCAGCAGCTGCGCGTGCTACCGGATTCCCGATCCGCGCGCCCTTCTTCCTCTTACCCATGATGAACAACTCCCGGTTAAGTATCATTGCAGATGTTAGCCCAAAGTTCTGGTGACCGATGAAGTCGGGGCATATAGGCGGGAGCGACATGAATATACGGCAGCTGAATTTTTGAAAATTTAATTCTAAAATTCAGCTACATATTTTTTGGGTCCCTTAGCCCCCCCTTCTGAAAATAAGGAAGCATCAGGACAAAAAGGCGCACGCTATACTTCGGGTCAATTAAGAGGTTCAGATGGCCAGTGTTCAGGAACAAGGGCTGGAGGTTTAGTCCAGGGGTCTTCAACCAATGCATTCTGAAACCACTCGTCACGAAGGTTAGCGTGTTCAGTGACAATAAGCTGGAAGCCAGGTGACCTGCTCCCCGTTGATTCACACAGAACGCTGTTAGCAATGACCGTTGATCGCTCGTTGCAGACTGTCAGATTGAATCGTGTTCTAACAGAGAATACTGCCATATCAAGTCTGAGCCAATACATCCAAAAGGGATGAGCGGGCTCTTTGCCGCCCGCCCCCGCAACCTGTGAATTTTTCCTGACACCAGTGCCACTAAAAATTCGCAGGGGATTATACCCATAGCACCACCGCGACTCTGCCCACTGTAATATAAGGTTAAAGCCGCATTCTTTTGCGGCTTCTTACCCCCTGCCCTCAAGCTTTATCCATCAAATAACGATGCGCTTTTGATGCCGCACTGGCAGCCTTGAAAATATAGCGTTTGTCGTTCTTCAGTGCTTTCAGCCAGGAAGCGATATAGCTTTCATGCTGAACCTCTCCGACAATCCCCAGATCCGCCATCAGAAACGCGCTTCCAAGCTCGGCGATCAGCTCTTCAAAAGCATAATCCTCACTGCCGAATCTTCCTTTCATTTCACGGTTAAGACGTGTTTTACCACCGCTCCAGTGCACCAGCTCATGCAGGCCGGTGGCGTAGAAATTAGCGGCATCAGAAAAAAGGTGACGCTCCGGTAGCCAGACCTCATCTGTTGAGGGTCTGAAAAAGGCATTTTGTCCTTTCTCAATGATATTTGCGCCGCTGTTACGGAATAGGTTTTCGGCCTGCGGCAACGGGTCAAACGTCACTTCCGGGGCAACAGTTTCCGCCGTCAGTGAGAGACCATCAATTTGTTCGACGTTAAACACAGTAAAGGTTTTCAGCATCGGGATATGCTCAGTGTCTCCGGCGTCGTTTTCCTTCTCCAGCGTGGTGTAGAAAATGGCAGTCGTACCGTGCTCACCTTTGCGAACTTGTCCGCCTGCTGCCTGCGACTGTTTGTACGTCATCCAGCGGGAATCGCTGAAACCCTGCTTTGACGCACTGCACCATAGCAACATGATATTCATCCCGCTGTAAGCCGCTCCGGTGGCGTAATTGGAGGGTAATCCGGACATACCCGCTACACGCTGCCACTGACACGCCCAGAGCTTAACGTCTACTTCCAGTGCGGCAATGATGCTGTCGGTGATGGTCTGATAAATGTCGGTTTTGGTTCTGGAAAATTTCGTTTTTGAGGAGCCTGACAGGTCCAGCGGGGATACGCTGGTCGTCGCTGCGGTGTTAGGGGCGCTGGTCTGGGTATGTAGGGAAGTCGTCATGGTTTTTCTCCGTCAGTGGTGTGATTTTCGTCTTCGTATCGCCTGACGGTTCGCTTTCCCGGCTTCGTTCTGTCCCGCAAGGGCGCAGCATGCGTGCACTTCACCCTTGCGGGACGGGTTGTGTCGGGAAACGATTAACCGGAAGTAGATACGGGAACGGAAAGCTCACGGGAGAAAAACTAGACACTGAATAGCCAGACGTAGCGCCCTTTGCTCCGCAGCGGTGAAAAGTAGATTGGTGGTGTTGAGTCGGAGAGCAAGCAGCATATCGGCAGCTCAGATAGATAAGAATGCAGTACTTATTCATTGATGTGGTACCATCATAAATGATAGAAAATCCTTCTACTGTTCAGATATTAGATTACTTAAGTTATTGAAAATATCTGGAAATTATTAACCACCACTGATGACACAGTGAATGGACATTCAGAAGATGAATAAAATCGCAGTTGTTCTCATACATGGCTTAACAGGTAACGATGAAACTTGGGTGCATAGCAATGGCAACTCTCTAAAAAAACTACTTAAAACAAGTGACAAAAGAATTGAGGAACACTGTGAGTTTTATGAATATAATTATTATAGTAAATTAATAGAATTCATGGATGGCATAGTTGCGAAATATGGAAGTAATCTGTTAAGTAAAATCCCATTCGTGCCCAAAAAATTGAGCGAGAAAAAGAACAGAAAAAATAAAACAATTTCTCATCTAGCAAGTGGTCTTGAAACAGAGTTACGAGTACGTTTCAACGATCACAGTGAAATTATCTTGATTGGGCACAGTCTCGGAGGCCTTGTCGCCAAAAAACTAATACTCAAACGCATTGAGGATGGAAATCTTAACAACGTTACTGGTTATATATCTATAGCAACTCCTCATCATGGTTCACTTAAAGCTTTATTCACCAAATTTAGCAAAAACAAGCATGCCAAAGAACTTGAGCCTTTAAACGAACAGACTATGAACTTAGACACTGAGTGGATGAAAAACAACCAATCACATCCTGACTCATTATATTTGATAGCTTTGGACGATGAAGTTGTATTACCTCATTGCGCTATTCCTGCCGGAATTGACAGGAGTATTTGCTACGAAATAAATGATGAAGATCATACTTCCATATGTAAACCAGAGGACATAACAAAAACAAACTTTATCATCATTAAGAATTTCATATTAGATAAAATAACTTCTATGTTAGAGCATGCTTATTTGCTGGATGAGAAATCCACGAAACTAACATTATACGAGAAAGAGGTTTTTGTTATAAAGCTAATATTAGCCGATGTTGATGAAGGTCTCATTGATTCATCAAAGGATTCTTTTTTCCGAGCAGAGATAGCATGTAGACTTCACAGAAAAGAAGCGAAAGTATTAGAAGATATTTATGATAAGATAAAGTTTTTATATCAGCAAGAATATTACAGACGACGCAATGGCGAAATAACTAGTTCTGAATTAGTGTACAAGGTGCATAAAGAAATAAAAGATAACAACGACTCAGCGTTGAAGATGGCCTTAAAACACTTTTCTTTTCTTGAAAAGATTGGCATGTTACATCAATTAGCAAACAAGAAAGAAAGTAAGGTTTACTGGGGAGAAAACGATATTCCAGAAACCCGTTATGAGGTTTAAGATGAATATTTATCACGATGTTTTATCAGAACCACACATTAATACTTTACGGTTATGCATTATTATCAGAGAGTTGCAATATAATAAGTTAAAGCGAAAGCAGTTGACTATCAATAAACTTTGTTTCTTCAATGCTATTATCGTCAGTGATAGTTTAACAGATTCAGTACTTAGATATTATGGAGATACCGTTGTAGGGATAGATGATGACAATTATGATGAAGGTTACTCATATCATAATAAAGAGCATCTCCGGGAGGCTTTTGAAGGGGAAAGCATTCGTGATATGATATTAAAACTATCGAGTTTAGAACAAGTATCTGTTGAAAATGTAAACCATGATCTCTATCTTAATTTAAAAAAAGACATGGTTTTTTATGATGGATATGATTTGACTGACAAATGGCTTAAAAACATTAATCTAATACGATTTTGCTTAAAAAAAAGTGACCGAGAACTATTTAATTTGCTCATAGGATTGATTTATGAATAACTCACCTACGCTAATTATAGATAAACTTGAAATTATGGGTCTTACAAAATCTTATGAGATTTTTTTCAAGGATGGTATAAATATAATATGGGGAGATTTGGATTGTGGGAAAAGTAGTATTTTAGGAATTATAGCCTATTGCCTTGGAGCTTCAAACCTAGATTCTTATGAGGAACTTGAAACAAAGGCACATTCTGCACGCGTTAGTGTGACAATTAATGGCGATAAATATATATTTGAAAGGAGTCTATTCAACCCGGACTCGTATATTAAAGGGTTCAAGAAAAAAATTAACCCTGCAGGCCCATCCGTGATCTTATCTCCGGATTTAGATGGGGACGCCCCTGACGGATACATTGCTTTTTACATTATGGGTCTAATGGGACTCCCTATAGCAAAAATAAAGGTATCACCAAGTAAAACAGACTCAACCCTTAATAGAGTCAGCTTTAAAGATGTTCTTAAATTTCTGTATTTAAAGCAAAAAGAAATAGCGTCAGATACAATGTTAAATATGAGTGAAAAATATAGATATGTGAAAAATAAAGAAATATTAAAATTTCTTCTAAACATTCACAATGATCTTATCTCAGAAATTGAGGCGGAATTAGCTGAGAATCAAAAGGAATTAAATTCAAAAAAAAACGAACGAAAGGATATACTTAAATTTTTAGGTAATATAGGATTCGAACAGCTTTCTGAAGATACTTTCGTTAACGAATCATATGAAATTGAATTGACTGATTTAGAGAAGAAAATAACGGAAATAAAAAATGACTATAATTCCGCCTCAGGAACTACAGAATTAGTCGAGAGAAGGCTAAAAGAATTGAATGATATAGTCATTACATGTAATGAAGTTATTTCAAATTTGAATGATGATCTGTCTAATTTCATTAAACTAAGAAATAGTTATAATGAGGAGAAACAATCAATCACCTTATCATTAAAATTACATAAGGATTTTCATACACCACTTGATATTGATATCAAATGCCCACTTTGCAAGCACATCCAACGCTCCAACGAAGTTGATAGTACCATATCTGTAGAATATATGAATTCTGAAAAATCCTCGTTAAATAAAAAAATATTGAGCCTTAATGATTACATAGAAAAAACCAGGAATAAATTGGAGACAAACATAAAAACCCTCCAGAAAACAAGGGGCGAAATACATGATTTACAATATTCATTTGATGATAGTTATGCAAGGCAAGTTTCTGAACTAGTTGAAACCATTTCACTCCTCGAAAATTATAAAGCAAACTTGATAGCAGAGAATAAAATAAAAGAGCGAGACACTATAATACAAAATAAAATTGACATGTTATCTTCCGAGGAAAAAAATCTTCAAAAAGCAATAGATATATTGAATGTAAGACTTATAGAGGCCAAAGAAAAAAGTGAAGGGAAAGATAAAATAATATCAAAGTTAAGCAAAATATTCCGATGGTTAATGAAAAATAGCCTTTTGCAAAATGTAAGTAATTCACAAGTCAATGATAATCTTGATTTCATTGTACGCGATAAAATTTTAACAGAATTAACATCCGGTGGAGTAAGAACCATAACATCTCTTAGTACTTATATGTCATTCCTAATATTTTCTATTACTAATGACTCTAACATACCTTCGCTTCTGATGATAGATACCCCAGGTAACAACATTGGCCGCTATCGTACAGTCAATACCAATGGAGATGAAATAGCCTCTGATCAAAAAATATATGAAAGAGTATATGAACAACTATCTAAAATTAATGAACTAGCTAATAAAAAATCGCGTAAATTTCAAGTTATCATTGTTGATAATGATCTTGCCGAGTTTGCTGCAAATAGACCACATGAGTTCCATATAGCAAAACGTTTCAGCAAACATGATTCAAATTATGATTATGGTTTAATCAACGACTATAAGTCACAGTGAAAAAATTATACATTTCAGTATTAACATAATTCAGCATCTGCCTATCTATCATATAGACAAATGCTGGGTTATATTTATTTCGATTTTCCAGTACACATACATATCTTACTAAGTAAGATCTCTAGAAATACGTAATCCCACCGCATGCAGCGTGGTATATCAAAAACAGCGCCAGCTGATAATCTGAGTACAATTTGCAGATTTCATGAGGGCTGTATCCTGATCCTGCCCACCAATAGTGGACACGCAACTAAGTGAGTAAACTCTCAATCAGAGCTGACTCATGACAAAACCAGCATTAACCAGCAAAAAGCCCCGTAAACAGCACACGCCTGAATTTCGCAACGAAGCTCTCAAGCTTGCAGAGCGTATCGGTGTTGCCGCTGCTGCCCGGGAACTCAGTCTGTATGAATCACAGCTTTATGCTTGGCGCAACAAGCTGAAGAATGCACATTTCTCTTCCAAACGTGAGCAGGAAATGTCTGTTGAAATTGCCCGCCTGAAACGGCAATCGGTGGAGCAGGCAGAAGAGCTGGCCATTATCCAAAAGGCCGCGACATACTTCGCCAAGCGCCTGAAATGAAGTATGTCTTTATCGAAAAGCATCGGGCTGAGTTCAGCATCAAAACCATGTGTCGTGTGCTGCGGGTTGCCCGCAGCGGCTGGTATGCCTGGCGTCTGCGCCGCCATCAGCCCGGCCAGCGCCAGCAGTTCCGGCTCATCTGTGATGCTGCTGTCCGTAAGGCATTCACTGAGGCAAAACAGCTTTATGGCGCACCTCGTCTCGCTGATGAACTGCCGGAGTACAAAGTTAAAACCATCGCCGCCAGCCTGCGCCATCAGGGGCTGCGGGCAAAAGCCTCGCGGCGGTTCAGCCCGGTCAGCTACCGTGAGCATGGCCTGCCGGTGTCAGAGAACCTGCTGCCGCAGGATTTTTATGCTAGCGGCGCTAACCAGAAGTGGTGCGGAGACATCACCTACTTACATACAGATGAAGGCTGGCTCTACCTAACCGTGGTCATCGACCTGTGGTCACGGGCTGTTATCGGCTGGTCAATGTCATCGCGGATGACAGCACAACTGGCGTGCGACGCCCTACAGATGGCGCTCTGGCGACGTAAGCGACCACAGAATGTTATCGTTCACACCGACCGTGGCGGCCAGTACTGCTCAGCGGATTATCAGGGACTGCTGAAACGGCATAATCTGCGGGGCAGTATGAGCGCGAAAGGGTGCTGCTATGATAATGGCTATGCGGAAAGCTTCTTCCACTCGCTGAAGGTGGAATGTATCCATGGAGAACGCTTTGCCAGCCGGGAAATAATGCGGATGACGGTGTTTAATTATATCGAGTGTGATTACAATCACTGACGACGTCACAGTGCCTGTGGCGGTCTCAGCCCTGAACAATTTGAAAACCAGAACTTCACTTAGGGCCGTGTCCATATTACGCGGGTAGGATCAGTCTACCACCGAAAAAGAAGGAATTACTAGTGAAAACAGATGTGAAAGTCGGCCTTTTGAAGGAAAGACTTACCAGCTTGATGGATAAAGACAATCGCTGTGAGCGCCGCAGAAACGAGCTTACCCACCGACAAAACCTTCTTTTCAAGATACTAAGCCAGGTAATCACACGTTACAGCAGTTTAGGCTTTAGCATCGTTTTCACTGGTGAAAGAAACCTGCTGTGTCATTCTCCTTTGAAAGAGGAAAAAGCAGATCTCTTTTCTTTCCCGGTGCCAACGTTCTCAATTGTGCATAAGGTTCCCCGCTTCAAGAACAGTGCTGAGCAAGAACCAAGTTCAACTCTACCTGTTTTACTGACAGAAGAAGTAGTTCGTTTTCGTTTTAGTCCAAACGTGAATGGAAATGGAGGCATTGACTATCGTTTTGAAGAGTTCATCCCCGGTGTCTCATACGCAGCAACAGGCTATTTGTCCTGGCAAAGCAAAAGTATGCTTGACGATGGAGATTACTGGCATTTCAACGTTAGCCCTTCTGAAGGACTTCAAAACAGGCCTGTTGATCTGGAATGTGTTGAAGAATGGTTGACAAGAATGTATACGCGCAATGCGATGATACCAAAGCAATAAAGACAAAAGGGGAATCTTACGGTTCCCCTTCTTATAATTTTGTATATCCAGGCAAAGCTAATTAAAGCGTCGTGGAGATGAAAGCCGTTTAATAACTCCCCACCTGTTACATACATCCTACGCAGAGATACCTAACCTACCATTGGCACCACATCCTTTCTAGCTGCTATCGTTCAGAACCGTTTACTATCTAGATAAAAGGCATAAAAAAACCACTAAAGATGGCGTCTTCATTATGCACATCTATGGTGCTTATATATGCATAGGGTATGTTTATAGTGGTTTTCTCAACTGATTTTTTGTTTGACAAACTCATTTATAAACTCGATTGCACCCTCGAATTCAGATGCGTCACGAGCTGAAAGTTCTTGGCGTATTCTGTCCTCAGAAAATAACTTTTTTGATGTTTCAAGACTATCGAACACAATTTTTGGACATGACATTTCCTCGATGTCAATAACAGCTATAATTGATAGCATATCATCTGGATGTTTAATCACATCACCGTAGTTCTTTATTTCCTCTTTATCGTATAACTCCTGATTACCATGCCATGCAATTGATTTCAACCCTAACAAACACTCCAGATTTACTGTTGATACATTTTTAATTTCTTGTTTTGAACCCAAAATGAAACTATAAATTTCGTCGTCGAGCAATATAGCAGAGAAGTTTGAAACTCCCTCGCCAGCTTCAATGGGGGTGATATGTAATTTTTCTGACTCGGCTGCATCAAAGTAATCTGGTTTCTTTGAAAATAGCTCTATTTGACCCGGCTTATTCCCGCCTTTCAAGTCATCAGGTAACTTAAACCTATAGGCTGAACCACCGGGGTTACTGCCATTGAAAACCTTACCTTTATATCCATTCTCTTCAATGTAGTTTCTTAAGTGGATATAAAAGTTTTCGTCATTACTTTCTATAATCAAAACAATATCCAGATCAACAGTTTCACGAAACTGTACATCGAGTTTTTCAAAATGTAATGCACAGGCATTCCCGCCGATCAATATATAACCATCTGAGTAATCTCGCATGTAGTCAGAAAGAAATTCAATGCCAATCATGATTTACTCCTTACATTCTTAAGATTTTGAAATATATCCGTTTCCAGTTCGAAATATGATGATTTTACGCGAACTTCTTTTTTATTAACTCTAGACAGAGATAAAAATATCTTGTCAAGATAACCATTATTAACCACAGGTGCATAAGGGAATATTTGTAATAAGCAAACATCGTCACTTACATGTTCGTCGGTTTCCTCAAGTAGACTCAAAGCTTTGAAAAAATAATCACCCTCAATAGTTGCTGGCGTAATTGGTCTCATGTATCTATCAGTGTCGCTCATCGATATTCCCAGTTGCTGGTAGAACGGAGGGGATATTAGTGTATATTTAGATAACGCCGACTCGCCTGTCAAAAATGTGTCAAGATTTTTTATCTTCCCATTTCTGACAGGAATGAAACCGGTAGAAAGTTCTGCTATATTATTTCGATGTCGATTCCAAAGTGTTTGCCTGTCGCAGGAGAACTCAAACGAGCGAAGTTTACCCTCACCTGTTTCAACAATAATATTTCTTTCTATTAACTCTTTAATTGCTCTCGACACGGCCATTTTTGATACTTTTAAAGTATCTATAATATCAAAACTAACAAATTCATCATCAAAATAACCACATAGATAATACGCCATTAAGTATGATGGAATGACACCAAATTTTTTTTCATTATCAACAGTGATTTTCTTTTCTTTTAATTCATTTGCTTCTTTATGAATAAATAAAGATGATATAAAGGAATACTTATTAGGTATAATCCAGCCACCACCTATTTTTTTAATCATCCTTCTTGTTTCAAAATCTAACTCTTCGCTAATTATAATTAACGGAAGGTCAATTTTTGAAACTATCTTTCTAATGTAGAGGAAGTTGTTTGAAGTAAGCACAGATAGCTTATCAGATGCTATACATATGAAATCGGTGCCTTCTATTCTTATTATATAGGCAGATGCCTTTTGCCTTATTTGGAAAGGCAAAATGTCTTCTATGCCCTGTCGAACCTCTGTTTCTACCAGAAAGAATGAAGAAAGGTACTCCATTGCGTCAGTGATCAATTTCTCCATTTAAAGCCTCTTCATCTTATTTCATAGTCATTTTGCCATAGTAACCCATATGCGTTACTATGACAAAAGAGACCGAATAAACATTGTAACCATTTGAATATTATGTGTTTTATCGTAACTCATTTGAGGTTTTATGAGATATTTTTCAACCATGACACAGAGTTATGCGTTACTTATCTTATGTACGAATATTAGGAACTGTAGCATTCAACTGTGCGATGCATTGGGTTGAACAAATCATGGCCACTAAATAGAGTGGCCACAGAGAGCCACCATGTCACTGCGTTTCAGCAATGATGAGTTTCTGTATACTCGGAACATGATGAATAGTAACTCATATGCGTTACTAATGTCGATCTGATATCAAAATATTATTAACATTATGAATTTTATAGCTTTTAAAGTAACGCATTGGTTCGTTATTGGGTGAAGCCTAATGAGTTAAACATCTGCACGCGTTACTAAAATGCACCCACTACCCTGAGGATTGCAGTTTCAAATTAGGCTCGGTTGGGTCCTGATTGTTTTGTTGGTAAAAGAAACGTCGTGATAATAGGATTTGTTTGGAAGACGCGAGATTCTCCCTCGGGATTTCAGATAACATTTTATGAAAACATGAAACCCCTTTAACCAACTCGTGATGGCTACGGCCTATGCTCGTGAGCAATACCGTTTACACGGTACATACTTCTGGCAGGCTATGTATGAGTCCAGATATGTAGAACTTTGGCCAGGTGGCTTATGATCAACAGAGAATGGTGCTCAAATCCCCTGCTGCACTGGCGACCATGTATCGGTTAGCTATTGATGCAGAGTAGTCTAGGGTAAATGGCCTTCCTGGGGACAATTACTGACCAGAGGTGAAAAACGCTACCACGCCGATGGGCTTGCTCAATCCTTCACAAACTCGACAAGGATTCCCCGATATGTGAAGGGCTATCAGTAAGATCGGCATTGATTTCACCGCATGTACTACAGCGCTTACTGCTATGGCCGTTCGGCAAAACACGCTCGGACGTACCAAATCAAGTTTCGGTTTTAATTTGGTCATCACCAAATTACCCCCTAACCACATCAGCACTGACACTGATTTGCACTAAACGAGATGGCCGCCTAAGACTATATGATAATTACAGCGGCAAACAAAAATTAAGTAACCGGAACAGTTACTAACATCAATTCAGAGGACTTGTCAGACATGAGCAGACCTGTCACCTTAAACAAATCATGGTGGGAACATTTAGTTCCAAAGCAGCTTATCTGTCGCCGCCATGAAGTTGAATTTCTCATCAATGATTTTATAAGTTATTCAAGTTACGGTGCCGCATGGTTCAAGCAAGCCCAACAACCGAATGGTATTTTTCGGGTGGAACCTGGCCAGGTCGTCCCTAGCCTACATATGGTGTTTGTCGGAAAACGTCCTGGCTTTATTGCCCCGTTTGACAAGCTAAGGAATGGGCATCGTACTGTTAGGCAAGCTTCCGAATACGAGTCGGGAAAAGCACTTGGTGCGGATGAATTTGCGCTTCAGCCGATGATTTCTATCGATATTGCTACCGATCCGCTGCTCATTCAAGCCTCTGCCCAAGGTAAAACACGTATTGATGAAAGCTTGATAACACAACCCAGCCTGCTTTTCTCCATTCCGGCGCATTACCTGTTATCTCCCAAGCTCTTCCCGACTAATGCTTATGTCCTTTACCAGCATATTTTTGGTAATGGAGGCTCGTATCCTTTTGATGGTTTCTTTTATGTTGGGGTGACAACCCGCAGTTGGCAGAAACGATGGTCTGAACATAAGCGCGCCATCAATAATGGAAGTCCACTTCTTTTCCATAGCAAATTTCGGGAAGAAAAGCAGAAGGGGCGTGTTTCCTATTTGCATCATAAGGTAATGGCAATCACTGATGATCTTGAAAAACTCTACGCCGCCGAAGAATTTATGGTTGAGGGTCACTGGGACGACCAGCGTCGCCTAAACATGATCCCAGGAGGAAAATCAGGGCTGCGTTACCTGCGTGAAAATGGCATGATTAAATCGTCAATTGCCCCAATGACGGATGAGCGTGATGGCATCATAAGTACATGGCTCAAGGAACATCCGAGAAAGGGGCTGCCGGCGCCTTGGGTTGCGGAAAAATGGCGCGATAATGACTGGGCTATCGCCCAGATTTGTGGTCAAGATGGCAGATTGTCCGTAGAGCAGGTACGTGCAATCCGAGAGTTGGCGAAAGAATTCTCAGCAGAGGAGATTTTTACTCGTATTGGGGCGAAGGATGTTGAGCAGGTTATCAGGGTAATCGATGGCATTACATATTCCCGAATTAAGTAGGACCCACTTGTAATGTCCGGAGCCACAGCTGGGGCATATCCATGTTTGTATGGCCAGTATCAGATTGTCATTGATTTCACGACATGAACTGCAGCGTTTACTGCTAGGTTCCTAACTGGCCACTGCCAGTAACCTCACCCCGCGCCAGATGCATTTGTACCACAACTGCGGGAAGAACTCATCGAGACCGACGTCAGCCTTGAGGCATGTCTGCAAACAGCCAAGAGCGGACACTACTGACATCAAGGTGTGACAATCAATGGGGAGCAGGTCAGAACAACTCGCTCCAAGAGGCGTTAAAAAATCCCACCCAGATCACGATTATTCAATTAATTTAGCCACGCATCTATAATGTGCATGGATCCACATGTTCTATTGATCACCTGACGATCCCCTCACCGACCCACTAGATACGGGGAGAGAGGATTGTTACAGTTGCATTATACAGCGCCCCATAAAGCAGGCAGGCGTGGCGGCGATAGCATTGCGCGCAACGAGGGTCTTTTTTCTTTCTCATACCTTTTATAAGATACGGTAGTAGCATTAAAACTGTGTTCAAAGATAACCACTAAGGAATGTTGCATGGTGATCAGCGAAATCAAACGTATTGGTAGTGGTGGATTCGGAAATGTTGATTTAGTTCAAGATATTGCTAATGGAAACCAATATGCAAGGAAAACATTTTCAATCAACCAACCCCAAGAATTACCACCTGAGTTAGCAGAAAATGTAAGAAAACGATTTATTAGAGAAGCAAGCATTCAATATCAACTTAAGCATAAAAACATAGTCCCTGTTTTATTTAAAGATCTCACAAGTAATCCGCCATCGTTTCTTATGCCAGTTGCGACGTCAAGCCTAGATAAAGACATTGCCATCAATCGAAACTTAAATGGTAATTTTCTTCGGGCCATTATGGACATATTATCTGGACTTGAAGAAATACACTCAATGCAAATTTACCACAGAGATCTCAAACCACAAAACGTTCTTGGTTTTAATACTCCTGAAGGGTCTTATTACGCTATCAGTGATTTCGGACTAATGTCCGTAAAAGATACTCAAATATCTGCTCTAACCCATACGGGTATGAAAATGGGCTCTGATTATTACACAGCCCCTGAAATAGTTTCTGATTTGAAGAAAGCAAGTTCGCTTTCTGACATATACTCTGTCGGATGCATACTTCATGATTTCGTAGGTACAGCAGACCGTATACCCTGCGGCGAGATTGATAATGACACCGGTCCTTATGCCCACATAATGCGTGTATGCACCAGAAGAGATCCCTCACGACGCTTCCAATCTGTCGCGATGCTTAGAGATGCGATTCTTAGTATAGACCCTTCGGTAATAACGAATATAAATGCAGAGGCGTCAACATATATTAACGCACTTGCCAATGAAGCGAATTTAGCCTCTCAGGTATGTCGTCAATTAGTCGATTATGTCGAGGACAACATAACCAATGATAATTCGACTGCAATTTTCCAGAGACTAACTCTAGGAGCAATACAAAAAATCATTCAGCTAGATAGCGCTGCTGCAACTCGTTTAGGCGAAGCATATGCTAAATGGGCATCTGATTACTCATTCCCATTTGAGCAGTGCGATGGTGTTTGTAATCGATTAAGTGAGTTTTTAAATCTTGAAAGCCTTAATTGTAAATCAGAGATCTTAATTTCAATGTTGCTAATGGGAACATCTCATAATCGCTGGTATGTTGAGCGGAAATTTGTGTCTGAATGTGGAGCATCCATGCATCCCGATTTAGCTAGGCGGCTAGCTTTAGAATTGAGTATACTTGAAAGGAAGATGTGTGGTGCGATAGGTCATCTTGAACGCTCAATCGGTGTAACCTATCGTGACTTACACCCTGTGATTGCGGATATGATACTAAGAGTGTGCCATTGATTAACATTTACTCATTTACGTCACCTGGACCCCGAGCTACAAACCAAGATGCAATCTTAGTTTGTGACATACCTGACAGAGGTCTTCTATGCTGTGTTGCTGACGGTGTTGGAGGTAATCAGGGCGGGGAAACTGCGTCTAAAATGGCAGTAGATATTATCAGTAAAACTCTTGAAAATGATCTTTCGGTTGCTTTCGCAGATGTAGTGCGCTTCGCCCACGAGGAGATACTTAATGCCGCTGAAAAAGATGGAGAATTAGCTGGAATGGCCACAACCCTTACTGCTGTCATCATAAAAGACATGCAGCTAGAGGCTATAAATTGTGGCGATTCGAGAACATATCTTCTCCGAGGAAATGGACTTATGCAATTATCTCAAGACCATAGTGAGGTCGCAAGGTTGCTTAGGGAAGGCCGCCTAACAGCGGAAGCCGCAGTTGACTATCCAAGAAAGAACATACTTGAAAGTGCTTTAGGTGCGCATAAGCCATTGAAATTGTACCAAACACTTTTCGAACTTGAGCCAGATGATAGAATTGTGCTGATCTCGGATGGGGTTTCTTCCGTTCTTAGTAAGCGAGAGCTTAGAGATATCTCTAAAAAACACCAAAATCTTGATGATTTTGGTGCCGAGCTTGCAAAGCGTACTGAAGAAATGAAAACTAAGGATAACTATTCAATTATTGCGGTCGAAATTGTCTAGTTATAACCGCCGATGAAAAATTCGACAGTTGTTCATACACTTCTATTGAAGTGCATATTTTTAAACTTAACGATGTCGTCGCCAAACCATTTGTTAATTTCGCTGCTCCGTTCCTGAAGTGGAATCAGTTCATTACGAACAAAAACCTTTGCGCTTTTGATGCGGCACTGGCTGCCTTGAATACATAGCGTTTGTCGTTTTTAAGTGCTTTCAACTAGGAAGCAATATTTCGTGCTGGACCTCTTCGACAATCCCCAGATCCGCCATCAGAAACGCGCTTCCCAACTCGGCAATCAATTCCTCATAAACATAATCCTCACATCCAAATGTCACTTTCATCTCGCGATTCAGGCGGCCTTTGACACCACTCCAGCGCACCGGTTCATGCAGTCCATTGACGTAGAAATTAGTGGTCATTCTGGTGGTCTTGACAGAAAAGGAATTCAGGTTTAGTTTACTTATTAGCCAGTTACTGGTAAAGGCGATCCCAGTCAGAGGAGCCAGATTGAGAAAAGCCTGCTTTTAAGCAGGCTTTTTGCTTTTATCGCTCCGCTAAGCAGAGCGATAAGGTTTTCCCCCTTCCAGAAAGCGCATGCCACCTGCGCAACCTCGCGCTGAATCTGTAACGTAATCTATTGAAAAATTTTTACTTACCTTAATCCAGTGCTCACTGCTTGCAGAAATTATCGACATGCGTAATCAATACCGCGCGACAGAACGACAAAAACGTGTGACCAGCACGACAGGTAAAGTTGCTCGCCAATCACGCAGCGTCTATCAAGGCCAAACATTTCAGGGTTAACCACCATGCACAACCGTTTTACGACTCGTCTGGCAAAACGTTTTTTCGCCACCGCACTCCTCCTGTTTACTGTTGCAGGCCATGCTGATGTTATTGGGCACCCCCCGGAATACCAACAGATTGACGGGCTGGTAAGAGAGCCGCTTTTGCTTACGGTGACCTTAGATAATGGTCAGCCGGCCGTGCTGGATGCGTTTGTGACCCGCATGACCAGCCAAACGCCTCAGCCTGTGGTGTTAATCACTAATGGAACCGTTGGCACTGCAGAATTTGATCGCTGGATAATCAACCCGAACCGTTATGCCGCAACGGCTATCGCCTTTGCGCGCCACGGTTATGCAGCGGTTGTGGTTCTGCGCCAGGGCTACGGGCAATCAAGCGGTGCGGCGGAGTATGCCGATGGCTCATGCGCGCAACCTTTACATCAGCAGGCTGGGGAGCAAGACACCCGTAACCTGCTTGCCGCCCTCGATGCTGTGCGCCGCCAGCCGTGGGCTGCACCCGATAACGCGATCCTCGCCGGGATGTCCGCAGGCGGTTTTGCGGTGATTGCCGCTGGCGCGGCTAATCCACCGGGCGTTAAGGCGTTAATTAATTTCGACGGCGGAAGGGGCGCAATTGACGGGAAATCACTCTGCGATAAAGCCGGTCTGCTGCAAGCTTACGCACGTTACGGGAAAACAGCGCAGATCCCGTCCCTGTGGCTGTATGCTAAAAATGATAAATCCTTCCCGCCGGCGATGGGTAAAGAGATGTTCGATGCCTATCAGCAAGAAAACCATACGGCGCAATTCATCACGATGCCCGCTTTCGGCAATAACGGCCATGTCTTTATGGATTCAGCGCCGGAGAATTTTTGGTGGCAGACGGTGGCCGCCTTTCTAAAACAGCAGCATTTACCGGTCAGCGAAGCTGTGCCTCTACCCAAAACGCAGCTGGCTGCACCGCCCGCACTCAATGCCACCGGGAAGAAGGCGTTCTCAGAATATGCAGCAGCACAACGCTATGAAAAAGCCTTTGCCACGGACGAGGACGGTGACTGGGGCGCTGCGTACTGGGCCAGAAATAGCCATGAAGCCGCAAAAACGGCGCTAAGTATCTGTCAACAGGAGCAACGTCCGGGCGCAGCAAAATGCAAGGTGTACGCCATTAATAACCGTGTCGTAACCGAAAAGACGCCTTAGACCCGAACAGAACCTCGTCGCAGAGAAAACGCATTCACCATGGGTTGCCAGAACAGCAACCCATTCGGTGTCTGGTCATAACCCGAAGGTGCTTCTATTGAATATCGTTTATGCATCTTGTTTGCGTGACCCACGTTTATAAAATGCTGCCGGATAAGTTTTCTCGTAATACCCTTTCATTTCACCTTCATCAAGTGAAAGAGCCTGACGCAAATGAAACGAACATAAAATAACGGGGGCAATGAACACCACAACGGCAGCGGAAATCACGGTAAACGGAACCACGCCCAATAAACTGATATACCAGCCAGCAATGGCCACGCCAAAAGGATTCGCCAGGCTGGATAAAAAGCCGGCCATAGCGCTCATTCTCGTTCGGTAATCCCGCGGTGTGGCCGTTGAACGCAGCGTACTGAGGTTGACATTAATAAAAATAAACGACATGCCGCACAAGAACGCCAGCACAATAGAAATATAGATATTTCCCATCAATACAATCGCCATAACGCTACAGCCCAACAGGATAAAGCCGAATAAAACATTATTGAGCCGCCCCACCCACTCTCTTACAATGGCGTTAATATAAAGACTGCTAACAATCAGCCCCAGAGCAAATGAGAATTCGAATGCGCCAAGATAGCTGGCGGGAAGCTTTAATTCAGAGCTAATCCAGTATGGTATCGTCACGGAAAAGAAAGGGAACATTGTAAAGTTAATGACAGAAGAGACCAATGCAATATGAAACTCGGATTTAACATGATAAATCGCTTTAAATGCCCCTTTCGTTTTATGAAACCAGGTCTCCTTTTCACCCGTTGAAATGGCGTCAATATCATATTTAAAGAATAAAATAACAAATGCAATGCAGGACAAAACATAAAACAACGCCGAAATAGACAGTGCGACGCCTGCTGAAAAAAGCGAAATAAACGAAGCCGCAATCACTGGGCCTATCAACATAATAAGGGAATTGATGGTCGAGCGGTGCGATACGGCTTGCGTTACTTCCCCTTCTGCAACGAGATCGGGAATTAACCCCATAATTGTCGGTTCACGCACAGATGAGATAGCACTCATCACGACCAGCCCCGAGGTGATAGCCACCAGGTTGAAATAACCCAGATAACTTGCCAGGCAGAATAACGCGATTACCCCTAAAACAGCGAACTGGCAACCGATAATAAACTTGATTCGATGGAAGTGATCGCCAAATGACGACAGAAACGGTTTAAGGTAAATCTCTGCCGCCACGGATATCGCACTCAGTGAAGAAAAAGCGACTGCCGAGTGCGTGGCTTGCAGGCACCACCAGGCCATGGCCAGGCGAAAAATATGCCCCGAAACCATGCCCAGCGATGTACCTGTCTGTAATAAGAAGAAACGGGGTCCGAGGCGCATTAACACATCAATTTTCATACTGCCCATCCCATTGCCGCAAATTTTGCTTTTCGCTTTGTGTCAGCCTCATAATCCCGCCGGTAAGGTTAATAACGTGGGTAAGACTCTGATCCTGAGGAAAGAGGATAGACCGTTTGCCATGGCTTGCGGATTTTCAGGAGCACACTATCAGTTGATCCTGCATAAATAATGATTCTATTAGTAAGTACTTTCCCCATCCCGGTAATTATCTTAATCATTTCCCCGCTATGCCACTACCGCTTGCCCGATTCCAGACAGTTGCGAACCGCATCACTTAAACGTATGTTGATAATCATTCTGCTGGTTATTCATTGCGTTAGATAATGAGGAAAAATGGAATCATTATTTGTTTACGGTACACTTCGCCCCGGCCATGCGAATGCTTATATTCTGGAAAATATCGGTGGAGAGTGGGTACCGGGTTACGTTACGGGAACGTTTTACGAATTTGGCTGGGGAGCCGCCGCTGATTACCCTGGCCTTGTGCTGGATAAAGATGGCCCCCGGATTGATGGTTATCTGTTTTTGTCCACTAACCTGGCGGGGCATTGGCCGATGCTGGACGAATTTGAAGCGGGCTACGATCGTGTTCAGGTGGATGTGAAGACGCTCGATGGCAAGCAAGTGACGGCATGGATTTATCAACTGCAGCCGCAAAATAAGGCATAGCAGCGCGGTGACTAACGGTTCTTATCGCACAATGCCTCATGATTGGGGCTAGTCTGCTGCGCTATCCTGGTGAGCTAAGCCCTCCTTTTGAGGCGCTTCTGCCTCGTTAACCGTTAAGCCACAAAATGCTTGCGGCTTGCGAAACACCGGGACGTAGTTGATGAAAACAAAACAGTGGAATACCGGTGGTATCACCTCTCGCAGGGGCAGTCGCTCGTCAGCAGAGGAAGCCCCATTGTGGTTAGCCATGTTGAGTTGAACTCACACCAGGCAGCACTATTTTTCGTTTTTCAAACGACACACCATCAATGATACTCATATTGTAAGCCTGGTTGAGCGACGCTATTTAAATATGAAATAGGATCTGATGGACGTTTTTAAAAACGTTTATATAAAGAACCTGACATATTATCGCATGCTATGAGTTATTTTTAATTCGGGGCTTTATTAACAGCAATAAAAAGCTGTCATCACCATTTTTACTTCCGCGCACGCAGATCGCGACAAGAGAAATTATAAGGCCAATCAAATGACGTTAGAAATTTTAAATTATCTCATTCAGATCGCATCAAATAACACCACACCTCTCTCAGAAGAACAGAAAAAAACGCATTATGATCACAGCCCGCCTGATGATGAGTTATCCGCCTTTATTTCGGCATTCTCGTCAAAAAAAGCAAATGCCGATATTCTGTCAAAAATGAAATATCGCTTACAGCTACTTTCAACTGCACAAACAGATGCAAAAAAAGCAGAAGAGATGTTGTTAGCCAACATATCACCCGACAAAGAAGCGTTCCCATTAATTGATTTTACAGACTGGCCAATTGTCCGCTACGCTGTTTCAGGCGAATTACAAACCGCGGAATCAGAGGACTATTTCAACAACATTTCTTCGGCGGCGGCGACAATACGTTCCGCGATTGTCGATTGCGAACGCGCTAAAGGGACACCGACATTCTCTATTCTTGAAAAAGTCCTGGCGCTAAACAGTGCGTTACCCGAACGGTACAAAGCGATGGCAAATATCCTCTACTAATGTTTTCCACGTTCGGGGATGTTTGCGATGTCCGCTTCCAGCTGTGAGCGGACATAAAAAATGCACTTTCGTGCTTTCGGAAATCACAGTAATAGAGGTTACTTACTCGTTGCCCCACTGATTCAGAAACGTCGCAATCTCATCAATACGAAGCGCGTCGATACCCGCTTCATTAGCCATCTCTTGCTGCGCCTCTTCGCTGATTTCTTCGTTATTCATCAAACGGGTAATCAGCAGTTGGAAATAGTGTGCCAGCGCATCGCGTTCTGATTCTTTTACCGTTTTTTCGGTTTCCGTCGAATACTCATCCACGATGTCATAAAATTTAAGCGGTACTTCGTTATTCATAAATTCCCCCAGAGGTAGATATTGTACAGTGGTTATTACCACATCAAATCATCGGGCACTTTAAAATCGGCATACGGATCATCTTCATCTTGCGCTTCCTGACTGAGCGCACTGTTTAATACAATACTGTTCGCATCCCGCTGGGCGATTTTATCGGCTACGACTGCAGGAATAATCGCGTATTCACTCTCACCATTGGTATCCACAACTAAACGAGCAATCGCAAGGCGGCCACTGATCAGTTGTGCCTGTGTATTTTTATCCACCGCTATTTTTTTAATTAACTTATTATCGGTGAAATTAAAGTCAATATTGCCTTTGGCAATGGTGATCCTGTTCATTTCAATAAGTTGTTTCACCTGCGCTTTATATTCTTTTGATAACGCAGCTTGTTTTTGTTGCTCATTTAACTGCTTATCGCGCTCAAGCTGTGCTTTTTTATTTTCTTCCACTGCCTCTCTTGCCTCACGGGCCTGGACGCGTGATTTTTTGGCAGTGCGTTGGACTTTGGCCATTTTCTTACTGGTTACTAATCCCGCTTTGAGCATCTGCTCTTGTAAGGTGAGTTTTGTCATTTTCGTCTGTAAACCGGTTGAACAATGTGTCGGATTATAGCTGTAATTACTGCCAGGAGACCAGATTGCGGAATCTACTCATTACCCGCGAAGAGCAGACATTGCGCTCGCCATTCCACATACACCATGGCGCGAAAGCTTTGCCCTGGCGGGCCAGATTGAGCAGAAAAGTGGATACCATGGCGCATGGCGCACAGTAAACGATGCCGAAACACGGTTTATAAAAACGCCGGTTTCGGCAGCAAACCAATCTGCTTTTAGACTTTAAGCAGCTTGACCGTTGCATCCACGTCTATCTCGTCTTCAGAAAAGATGAAGGTCGTTCCCTGAAAGGTGGTGATTGCCAGTTTTTTTAGCGAGCGCATTTCACCAGGCTTAGTATCCGATTTCGGTCTTATACTCCCCATCAGCGCGCCAACAGACAGCACCGCATTCTCTTTATCGATGCGGGTATCGGCAGAAACTTCCTCGCTGTACACCAGATAAGATTTGATCGAAGTGAGCTTAATTCGTTCACCTGCGATAAAAATGTATTTGCTTTCCGGCACCACTTTCACTGCATAAGCAGACAACCCTTTGTTGTTTGTCGTGGGTTCGAAAGTTACCGCCGCATCTTTTTTTATCAACTCAGGGTTGGCGACCTTAATCACATGAAAGTAACGGTTTTCCCCGTTTTCATCTTTGATAAATCCAAAACCTTTATCTTTAAACCAGGTTGTGATCTTTCCGTTCATCGCCTTACCACCTACTTAATCGTTCATTTGCTCTGTTTTTGCTGCGCGCAGTGTAAAACACAATGCCTGCGCCGACTACGTCTTTGGCTTAAGTGTTGGTGATAAATTTCTGCACTGCAAAGCGGAGTGCGGCGCTTGATAAAAGAGCCGCACAATCGGAAGGTTATACTTTTAACGGCAGCCAGGTTCAGCCGCCCGTCGCTTTCGGGAAAATCTCAAGGTTTTGGCTGACATCGTACATAGGGAAAACTAAAAAAGCTAAACCCGCCGCACCGTGCTCATATTGCACCGCCAGGTCTGCGTTGTGAGTAATAAACAGTTTATAGTTCCACCACCGGCAACCCGCACTCATATCGGGGGTGCAATTTCGGGACTTAGTGAATAACTCACCCTCTTTTGCCAGATAAAAGTAGCTCATATCCGTGTCAGCCGGTTTACTCGCTGATTCATCCAGCAGGATAAACGTTCTCTCACGCAACACGTTGTTTTGCGCGTCGCGTGCTGTGACCTGCATTGACTTCGCCGGATAGTTAAAGCGTAAATCAACCACTACCGCTTTATCATCAATAACATAGAAAAGTTGGGCTAAGTCCCCTGCGCCCCAATATTTTTCCCCACTGGCTTTGACAGGTTTCGTCATGAAGCGGTAGGTGTCATGCGCCCGGATATCCTGGCGGTTCGCGTATTCTGCGTTATATTGCGCTTTTTGCGGGGAACTGATGCACCCGGCAAGTAAAACCGACAGCAATAGCGTTAACACTCTGTGCATTTGTATCCCCAGTAAGTATTAATCCTGCATTTCGGCACAATTATGCTCTTTAAGCAAAATGATAGAAAATACATTTAGCTACCAAAAAAAGGGGGCGATGAAAATATACTACCAGGAAGAATCTGAAAGGCATAAAAAACTGAGTCTGGCACACGGCCAAACTCAGGTGATACATACCCGCGTGAATGATGGGTTCAAATCATTGTACAGGTCTCATGTTTTAGCGACCGATTATTTCCACCACACTTCTGCCTGTACACCGACAGTAAATTGGTCGCTTTTCGCATCGGCGAATTCAAACTGACTAATGCCGTTATCCTTCACTTTCAGGTATGTTCCGTAGAAACGAATTTCCGGGCGCGAGGTCAATAAACTAGTGTCCACCTTCAAGGCGTGATAAAGCGTGGTTTTATAGCCTGACTCATGAAATTCATCCCCACCTGCTTTATTTTTTTGATCGAACCAGGCAAGCTCTACACCGGTTTGGTTAAAGCTATCCCAGATATAGGCCGGGCGAACGACGGCACGTACGGAATTAAAATCAGTATGCGCACCGGTGTTATAGTCGTAAATATCATTGCCGTGTGCATAAACCAAAGCGTGCGCCATAATGACATCCGGGCGCAAGTAATTCTCGCCCTGTGAAACAACGCGAAATGCTTTACCGTTGGTGTGCTCGCCATAGTATTGATCGTTATAACCATAGGTCGGGTTCGAGTCAGAAATAAGCGCAAAGCCACTGGCGATCGAATTATCCGCTCCCTGCAGTGTCAGCTCATTAAATCCCCCGCTGTTAAAATTCTGCCGCAGAATAAGCCCAGCATGCCAGGCGTCTTTCACGCTGTAATAACTGCCGTCATTCTCGTTTTTATGATTATCATCGGTTTCGTTCGGCATGGCATAACGACCAAAGACCTCCAGCGTGGCTTTCTCCCACAAGGGAATTTCTTTATAACGCACTTCCGCGCTATTGGCGTTTACCTGTTGAGAATAACCTGAAGTAGTGTAATCCACCGCGTGAGCTTTAACATCTTCTCGTGTTACCGCGATATTCAGCTTACCCGGACCAAGCTGCCAGTTCTCAATCCCCAAACCAGAACCCGCATTGGTGCGATGGCTTTTCCAGTCCAGCATCTGGATTTCGTACACCGGCAAGTTATGCTTGCCTACCCAAAAATCGGCGTCAGGGGCGAATGGCAGAAAACCTTTCGTTGTCAGATAGATATCGGAGAACTGCAATACGTTTTCCGAGGTGCTGTCAAACCAGCCTGCGTTATATTGCTGGCCGACGTTGCCATCCAGCATCACAACCGCTTTCGCCACTTTACCGCCAGAATCGTAAACCTTCTGCGATAATTGCAGATCAAACCAGGCGCTGTTTTCCTGTCCAAAACGGCCCAAAGACCCTATCGCATAAGATTTTGGCGCGCCACGCGTACCGGTTGACCAACCCGAACGAAAATAGCCTGAATATTCAAAACCGATATCGTTTTTCACATATTTACTGATATCCGCCAGCGTCACGTCCTGCGCGGGCGTTGCGCCAGTGACTTTCGTCGCACTAGCAGGAACCACATGTGTTGATAAGGTAGTCGGTGTTTTATCGACACTTTTAATGCTGTTATTTGCCACTATGCCTGAAGCACTACTCTGCGACTCTTTATCAACATATTTTTTATATTGCAGTAGTTCTTGTTTCGTGGCTTTTAATTCCTGCTGGTTTTCCGCGAGTTGTCTCTCCAGTAATTCCAGCCGTTGTTCAACGGTTAATTTTGCGGCTATCGCACTATTAGAGATAATCGCCGAGGTGATTAACACGACAATCCATTTCAACTGGTATTTTTTATTTATTATCTTTTTTTCCATAAGTAAAGCCCCGATAAAGTAAGGTGACTGAGTTTTTTTGAGCAATAAAATTCCGCCTGACACGTTGAATTCGTATCCGGTTATTCATTATTTTTTCATCGCCAGTGCGATGCCCGCACCGGTTATTTTACAGTGGTGTTACCGCTTAAATTTTTTGCATAACAAATCCGCCATCAGGATGACTGTTTATCCCCTAAAAATTGTTTGCCGCCATTAAGCAAGCAAAAAAAAACCTGAATCGCTTTCCGGCGCTGTTACGCTCAGAAAATGATTCAGGTTTTGCCCGCATCGGGTAATAACGAATACGGTTACAATCCAACTTGTCTTGCCACAGAATACTGGCTTTTAATTCACTGACAAGTCTCGTAATACATGGCGACGTTAATTTGTGAACTCGCGCAGAGTTTCAAATCAATCACGCCAGCCCATCTCAGGTGCCACATGCTTAAGAATCGACTCAATCACGTGCGCATTATAATCCACGCCCAATTGATTCGGCACTGTCAGCAGTAGCGTATCCGCTTCAGCAATGGCTTCATCCTTTTTCAACTGTTCGATCAATTTATCCGGTTCTGCGGCGTAGCTGCGGCCAAAAACAGCGCGAGTTTTCTCATCAAGGAAGCCGATTTTATCGCTATCGTCACGGCTGCCACCAAAGTAAGCCCGATCGCGATCGTTCATCAGCGCAAAGATACTGCGACTGACAGAAACGCGCGGTGTGCGCAGGTGTCCTGCCGCTTTCCAGGCTTCACGGTAGGCACGAATCTGCTGCGCCTGCTGGATATGGAACGGTTCGCCGGTTTCATCATCTTTCAGCGTCGAGCTTTGCAGATTCATCCCCAGTTTCGCCGCCCAAACCGCTGTCGCATTCGAGCCTGCGCCCCACCAGATGCGTTCGCGCAAACCTTCAGACCAAGGTTCCGGGCGCAGCAACCCAGGCGGGTTCGGGAACATCGGTTGCGGGTTAGGTTTCGCAAACCCTTCTCCGCGCAGCACATCCAGAAACGTTTCCGTATGATGGCGCGCCATATCCGCATCGGTTTCGCCTTCCGCCGGCTGATAGCCAAAATAGCGCCAGCCATCAATAACTTGTTCCGGTGAACCCCGGCTGATACCCAGTTGCAAACGCCCGCCAGAAATCAAATCCGCCGCACCGGCATCTTCTGCCATATACAGCGGGTTTTCATAGCGCATATCAATAACGCCGGTGCCAATCTCTATTTTGTGCGTTTTGGCACCAATAGCAGCCAACAGCGGGAAGGGTGAACTGAGCTGACGGGCAAAGTGGTGGACACGAAAATACGCGCCGTCCGCACCGAGTTCTTCAGCGGCAACCGCCAGATCGAGAGATTGCAGCAGCGTATCAGCCGCCGAACGCGTCGCGGATTGCGGCGAAGGTGTCCAGTGACCAAATGACAAAAATCCGATCTTCTTCATGGCGTTGTTGTCCTTCTGTTCAGAGAGGTAATCAGCAGACGGAGTGTCGTTTCCCGCCCAAGATTGCCCTACTCTACGCACTCCATGCGAAGAATAAATACCGATTGTTTAACCTAATGATTCAAATTAATTGATTAACCATTCTATAGCGGTTGTTTATCAATCGGGGTATTCACACCAGCCACGCTAATATTTACCGGCATACCGGAACGGCGCTCCAGTTCCTGGGTTGCACGGTTAGCATCAATGCCTTCGCCTTTCATCAGCGCATGTAGCACCGGGGTGGCAGGCAGCGGCACTTTGTTGCTGGACTCAAATTCGGCGCGATTGCGGGATAGCGGCTCGTGCACTTCCACCCAACTGCTGCCATCCGGCTCGGTGGTTATTTTGACCGGCTGGTCGATAATCTGCACCCGCGTTCCCACTGGTACATTGTCGAACAGGTATTTGATGTCGTCGCTGCGCAAACGGATGCACCCCTGGCTGACGCGCAGCCCAATGCCAAAATTGGCATTCGTGCCGTGGATGGCATACAGCTTCCCGATATAAATAGCATAAAGCCCCATCGGGTTATCCGGCCCGGCGGGTACAAACGCGGGGAGATTTTTCCCCTCTTTCTCGTACGCTTTTCGGGTATTCGCCGTGGGTGTCCAGGTTGGACCTTCCTGCTTGCGCTCCACCGCCGTAACCCAGTTGCGCGGTGTTTCGCGTCCGGCCTGGCCGATGCCAATCGGTAAGATCTCGACCGTATTCGAATCTTTGGGGTAATAGTAGAGGCGCATTTCCGCAACGTTAATCACAATGCCTTCGCGGACGGTAGCGGGCAGGATCACCTGCTGTGGAATGACCAGTTGTGAACCGGCTTTAGGTAAAAAAGGATCGGCATCCGGATTGGCTTCAAGCATATTACTCAGCCCTTGTCCGTACTTCGCAGCAAACGCTTCCAGCGGTAACGTATTTCCCTGCGCAATGGTAATAGTTTGCGGGGTTCCGACCAGACGGCTACCCTCCGGCGGCAGTGGATAGCTCACCGCCTGTGCGCCCTGGGCGCAGAATAAAGCAACACAACAACAAAGCAGTTTAACGCAGCGCATCATCTCATCCTCGGGGCGCAACGGGTGTTTGCTAATCATAGTTTGCTTTGCGGGTTTTCTCTTTTTTACAGCACGTTATCGCTTCACAGCGCAAAGCCATAATGCGAGCCATCCGGCAGCTCAATATCAATACGTAGCTTGCTGCCTGTCGCTTCCACATAGCGCTTCAGCGTGGAAAGTTTAATATCGCGCCCTTGCTTTTCCATCACTGCCACCGTTGGCTGCTTCAAACCGAGTTCCTGCGCCATCTCGTTCTGCGTTTTTTGTACCCGCTCACGCAGTTCGGCAAGGTGGATGTTGAGCAGCATCTCCTGCGCGAGTGACTGCGCAGCGGTGACAACATCGGCCTTTTGTTCGGCAATTAGCTGTTCCAGCGTTTTGCTCATCGTGTTACTCCTTGATTTTAATCTTGTGCAGATGGCGCGTTAGCTCCCGATCTGCAAGCTGGATCATCACATCATAAAAGCGTTTTTCATCGCTCGCCTTGTTACCTGCACAAAGCAATATGCCCACGCGCTGTGGATCAAAGGCATAGAAAACCCGAAACGGATCGCCCCGGCTTTGTATACGTAGCTCCTTCATATTGTTATAACGCGAGCCTTTTACCGTATCCGCGTAAGGCCTTGGTAACTGCGGACCTTTAGCCCGAAGCACCATCAGTGCCGCCAGCACACGGGTGCGATCTTTGTCATCCAATGCATCAAACCAGCGTTCAAACGTCTGCGTCATTGTTATCTGCCACACAGCACACCTCATTAATATAGATCAAAAACTATATAGATACAATTCTATATTCAAATAATGCGGTGTTCGGTGAGTGCATGCATGCGAGGATGTGCAGCATTGGAAGAGTAATTCCTGGATATCAAAAACAAAATGCAACGTTGCATTGATTTTGCGACCCGGCTTCATACAAGAAAAAACCCCGCCGAGGCGGGGTTTGCCGTAACAGCGTATGCGTTATGCTTTTACGCGGCTGGCGATGATATCATCTGCCACGTTGCGCGGCGCTTCCGCATAGTGGTGGAACTCCATGCTGTAGGTCGCGCGGCCTTGCGACATGGAGCGCAGCGTGGTGGAGTAGCCGAACATCTCAGCCAGCGGCACGTCGGCGCGGATAATCTGGCTACCAAAGCGCTCTTCCATGCCCTGCACCATCCCGCGACGGGAGGAGAGATCGCCCATAATGTTCCCGGCGTACTCTTCCGGCGTTTCCACTTCAACATGCATGATCGGCTCAAGGATTGCCGGATCCGCTTTGCGTGCGCCCTCTTTGAAGCCAAAGATTGCTGCCATGCGGAAGGCCATTTCCGAGGAGTCAACATCGTGATAGGAACCAAATGTCAGGGTTGCTTTCACATCGACCACCGGGTAACCCGCCAGCACGCCGTTGTTCATGGCTTCACGCAGGCCTTTTTCCACTGAAGGAATGTACTCGCGCGGCACCACGCCGCCTTTGGTCGCGTCTTCAAATACAAAGCCACTACCCGGCTTCAGCGGTTCAAGCGTCAGTACCACGTGACCATACTGCCCTTTACCACCGGACTGGCGCACAAATTTACCTTCGATATCCTTCACGGTTTTACGCAAGGTTTCACGATAGGTAACCTGCGGGCGACCTATATTGGCCTCCACGCCAAACTCACGTTTCATGCGGTCGACAATAATTTCCAGATGCAACTCGCCCATCCCGGAAATAATCGTCTGCCCGGATTCCTCGTCAGTATGCAGGCGGAATGATGGGTCTTCCGACGCCAGCCGCTGCAACGCGATGCCCATTTTTTCCTGATCCGCTTTGGTTTTCGGCTCAATCGCGAGCGAAATCACCGGCTCAGGGAACTCCATGCGCTCCAGGGTGATCACTTTATCCGGGTCGCTTAACGTGTCGCCGGTCGTGACATCTTTCAGGCCAACACAGGCGGCAATATCACCGGCGCGCAGCTCATCCACCTCGTGGCGATCGTTGGCATGCATCTGCACAATACGCCCAATGCGCTCTTTCTTGCCTTTCACCGGGTTGTAAACCGCATCGCCTTTTTTCAGCACGCCGGAATAGACGCGGATAAAGGTAAGCTGGCCAACATACGGGTCAGTCATCAGTTTGAACGCCAGCGCCGAGAACGGTTCGTCATCAGTGGGATGGCGCTCTGCCGGTTGGCCTTTTTCATCCACGCCCTGAATGGCCGGAATATCCAGCGGCGACGGCATCAGCTCCACCACAGCATCGAGCATGCGCTGCACACCTTTGTTTTTGAAGGCGCTGCCGCATAGCATCGGCTGAATTTCACCCGCGACAGTGCGTTTGCGCAGCCCGGTAATGATTTCCGCTTCGTCCAGCGAGCCGGTTTCCAGATATTTATCCATCAGCTCGTCGCTGGCTTCCGCCGCCGCAGAGATCATTTTCTCGCGCCACTCTTGCGCCGTCGCCAGCAGATCATCCGGCACCGGGCCGTAGCTAAAGCTCATTCCTTGCGTCGCGTCATCCCAGATGATTTCGCGCATTTTGATCAAATCCACCACGCCGGTGAAATGCTCTTCCGCGCCGATCGGGATCACAATCGGCACCGGGTTGGCTTTCAGGCGGTCGATCATCATCTGCACCACGCGGAAAAAATCCGCGCCGGGGCGATCCATCTTGTTGACGAAGGCGAGACGCGGCACGTGGTATTTATTGGCCTGACGCCACACGGTTTCCGACTGCGGCTGCACGCCACCCACGGAGTCATACACCATTACCGCGCCGTCGAGCACGCGCATGGAACGTTCCACCTCAATGGTGAAATCCACGTGCCCGGGGGTGTCGATAATGTTGATGCGGTGCGGCTCAAAACCTCTGTCCATGCCAGGCCAGAAGCAACTTACCGCCGCAGACGTAATGGTAATACCGCGCTCTTGCTCCTGCGCCATCCAGTCGGTGGTTGCCGCGCCATCGTGTACTTCACCCAGTTTGTGGCTCATCCCGGTGTAAAACAGGATGCGCTCAGTGGTGGTTGTTTTACCGGCATCGATATGCGCGGAGATACCGATGTTGCGATAACGTTCGAGGGGGATGGGTCGGGGCATGATGCGTCCTTAGTCATTTGACTGTTCGTTCGCGACCGGAATTGGCCGCTATTCATTCACGGCGTCTATAATAGTACAACTGTACGAGTATATTCGAACTATTTTTGCTATTCTTACGATTGGTTGAGCCACGATTGACCTCGTGGCTTTCGCAAATCAGTTTGCGTATAGTACCGGCCCAGCCGCCGATACGGGCTGCTGCTTTTCCAGCACAGCAACCGCCGACACAGGAATATTATGATCGCTAACCATCCCGAACGTGCGCAATTTCGCCTTGAAAATGTACTCTTTGCCCTTGGCAATCCCCTGCGCCTGGCGATGATCAAGCGGCTTGCCGACGGCAGCGAACTGAGCTGTAACGCCCTGCGCCCCGAAGACGTGGCAAAATCAACCATGACGCACCACTGGCGAGTACTACGTGATAGCGGTGTGGTCTGGCAACGCCCGCAGGGACGGGAAAATATGATCTCCCTGCGCCGCGAAGATCTCGACGCCTGCTTTCCGGGATTGCTGGATACGCTGTTGCAGGCGATGCAGAAAGAAGGGTAATGCCGGGCGAGGCGAAGCGCCACCCGGCAAAAGGCATCGTTATTTCGTTTCCGGCAGCACAATATTGCTCGCCGCCAGTGTGCCCATATTGTTGTAGATTGCACACGCGGCATCCACCAGTTGCATCGCCAGCGCCGCGCCACTCCCTTCGCCTAATCGCATTCCCATGTTGAGATACGGTTCCAGCCCTAAATGTTCCAGTGCAATGCGCGCGCCTTTTTCCGCCGACAGATGCGAAGGAATCAAATAGGGTTTGACCTGCGGCGCAATGCGGCACGCCGCCAGCGCCGATGCGTAAGAAAGGAAACCGTCCAGCACCACCGGTAAACCACACGAGGCGGCACCCAGCATTACCCCGGTCATTCCCAGTAAATCGTAACCGCCAACTTTTGCCAGCACCTCAAGACCATCAGCAGGATTGGGCTGGTTGACGGCAATCGCTTTACGCACCACCTGCGCTTTATGCCCGAGTAGGCTTTCCGGCAAATTTGCGCCAATGCCGACCACATGTTCAGGTTTTTCGCCGGTCAGCACGCTGACAATCGCCGCCGCCGGTGTGGTGTTCGCCATGCCCAGCTCACCGACGCCGAACACTTTCACGCCTTGCGCCGCCAGTTCACGGGTGTAGCACATCGTTTCCAGTAGCAACGCTTCGGCTTGCTGCGAGCTCATCGCCGGACCGGTGGCAATATTGCCGCTGCCGCGCGTGACTTTCATATTCACAAGGCCAGGGATCGGATCGGCGTCAATGCCAACATCCAGCACATGCACTTTCGCACCAGCCTGCGCGGCTAGTACGCAAACGCCCGTCGTCGCCTGCGTCATGTTCGCCGCCTGAATCGCGGTGACAACCTGCGGTGATACCGCCACGCCTTCATGCCAGACGCCATGATCGGCGCACAGCACCACAATGGCTTTCTCACCACTTTGCGGCTTGCCGTTTAACCCCGGCATTCCCGCCAGTTGCACCGCTAATGCTTCCAGTCGGCCAAGGCTGCCAACCGGCTTCAGTAAACCATCCAGATGACGCTGCGCCTGCGCCATCGCTACGTCATCGGGGGCCGGGATACTTGCCAATAGTGTCGTCAATGTCTGCATGTTGTTTCTCGTTATGTTGCGGGCTGTTCAGAGCAGCGCCAGAAGAAATACCAGTTCGCCAAGTTCAATCGCTGCGCCCAGCGTATCGCCGGTTTGCCCGCCCAGCGTGCGTTTAAGCAGGTGTCCCAGCAAGAAGATCGCCGCCAGTGTCACCAGCAGCGCAATAATCCCTTTCATACCCAATATGGCAATCGCCAGCAACCCAGTGATTGTCAGCGTGACCAGCGTGTCTCTGCCCGAAACTTTGCCGATAAACAGGTTGCCCAGCCCCTCTTCGCGGGCATAGCGATGGCCGAACATCAGTAATACCGAGCAGCCGCGCCCGGCGGCGCAGGCCATCGCCAGTGCGGCAATCATGCTGATACCGCGCAGTTGCAGCTCGCTGATAACCAGAATTTTGGCAACCAGCACAAACACCAGCGCCAGACCGCCGTGGGTGCCAAGTCGACTGTCACGCATGATCTCCAGCATCCGTTCGCGCCGCCGCGCGGAAAAGACACCGTCGCAGGTGTCCGCCAGGCCATCCAGATGAAAACCACCGGTTAACAATGCCAGCGCCAGCACGCCAAAAAGTGCCGCCAGCGGCACGCCGCACCAGGGTTGTAACACCAGCACGACACTACCACTGAGCGCCCCGAGCAACAGCCCGACCAGCGGAAACGTCACTATACCGCGCACGTAATCCGCGACATCCAGCCCCTGTACACAGCGGCCAGGCACGGGTAATCGGCTGATAAAAGAGAGCGTGGCGAAGAACAATTTGATCATTTGATTTTGACTCCAATCCCGGACACCACCAGCCAGACATGATCCGCCGCCTGCGCCAACCGTTGATTGACACGCCCGGCGATATCGCGAAAATGCCGCGCCAGGCGGTTTTCCGGCACAATGCCCATCCCCACTTCATTGGTCACCAGCACCACCGGTGACGGGCACGCCGCACAGGCTGCAATCAATTGCTCAATCTCCTGTTGAACCTGCGCTTCCAGCGCGGCGTAATCCCACTTATCCGGGTCGTCGCCCACGCCAGAAGCAAACAGCAGATTGGTGACAAGTGTCGTAATGCATTCCAGCACTATCGCTTCATCGGGATCGTTATGCGGAGTAATGACGGCTGACAACTGCTGCCAGCGCTCTTCGGTGCGCCAGTGTTGGGGGCGTCCCGCCCGATGGTGCTCAATACGCGCCGCCATTTCGTCATCAAAGATTTGTGAAGTGGCGATATAGAGCACTGTTTTTGCATTCGCGACCAGCGATTCGGCATGGCGGCTTTTGCCGCTGCGCGCACCGCCGGTAACAAGGGTTAACATGCTTGCTCCTGATGTTGCTGCATAATTTGATAAATACGATCAATGTCCACATGCTGACGCATGGCGTCGGCAAGAATATCAAACTGCTGCGCTTTGTACTGTGCATAATCAACGCGCACATCCAGCGACGGCAGCCCTTTGCGCTGGCGCAGCCCGTTAAGTAATGTGCGCGTGAACGCGTCGCTATCAAACAAACCATGCAAGTACGTGCCGAACACCAAACCGTCACGGCTGACTGCACCGTCTGCCACGCGCTGTCCCGTTTTTTGTAGCCACACCGCCGGCTGGCAACTACTGCCGCGCGTGGTTTCGCCCATATGAATTTCATAGCCGCGCAGCGTTAGTCCGGCGCACGGGGCCAGCCAGCCGGGTAGCGATTCTGGCAACACCGCCTCAACACGCGTGGTGGTTTTGTCATGCGCAAAACGCGTCACCGTCTCCAGTAGCCCCAGCCCTGGCTGTTGACCCAGCCCGGACTCCACCTCATCAATAATGGTTTCGCCAAGCATTTGATACCCGCCACAGACGCCGATAATCGGCACATTCGCACGGTGGCGTTCCAGCACTGCTTTTGCCAGCCCGCTTTCACGCAGCCAGTTGAGATCGCCCAGGGTGTTTTTACTGCCGGGGAGGATAACCAGATCGGCGCGGTGCAGTTCGTCCGGCGCGCGCACGTAATGAACGCGTACATCCGGCTGAGCCGCGAGTGCATTGAAATCGGTGAAATTAGAAATATGCGGGAGTTGCACCACGGCGATATCCAGTGCCCGCTCGCCGGTGCGCAAGTATTTTCCGCGCTGTAACGCCACGCCGTCTTCATCTTCAAGGTCGACCTCCAGCCACGGCATCACGCCAATCACCGGTACGCCAGTCAACGCTTCAATCTGCTTAATTCCCGGGGTGAGCAGCGCGACATCGCCGCGAAACTTATTGATGATCACCCCTTTCACCCGCCAGCGCTCGTGCTCCTGTAACAGCGCCAGCGTGCCGTAAATCGCGGCAAACACGCCGCCTCTGTCAATATCAGCAACCAGAATGACCGGACAAGCGGCCATCTCCGCCATGCCCATATTGACGATATCCCGGTCGCGCAGATTGATCTCCGCCGGGCTGCCGGCACCCTCCAGCACCAGCGCGTCGTACTCCTGCGCCAGGCTCTGGTAAACGCGGATAATCTGCTCGCGCAGTCGCGGTTTATATTCGTGGTAACTCACGGCGTCCATATCGGTCGCGACTTTACCCATCAGCACCACTTGTGCTTTGCGATCGCTGGTCGGTTTAAGCAGCACCGGATTCATGCGCACATCTGGCACAATACCCGCCGCTTCAGCCTGAAATATTTGCGCGCGTCCCATCTCCTCACCGTCCGCAGTGATACCGGAGTTGAGCGCCATATTCTGTGATTTAAACGGCGCGGTTTTTAGCCCATCCTGATGAAAAATACGGCACAGCCCCGCCACCAGCACGCTTTTACCCACGTCCGATGCGGTGCCTTGCAGCATAATGGCCTGCGTCATGACATCTCCTTAACCTGCGTCGCCCGCATACGGGCACGTTTGCACAGCGGCACTCCTGCCCGCCGTGCCGTTTTACTCGCCACAAGCCGTGTAGCGTAACGCAATGCCCTGGCGGACGATAACACGATGATTGCCTCTCCACTCACCCTCACGGATGAACACAGTTCGCTCTCGCACAACGCGGTGTGGTTATGCCTTCTCCCAATGCTTATTCACCAGAATGGTTGAAAAATAGGGCAGCGGCTGATCGTCGCTCACCTCGCTGAGCTGCCGCCAGCACTGCTCTCCCGGCAGCGTGGCTTCCGCCATCATCAGCGCATGGTCGAGTAAATCCGCCTCAGCAAGCAGCACTTTGATGCGCGCGAAACGGCCATAGACTTTCATCAGCACCAGGTTGTCGTGTTGCAATAATGCCTGGCGGATGTCGCTTTCCGGCGCAGTGCAGGACACCACCGCAAGCGATTGTTGCTCCATCGCCAGCGGTATTTGCGCTCGCGCAGCAATGGCGGCAAACGAAGTGACACCGGGAACAATTTCCAGTGTTTGTGGGTGTTGTAAGCGTTGCAGCAAAAACACCCAGGTGCTGAACAGCATGGCGTCGCCAAGCGTAATAAAACCGACTTGCTTGCCAGCCTGCACTTCGGTGTCCAGCGCAGCGGCGACTTCATCCCACACCGCCTCTTTTTCTGCGCTGTCAGCGCTCATCGGAAAGTGGCAGCAGCGCACTTCGGTCTGTTCGCCGAGATACTCACGGACAATCGACAGCGCCAGGCTGTCACCCCCTATGCGCCCGGCTGGGGCATACAGCACATCAAGCTGGCTGAGAATACGCGCACCGCGCACAGTGATAAGATCCGCAGCGCCAGGGCCGGTGCTTAATGCGTAGAGTTTTCCACTCATGCCGCCACCTCCAGCGCTTGTTCAAGCGCCTGCTGCAAATGCTGGACAAACATCGCGCGGATATCGGCGTTTTCACCCAGCCCTTGTAGCCACGGCGTGGCAGCAATACCGGCACGTTCAAACTGCGTTTTCCACGAATCGCCATCATCCGATGCCATATCATTAATCGCGTGATCGCCTGCCACCAGCATCAGCGGCATCAGGTGTACGGCTTTTACTCCTTCATGGCGCAAACTGTCGATCACCACGTCGATTTCCGGGTAGCTTTCCACCGCGCCGACGCGCGCCGGGAAGCGATGCGCCGCCATCATATGGTCAAGGCAGGCATACGCTGCAAAGGCATGGTGGCTGGCGCCATGGCCCATAAACACCACGCGTTCATCCGGAGCAACCATCGGCATCTGACGTGAAAGCGCCTGCATCAGATGCAGGTAATCTTCATGGCTGCTGAGTAGCGGCGCACCAATCACCAGCCGTTTAAACAGCGGGCGCAAGGTTTGCACTTCGTGAACAATTTTTTCATATTCGTCACCGTTGATAATGTGCAGCGACTGGATTGCCACATCCTGATAACCCTGTTCCGCCAGTTTTTGCAGCGCGTCCAGCGGGGTATCGATGTGCAGGTTATCGCGCTGCTTCAGCTTGCGAATGATCATGCCGGAGGTGAACGCGCGAAACAGGGTGCGATCCGGGCAACTGGCCGCCAGCTCACGCTCGCAGGCCACAATATTCTTTTCACAAGTGTCGTGATAGCTGGTGCCAAAACTCACCACCAGAAGGGCTTTTTTCACTTTTCTCTCCTCACTGTGCCGCCAGCCAGCACCGCAACCGTCCGGCGAAGGCATCCTGACTGTTGAGTAACTCATCTCCACTCACCGCAGGTTGCGGGCGGGCAATGACAATGCACGGAATGCTGGCATCCAGCGCAGGCTGTACTTTTTCCAGATAACCGCCTTCTGCACCGGAGGCTTTGGTGATCATCACCTCTACCCGGTACTGGCGGTAAAACGCGGCGTTAAACTCCGCGCTGAACGGGCCGCAGAGGGCGAAAATATCACCGACACCAAAACCCAGTTGCGCGCATTGCGCCACCACGTCTGGCACGGGGAGCACGCGTGCCAGCAATGTTTTCCCCGGCAAACCCTCGCGCCAGCGCGCCAGATCTTTACTGCCGGTGGTCAGCAAAATACGCGCGCCCAGTTCGCGGGCTTTGTCACAGGCTTCTTCCAGTGAGGCGACATAAAACAGCAGCGGATGGGTCAAATCCGGTAACTGCTCCGGGCGCTGATAGCGGCTGAGCAATACCTGCGCCTGCTCACAGGCAACGGCGATATTACGGCTGACCACATCGGCATATGGGTGCGAAGCATCAATCACCCAGCGCGTACCATTGTGTTGCAGCCACGCGACCATATCGCTTATCTCCAGCCGCCCACAGCGTACCTGACCGCGAATATTTCCCGCCAGTTGTTGCCCGGTCGGTGTTGCCACCGACAGCGTGTAATGCACTCCGGCTTCATCCAGTTGCTGGCAGATCTGGCGCGCATCACTGGTGCCGCCAATAACCAATACGTCACCAGCGGTCACAGGGTGTAGCCCCTGGGCGTGATCATCAGGCCGTTTTGCACATAGGTGGCGCGATTGCCAACAATCACCAGGCTGGTCATATCGACGGGTTCAAAATCCATCTCGCCGAGCGTGGTCAGCCATTTTTCCTCTTTCTTGCGCCCGGCGGATTTCACCACGCCCACCGGCGTGTCGGCGCGTTTACTGGCCGCTAGCAGTTCAAACGCGCGCGCCAGATGACCTTCGCGACCCCGGCTGCGCGGGTTGTAGAAGCAAATGACAAAATCCGCCTCACCCGCCGCGACAATGCGCTTTTCAATCACCGACCACGGCGTCATCAGGTCGCTTAAACTGATATGGCAAAAATCATGCATCAGCGGCGCGCCGAGCAGCGCCGCTGCGGCGATGCTGGCGGTCATGCCCGGCACCAGCCGGACGTTGACATCCAGTTGCTGTTTACTCACCAGCTCAAGCACCAGCCCGGCCATGCCGTAGATCCCGGCGTCACCGCTGCTGATCAACGCCACGTTATTTCCTGCCTGCGCCAGCTCAATCGCCGCCTGACAGCGCTCGATCTCTTTGCACATGCCGGTTTTGATCACCTGTTTATCTCCGGTAAAGGCTTTCACCAGATGGGTATAGGTTTTGTAACCCACTACAATTTCCGCCGCCTGCAGCGCTTCAACGGCTTCCATGGTCATCATTGCCTGTGAGCCGGGGCCAATCCCGATTACCGTTAACATCAGTGTGAAACTCCCAAAGTAATAGTCACGCCCTGCTCGCGCAGGGTTTCGCCAATCAGTTGCCCGTGGCTCATCAGCCATGCCGCCGGGCCGGAGACGCTCCCAACCCCAGCGGTTTGGCGAACAAATTCCGAGGCGGGAAAATGGTGTTCGTGTTGCCGCAATGCATCAGCGCTGAAAACCTCAAACGGCACGCCCAAGCTTTGTGCAAGTTGGATCAGCCCTTTTTCATCCTGTTTTAAGGTGATGCTGCCAATCGCGCGCAGCGCTAGCGGGTCGATGGCGTTCGCCTGCAACTGACGCAGCAACAGCGCCGAGAGCAGCGCAAACGGCGTGTCACGCCGACAACCTATCCCCGCCACGATGCGTTTCGGCACCAGTTTGAAAACGGGCAAAGGCAGCACCGACAGCGTCGCTTGCGTGGTCACGCACACTACCCCCTCCAGTTCCGGCAAGGCGTCCAGGCGCTCCACCGCGATAAAACCGCGTGTATCGCAACGCGCCACGTCTTCGCGCATCGCCGCTTCACACCACAGGCCAACGCGTTTACCGCTGACCAGCATCTGATTGACGCGCTTTACCGCCGGACGAAAATCCTGCATCCGCGCATCCAACTGGCTTGCCAGCATGTCGAGCGCCGCCAGATCGTTCACGTCTGTCGCTGTGGTGATCACCGGATCGGCGTCCAGCACACCCGCCAGGTAACGCGCCAGTGCATTCGCACCGCCGCAATGCCCGGAAAGCAGGCTAATAACATGCTGCCCGCGCTCATCAATGACGATCACCGCTGGATCGTTAAATTTGTCATTCACCAGCGGGGCGATAACGCGCACGGCAATGCCCGTTGCACCGATAAAAATCACCGACGAACAGGTACAAAACGCCTCGCGCAGCGTCTGCGCAAAACCGCCGTCGAAGGGCTGAAATCCCTCCGTAAGCAATTCTTCGCTGGTAAAACAGGTCATCGACAGTGCAGATTGCAGACGCGCCGCCAGCGCCACGCCGCCCGGCGTCAGGCAAAACAGCGCTATCGATTCAGGCTTTACGGTATTCATGGCTAAAATCCGCTGCGTAAAGCCGGGAGTAGTGGAACTCGTCGCCCAGAAATGCGCCGACGAGGATCAGCGCGGTTTTGCGGATCCCGGCAGCGCGCACTTTGTCAGCAATATCCGCCAGCGTGCCGCGCACCGTTTGGCTCTCCGGCCAGGTTGCTTTATAAATAACTGCGACGGGCGTGGTCGGCGGGTAGCCGCCTTCGATTAAACGTTCCGCCACGCGGTGAATGCGCTGTACCGAGAGGTAAATCGCCATGGAGGTCTGATGGCTGGCAAATGCTTCCAGCTGTTCACGCTCCGGCACCGGCGTGCGCCCTTCGAGGCGGGTGATAATCAGGCTTTGCGACACGTCCGGTACGGTGTACTCAACCCCCAGTTCCGCCGCCGCGCCCAGAAACGCGCTGACGCCGGGTACGACCTGCCAGTGAATGCCTCGTTGAGTTAATACTTCACCCTGTTCGCGCACCGATCCATACAGCGAAACGTCGCCAGTTTGCAGACGTACCACCACTTTCCCGGCGTTCACACCGGCTTCCATTAAATCGATGATTTGCTCAAGGTGCAGCTCGGCGCTGTCGTGGCACTCTGCGTCAGGCGGGCAGTATTCCAGCAGTTCGGTATTGATGAGCGAACCGGCGTAAATCACTACCTGCGCCTGTTGCAACAGGCGATACCCTTTTAGGGTGATAAGCTCCTTATCGCCTGGACCTGCACCCACAAACCAGACTGTTCGTGCGTCCGTGTTGTCAGCCATGATGTTGCTCCTTTGCACAGGAAATCATAAAAACGGGATTATGCGGTTTGAAGTAGTGGCCGCTGCCAAGCGGGGTCAGCAGCGAAATCTGAAGTTGCTGACAATCCAGCTCAGCGACAGAGCAATCCGCCAGGTGCGCCAGCGCGGTACTGAGGTTTTCCTGCAGAATAAACGTCATCACCAGCCGCCCGCCGGGGTTAAGCTGCGCCAGCGACCAGTCGATAAGTTGCGTCAGATTACCGCCGCTGCCGCCCATAAACACCGCATCCGCAGGCTGCTCGACAAACAGCGGCGCAACGCCGGAAATCAGGGTGATATTGCGACAAGCAAAGCGCTGGCAATTCTCTTCCAGCAGCCCGAGCGCTGCGGGGTTGCGTTCAATCGCCGTGACCTGCAGTTGCGGGTACGCCAGCGCCGCTTCAATGCTCACGCTACCGGTACCCGCGCCGATATCAATCAGGTGGCTGGCGCTGTGCAGCGCCAGCTTCGACAGCGCCAGCGCACGCACCGCTTCTTTGGTCATCGGCACCTTTTCGCCGCGCATAAACAGCTCATCTTTCATTGAGGATCACCACCACATTCATCTCGTAATGCGCCTTTACATCCGCAGGGCGCAGCCAGTGGATACGTTCATTGTCCAGACCGAGGTTTTCGCCAATCACCAGCCAGCGATTTTCTGCCCCGCGCGCCAGTAGCGCGTCAGCAATGGCTTTTGGCCCGCAGCGGGCATCGGTCACCATCGCGACCTTGCTGGCGCGCGCCAGGGCATCGAAATCCACATCGCGTCCGTGGCTGCTGGTCAGCCAGATATCATTCATATCAATGCCGGTACGCGAACAGAGGTACTGCGCGGCGCTGATACCAGGAATAATGCGCAACTGTTCAATACCGAAGTGCGCCACCAGCCGTGTGCCGATGCCGTAAAACAAGGGGTCGCCGGAGGCCAGTACCACCACATTGCGCGCGCTCTGTTTTTCCAGCCACGTCAACAAAGCAGGAATATCCGCATCCAGCGCCCGCACCTCCCCGGCAAAATCGGGGAATTGCGCCAGGTGGCGTTGACCACCGACCAGCACCTCTGCCTGCGCTACTGCCTCCTGTGCCTGCGGCGTCATTAGCGCCAGATTGCCCGGCCCCATCCCGGCGACGGTTAACATCTGAGATCCCCGGCAATCGCCTCAACGGGACGATTCGCGCCCAGCACCTTGTTATCAAAGGAGAACATCACGGCATCGCACTGCGGCGGATTGTGCGTAAAGCGCAGCATTTGCTCGATACGCTGGCAGATACGGGTTGCCAGGTGATCGTAAAGGTGGCTGAAACCGGCGGCGTCAATGTGCTCCATTGCCGCTTCGGTAGTGTCGCACTCGCTCACCGCCAGCAGGAGCGCATGCGGTGCACCGAGCAGCGCCAGGTGCGCGACCAGCGTTTCCATGCGCGCGTCGGCGATGTGGCTGTGGGTGTGAAAGATCCCGGCGGCGATTTTCACCAGCTTGCCGGGATGACCGACCAGCACGATATGCCGGAAACCAAGGCGCACCGCCTCTTCGATCATGTAGCCAACGAAGTTACTCATGGTGACCACTTGCTCGCCGGACAGTCCCAGATACTCGCGGACAAAACGTTCGCCGTGGTTACCGGGTACCAGAATTACGCGATCCATCCCGGCGGCGCGTTTTAATTCCAGCTCCAGTGCCAACGAGCGCTTCCAGCTCTCTTCCGACATCGGCGTGACAATGCCGGTGGTGCCAATAATTGAAATGCCGCCAAGAATACCGAGCCTGCCGTTGTAGGTTTTCTTTGCGCGTTCTTTCCCTTCCGGGGCAATAATTTCCACCTCTGCGCCGCGCGTCGGACCAATCACTTCGCGCACGGCGGCTTCGATAGTCTGGCGCGGCGTGCGGTTGATAGCCGCTTCGCCAACGGCCAGGCCAATGCCTTTGCGGGTGACAGTACCAACGCCTTCGCCGCCGCGCAGGGTTATTTCACCCTCATCATTAAGCGTGACGCGGGCGAAAATCAGCATGCCGTGAGTGGCATCAACATCATCGCCACCGTCTTTGCGGATAGCGGCAATACCCTGTTTACCTTCCACATGCGGACACTCGACATTCAGGCGTAGCGTGACGCCCGACGGCGTGACAATCGATACCTGGTGGATAAGGTGCTGGCGAAGCACCATCAGCGCCGCCACTTTCGCGGCCGCCGTCGCGCAGGAGCCGGTGGTATAGCCTTTACGCAGCGCTTTACCGTTGTGCCACACCGGGTCATCGAACGCCTGTTCGCTCATTGCGCCTCCCGCAGGCTGTAAAGCAGCGCGTTAACGATCGCCGCCGCCACGTTGCTACCGCCTTTACGCCCGCGTGCAGCAATACCCGGTAAACCGCTCGCCACCAGCGCCTCTTTCGACTCTGCCGCGCCGACAAAGCCAACCGGTACACCGACCACACCGTTTACCGGGGTGTTATGTTCAAGCAGGCGAAACAGCGCAGTGGGCGCATTGCCGAAGACAAACACCTTGTCCCCCTCTTCGCCCAGCGCCAGATCGACCGCCGCCATCGAACGGGTGATACCGTCAGCTTTGGCGCGGCGCACCACGCGCGGATCGGAGATATAGCAACGTACTTCGCCGCCGAACTGCGCCAGCAGGGTTTTATTAATGCCGGAAAGCGCCATGGTGGTATCGGTGTAGAGCGTGCAGCCCTGTTTTATCGCGGTACAGAGGCTTTCCAGCGCGTCATCGGAAAACCATAAGATATCGAGCCAGTCGAAATCGGCGGTGGTATGAATGACCCGTTTGATAACCGCTTCATGCAGCGGACTGGCAAAGCGGTAATCGGGGCGCATCTCTTTGATAATGTCGCTAATAATGACAAAACTTTTGGCTTCAATAGCCTGCGGTTGTTGCAAATAATCCATCGTTTTCATCCTCAGGCCCCCATCCACACGAAACGTACCAGCGCAAACAGCACCAGTGCCAACGTCGAGGCCAGCCACATCATCTGGATGGTTCGCCCGATGTCATCAACGTCAATGGCGCGGGTATCATCACCGATCCAGGGTTTTTCGACGCGTTCGCCGAAGTAGTCGTTTGGCCCGCCAAGGCGCACGCCGAGCGCACCGGCAACCGTACCTTCCGGCCAGGCGCAGTTCGGGCTGCTGTGATTGTTCCGGTCACGAAAACCCACACGCAATGCTGCGCGGGCATCCTGGCGACAACACCAGGCTGCGATACTCAGCAAAAGCCAGCTCAGGCGTGCCGGGATAAAATTGGCGACATCATCCAGCCGGGCGCTGACCATGCCGATGGCGCGGTACTTTTCATGTTTGTAGCCGACCATTGAATCCAGCGTGTTGACGGCTTTGTAGGCCATCGCCAGTGGCGCGCCGCCGAGCAGCAAAAAAAACAGCGGGGCAATCACCCCATCGACGGTATTCTCCGCGACCGTTTCCACCACCGCGCGAGTGATTTGCGGCGGCTGCAACTGGCGGGTATCGCGCCCGACAATCCATGAGAGTTTTTCGCGGCTCTGGGCAAGCAGCCCCTGGCGCAGCGGCTTTTCGACTTCCCGTGCCATGTCCGCCAGGCAACGGGTGGCGAGCGAGGTGTAGATCAACCACACCTCGACACACCAGCCGAGCCACGGGTGAGTGGCGCTTGCCAGCGCCAGCGCGCCCCAGGCCACTCCCCAGCTCACACCGACCACCGCCAGCCACATTACGCCGCCGCCCATGCGCAACGCGTTATCGCTATGGCAACAGCGCCGCACGATGCCTTGTAGCAGGTTAATCAGCGCGCCAATCCAGCGTACTGGATGCGGCCAGTGCGGCGGGTCGCCCAGCAGCCGATCGAGTAAAAACGCCACAACCCAGGCAAGCAGTGTCATTGCGCGCTCCTTGCGACAGCAAACCAGTGGTTGAGCATTTGCGGGCGTTGGGCGAAGTGCAGATGCAGGTAGCTGGCGAAGGTGTTACCAACCTGCCAGCCGCCCTGCCAGCGTTTGAGCACTTCGCCGTCACGGGTTTTATGGCAGTCGAGCACCGCCGCCGTTTGCGCGGTGAAATCTGAATAGTGAAATTCGTGTCCGCGCAGGGTTTCACCCACTGCCGCCAGTAAGGTCTGTTGCGTCGCGCGGGCTTCGCAGTAGCCAAAGCGGGTCAGTTTGTTACCCATCACGCTAAGACCGGGGATCACATTCGCCATCGGCCATTCGTGGCCGTCAGCATCACGCAATGCGGTGCCGAGATACATCAGCCCGCCGCACTCGGCGTAGATCGCTACACCGCGTCGATGTGCCGCGCGGATAGCCTCCAGCATCGGGGTATTTTCTGATAACGCCCGCGCATGCAGCTCCGGATACCCCCCGCCAAGCCACAGCATCTGGCATTCCGGTAACTGGCGCTCCCGCAGCGGGCTAAAGCGCACAATGTGAACACCTGCGCGTTCCAGTAAATCGAGGTTATCGGGGTAGTAAAAGTTGAAGGCCTCATCAAAGGCTAATGCCAGCGTCAGCCCTGCGCCTGCAGCCGCATCCGGCAAGGGCGGCATTTGCCCGGCGGGAAGCGCCGTGAGTTGGCTGAGTGTGAGCAGTTGGTCAATATCAATCGTTTGCTCCAGATGCCCGGCAAAATCTTGCCACGATTGGGCTTCCACCACTGATTCACGCGCGGTCACCAGACCGAGATGACGCTCCGGCAACGTAATGCCGGGCGCGGTCGGGACATACCCCAGCACCGGTAGCGCGCAATAGTGTTCAATGGCGTGTTTCAGGAGCTGAAAATGGCTGTCGCTGTTAACCCGGTTGACGATAACGCCGGCAATGGGCAGTTGCGGATCGAAGTGCTGAAAACCCATGACTGTTGCGGCAATGGAGGTCGACACCGCTTTGCCGTCAACGAGCAAAATCACCGCAACGCCAAGCTGTTTTGCCAGTGCGGCGCTGCTGCAATAATCAGGGTCGGTGCCGTAGCCGTCGTACAATCCCATCACGCCTTCAATAATGGCAACATCGTAGGCGGTAACATGCTCGCAAAAGAGCGCGTTGAGCGTTGGCTCTGGCAGCATAAAGCTGTCGAGATTGTGGGAGGCGACGCCGGAAACGGCGCTGTGCCAGGCGGTATCCAGGTAATCCGGCCCGACTTTGAACGGCTGAACACGTAAGCCGCGACGGTTAAAAACAGTAAGCAGCCCCAGCGTGACGGTGGTTTTACCACAGCCGCTACCGGTTCCGGCAAGGAGAAAGGCGCTGCGCCTGTCTGACATTCCTGATACCCCATCACGGGCGGAAAGCTGAAGTCAGGCGCGCGTTTGCCCGGTCTTACGACCGTACGCTTCTGAGCAACCCACTTCCCACCGAAGTTGTTGATAATGGCCCATCAGGTCGGTCTTCTGGCTTAGCGTCATCCTCACCCGTCCTTCCCGATCTGGCGATCAGTGGCGTTTTCGGGGTTGTCAGCATCACAGCAGCGGGGGCTGCGGGGGATTTTCGCCCCCTTCCCAGCCGCGCAAAAAGCGGCGGCAAAACCTGTTGGCTTATTGCGTCACGGCGCGAAAACCGTGTTCGCTTGTTCATGACATTTCCCAGAGGCAAACTGGATTGCCGCAGGGAAATAAAACTGATGCAGTTTATCGTCGCGTAAACACGAGTTTGTTGCGCTATAACAATGTATTGCTCACCCGCTTTTATCAACACCTGATTTATTCAGGTTTCGCGTCACGATTTTCAGTGTCGGAATTAACTCAACGCTGCATGAGTCATTCAAACACCTTCTAAGGCTGTAAACAAAATAGCGGTAGAACCTCTTCATAATCTGACGGAAAGATGTGTGTAATCACGCGCCTGCGGAAATCCTCAACTGGGAATGATAAAGACCATGTGCAGCGAGCAATGTCGAAATATCTTCGTGCTCGGGTGGAGACATGCCAACGTGGCGTTAATGCTGGCATTCGACGGGATGAAATGACACTATCCGTTTTATTTTTTAGGGGGATCACCGTGGCGCAGGCAGCATGTCCCGCATCCTGCGGCGAAATAATCCAGGGCTGGATACTCGGCGGCGAAAAGCTGGTCTCCTGCCCGGTGGCGTGGTACAGCCATGTGGAAGTCACCACCGGCACGCCACTGGCCAAAGAGCGCCCGCTCACCCGCGCGATGATCAAACTGTTGCTGGCGCACTGGCAACTTCCCGCGTCCCTCTCGTCAACGCTGCGTATCGACTGCCGCTCCACCATTCCAGTGGCGAAAGGCATGGCCAGCAGCACAGCCGATATTGCGGCGACAGCCGTAGCGGCTGCCCGACATCTTAATCAGCCGCTGGATGAAGAAACACTGGCTCAGCTCTGCGTGACGCTGGAGCCGACCGACAGCACGCTGTTTTCGGGCCTGACGCTGTTTGACCATAACACCGCAGCGACCCGCATTCCCTGTGGCGCACTTCCGCACAGCGAGGTTCTGCTGCTGGAGAGCCCGCTGACACTGACGACCGCAGATTATCACCGGATGACGCGCCAGCAGGCGCTGCTCGACAATGCGGGCACTCTGGACAGAGCATGGCAAACGCTACAACGCGCTTGCGCGAAAAATGATGCCGCACTGCTGGGCGAAGCCGCAACACTCAGCGCGATAGCCAGCCAGGCGCTATTGCAAAAACCGGCGTTCAATACCCTGCTCAATCTGGTGGAACGATTCGATTTGTACGGTCTGAACGTGGCGCATAGCGGGAGCGTGGTGGGTTTGTTTCTTGATTCAGCACGTCATGATGTGGAAGCGGTTTGCAGTTTTCTAGCGAAGAGGGAACTGGCGGTACACTGGCCAAAAAGCTATTTGTTGGAGATGGTGGCGGGCGGCGTGAAATAGGGGTGAGAGGCGAACCTCTCACCGCGAGGCATTATTCGGTTTTTGCTTCAACCGACTTCAGTTCGCCCATGGTTTTCAGCTTTTTGGAAATGTCACGACGTTCTTTCGACAGCTCGGCGTTTTTGATGATGTAATCATCTACGCGATCTTCGTAGTCGGTTTTCATGCTGGCGATAATGCCCTGAATGGCTTCAACGCTCATGCCTGGTTTGATGTAATCGCTGAGGTTATCCAGCAGCAGAACACGCTTCTGGTTATCACGGATCTTCTTCTCAACGTCCTGAATTTCACGCTGCAACTTATTCTTGCGGCGGAACAGACGCACAAACTCCAGAACATCCTGGAACGAAGGCTTGGTTGTTTCCATTTTTACACCCCTGATAATGTGAGATTCGGATTCGTTAACGCAACAAGCTTAGAGGCAAACCTACCCAAAGCGGTTGCATATGACAATAATTTTTCCTTTTCTCTATCATAACCACAAATCCAGCTGAATCGAAACAACCAGACTGTGTCCGGCGGCTATCTGCCGCTTATTTGCGCAATGCCCGGCAAATCAAATGCGATAACAATTCCAGTTGACGCGCCAATTCCAGGCTTAACCAGACATAACCATGAATAGACGTTTCGGCCAGCGCATCTCCTTGATGTTCGCGGCTTAACTGGCGTAACTCGGTGACAATCTCATTGAGCTTTTCCGTGTTTGCCAGAATCGGCTGCGGGTTGCCTTCATACAACGCGTGGGCAATGGTCAGCAACGTCTGCTGCGTCATCTGCTGCGTTTCACGCAGAGTATTGGCATTGATCATGACAAAATGGCTGGCGCGCGAGCTCCAGTGGGCGTTAATTTGCAACTCCAGCATGCACACCAAATTACGGCTGACGGTCTGGATAGCTTCAAAAATCGCTTTCTGGATATGGGTCTCTTTACTGGCTGGCGTGATTAAGCCGCGCATTTTTACCACGTCATTGAGAATTTTTTGCAGGTGTTTTTCCAGACGCGGCCGCTCCACCAGGTTGCGTGATAAACCCGCCTGATAGACCCGGTTAAACGCCGTGACGTAATTCGCCATCTGAATGCGCCAGTGCAAAAAAGCCCGCTGCGGCCAGATGCCGGTGAACAGCATCGCCAACAACGAACCAATAATCACATCGCCGCTGCGCCACAATGCGGTATGCATATCCCCGGTCGGCGCGCCGACCACCACCGAGAGCGTCACGCCGATAATCAGCGCCTGATAAGGCTTTTTACCGAGCGCCAGCCAGCCGCATATAAACATCGCAACGGCACACCACACCAGCATCACCGGCAAAGAAATCAGTTCCAGCCTTAATGCCACCAGCCCCAGTGCAGCGCCGAAGATAGTTCCGCCGATGCGCTCAAACGCGCGCGGTACAACGTTACCCCAAAAGGAAATTGGCCCCATCAGCACCACCAGCGTGATTAATGGCCAGGTACCTTCCGGCACATCCAGCAGGCGGATCAGCAGGAAAGTCAGCACAAAAGCCAATGCAATGCGCACGCCATGTACGACGTGATAATGGCGGTAAAGACGGATTTCAAAAAGGCTGAGTGATTTATCGCGACGCACGCCCGTTCTCCGGGTTAGAAATAAAAAGAGGCGCAATTGTAGGATTTTTCAGTGGCAGATATCACCTTTTTAAACAAAAAAGAGACGCCAGCTTGATCCTGACGTCCCTTTGCGCGCGTTTACTGCTTACAGCACTTTCGGCTCTACCGGAATATACATCTCGATTTCCCAGTAACCGTCGCGCTGACCGTCGTTGCGATAGACTTCGAAACAGGGTCCGGCCGAAATTTGTAATGCCTGATCGGTGAGCAACTCATCGAAAAAAAGATCCCAGCTGGCTGCAAACTCTTCGTTGTAAACCCGTGCCTGCGCCACCGCGTACTGGCCACCCGGAACCTCTGTGGTCATCACCCCTTCGCTGTTGGCTGGCACCTGAAACGCATCGTCAACGGTGATCGCCACATCCGCCCGCAATTTTTCTGCGGGTACTTCATCCGGGTTGTCGTAATAAACACAAATCCACTCCAACGGCTGGATCTGCTTGTTATCAACCCACATCGACAGCTGCGCAAATCCCTGTTTAACTTTCTCGTCCCACGGCCCGACCAGATGAAACCCGGCAATACGGCGTTTTTCACACTGCTTGACTGTGTAGCTCATACTAACTCCCTTAGTGTTACTGTTCGAACATACAGTATAACTGGCAGGCCTGCGCCTGCCATCTGCAACAACTCAATTATGAGAGCAAGCTCGCATGCCTTCCAGCCAACGCTTGACGGTGTCAGCTTTTATGATGGAGGTAATCGCTCAAACGCGAGAACCAACCGCCTTTGCCAACGCTATCCAGCGTAACCAATGGCCAATGGGCTATCACTTTATCGCGGTCAAAAAGCTGGATTTCACCCACGCGCTGATGCGCGGCAAGCGGGGCATCCAGCTCTTTGTTGTCCAGCACATATTTAGCTTTCACATTTTGCAGTTCCGCTTTGGGCAGCACCAGCCAGTAATCCTGATCGGTGCCGACATCAACCTGTTCTTTATCACCGTACCACACCCGTTCACTGCCCACTTTCTTACCATTACGCAGAATTTCCACGGTGTTAAAATTCTGCTGACCCCAGTGCAGCAGCTTACGCGCCTGGTCTTCACGCCCTTTCGGGCTGTCTGCGCCCATGACCACCGCAATCAAACGCCGCTCTCCGTCCACGCTTGAGGCGATCAGGTTAAAGCCCGCGCCAGACGTGTGACCGGTTTTCAGCCCATCAACGTTCAGCGTCTTATCCCATAACAAACCGTTGCGGTTTTGCTGGGTAATGCCGTTCCACGTCAGGCTTTTTTCACTGTACATATGATAGAAATCCGGCTCGCCATGAATGATGGCGCGGGAGAGTACCGCCAGATCATACGCAGAGCTGTGCTGGCCTGGCGCATCCAGCCCGTGTACGGTTTCAAAATGGGTATCGCGCAGATTCAGCTTCTGGACGTAATCATTCATCATAGTGACAAATTGCGGTTGCCCGCCCGCCACGTGATCCGCCAGCGCCACGCAGGCATCGTTACCGGAATCAACAATCAAACCACGGCTCAAGTCGCGCACCGTCAGGCGATCGCCCGGTTTAAGAAACATCAATGAAGAACCATCGAACACCGGGTTTCCTTTTGCCCAGGCGTCTTTTCCGACGGTGACGACATCATCAGCGCTGATGCGGTGGCTATCAATAGCGCGGTCAACCACGTAGCCGGTCATCAGTTTGGTCAGGCTCGCCGGGTTACGTTGCTGATGTTCATTGCCCGCTGTTAAGATTTGCCCGGTGGTGTAGTCCATCAATACCCAGGAGCCAGCCTGAATTGCCGGGGGCTGAGGGGCAAAAGGTAAGTCGTCGGCGTAAGCGTGGTTAACGCATACCGCCAGCAAAGAAGCAGCAAACAAACGGCGTTTCAATGAAATATCCTCAGTAGCATCTGAAATCGTCGTTCTTTTTACGGAACTTCGTGTGTCGTTACCTGGTTAAATTGCAAAAAAGTGTGACACAGATCGATTTTAAGCACCTGTTTTTGCGAAGGTCTGCGGAAGAATGACCGGTTTTCCTTCGGCACACGCGCCGGGATGGTTTACCATAGTGGGCATATTTACTGACAGGATGAGCATCTGGTGTCTGATTCCGCCGCAACGCCCACTTTTCTCTTTCACGATTATGAAACTTTCGGTACCAGCCCGGCGCTGGATCGCCCGGCGCAGTTCGCCGCGATTCGCACCGACGCGAATTTCAACATTATTGGCGAACCGGAAGTCTTCTATTGCAAACCGGCAGACGACTATCTGCCGCAGCCGGAAGCGGTGCTAATAACCGGCATTACGCCGCAAATAGCGCGCGCCAAAGGCGAGAACGAAGCGGCTTTCGCTAAACGTATTCACGATCTGTTCACCGTGCCGAACACCTGTGTGCTCGGTTACAACAATGTGCGTTTTGATGACGAAGTGACGCGCAATATTTTCTACCGCAACTTCTACGATCCTTATGCCTGGAGCTGGCAAAACCATAATTCACGCTGGGATCTGCTGGACGTCATGCGCGCCTGCTACGCCCTGCGCCCGGACGGGATTAACTGGCCGGAAAACGAGGATGGTCTGCCCAGTTTTCGTCTTGAACATCTGACTAAAGCCAACGGTATCGAACATGCGAACGCCCACGATGCAATGGCAGACGTTTACGCCACTATCGCCATGGCGCAACTGGTAAAAGCGAAACAGCCGAAGCTGTTCGACTATCTGTTCAGCCATCGCCATAAGCAGAAGCTGGCGACGCTGATTGATGTGCCACAAATGAAACCGCTGGTGCATGTCTCCGGGATGTTTGGTGCCTGGCGCGGCAACACCAGTTGGGTGGCGCCTCTGGCCTGGCATCCGGAAAACCGCAACGCGGTGATTATGGTGGATCTGGCCGGTGACATGTCGCCGCTGCTGGAACTGGACACCGATGCGCTGCGCGAACGGCTGTATACGCCGAAAGTGGAACTGGGTGAAAGAGCGGCGGTTCCGGTCAAGCTGGTGCATCTGAATAAGTGCCCGATCCTGGCGCAGGCTAACACGCTGCGCCCGCAAGACGCAGAGCGGCTGGGCATTAACCTTCAGCAGTGTCTGGATAATTTGCAAATCCTGCGCGATAACCCGCAGGTGCGCGAGAAAGTGTTGGCGATTTTCGCCGAGGCGGAACCGTTTGTTCCTTCAGATAACGTAGATGCACAAATCTACAACGGCTTTTTCAGCGATGCTGACCGCGCTGCGATGAAGATTTTGCTGGAAACCGAGCCGCGTAACCTGCCCGCACTGGACATCACCTTTGCCGATGCGCGTATTGAAAAATTGCTGTTTAACTACCGGGCACGTAACTTCCCCGGCACGCTGGATGAGCATGAACAGCAGCGCTGGCTTACCCATCGCCGCGACGTCTTAACCCCGGAGTTTTTGCAACACTACGCCGAAGCGCTGCAGGCGCTGTTCCAGCAATATGAAGGTGACAGTGAAAAGCAGTCGCTGTTAAAAGCGCTGTGGCAGTACGCCGAAGAGATTGTCTGAGAGTGCCCTCCCGGTAACGGGAGGGCATCGGCTTACGCCTTCTGCACGGTAATACGCCAGGCGGCGTCGCCAACCTGTTGGTAATCCGTAATGGTGTGGCCCTCTTCCGCCGCCCATTGTGGGATAGCTTCGGTCGCCTGGGTGCAGTCGAACGCAATAATCAGTTCATCGCCACGGGCCATCTCCGCCAGCGCCGCTTTTGCTTCTATCAGAGGAAACGGGCAAACCTGCGTTACCACGTCCAGTTTTTTTACAGCCATAACAGCTCCTGTAAGTTAAGCCGCAGCCGCCGCCAGTTTCGCTTTGCGCTGCGGACGGACATATAAAAACCATGACGCGGTCCATACGCCAAGGATCATAAACACCAGCCCGACCCAGCCCTGCCAGGTCATCATCGCGGTCATCACCAGACCATTACCAATCGAACAGCCGCCAGCCATACTGGCTCCCACGCCCATCAGCAGGCCACCAAACCCGCTGCGCAACGTGGTTTGCGCATCCGCCGCGCGTACGCGAAACTCGCGGCTGGCTTTCGCGGCGATAAACGAACCCAGAAAAATGCCCAGCACCAGGAAGACGCCCCAGTTGAGGAACTTACTCTGCCCTGTGACCAGGAACTGTAAGATGTTGGCGGTCGGCGAGGTAATGCCTAAGCCAAACATACGACCGGTGGCTTCACTAAGTGGCCAGGCAAGCAGCGCAATAAGACCAATCAGTACCGCAGTGACAAAGGGATGCCAGCGCTTTTCAAACAGCAGGTGCGCAAGCCCGGTACGACGCGGCGGTAATGAAGCAATCTTCAGCTTCGGCTTACGCAGCTCTCTGGTGACCGCCCACAGCGTGACGACAAGCAACAGAGCGATTAAGGGCCAGACGGAAACACCGAAGGTTTCGGCAATCGAGTTATGTTCCGTGCTGTAGGTTTTTAGCAGCCCATTAATGCCGTCGGCATGCGGAGAGCGCATTACCGCGCTCATCACCATATAGGTAAACAGTGCAATCCAGCTCCCTATCAACCCTTCACCCGCACGATACCAGGTGCCTGTGGCGCAACCGCCAGCATAGACAATCCCCAGCCCGAAAATGTAACCGCCAACAACAGTGCCAAGCCACGGGAACGCACCGGCATTGTATTGCAGCACTCCGCTCTGGATTAATGCAAAAACACCAACGCTTTGAATGGCGATGGCAATCAACAGGGCATAAAACATCCGGTTATTTTTCGCGATGTACATATCGCGAAACCCACCGGTCAGGCAGAAGCGCCCGCGCTGCATCACAAACCCCAACAGTGCGCCGCAAATCAATCCACTTACAATCATTGAAAGCATAACGGTAACAACGTTAGAAAAAACCAGATCGCAAATTTTCCACACGCAGCATGGCTGGAACCAATAACGAAATTATCTAACTTAGTTTGCGAGGTTATTAATAGGGAAGTAACCGATACAAAAAAGCCGGAGACAAGGCTCCGGCTTAGTAGATGTGCAGAAGAAAATTTACTGCGTGATATCTTCGTACTGCGGGACTGGATTGCGGAAGCTGCGCGTCACACACGCCAGGTAAACCAGGCCAATAGCGCCCCAGATAAGCCCCAGGATCATCGAGCTTTGCTCAAGGTTAATCCACAGCGCGCCAACCGTCAGCGCACCGCATACCGGCAACACCAGATAGTTGAAGTGCTCTTTCAGCGTCTTGTTGCGTTTTTCGCGGATCCAGAACTGGGAGATCACGGACAAGTTAACGAAGGTAAACGCAACGAGCGCACCAAAGTTAATCAGCGCCGTGGCCGTTACCAGGTCAAAACGGATCGCCAGCAGCGCGATTGCGCCAACCAGCAGCACGTTCCACGCCGGAGTACGCCATTTCGGATGGATATAACCAAAGAAACGGGTCGGGAATACGCCATCGCGCCCCATCACATACATCAGACGGGAAACGCCTGCATGTGCGGCCATACCGGACGCCAGCACGGTCACGCTGGAGAAAATCAGCACGCCCCACTGGAAGGTTTTACCCGCAACATACAGCATGATTTCCGGCTGAGAAGCATCCGGCTCTTTAAAGCGGGAGATGTCCGGGAAGTAAAGTTGCAGGAAGTAAGATGCCCCGATAAATACCATGCCGCCGATCAGCGCGGTCAGGAAGATGGCGCGCGGAATCACACGCTCCGCATCTTTGGTTTCTTCAGAAAGGGAAGAAATGCCATCAAAGCCCAGAAACGAGAAGCACAGGATAGTTGCGCCAGTGATCATCGGCACGACATGAGCACCTTCAGACCAGAACGGGCGGGAACTGACCAGCGTACCAGCGCCTTCCCCGTGGGAAACGCCGTAGATGATCAACCCAACGATAACGGCGACAATCCCCATTTGCAGGATAACGATCAAGGTGTTGAAGTTCGCCACGGTTTTGATGCTGCGCAGGTTGGAGGCCGTCATAAAAGCCACCAGCGCCACCACGAAAATCCACGACGGCACCGAAGGCACCAGCGCTTCAAAGTAAATTTTCGCCAGCAGAATGTTGATCATCGGCATGAACAAATAGTCCAGCAGTGATGACCAGCCCACCATAAAACCGACGGCCGGGGAGATGGATTTCTGAGCGTAGGTATACGCAGAACCAGCAGACGGGAAGCGGCGTACCAGCTTGCCGTAGCTCAGCGCAGTAAAGAGGATAGCGACCAACGCAAAGGCATACGCGGTTGCCACGTGGCCATCGGTCAGGCCAGAGACGATACCAAACGTATCGAACAGCGTCATTGGCTGCATATAGGCCAGGCCCATCATTACAACCGGAATCAACGTAAGCGTCTTACGTAATTCCACGCGAGAGGTTTTTGGAGTAACGTTATGCGTCATGGCGATTCTCCTGAACGGCGAGTGCCGGCGCAAAAGCAAAAAATTGCCCCATTTGTGTTATTTCCTCAGCGACAACGACTGTCGGTTTTTAAATGTGTATCTATCCGGTACGAAGCCCGGCCTCTTTTATTGAATGACGTTTGTGCTTGCAAAAAAAATAACCGACGGGTTAACGTCGGTTAGTCTCTTCATTTTTTTGCAGCGGCGTATTTTGCACCATCTTGAAGCAGTATGACAATACGGTAAGACCTATCCTGCACTTTTTATACAACTAAGTGCATGAATTTTAGGCTTTTGCTGAATTATTAAACATTTTAATAGCACTAATTGCTAAAAAATCACGCCAGCGGCATCTGCATCGGATCCGGATAGAGATATTCAAAACCCAGTTCATGGCAAATACGGCTGCCGTCTATGATTTTTCCCTTCTCATCATCGCTGCGGGATGCAGTGAAATTGGGCGGCACCAGGCCAAGCTGTCGCGCCATTGCCGGGTAGAAACTTTCGCGTGACGGATGTCCCGGCGCGCAGAGATTGTAGATATGCCCGCCTTTCGGCGCCTGCAGCAGCAACGTAATCGCTGCGACCACATCCTCGAGATGCACCAGGTTAACGCCGTGCTGGCCGTTAGGCGCCGTTTTTCCCGCCAGGAAACGCCCCGGATGGCGCGCCGGTCCCACCAGCCCTGCCAGGCGTAAAATATCCACCGATGTGCCGGGCAAATTATGCAGCCAGTCTTCCAGTTCTTTCAGCACCCGCCCACTTGCGGTGACGGGCTGGCGCGGCGTGTTTTCTTTGATGATGCCGGGCGCATCACCATAAACCGAGGTGGAACTGGTAAAAATAATACGCGGTATACGATAAGCCAGCGCGCTGTCGACAATCTCCTGCATCGCTTGCAGATAGAACTCTTCGCCGGGGCCACTGCGACGAGCCGGGAGGGTGATGACTAACGCATCGACCTGCATCAGCGCATCAAGATCGTCCGATTCGCAGACTAATTCTGGTTCAAGGTTGAGCACATAGCTTTCGATGCCGCACATGCGCGCCGCGTCGACGCCATCCTGGCTGGTTTTACTGCCGGTAACTTGCCAGCCTCGCGCCGTTAATGACAGCGCCAGCGGCATTCCCAGCCATCCTAATCCGATAATCGCGACCTTTTTCATGCCTTTCCCCTGCACTCTCGCTTCCACCTGTTTAAGGCTACGCCAGCCAGTGATAACTGACAATTCATAGAACGAATATGAAATGATTTAATGATAAAAAAAAGCCCTTGCCTTCGGCGACCAAAGTAGTTTACGTTAACTGACAACTTATGAATAAACATTCATCGAGAATTTTATGACCCGCGTTCAATTTAAACACCACCATCATCACCATCATCCTGACTAGTCTTTCAGGCGGTGTGTGCTGGAAGACGTTTGGATCTTCCAGTGGTGCATGAACGCAGAGAAAGCCCCCGGAAGATCTTCTTCCGGGGGCTTTTTTTTGAACCAAATTTAGCAGGATAAAAGAGGACAACAGAATGTTAGACAACTCGCGCTTACGCATAGCTATTCAGAAATCCGGCCGCCTGAGCGAAGATTCACGCGAACTACTGGCCCGCTGCGGGATTAAAATTAACCTGCACACCCAGCGTCTGATCGCCCTGGCAGAAAATATGCCGATTGATATTCTGCGCGTACGCGACGATGACATTCCGGGCCTTGTGATGGATGGTGTCGTTGATTTGGGCATCATCGGCGAAAACGTGCTGGAAGAAGAGCTGCTGACCCGCCGCGCACAGGGTGAAGACCCGCGCTATTTCACCCTGCGTCGCCTCGATTTCGGCGGCTGCCGCCTGTCCCTGGCAACCCCGGTTGACGAAAGCTGGAACGGCCCGCAAGCGCTGGACGGTAAACGTATCGCCACCTCTTATCCGCACCTGTTAAAACGCTATCTCGATCAGAAAGGTGTCTCTTTTAGATCTTGTCTGTTAAATGGTTCTGTTGAAGTCGCCCCACGGGCGGGTCTGGCGGATGCGATTTGCGATCTGGTTTCAACCGGCGCGACGCTCGAAGCCAATGGCCTGCGTGAAGTGGAAGTGATTTACCGTTCGAAAGCCTGTCTGATCCAGCGCGACGGTGAAATGACCGATGCCAAACAGCAGCTTATCGATAAGCTGTTAACGCGTATTCAGGGCGTTATTCAGGCGCGTGAATCGAAATACATTATGATGCACGCGCCAAGCGAGCGTCTGGAAGAGGTCATCGCCCTGCTGCCTGGTGCGGAACGCCCCACTATTCTGCCGCTGGCGGGCGATCAGCAGCGTGTGGCAATGCACATGGTCAGCAGCGAAACGCTGTTCTGGGAAACCATGGAAAAACTGAAGGCGCTGGGAGCAAGTTCCATTCTGGTGCTACCGATTGAGAAGATGATGGAGTAAGACCATGAGCTTCAATACCGTAATCGACTGGAACAGCTGTAGCGAAGCGCAGCAACGCGACTTGTTGATGCGCCCGGCGATCTCTGCGTCTGATAGCATCACGCGTACCGTGGTTGAGATCCTCGACACGGTTAAAGCGCGCGGCGATGACGCCCTGCGTGAATACAGCGCCAAATTCGACAAAACTGAGGTCGACGTACTGAAAGTCACGGCACAGGAAATCGCCGATGCCAGCGCACGCCTGGGTGACGACATCAAGCAAGCGATGGCTGTAGCGGTGAAAAACATCGATACCTTCCATACTGCGCAAAAGCTGCAAACGGTGGATGTTGAAACCCTGCCGGGCGTACGCTGCCAGCAGGTTACCCGCCCTATCGCTTCGGTTGGTCTGTATATTCCCGGCGGTTCTGCCCCGCTGTTTTCAACCGTATTAATGCTGGCAACACCGGCGCGTATTGCCGGTTGCCAGAAAGTGGTGCTCTGCTCGCCGCCGCCGATTGCCGATGAAATTCTCTATGCCGCAAAGCTTTGCGGTGTGCAGGAGATTTTTAAAGTGGGCGGCGCACAAGCCATTGCCGCGCTGGCTTTTGGCACCGAATCGATCGCGAAGGTCGACAAAATTTTTGGCCCTGGAAATGCTTTTGTGACCGAAGCCAAACGCCAGGTCAGCCAGCGCCTGGACGGCGCGGCAATCGACATGCCCGCCGGCCCTTCCGAAGTTCTGGTCATCGCCGATAGTGGCGCAACGCCGGATTTTGTCGCCTCCGATCTGCTTTCGCAGGCGGAGCACGGCCCGGATTCACAGGTTATCCTGCTGACGCCGGACAGCGAGATGGCGACCCGTGTAGCCGAGGCGGTTGAACGACAGCTCGCGGAACTGCCGCGCGCGGAAACCGCTCGCCAGGCGCTCTCTGCCAGCCGCCTGATTGTGGCACGCGATTTAGCGCAATGCGTGGCGATTTCCAACCAATACGGCCCGGAGCACCTGATTATTCAGACCCGCGATGCGCGTTCGCTGGTGGAGAGCATCACCAGCGCAGGCTCGGTGTTTCTCGGTGACTGGTCACCGGAATCCGCAGGCGATTACGCTTCCGGCACTAACCACGTGCTGCCCACTTACGGTTACACCGCCACCTGTTCCAGCCTGGGTCTGGCCGATTTCCAGAAACGGATGACGGTGCAGGAACTCTCCCGCGATGGTTTCGCGCAGCTCGCAAGCACCATTGAAACGCTGGCGGCGGCAGAACGACTGACCGCTCACAAAAACGCCGTCACGTTGCGCGTTAAGGCACTGAAGGAGCAAGCATGAGCATTGAAGAACTGGCGCGTAAAAATGTGCGCGAACTGACGCCCTATCAGTCGGCTCGCCGTCTTGGCGGTAAAGGCGATGTCTGGCTGAATGCCAATGAATTTCCGACAGCGGTACCTTTCGAACTGACGCAGCAAACGTTAAACCGTTACCCGGAGTGCCAGCCAAAAGCGGTAATAGAAAACTATGCGCACTATGCGGGCGTAAAACCGGAACAAGTGCTGGTCAGCCGTGGTGCAGATGAAGGGATTGAGTTATTGATCCGCGCATTTTGCGAACCGGGTAAAGACGCAGTGCTGTTCTGCCCGCCGACCTATGGCATGTATAGCGTCAGCGCCGAAACGCTGGGGGTGGAGTACCGTACCGTGCCCGCGCTGGCTGACTGGCAACTGGATCTGCAAGGCATCGCCGACAAACTGGATGGCGTCAAAGTTATTTACGTTTGCAGCCCGAATAACCCCACCGGGCAGATTATCAACCCGCAAGATTTCCGCGTATTGCTTGAAATGACGCGCGGCAAAGCGATTGTTGTGGCGGATGAAGCTTATATTGAGTTTTGCCCACAGGCCACGCTGGCGGGCTGGCTCAGTGAATACCCGAATCTGGTGGTACTGCGTACCCTCTCTAAAGCGTTTGCGCTGGCAGGCCTGCGTTGCGGTTTTACCCTCGCAAATGAAGACGTGATCGCGCTGCTGTTAAAAGTGATTGCCCCCTACCCGCTCTCTACACCGGTGGCGGATATTGCCGCGCAAGCGCTCAGCCCGCAGGGTATTGTCGCGATGCGCGAGCGGGTGGCGCAAATTCTGGTTGAACGCCAGTATCTGATTACCGCGCTGCGGGATATTCCGTGTGTGGAGCAGGTGTTCGACTCGGAGACTAACTATATTCTTGTGCGCCTGACTGCCTCCAGCGCAGTGTTTAAATCGTTGTGGGATCAAGGCATTATCCTGAGAGACCAGAACAAACAACCTTCTTTAAGCGGCTGCCTGCGCATCACCATTGGCACCCGTGCAGAAAGCCAGCGCGTCATTGACGCCTTACGTGCGGAGCCAGTATGAGCCAGAAGTACCTGTTTATTGACCGTGATGGAACCCTGATTTCCGAACCCCCTTCCGATTATCAGGTGGATAAATTCGAGAAACTGGCCTTTGAGCCGGGGGTCATCCCGGTATTACTGAAACTGCAAAAAGCCGGTTACAAACTGGTGATGATCACCAATCAGGATGGTCTGGGTACCAGCAGTTTCCCGCAAGCGGATTTCGATGGCCCGCACAACTTGATGATGCAGGTCTTCACCTCCCAGGGCATCGAATTTGAAGAGGTGCTGATTTGCCCGCACCTGCCTGCCGATGCGTGCGACTGCCGTAAGCCAAAAGTGAAGCTGGTGGAACGCTGGCTGGCAGAAGGCGCACTCGATCGCGTGAATAGCTATGTGATTGGCGACCGCGCCACTGATATTGAGCTGGCGAACAACATGTCGATTGGCGGTTTACGATACAACCCTGAGACGCTGAACTGGGCGATGATTGGGGAGCAACTGACGCGCCGCGACCGTTATGCGCACGTTGAGCGCAATACCAAAGAGACGCAGATTGATGTCAAAGTGTGGCTGGATCGCGAAGGCGGTAGCAAGATCCACACCGGCGTCGGTTTCTTCGACCATATGCTTGATCAAATCGCGACGCATGGCGGTTTTCGCATGGAAATCGCGGTGAAAGGCGATCTCTATATTGACGATCACCACACGGTAGAAGATACCGGGCTGGCACTGGGTGAAGCGCTTAAACTGGCGCTCGGCGACAAGCGTGGCATCAACCGTTTTGGCTTTGTGTTACCGATGGATGAGTGCCTGGCGCGCTGTGCGCTGGACATTTCCGGCCGCCCACACCTCGAATATAAAGCAGAGTTTGCCTACCAGCGCGTGGGCGATTTGAGCACCGAAATGGTCGAGCACTTCTTCCGCTCGCTCTCTTACACCATGGCCGTGACGCTGCATCTCAAAACCAAAGGCAAAAACGACCACCACCGCGTGGAAAGTTTATTTAAAGCATTTGGTCGCACGCTGCGCCAGGCGATACGCGTGGAAGGCGATACGCTCCCCTCATCAAAAGGAGTGCTGTGATGAATGTGGTGATCCTCGATACCGGCTGCGCCAACCTGAACTCGGTGAAATCCGCCGTCTCGCGCCACGGTTACGAGCCGCAAGTCAGCCGCGACCCGGATGTGGTGCTGCGCGCAGACAAACTGTTTTTACCCGGTGTCGGAACGGCGCAGGCCGCGATGGATCAGCTACGCGAGCGCGACCTGATCGAACTGGTGAAAGCCTGTACGCAGCCGGTGCTCGGCATCTGCCTGGGAATGCAACTGCTCGGGCGTTTTAGCGAAGAGACCCGCGGCGTCGATTTGTTGGGCATCATCGAACAGGATGTGCCGAAGATGAAAGACATTGGCCTGCCACTGCCGCATATGGGCTGGAACCAGGTTTATGCAAAAGCCGGGAACCGCCTGTTCCAGGGCATCGAGGACGGCGCTTATTTCTATTTTGTGCACAGCTACGCCATGCCGGTGAACGCGTACACCATTGCCCGCTGCGATTATGGCGAGCCGTTTACTGCCGCCGTGCAGAAAGACAATTTCTACGGCGTGCAATTTCATCCGGAACGTTCCGGCCGCGCGGGTGCGCAACTGCTGAAAAACTTCCTGGAGATGTGATGATTATTCCGGCTTTAGATTTAATTGACGGCACCGTCGTACGTCTTCATCAGGGCGACTACGCACAGCAGCGCGATTATGGCAACGACCCGCTGCAGCGCTTGCAGGATTATGCCGCCCAGGGCGCACAAGTGCTGCACCTCGTCGATTTAACCGGCGCGAAAGATCCGGCGAAACGCCAGATCCCGTTGCTGAAAACGCTGGTCGCCGGGGTGAATATTCCGGTGCAGGTTGGCGGTGGAGTGCGCACAGAAGAGGATGTCGCCGCCCTGCTCGCTGCCGGGGTTGCCCGCGTGGTTATCGGCTCGACGGCGGTAAAATCGCCTGAGGTAGTGAAAGGCTGGTTTGCGCGCTTTGGCGCAGACAAGCTGGTGCTGGCGCTGGATGTGCGCATTGATGAACAAGGCACGAAGCAGGTCGCAGTGAGCGGCTGGCAGGAGAACTCCGGAGTAACGCTGGAAGCGCTGGTGGAAACCTATCTGACTGTTGGGCTCAAACATGTGCTGTGTACCGATATTTCCCGCGACGGTACGCTCGCTGGCTCGAACGTTTCCCTGTATGAAGAGATTTGCGCCCGCTGGCCGCAAGTGGCGTTTCAGTCGTCCGGCGGTATTGGGGATTTGAAGGATATTGCCGCCCTGCGCGGTACTGGCGTGCGCGGCGTGATTGTCGGACGTGCGCTGCTGGAAGGTAAATTCACGGTGAAGGAGGCCATTCAATGCTGGCAAAACGGATAATCCCTTGTCTTGACGTGCGTGATGGCCAGGTGGTGAAAGGCGTGCAGTTCCGTAATCACGAAATTATTGGCGACATTGTACCGCTGGCAAAACGCTACGCTGAAGAAGGTGCGGACGAGCTGGTTTTCTACGACATCACCGCCTCCAGCGATGGCCGCGTGGTGGATAAGAGCTGGGTGTCACGCGTGGCGGAAGTGATTGATATTCCTTTCTGTGTCGCAGGTGGGATTAAGTCTGCTGACGATGCGGCGAAAATCCTCTCGTTTGGCGCAGATAAAATTTCGATTAACTCCCCTGCGCTGGCCGATCCTGAGTTAATCACACGGCTGGCAGATCGCTTCGGTGTGCAGTGCATTGTGGTCGGTATCGATACCTGGTTTGACGCCGAAACAGGCAAATATCACGTCAATCAATATACCGGTGATGAGAGCCGCACCCGTGTCACGCAATGGGAAACGCTGGACTGGGTGCAGGAAGTGCAAAAGCGCGGCGCAGGGGAAATCGTGCTGAACATGATGAACCAGGATGGCGTGCGCAATGGCTACGACCTTGAACAACTGAAGAAAGTGCGCGCGGTGTGTCATGTTCCACTGATTGCTTCTGGTGGTGCGGGCACCATGGAACATTTCCTGGAAGCCTTTCGCGATGCGAACGTTGACGGCGCGCTGGCGGCTTCCGTGTTTCACAAGCAGATACTCAATATTGGTGAATTAAAAACGTACCTGGCAGACCAGGGCGTGGAGATCAGGGTATGTTAACAGAGCAACAACTGGCCCAACTGGATTGGGAAAAAACCGACGGACTGCTGCCCGCCGTGGTGCAACATGCGGTTTCCGGCGAAGTGCTGATGCTGGGTTACATGAACAAAGAGGCGCTGGCAAAAACGCAGGAAAGCGGTAAAGTCACTTTTTTCTCCCGCACTAAAGGGCGGTTATGGACCAAAGGTGAAACCTCGGGTCATTTCCTTAACGTGGTGAAGATAGCCCCTGATTGCGACAACGACACGTTGCTGGTCCTTGTTAACCCTATCGGCCCAACCTGCCACACGGGAACCTCCAGCTGCTTTGGCGATACCAGTCACCAGTGGTTGTTTCTCTACCAGTTAGAAGAACTGCTCGCAGCGCGCAAAACGGCCGACCCGGCAAGTTCTTACACCGCCAAACTCTACGCCAGCGGCACTAAGCGTATCGCGCAGAAAGTGGGTGAAGAAGGTGTAGAAACGGCACTGGCGGCAACCGTAAACGACCGCGAAGAGCTGACTAACGAAGCCTCTGACCTGATGTATCACCTGCTGGTGCTGCTGCAGGATCAGCAACTTGATTTAACCACCGTGATTGAGAATTTACGCAAGCGGCATAAATAAGCTATGCATAGGGAGCTATCACGCTCCCTCTTATTTATCGCTGATAAAGCAGTTACCATTATTTCCCACAGCAGGTATCATCCCACCACAGTTTTTCGCATCACAAGTTGTGCATATCAAACATTGAGGTTGAAGATGAAATTTCTGGTCACCGGCGCTGCCGGGTTTATCGGCTATCACGTCAGTGAACGTTTGCTGAAAGCGGGCCACCAGGTTGTGGGTATTGATAACCTGAATGATTACTACGATGTCAGTCTGAAGCAAGCGCGCCTGGATTTACTGGCTTCTCCCAATTTCCACTTTCATAAAATCGATCTCGCTGACCGCGAAGGGATGGCGCAGCTGTTTGCGCGTGAGAAATTCGACCGCGTTATTCATCTCGCTGCACAAGCAGGGGTCCGTTACTCGCTGGAAAACCCGCACATTTACGCAGAATCTAATCTGATTGGACATCTGAACGTACTTGAAGGCTGCCGTCATCATAAAGTGCAGCATCTGCTGTATGCATCCTCCAGCTCCGTTTACGGGTTAAACCGTAAGATGCCCTTCTCCACTGATGATTCGGTTGACCACCCGGTATCACTCTACGCGGCAACGAAAAAAGCCAATGAACTGATGTCGCATACCTATTCGCATCTGTATGGTCTGCCAACGACCGGCCTGCGTTTCTTTACGGTTTATGGTCCTTGGGGACGCCCGGACATGGCGCTCTTTAAGTTCACGAAAGCGATGCTGGAAGGCAAGAGCATTGACGTTTACAACTATGGCAAAATGAAGCGCGACTTCACCTACATTGACGATATCGTGGAAGCGATTATCCGTATGCAGGATGTTATCCCGCAGCCGGATGCAAACTGGACAGTTGAAAGCGGTTCACCGGCAACCAGCTCTGCGCCTTACCATGTTTATAACATTGGCAACAGCTCTCCGGTCAAGCTGATGGATTACATCACGGCACTGGAAGAAGCATTGGGTATTGAAGCGCAGAAAAATATGATGCCGATTCAGCCAGGCGATGTGCTGGAAACGAGCGCAGACACCCAGCCGCTGTATGAGGTGACAGGCTTTAAGCCCCAGACTTCAGTCAAAGACGGTGTGAAGCGCTTTGTTGACTGGTATAGAGCGTTTTATAACGTTTGAAACGCTAACTATATCCAATCCTAATATTCACCATATACACCCACCTGTATGTTAAGGTGGGTATTATTAAACGAAGGTTTAGTTATTTAATTTTATGCTTATAAAATATAGACCTGATATTGATGGACTTCGAGCCATTGCAGTGCTTTCGGTATTTGTTTTCCATTACTTCCCTCAGGTTATGCCTGGTGGTTTTATCGGAGTGGACGTATTCTTTGTTATTTCCGGCTATCTAATTACTTCCATAATAATAAAAGAGATCGATAATGGGAATTTTTCTTTTAAAAAATTCTATGTTAAGCGTATAATTAGAATCTTTCCCGCCCTATTTATCTTGCTTTTCGCCATATATACTTTGGGCTGGTTTATGTTTTTACAGGGTGATTTTAAATCTCTAGCTAAGCACATTTTTGGCGGCGCCTTCTTTTTATCTAACATACTTCTTTGGCGAGAAACAGGTTACTTTGACAGCAGCGCGACTTACAAGCCACTTCTGCACCTTTGGTCTTTAGGTATTGAAGAGCAATTTTATCTTTTATGGCCAATCATTCTCACTCTCTTTGCACGAACGAAACGAAGCTTATACGTAACAGGAACCGTTTTGTTTATCGCCAGCCTCGCATTCAGCATTTATACAATGCATTCCGCCACTGGTAGTAATTATTATTCACCTTTTTCCAGGGCTTGGGAGTTGATGTTCGGAGCTATGATTGCTTCACAAGGAGAAAAAAAAACAGTCAAAAATAAAATGAGCCACCAAATAATATCTACGACAGGTTTTATTTTCTTGATATGTGGTTTTTTTACAATTAACAGCAGTATGCCATTCCCTGGTATTGTAGCACTATTACCCGTTTTAGGAACTGGAATGGTCATTTACGGCGAGAAAAGTGGTTTTAATAAAATACTAACATGGAAACCTTTGCTTTCAATCGGGCTAATTAGTTATCCGCTATATATGGCGCATTGGCCATTTTACTCAGGAACAAGAATTATTTTAGGTCATGAGCCAAGTACCACGCTTAAGGTTGTCCTAATGACATCATGCTTGGTAGTAGCGTATTTAATTTATAAATATATTGAAACACCATTGCGAAAAAGCACCCAAAAAACGCTAATATCGATAATACTGCTATTTAGTACCTTTTTTATGGGCATTATAGGTTTTGTAACATATTGTTTTGATGGAATATCCTCACGGTCAGTAAATAACGCAACTCATGATTATCAAACATTCACTTCAATAACAGATCCTTATGACTATTTTCATTTCCAAAAAAGCATCCGCAAAGATGTATGTCATACGGTAGAACCTGATATTGCGGTTAAAAATGGATGTATATCTAAAAACCGTAACCAGATTTTTATATGGGGTGATTCCTATTCTGCATCGCTTTATCCTGGCATCAAATATGTAATCGAAAAAGAGGGATATCAAGCAAATATCAGTCAATCAACTGATGGTAACGGGCCACCATTTTTTGTGAGAGGAAGACGAACTGATTCAGGAAAAGATCTCCTGAAAGCTAACAATGATAGACTCAGCTTCGTTCAAATGGTACAACCTAAAGTTGTTGTAATTGCCTGGATGGTACATGGCACTAACGGCTCATCGGATATGTCATGGACGATAAAACAATTGCATATCACGATTTCAAGCATCAAACATGTTTCACCAGATTCTCGTATTGTCATCTTCGGTCCTTTCCCTGAATGGAATGAAGGCCTGATTCGGCAGATCATACATTACTATGATGCTAATAAGACATTACCACCGGAGTATATGAAAAATGGACTCCTGCATGATATTTTTTCTTTCGATAGAATAATCAAAGAAGCAATGATTAATGAAAATGTTGATTATATTTCCTCGGTAGAGAGTTTGTGTAACACTGAGGGATGCTTAGTAAGAACAGCCCCGGGCGCTATAAATATTACCACTATGGATTGGGGGCATTTATCAGAAGCGGGTTCGAAGTATCTTATTGAGAAAAATAAACGTATCGTATTTGATGGGTTAAGATAAAAGGCATAAAGAAGACACATCTGGTATAAACCAGATGTGTCTTCACTTCTTCATCCTTCTATTGACCAAAGATCATTACAGATGGGAACAGAATTTTTCATTTTTACTGTCAGTGCACTTGTAAGCACACCCGTTTTAGTTCCACGCACTTTTTGAGATTTCCGGGGTTTCAGCCATCAACCGGTACTCTTCCGGTGTCAGGTTATTCAGGGATTCATGGGGGCGCTCGCCGTTATATTCAGCCAGCCAGCGCTCTGTAATTTCCCGTGCTTCATTCAGTGTTCTGAACAGATAAAAATCCAGTACTTCTGTTCTGTATGTTCGGTTGAACCGTTCGATAAAGGCATTCTGCGTTGGCTTGCCGGGCCTGATAAATTCCAGCATCACACCATGCTCTTCTGCCCATTGTGCCAGCGTCAGCGAGACCAGTTCCGGACCGTTATCCATCCGCATCTTCAGCGGATATCCGCGGTTTGCCACGATCCTGTCCAGCACTCTCACGACCCGCTGTGCCGGGATATTCAGGTCAATTTCGATCGCCAGTGCTTCGCGGTTAAAATCATCCACCACATTGAAGGTCCGGAAGCGTCTGCCGCACACCAGCGCATCGTGCATAAAATCGCTGGACCAGCTCTGGTTCATCGCCTCTGGCGTCGCCAGCGGAGCCGGATTACGTACTGGCAGACGCTGTTTTCCCTTACGGCGAAAATTCAGTTTCAGCAGGCAGTAAATCCGGTGAACGCGCTTATGGTTCCAGCTGTTGCCCTGCCTGCGCAGCACCTGAAAAAGCTTTTTAAATCCGTATCGCGGATAGCGTTCAGCCGCCACAGTCAGCGCCATAATCACTGGTTCATCACGTCGCGTATCCGGCTGATAACGAAATACCATCCTGCTCAGCGACAATGTCCTGCAGGCCTGGCATAAGCTCATGGCAAACTGCGCGGTCAGATAGCTGACCAGCTCACGCTTTATCGCTGATGTTAAAGCTTTTTCTCAATAACGTCTTTCAGTGCACGGCACTCGAGACTCAGGTCCGCAAACATCTGTTTGAGGCGACGGTTTTCATCCTCAAGGTCTTTCATCTTTTTGATATCAGAGGCTTCCATCCCGCCAAACTTCGCTTTCCAGTTGTAGTACGAAGCCTCAGAGATCCCGGCCTCGCGGCAGACATCCTTAACGGTACGTCCGGCTTCGACGGACTTCAGAACGGCAATGATCTGGTGTTCGGTGAATCGGGCTTTACGCATGGTGATCTCCTCAGGGGACATAGTAAGTATGTCGGAAGATCTCTGAAAGTGAATGGTTCGTTTAAGCGGGATACTTACACTGTCTCTACATTTTGAATATGGACATGTAAGGGAACATTAACACGCGATGTTAATGTCAGTTTGAAAAAGAAGAAAAATAAGAAAATACGAAAAGGGAATTCGGTAAAAGCTGGCACCTCATAGAGGTGCCAAAGATAAATCAATCGTTACCAAACAAATCGCGCGTATAGACTTTGTCCTGTACATCCGCCAGCTCTTGGGCCATACGGTTGGAGATAATCACATCCGCTTCCTGTTTGAACGCGTCCAGATCGCGTACCACGCGGGAGTGGAAGAATTCATCTTCCTGCATCACTGGTTCATAAATAATGACCTGCACGCCCTTCGCTTTAATACGCTTCATGATGCCCTGAATGGAAGAGGCGCGGAAGTTATCGGAACCGCTCTTCATGATCAGACGATAAACGCCCACCACTTTCGGTTTACGCGCCAGGATGGAATCCGCAATAAAGTCTTTACGTGTACGGTTAGCATCAACAATAGCCGAAATAATGTTATTCGGTACCGACTGGTAGTTCGCCAGCAGTTGTTTGGTATCTTTCGGCAAGCAGTAACCACCGTAACCAAACGAGGGGTTGTTGTAATGATTGCCAATACGCGGATCCAGACATACGCCTTCGATGATCTGGCGGCTGTTCAGCCCCAGGCTTTCTGCATAGCTATCCAGTTCGTTAAAGTAGGCCACGCGCATCGCCAGATAGGTGTTGGCGAACAGTTTAATCGCTTCGGCTTCCGTGGAGTCGGTGAACAGTACGCGAATATCTTTTTTGATAGCGCCTTCCTGCAACAACGCAGCAAAACGCTCGGCACGTTCGGAGCGTTCGCCGATAACGATACGCGATGGGTGCAGGTTATCGTACAGCGCCTTACCTTCACGCAGGAATTCCGGTGAGAAGATAACGTTATCAATGCCGTATTTTTCACGAATGGATTGGGTAAAGCCCACCGGAATGGTGGATTTAATGATCATCACCGCTTGAGGGTTGATCTCGTGAACATCACGAATGACTGATTCCACGCTGCTGGTATTGAAGTAGTTAGATTTTGGATCGTAATCCGTCGGCGTGGCAATGATGACGAAATCCGCGCCGCGATAGGCGTCGAGTTTGTCGGTCGTCGCACGGAAGTTCAGCGGCTTATTCTGCAAATACTCCTGGATCTCCTTATCTACAATGGGAGAGATCTTCTGATTAAGCATATCTACTTTGGACTGAACGATATCCAGCGCCACCACTTCATGGTTCTGCGCAATCAGAATCCCGTTTGATAGCCCAACGTAACCTGTTCCGGAGATTGTTATTTTCATTCGATAAGCAACTTTTGTGAGTGTATGAAACCGGAGATGACGATCCCGTCGCCACCCGCTTAATATCAATAACTGTTGGGGTTTTTACCTCTTCTGTTGAGGGACTGTCAAGGCGACAATCGGCCGTCAACAGCGGCGTTTATGTATGGTTTAGCGGGCAATAATCGACAAAATGAATATGACTGCCCGAAAAAATGGCGGATCAGACGAAAAAAAGCCCGGCTTTAGCAACCGGGCTTGGGTAAACAAGATGGGTGATTATCAGATTAATCCAACCACTCGGTATGGAACACGCCGTCTTTATCAGTGCGTTTATAGGTGTGCGCACCAAAATAGTCACGCTGAGCCTGGATCAAGTTCGCTGGCAGTACCGCAGAGCGGTAGCTGTCGTAGTATGCCACCGCTGCAGAGAAGGTCGGTACCGGAATACCATTCTGCACGGCATAGGCTACTACATCACGCAGCGCCTGCTGATAGTCGTCGGCAATTTTCTTGAAGTATGGTGCCAGCAGCAGGTTTGCGATAGCCGGGGTCTCGGCATAAGCGTCGGTGATTTTCTGCAGGAACTGCGCACGAATGATACAGCCTGCGCGGAAGATCTTCGCAATTTCACCGTAATTCAGATCCCAGTTGTGCTCGTCGGAAGCGGCACGCAACTGGGAGAACCCCTGCGCGTAGGAAACAATTTTACCGAGGTACAGCGCACGGCGTACTTTCTCGATAAATTCAGCTTTATCCCCCACCAGTTTCGTCTGCGGACCGGAAAGCACTTTAGACGCGGCAACACGCTGCTCTTTCAGAGAAGAGATATAGCGTGCAAACACGGATTCGGTAATCAGTGACAGCGGCTCGCCGAGATCCAGCGAGCTCTGGCTGGTCCATTTGCCAGTGCCTTTATTCGCCGCTTCGTCAAGGATCACATCAACCAGGTATTTACCTTCTTCATCTTTCTTGGTGAAGATATCTTTAGTGATGTCGATGAGATAGCTGCTCAGCTCGCCAGCGTTCCACTCGCTAAAGGTTTTCGCCAACTCTTCGTTAGAGAGATTCAGACCGCCTTTCAACAACGCGTACGCTTCTGCGATTAGCTGCATATCGCCATATTCGATGCCATTGTGCACCATTTTGACGTAGTGACCCGCGCCGTCCGGACCAATATACGTCACGCAAGGTTCGCCATCTTCTGCAACTGCAGCAATTTTAGTCAGGATCGGAGCAACCAGATCGTAAGCTTCTTTTTGACCACCAGGCATGATTGAAGGGCCTTTCAGCGCGCCCTCTTCACCACCGGAAACGCCGGTGCCAATGAAGTTGAAACCTTCTTCAGAGAGTTCGCGATTACGACGAATGGTGTCCTGGAAGAAGGTGTTACCGCCATCAATGATGATGTCGCCTTTGTCGAGATATGGCTTGAGGGAGTCGATAGCGGCATCGGTGCCTGCACCCGCTTTCACCATCAACAGGATGCGGCGCGGGGTTTCCAGGGATTCGACAAATTCTTGTACGGTGTAGTAAGGAACCAGCTTTTTGCCCGGGTTTTCGGCAATGACTTCTTCGGTTTTTTCGCGCGAGCGGTTGAAAACTGAAACGGTGTAGCCGCGGCTCTCAATGTTGAGCGCCAAGTTGCGCCCCATAACTGCCATACCTACAACGCCGATTTGTTGCTTGGACATTACATACTCCTGTCAGGTGCAAATACGCCTCCGGATGATCCGGGCGAGTCAAAGTAAAGGGCATGGTAACTTAAAATAAAACGTGAGCGATAGTATCCGTTTAAACTTCTTGCATAATCCTTTCAATGTAAGTGCACATTTCGGCAATCGTTTTAGTCCGGAATAAGAAATACATTTTTAAGCATGAACAACCTCCTCCAAATTTTAATTATAGTGAGAACTATATAAGCTATTAGTGTGAGGTTAACATTCAGCATCAGCATAGTTTTAAAATATGTTTACGACATATATAAATAACACTTTTAATATGCCATAAAAAATTCTTACTAAATAGCGTCCTATTATCATTTTGGCTAAAATGAACAACCTTCAACTCTGGAAGGTAAACTAATCTATATCCAGCTTTTTTTGCCCTGAGGCAAATATCAATATCTTCGCAATACATAAAAAAATGCTCGTCAAACCCCTCGATATGCTTAAAGACGGAGCATTTCATTCCTAAAAAAGAGCCAGCACACCAATCAACCATTTGATGACAACTGATATCAGAGCGATCAATAATACTTTTATTATAACCCAAAAAATATGAAGTAAAGAAATCGGTTAGTGTTGGAAAATGACGGACAGAGGGATCCCGTACTGATAACTGCTGATCCTTATATAAATCAGCAGTAAAGAGATCATATTTATGATCTGCAAGTATATTAGAAAGGTTTATAATGGTTTCGGTTTCAATTAATATATCTGGATTAAGAAATAAAAAATAATCCTCATCTTTAACATGGTATTTCCTAATTATTTCCTCGACTGCGAGATTATTATTCCTTGAAAAACCAGAACGTTCCTTCGAACCCATATAGTCGATACTTTCCGCATTACAAAAGCGTTGTAATTTAAAGCTATTGACGTTATCTTTGATATAGAAATGAAATAATGAGTTAGAATCGGAACTTGTACTTTTTATTTTTTTGATTAACGATATAATATACTCGTCGTGATAGTGGCTTACAATTATTATATGTATCATATCGATTTTCTAATAGCATCTAACATCGCACGAAAATAAATTTTGAGATAACCAATTTCTTTTGTTTTGATCAACAATATTAATTGATGAACTAGTGAAAACATTATTTCTCGCATTGCTAAGAGTTTAGGAACATGAGCCATTTTAAGCATAAGGACACCATTTCTTACTCTATAATAACGTCTCCATACAGAATGTACTGGAACAACAAATGTAAATATTTGAATATGCGCATCACCAATCGCATGCTGCATAATCACATTTGGCGTAACAAAAATCTTGAATCCTAAGTTAATAATTCGTAAACACCACTCGGTATCGACATAATCAATAAATAGTGCTTCATCCATCAATGTAGATGCATTAAAGATAGCATTATCTATTAAACTTCCAGAAGCTATAATACACGTGACCTCAACAGGTTGAGTTGAACTTGTGTTTGGAGTGATTTTCGTACGAAATCCATGATTGGAAAGACGAATCACTGGATATATTTTATTATATCTACTGTCCTGTAAGGTCGGTCCAAGAGCAGCGATTCTACTGATCCGCTTAAGAGATAGAAAATCCTTAAGCATGAGTTCAACATAATCGTTAGAAATATTACTGTCTTGATCAAAAAGCAAAGTAAAATCTCCGCCATGGTTAAGACCATGGCGAATACCAATATTTTGTGCTGCGGCAATACCGACATTCTCAGCAAGAGGCAAAATCTCAGTATTACCGTAATCTTTTACAAGCTTAAAAATATCTTTTACATTATTACTTCCATTATCGACGATAATAATGCGACACTTTTGGCTTTGTAGATGTGACACAAGATATGATAAATTAGAAACGAGAGGGTTGAAAGTTACAATAACAGCTATAACGCTCAACTCTCGAATGTTAACTTTATTTGTCATCACTGTGGCCATTTGCCATTATTTTCTCGATTTTGCAACTATTACCCCAAATAGCAGGTGAATCATATGGCCGAGCAGGATAAACATTATACTCAGGTTTAATTTTGAGTTTATGCTGAGCGATAAAGTTTTCTACTGCTGTGCGCAAACTTTTCGGCTTACCACTACTGCAGTTGATAACTCCATGAATATCAGTCTGAATTGTTGCGGCAGCAATCTGTTGCGCTAAACACTCAATATCAATAAAATCGTACAACATTTCGCCACTATTAAGAGGGAAGGTCTCTTTACCGGCATCATCGGCAGCAATTATTTTAGCAAAAATGGAGTTACTATTTCTATCATCACCGGTTATGTAATACATACGCAACCATTTAAGTGGGATACTGGCTTTTTCCATTTCATAGATGCAGGCTTGGCGCAGAAAATTCTTTGCAATCCCATACGGGTTGGTAGGATTGCATGCAGTGTTATCGGTAATCTCGCCTACATGGTATCCTATCTCATGCATAGTTCCAGCAACAGAAATATTTTTCACACCAGCTGCAATTAACGCTTTTAAGAAATAATAGTGGCGCATAACATTAGAAATATGGCTTTGATCATGATGATTAAAACCCGCGCTCCATGCTAAATGAAGAACGGCATCAAATTGACTGAAAATTCTGATGATTTGCTCATCCGTTGCTTCTAAAATATCCATTTCAATAAGTGTAGGAGAAATTATACTACCCTTTTCAGGGAGAACCACGTTATTTGCTCCAGGATATACTATAGCACTAACGTCATGGTGCATTAGAGCTAATGCCCTAACTACATGTTTTCCTATATAGCCACCAGCACCAGTAACAGCAATTTTCATAATCATTTTTTCTTCTTAAATTTGGCAAACTTATAGACCTTTTTGATTAAACGATAAGGTCCGTATAACATTTTTGATCCACGCGGATATTTTTCCCATACAGTCCGTCTAAACGTACTGAATAGAAGCCTCGAACAACCACTTAGCACTGCAAGAAAATCCGCTTTACCTGATTTTGAGTCAGTAAATAGTCTAAGCAAGCTTGAGTATTGCCAATACACATCACCATTAGGTAGTGTGGACATAATTTTCTGATGTTTAAACTCAAGCTTAGTATAATTCTTTTCTGCCTGCGAAGGCGTCATTATACTATAAACGCTAAATCCTTCATTTTTCGATACATAACTAATAATACGTTCCAGTACATGTGATAAACTCCCATCAACATGAGCTGGTTCCGCATTGAAATCAGTCCACTTCCAATCATGCTCAAACAAAGGGCGTAACGCTGCTGGTCTAAACCAAAACATCGTTCCATAGACTGCAACTGGTGTGTCATCATCTAGAGGAACCTGTATGTTTAATTTCTTACAGAGTGCTGCTGTGGGTCCGTAGTTAGCAAACCAACTATGCCCCATCGTAGGATAGCCGATGTGTACAAGCGGTGGGCAAATCACACCTATATCTTCATGTTTATTCATGAAACCAATAAGATTGCTGATATATTCAGATGAACCCAAGAGGTTTTGATAAAGATGTTTCTTAAAAGAATCCGCACGAGAAAATCCATTTTGTGGTGACTTCTTGGAATGTACACGACAAATATAATCATATTTATCATTCGTACAAACATCTTTGAAAGTGATAAAAAGTGATGACATATCACGACCACGGTTTTCTTCAACAACGCGAACGTGAACATATTGACCAATATTTTCGGTTTTATTTCGTAGAATAACAGCATCTTTTTCGCTAGAAGTTGAAATATATAAATCATACTTATAGGGAATATTTCCGATGTAGTTATATATTTCTTCCCACATATCGGAGTAATAAACGTGAGCTATTACCGCAAGTTTGGTTCCATGATTCTGTGCATCAGAGTACTCTGGAGAAACGTAGTTATCAGGTATGATCCTTAGTTGTTCTAAATTTGTATAAAGAACTCTAGGCTTAACTGTCCTATTAATGTTTTGGTTAATAAGAGCTATATCGTAGTCACTATTTTTTTCAACTTCCTCAATGGCTCCACGCAGGTCAACACAATTGATATCAAGCCAAAAAGGATCGTGAAAAAAGAGGCGACGTTTAAGAATTGGACATCGATTCTCTATTGTCTGCTTTACATCAATAAATGTCGGATATGTTGACGGATAATCATCATTATTAATATAAACGGATGAAGTAAAGCCCATCGACTCAAAATGATCGGTAAAACGTGATTCATGTTTGAGCACGGAATCGGTGTAACTCGTAATCATTGGCATATCTTGCCAATATTTTTTGAATTCAATTGAACCCAACATTTTACTTCGAATGGCAATAAAATGAGACTGAATGTGGCGAGGCAATATACCAGTTCCTGTGAAAGGGTTTGGAACCACTTCACCATGCTCACTGATACCCCAAAAATCACACTCTCTGCTGCTCATTTCATTAAACAATTCAGCGAAAGGAAAAATTGGCGCAAAAAAAGTATAATTTAGAAGAATAGCTTCATCATAATTGCTGGCTAGTTTATCGTAGCCAATAGACTCAATACCCTCTTTGTAACCCCATACATCGAAACCAACATTTTCCCGACAAAAAACTTTCGCACCAATATTTTCAAGTTTCGCCCTTCCAGCAGCTGTTATTTTTGAGTTAGAAATAACTATAATGTCTTTGACAAAGTGTTGTAAAGCAGTGAGCTTGAATGGTATATAATCATCTACTTCACCACACTCGTCATAAAAAAGATAAAAGGCAATCCTGCGCATCAAATGTTACCACTCACTTATTCAAATATTGGTTAATAATATCATTAGGTAGACCATCCGCAATGATACTTCCATGGTCTACCCAGATAACTCTGTTACAAAGTTCGAGCAAAAGTTCCATTTGGTGTGAAACAAATACCATAATATTGGAATCTTCTATCATCGCCTTCATTCTTGCTTGTGCTTTTAGAATAAAATCAGCATCCCCACCTGCAAATAGCTCATCAAGAATGAGAATGTCAGGCTTAGTGGCAGTAGCAATAGAGAAAGCTAATTTCATATACATGCCGGTTGAATAGTATTTCACGGGCATATCAATGAACTGTTCAAGCTCAGCGAATTTGATTATTTCCGACTCAATTTCTTTCAGTTTCTTTAAGTCATAGCCAAGAATAGTGCCATTCAGGTATATATTTTCTCTACCACTTAATTCAGGGTTAAAACCAGCTCCTATTTCAAGTAAAGGGGCCACTTTACCCTTGATATAGATATTACCTGTTGTTGGGGTATAAATTTTACACAATACCTTTAATAAAGAACTTTTCCCTGCTCCGTTATGCCCAATAATACCTAATCTATCGCCGTGGTTTATTTTTAGATTTATTTCCTTTAACGCTAAAAAGGTTTCGGCTTTTTTTTGATGAGATCTGGTAAAGAGATCGGCGAATAATTCCTTTACGCTTGAGCTTTTATTATGATAAAGCGTAAATTGTAAAGCAACGTTTTCAAGAACTATTTCAGAATTCATATCTATAACCTAAATATAACTTTTTTTTCATTCTGCCTAAAATAAAAAACGCCACAGACAATACTCAACAATGAACAAACAGAACATATCAATAATGTGTGAGCATTGGGCATAAGCCCATAATAAATAGGGGACCGAAAAAGATCAATATAATATACCAATGGATTTAAAATAAATATCATGTGAAATTTTTCAGGTGTAGCATTAATAGGATAAATAATTGGCGTGGCAAAATATAATGCCTGTAAAACAACTCCTATTAAATACTGAACATCTCTGTAGTAAACAGTCACAATTGAAAGAATGAACGTTATACCAAGGGTGAATGTTACAAGCAAAAGAAAAGATATAGGTAAGAAAAAAAGTGATAATGTAATTTTGGCTCCCAAAATTAATGCGATTATGAACAGGCATGCAGTGCTTAATAATGAGTCAACCAAGGTAGAAATAACAACTGAAATTACGAACAATTGTTTCGGAAGGTATATTTTTTTAAACAAAGATTCATTTGCCAGTAATGCACCACCGCCTTGGTTCAGAGAGTTAGAAAAGATAGACCATGGAATCATTGCAGCGAACAAAAATATAGCATACTCATTAACTTGAAACTTCATTACTAACGAGAATACTACAGCAATAATTGCCATGTTCAGCAAAGGATTGAGTAAGGTCCAGAGGAAACCGAAGAAGGTCCTTCTATATCTCATCGTAATTTGTTGAGTTATTAGTTGCCTCAAAACTTGCTTATATTCAACTATTTCATTAATAAAAGAAATCATAATTATTTACTTTTTTCAATAAGCGCACTAATAGACTGATTAAAACCATTTGTGAAACAAGAGCGTTTATAACCAAGTTTTTCTATTTTATCGCAATTTAGAACACTGTATGAAGGCCTCTCAGCTACAGCTTTATATTCAGCAGAGCTAATACTCTCAACTTTAGAATGTGAGAAAATTACAGCTTCAGCAATTTTTTGAGCAAAATCATACCAACTCATAACAGTGTCACCACTATAGTGGTAAATACCAGGTTTCAAGCTATTTGCCTTAATGATATCAATAATTAATTTAGCTATATCAGGAGCATAGGTTGGCGCTCCTATCTGGTCAAATACAACTTTGACATCTTTATTTCTCTGCACAAAATTAAAGATCGTTCTCAAAAAATTTTTGCCATATTCACTGTAGACCCAAGATGTTCTAATTACTATTGCATCAGAGTGATTTTCAAGGACAGCTAGTTCACCAAGATGTTTTGTACTACCATAAACATTAAGCGATTTAACCTTATCTTCCTCAGAGTACGGCACCGTGCTTTTTCCATCAAATACATAATCCGTAGACACATGTATAAGTTTTGCTCCATACTTTTTTGCTGCCTGAGCAACATACTTCGCGCCTAAAAAATTAACCTGCTTAGACACATCGATATTTTTCTCAGCATCATCAACCGACGTGAAAGCAGCGGTATTGATCACAACATCGGGTTTAAAATATGATATCACATCATAGACATTCTGTTCATTTGCAATATCAAGGAATATTTTATCTGCAGCCAGAACAATCCAGTCTGACGGCATATGATTGCTAAGACTTTGTCCTAACTGACCTTTAGCTCCGGTTAGCAATACTCTCATTTATACAGATTCGCCAATGTAAGACCATTTTTATCCTTTTCCGATAGTTTGGGATTTACTATAGGCCATTCGATACCAACATCCCTGTCATTCCACAGTAAACATCCCTCGTGCTCTGGATAATAGTAATCAGTACATTTATATTCAAAGTCTGCCGTTTCCGTGAGTACGCAAAAACCATGTGCAAGTCCTGGTGGAATCCAGAGTTGCGTTTTATTTTCCGCAGAAAGCTCAACTCCGACCCAACTTCCATAGCTTGGTGACTCAGGACGAATATCAACTGCAACGTCAAACACAGATCCGCTCACAACACGCACTAATTTACCCTGAGGGTTAATCTTTTGGAAATGTAAACCGCGGAGAACATCTTTTGTAGAACGCGAATGATTATCTTGCACAAAATCAAGGCTTATATTAAGCATTTCCTGATAACGTTTCTTTTCGAACGTCTCAAGAAAAAAACCACGCTCATCCCCAAATACTCTCGGCTCAATAATTTTTACGTCATTAATAACAGTATCAACAACTTTCACAGAATTGCCCCTTGAATTCACATCATTTATAATAAACGTTTAACCTCAAGAAAAAGCCATATTGTCGATGACTTTTTTCTATGAATGGCGTTTAGCTTAAGATGTTTCTATTTTCTGAAATATAAACCATGACGAAGCATAATTTATTTAATGAAAGCGCTTTACAAGAAAGATATTGACTTCTATTACTTATAGTTATTTTTCTTTAAACGCAAAGAAGGCAAATATAATTTACTCGTTGATAAGCATTTTCAGATAACGGCCATATTCGGTTTTAGCAAGTTTGCTGGCTTGTTCTTCAACTTTTTCCTTATTCAGCCATCCATTGCGGTATGCGATCTCTTCTAGACAAGCAACCTTCATACCCTGACGTTTTTCTATAGTATGAATAAACTGAGATGCTTCTACCAAACTATCGTGAGTTCCAGTATCCAGCCATGCGAAACCGCGCCCCAGCAACTCTACCTGCAAGTTACCCTGATCTAAATACATCTGGTTCAGAGTCGTGATTTCAAGCTCACCCCGTAGTGACGGTTTCACCTGTTTTGCCATCTCTACTACGTGTTTGTCATAAAAATAGAGGCCCGTCACTGCCCAGCTTGATTTTGGCTTTAAGGGTTTCTCTTCGATTGAAAGCGCCTTAAAGTTTGCGTCAAATTCAACAACGCCAAAACGTTCAGGGTCCTGCACCTGATAGCCAAATACCAAAGCACCGCTGGTCATTTGTGATGCAACTTCTAACTTCTTACCGAAACTTTGCCCAAAGTAAATGTTATCACCAAGCACCAATGCGCAAGGTTCATGATTGATGAATTCTTCGCCAATGATAAACGCTTGGGCCAGACCATCCGGAGAAGGTTGCACTGCGTAAGAAAGGTTTATACCAAATTGCGAACCATCACCAAGCAAACGCTTGAACGCGGGCATATCTTCTGGGGTCGTTATAATTAAAATATCCCGAATATTGGCCAGCATAAGGACAGAAATAGGATAAAAAATCATTGGCTTATCATAAACAGGTAACAGCTGTTTAGACACGCCTTGTGTGATTGGATATAAACGCGTGCCGGAACCGCCAGCAAGAACAATACCTTTCATCATTTATTCCTTTATTCTTCCGTTAATCCCAGACGTTCACCAGCATATGAACCATCCATCACACGTTTCCACCAGCTTTCATTAGCCAAGTACCATTCGACAGTTTTGCGGATTCCTGATTCAAACGTTTCCTGTGGCACCCAACCCAGTTCTTTCTTAATTTTACTAGCATCAATGGCATAACGCAGATCATGTCCAGGGCGATCAGTAACATAAGTAATCAGATCGGAAAAATGTCTTAGTCCGGCAGGCTTGTCCGTGATAATGTCATCCAGAATGCTACAAATCGTTCTCACGACATCAATATTTTTGCGTTCATTGTGACCGCCGATGTTATAAGTTTCTCCCGCAGCTCCTTCCGTCACCACTTTGTACAATGCGCGAGCATGGTCTTCTACATATAACCAGTCACGGATCTGCTCACCATTCCCGTAGACTGGTAACGGTTTACCGCCCAGAGCATTCAGGATAATAAGTGGAATCAGTTTTTCCGGGAAATGATACGGACCGTAGTTATTTGAGCAATTTGTTACCAATGTTGGTAGGCCATAAGTTCGACGCCACGCGCGGACTAAATGATCGCTTGATGCTTTTGATGAAGAGTACGGGCTACTTGGCGAATAGGGCGTTTTTTCTGTAAACAGTGGCAATACAGAACCTTCAGGAACGTCCTCAGGATGCGGCAAATCGCCATACACTTCATCCGTAGAAATATGATGAAAACGAAATTGAGATTTTTGAGCATCACCCAACTGCGCCCAATATTTCCGTGCTGTTTCCAGAAGTACATAGGTCCCGATGATATTTGTTTCGATAAATGCAGCAGGGCCTGTGATGGAGCGGTCAACATGGCTCTCAGCAGCCAAATGCATGACAGCATCTGGCTGATGCTCAGCAAAAATGCGCGTCAGCGCTTCGCTTTCACAAATATCCGCACGCTCAAATGAGTAGCGGGCATTGTTTTCAATTTCTGCCAGTGATTCAAGATTACCTGCGTAAGTTAATTTATCAACATTAACCACAGAGTCCTGCGTGTTATTAATGATATGCCGAACAACCGCTGAACCAATAAAACCTGCACCACCAGTAACCAGTATTTTCACGAGAATTATCCGCTTTTGTTTTTCAATGACTTAACTTAAAAACCTGGAAGCCAGGCCCGTAACTCGCAACCAAATTTCGGATATGCTACCGCCCCAGGCTCTACAGCTACCAGTATACTGTGGGTGCATTCCGACAATTTGAAGTTGCATCAACGCCCATTGGCGACTTAATTTAACGCACCGCCCGGCACAAAATGCTAAACGCGTATTCTCCGCTTAAACAGTGCCGGAAACAAGGAAAAATCTCAGCAACATCTCCGCGTTTAAGCCACCTTGCATCCCTTTTAACTATTGATTTTTATTAATAAAGTAAAAGAGCAGTGAGAATATGAGAAAGACGTAATCGTCTTACCACCACTCTTCACTGCCCCTGAATTGGCGAATCTATATACCCGTTTTACGTTTGCTTACTGTGTAAGCAATTTCTTAATACTTTCGCGGAATTTCTGACCTTCTTTGAGGTTACGCAGACCGTAGTTCACAAAGGCCTGCATGTACCCCATTTTCTTACCGCAGTCATAGCTGTCGCCAGTCATCAACATCGCATCAACAGACTGTTTTTCCGCAAGCTCAGCAATCGCATCGGTCAGCTGAATACGACCCCACGCGCCCGGCTCGGTTTTTTCCAGCTCTGCCCAGATATCGGCAGAAAGCACATAGCGCCCTACTGCCATCAGATCGGAATCCAGAGTCTGCGGTTGATCCGGCTTTTCAATAAACTGAACAATGCGGCTGACTTTGCCTTCTGTATCCAGCGGCTCTTTGGTCTGGATCACGGAGTATTCAGAGAGATCGCCTTTCATGCGTTTTGCCAGCACCTGGCTGCGGCCAGTCTCAGCAAAGCGCGCCACCATCGCCGCGAGGTTGTAACGCAGCGGATCGGCGGTCGCCGTATCCAGCACGATATCCGGCAGCACCACGACAAACGGGTTATCACCAACGATCGGACGCGCACAAAGAATAGAGTGGCCTAAACCCAGCGGCTGCGCCTGACGCACGTTCATAATCGTCACGCCTGGCGGACAAATAGACTGCACTTCCGCCAGCAACTGGCGTTTAACACGCTGTTCAAGCAGCGCTTCAAGTTCGTAGGAGGTGTCGAAGTGGTTTTCCACGGCGTTTTTTGACGAGTGGGTCACCAGAACGATTTCTTTGATCCCTGCAGCAACAACTTCGTCGACGATATACTGAATCATCGGCTTGTCGACGATCGGTAGCATCTCTTTTGGAATCGCTTTCGTGGCCGGGAGCATATGCATCCCCAGACCGGCTACCGGAATAACTGCTTTCAAATTAACCATTATTTCTTCCACCTATAATAATTGGATGAATTATAAACCTTTAACCTGTTTTCGCCAGTGCGTTTGCAGCGAGGAAAGTGAAAGATGTTACGCCTAATGTCCCTGTAAGGCAGTAGATGTAATCCTAACCCTGGTGCTAAATCACCAGGATTTATCGTAAAAGGCTATTTAATGCGCTTAGAGCCGCTTCGCCGGCAAACGGAAGTTCAAATTATCGGCATTTACCACATGCTGATCGACCCTGTCGATATCGACTGAACTCTGTCCATTTTCATTGACTGCATGAATATTCGCCAGCGACAGCAACGTATCCTGTTTCGCCATAAAACGCCCGCGCACATCTTTGCGTAAATCGAAGTTCATCTTCAGTGCCGGGCCGTTAGCGGCCTCTTGCGTTACGTTGATGTTACGCAGGAAAAGATGTTGCGGTTTATTGTGCAGCTCCAGCGTCGCACTCTGCATTTTCACATTAGTGATAGCCACAAATGACGTGGCATTACCGGACGATATCTGGATACCGCGCAGCTTATATTTGCTGCTGCTATTGTCCTGCTGGATATCGTTGAGTTTGAAATTCTGCGGGATCGACAAATAATCGCCTTTGATAACACCATAGCCAATCAGCATACCGGCGCTATTGACCATGCTGACATTATCAATGACAAAATTATCGCAGCCGTAAATCGCCACCGTCGCATTATCAATCCCGGCTTTCTTACTGAAATCCGGAGTGATGTTTTTCGCTTTAACGTTGCGAATAATAAAATGTTTACCGTTTTCCACATGCACTAACTGGCGGCAGTTGCTGCCGGTAATATTCGCCACGACAAAGTTTTTAACCGCTTGATCTTCAGGGTAGTTATTGTCGTAGGTACTGCCCGCCAGCCCAATACCAATGCCCCAGTTAATCTTTCCATTGGTGCAGTTGATATTATCAATCACGTGGTCGGAGATCAGGATATTGCGGTCGTTGATGGCCACATTCCATTCGATCGCATCACCTTGTAAGTCACTGAAATGACCATTAGTAATCCGTACACCGTCCAGTTCGTTGTGGAAACCCTGGCGTAAAATGCCATAGTTCGCTTTGCTCACCGTGATGTTATCAATCAGCAAATTGCGCATTGTGCGCGCATCTTTGCCGCCAATGTAAATCTGCATCACCGGGCCAAAGCCACTCATACTCACGCCCTTGATTACGCAGTCCGAACCGCGAACATCCAGCGTGATGTTATAGAAATTGCCGCCCTTCTCCCCCACCACACGGCTGCCGTCCTGCAACACAAAGCGTCCGCGTCCGTTACCTTTCAGCGCGCCGCGCACCAGTAGCGTTTTGCCGGCGGGAATAAAAATACCGGTGTTGATATTGTCGCAGACCACACCCGCGGGGACTTCCACGGTTTGCCCTTCGGCAAAAGCCTGTTTAAACGCGGCGGGCCAGTCATTACGGTTGTAATCACTGATGCTGACCGTGTCGTTACGCCCCAACGCGCGGGCTGCCGGAATATGTAGTAAAGGAAGCGCCGCCAGCGCGGAACCGGCGGCCAGAAAGGTGCGGCGAGAGAGCGCAGTTGCTGTTTTCTTCACGGTCATAAAACCTCTGTTAAAGCGTCTGCAACAGACTGGCAAGTTGCTGGTTGATGATTTTCTGGTTGAAGTCGTTCTCGACTTTCTTCCGCGCCCGCGTCACCACCGGTGTCAAATCACGGCTCTCCATACTTCCGAAAGCAGCCAGGCGCTGCGCCAGCGCCTCGGCATCATTTTCCGGCACTAGCCAGCCGGACTGCCCGGCGTCGATCAGCTCAGGAATGCCGCTGTGGACGGTTGAAACCACCGGGATCCCCACCGCCATCGCCTCCATCAGCGCAACCGGGATCCCTTCCATATCCCCATCCGCGCCGGTAATCGACGGCAGTAAGAAAACGTCGGCTTCATCAAGCAGCGCTTTCACTTCATGGCTGGGTTTAAAGCCCGGCATTTCAATCACATCTTCCAGTTGGAATTGTTCGATAAGCGTGCGTAAGCGGCGTTCCCATGGACCAATACCAAGGATGCGATATTTGAAATCCACCCCACGTTCTTTCAATAAACGGCACGCTTCAATGGCGACATGCAGCCCTTTTTTCTCGGTCAGACGCGCCACAGAGATAATTTGCAGTGGGCTACCGGGGCTTTTAACCGAGCGCAGGCTAAAGCGGGCCATATCAACCCCCATGCGCGAAACGGCGATTTTGGTCTCCGGGCAGCCCATATTTTTCAGTCTACTCGCCCATAAATCGCTGATCGGCAACATCAGATCGCCACGCTGGAAAAGTTGCCGATACTCAGGCGTGTAGTGGTTGAGCACGTCGCGATGAGAGATATCAATGCCGTGGAACACGGTGGCGATTTTGCCCTTGAGTACGCCCAGTTCCCGCAGTTTTGCGGCGGTAACGCCTGCCGGGCCAAAGTGGGCGATAAAGACATCGGCGCTGAACGTGCGCGGCGCGAGGCCGCAAATGGCTGGCAGGATCAGGTTGCGTGCTTCGCCGCCGTAGCGTGACATGTTCAACGCTTTCCAGGTTGAGGACTTCCAGATACCCCGCGCGATCGCCTGCCCACGATAGCTCAGTTTTGCCATCTTCCCTTCCGGCTCGGCCAGTAGCCAGTGCGTTTTTTCCGCCAGCCGGTACTCGGTATATGCCGCGTGCGTGTTGTTCATATCGCCCTTATGCAGGGCAACAATCTCAACTTCAAAACCCATATTGATAAAGGCAACGATCTGATTGAGCACAAAGGTTTCAGAAGATAAGGGAAACTTCAGCAAGAAGAAGCTGACTTTCATTTCACCCCCTGCACACGATCAAGCACCGATTTGACCATTTTCATGCCGTGCTCGCGCTCCGCTGCCACCGCCGTTGCCAGACGTTGGTTAATCGCAGGCAGTTGTCCCAGCGTGTCGGCCGCCATCGCCGCCAGCGAACCATCCAGCAGATGGCGAATATCGACGGCCATTTCCGGCATGCCAAGTTGCTGCATGATGCCTGCCGACTTGTGTTCATAATTAATGGCAATCGCCGGTGTACCAAAGTTCATCGAGATAATCGCGGAGTGCAGGCGCGTACCGACAGTTAAGTCACAGGCGCCGAGGATCTTGCCCATCTCCAGATCGTTGAGTTCATCCATCACCACGTGGTAGCGCGACGGATCGCTCACATACTGGCGCAGATTGAGCGCCACCATACGGTCATCTTTGTTATAGCTGTCAATGCCGGTACAGGTAGAGAGCGCAATGACCTGATAACCCGCGTCAATGATTCGGTTGACCACCTCGGCAAAAGCCTGTTCATAGGCCTGTTGGGTGGTGTTGAGTCGTTTATCGAACGGTGCCAACTCACGCAGCGTAATCGCCACGGTTTTCTCTTTTGCCGCCAGATCCAGCCAGTGCTGGACCGCATAGCTGGCAACAAAATCGTGCTGATGGTGATCCACCAGCCAGGCGGTATCCACGCCATGCTCCACTTTGCTGGTAGTGATGTCGCTTTGCTTCATCAAGTTGAGGCTCACGGTTTCGCGCAGGATCAGCGCATCGCAATGGCCAAATACATAATTTGCCAGTTGGTTAAACGCCTCGTTCTGGAACGGTCCCACGCTGTGACCAATCATGTAGATCGGTTTTTTCGCCATAAACGTACACAGCGCGTGTTCAAATTGCGGCACACCATACAGATCGACGAAGAAAGAGCCGCCGACCTGAATAATCGCGTCATAGCCCGCCAGGCGGCGGACAAAATCGGTAAAACCTTGCGCAATAGCGATATTGCGCAGCTTACCGGTATCCGTCACCCTGGAGAGCAGCACCTGGTGCTGGTAACGACGGCGCAGCACTTTTTTCACGCGCCCCATCAACCCGGCGGCGTTGTTCTGCTCTTTCATCTGGCTATAGAGCGGGTCGCCCATCACCGGGCGGTTGAGTAACCAGGATGAGCTCACCGGATAGCGGCTCATCACATCCACCTCTGCATCAGGCTCAATCAGGGCAATCGCATCCAGCAATCCACGTAAAATAGCGCTGTCACCACGGTTGCCGCATGTGTGATTGCCAAGGATCAATAATTTCATAACGACCTCATAAAGGGGTTCAATCAGGTTTCTTATCCTGCGCGAAGCAGCGTTTTGAGTTTCTCGTTGCGGCAAAACTGGCGCTTCATCTCCACCACCAGCGCATTACGCGACACAATCAGCATCCCGGCGAACGCCACCACGCCCGCAGTGACCTGAATCGCCAGCATCGCCGCCAGCGGCACATGTCCGTTCAGGGCCAGACCCAGGCCATAGCTCACCACCAGTGTCGGCAGCGACAGATAAAAGGGCAGCCACAGGCTCAGGATGTATTGGCGGTAGCTGGAACCGAGAACCGGTTTGATCATCACGAAGTAGCTCAAAACCGTGTTGATAATTTGCACCAGCAGAAAACCGAGTGTCACGCCGAGCGCACCCGCCAGATGTCCACCGACAATAATGGCGGGGATAAAGAGAAACGTTTTAAAGACATTGAATTTAAAGCTGATATCCACCCGTGCTTTCGCCATCAGCAGCGAACCAATCGGGTTACCTACCGCGCGCAACAGGCCGACAATACACAGCAGCTGCAGGATAGGAATGATGCTGTTCCATTTGTCGCCAAACACCAGCGGCACAAAGTTATCCGACACGACCATCAGCCCCAGCAGGATCGGGAAGTTAATGATCCCAACAACCGACAGCAGCTTGTAGAAGTTCACGCGCAGCTTTTCCGTATCGTCCTGAATTTTGGCAAACGCCGGGAACAGCACGCGGGTGATGATGGGGTTGAGCTTCATCGGTGGCACCACCGCCACGTTGTACGCCAGGTTATAGCCCCCGGCGACGCTGGCACCGAGAATACGCGCCAGTACCAGTGTGGAAAGGTTGGTGTTCACATAGTTGATGATGCTGTCTGCCGTCAGCCAGGCACCAAAACGCAGGTTGGAACTGACAGAAGCCAGTGAGAAATGCAGCCCTGGACGGTAAATTTTGCGACCGAAATAGCCAAACAGCAGCGTGCGTACGGCGGTGTTGACCAGATAACCGAGAATCGCGGTCATCGCCAGCGGCCAGAAGAATGCGCTGATAACCGTAAAGCTAAAGCCCGCCAACACTGACAGCGTTTCGATTGCGCCTATCTTGTTGAACTCCAACTCTTTTTGCATCAACGCACGGAATTGCTGGCCATGTGGGATAACCACAAAAGCCAGCGACAGCGTTTTAATCAGCGGTTCCAGATCCGGGTTATTCAGCACATTGGCGATCACCCCGCTCAGGGAGAAAACGGCAATGCAGACCACAATACCCAACCCGACATTGAGCCAGTAAAGCGTGGTCAGTTCGAGATGGCTTATCTCTTTACGCTGAATAATGGAGTTCGCGATACCGAAATCCGACAGCGTATCCGCCAGCGCGATAATCACCAGCGAGATGGTCAGCAGACCAAACTGGTGATTATCGATAATGCGCGCCAGTACGGTCATCTGCACCAGCCCCAGACCAATAATGGTCAGGGTCGCCATGGCGGACCACTTCGCGCCGCTGATGGTTTTTTCTCTCAGGCTCATGACCTTTCCTTAATACGCCGCTTTGTTAACAAAGCCTTTAAAGACGGTCAGAAAAACGATTTTGATATCGAACCATAGGCTCCATTCGCGGATGTACTCGAGGTCGAACTCAATACGTTTTTCCATTTTCTCCAGCGTGTCAGTTTCACCACGCCAGCCATTAATTTGCGCCCAGCCGGTAATACCGGGTTTCACTTTATGGCGCAGCATGTAGCCCTCAATCAGCGAACGGTACTGCTCATTGTGCGCCACCGCATGCGGACGCGGGCCAACGATCGACATGCCGCCGGTCAGCACATTGATAAACTGCGGCAGTTCATCCAGCGAAGTGCGACGCAGAAAACTGCCGATTTTGGTGACGCGCGGATCGTTCTGCGTTGCCTGGGTCACCACTTTGTCGTTTTCCATCACCTTCATGGAGCGGAATTTCCACACCTTGATCGACTTACCGTCAATGCCATAGCGCGTCTGGCGGAAGATAATCGGCCCCGGCGAACTGATTTTCACCGCCACCGAAATCGCCAGCAGCACCGGGGAGATGAGCAGTAAAATCAGCGAAGCAAGGACAATATCTTCCAGACGTTTCAGGATGCGGTTGACGCCGGAAAGCGGTGTGTCATACAGCGGCACCACCGGCACGCCGTTCACCTCTTCCACACGCGAATGCAAGATATTAAAGGTAAAGACATCCGGGATGAGGATCACCGAACAGGTGGTATCGGCCAGTTGGCGCACCAGCTTTTTGATACAAACTGCGTCATTCATCGACATGGCGATGTAGACGTTGTGAATTTTCCCACTTTTCGCATCTTCCACCAGTTGATCGAGGTTCCCCGCCCAGTCAGTGGTAATGCCGCCCGGTTTTGGATCGTGATAAACCCCGACCACATCAAACCCGAGCCAGGGTTCATTGCGAAAACCTTCCAGCAACTCCTGGCCCATCGGCATATCCCCGGCCACGGCCACGCGGCGCGTGTTGTAGCCAAGGTTACGCATCCAGCCCGCACCAAAGCGGATCACCGAACGGCTCAGCATCAGTCCCATCGAGGTCAACAGATACCAGGCGAGATAAATATTGAAGGTGTTATCGAAATCATTATTGAACGCCAGCAGGCCGGCGCTGAAAACCAGACTCAGCGTCCAGTTCTGCAACAGCAGCGTCAGTTCAGTCATGATTTTCACGCCCCGCCAGGAGCGATAAAAATCGGTCATTCCGCCGATCATCTGGAAAACAACCAGCGTAATCAGAGCCATCAGCAGATGCATGTAGAAGAACGGCAGCGCATTGACCTTACACACCAACCACAGGCCACCGAACATAATGGTGATGTCGGAGAAGCGCTGCACGATAGAGATTAACGATGCATTCGTTTTAGCCCGGTCGCGTTTTTTGAGATGAGTCATCGTTGTACCTGCCTGTATGCTCACCCTCCCCGGCATCGGGGAGAGGAACGCCTTATTGTTATTGATTCAACAGTGCCAGAATTTCCTGCGTTCGCGCTTCCATCAGTTGCACGTCGCGCCGCGATTCAACATTCAGGCGTACCACGGGTTCTGTGTTGGAAGAGCGCAAGTTAAAGCGCCAGTCGGCAAATGCGATGCTGATGCCGTCCGTGCGATCGATCTCCAGCGCGCCTGGCGTGAAGTGTTGTTCAACGCGGTTGATAGCCGTCGCCGGATCCGCCAGTTTGCTGTTGATCTCGCCGCTGGCCGGGAACGCCACCATGCGGTCACTCACCAGTTGTGCCAGAGTTTTACCTTTCAGACACAGCAGCTCGGTGACCAGTAGCCACGGGATCATGCCGCTGTCGCAGTAGGCAAAGTCGCGGAAGTAGTGGTGCGCGCTCATTTCGCCGCCATAAATGGCGTCTTCTTCGCGCATCCGTTCTTTAATAAAGGCATGGCCGGTTTTCGACATCACTGGCGTTCCGCCCGCGCGGCCAATAACATCCACCGTGTTCCATGACAAGCGCGGGTCATGGATAATCTTCGCGCCCGGATGTTTCTCGAGGAACGCTTCCGCCAGCAGGCCAACAATGTAGTAGCCTTCGATAAACTGCCCTTCCCCGTCGAACAAGAAGCAACGGTCAAAGTCGCCATCAAAAGCAATGCCCATATCGGCGTTATGCTCGATCACCGCATTGCGGGTATCGTCGCGGCACTCCGGCAGCAGCGGGTTAGGAATACCGTGCGGGAAGGTGCCGTCCGGTTCGTTGTGCACTTTGACAAAGGTCACCGGCACATTCAGCGCCTTAAAGCGGGCTTCAATGGCATCCACTACCGGGCCTGCCGCGCCGTTACCGGAGTTAATCACCAGCTTCAGCGGCTTGAGGTTATTGGTATCGATATAGCCCATCAGGTGATCGATATAAGCGTCGCGCAGATTAATTTGCTCGTAGCTGCCGCGTTTTGCCGGGTTCACCGGTGGGAAATCATTGGCTTCTGCCAGGCGCTGAACATCACGCAGCCCGGTATCGCCGCTAATCGGACGCGCGCCCTTACGCACCAGTTTCATGCCGTTATAGTCCATCGGGTTATGACTGGCGGTCACTTCGATACCGCCGTCAACGCCCAGATGGAACGTAGCAAAATAGATCTCTTCTGTACCGGAAAGACCTATATCCAGCACATTCACACCCGCGTCCTGCAAGCCTTTCGCCAGCGCCAGTTTCAGCGCTTCGCTGGTCTGGCGCACATCGCCACCCAGCACGATGGTCTGCGGCTTCAGGTACTCCCCATAGGCGCGGCCAATACGCCATGCGATATCTTCATTGAGTTCTTCGCCCAGCTTGCCGCGAATATCGTAAGCTTTAAAACAGGTTAATTTTTCCATCATTACCTCTTCTTCAGGCAACAGTCAGCCGTGACCGTAAAATGGCCATATCTTGTTGATTAATTTAAATTTACAAACCGGATAACGTTCGCGTTATCCGGCGCGGGAATTAAACACGGCCGTAACGATCGGCAAACCGCACAATGTCATCCTCTTCAAGGTATGAACCAGAGCGTACCTCGATCAGATCGAGCGGAATTTTCCCAGGGTTTTCCAGACAGTGGCGCGCGCCGAGCGGAATATAGATAGATTCGTTTTCGCCCAGCAATTTCACCTCGCCATCAATCGTCACTTTCGCCGTACCCGCCACCACCACCCAGTGCTCTGCGCGGTGGTGGTGCATCTGTACGGAGAGCCCTTCCCCCGGCTTCACGGTAATACGTTTCACCTGGTAGCGATCGCCGGAATCGATGGAGTCATATTTACCCCACGGGCGGTAAACTTCGCGGTGAATATGGTGTTCGTGGCGCCCGTCGGCTTTGATTTTTTCAACCACTTTTTTCACATCCTGCACGGCGTTACGGTCAGCAATCAGCACCGCATCTTTGGTTTGCACCACCACCAGATCTTTCACCCCGACGGTTGTCACCAGGCCAGATTCCGCATAAACGTAGCTATTTTCGGTTTTATGGCTAATAACGTCGCCGTGATGGACGTTTCCCTCCGGTGTGTGCTGGCTAATTTCCCACAGCGAGGACCAGGAGCCGACATCGCTCCAGCCCGCATCCATCGGTACCACCACCGCATCGGCAGTTCTTTCCATTACCGCGTAGTCAATCGACTCTTCCGGGCAAGCGAGGAAGGACGCCTCATCAACGCGGATAAAGTCCATATCCGGGTCGGTGGCGTCCATTGCTTTTTCGCAAGCCTCAAGGATATCCGGACGGTATTTTTTCAGCTCTTCCAGATAGCGACCGGCGCGAAACAGGAACATGCCGCTGTTCCAGTAATACTCACCACTGGCCACATAACCCTGTGCGGTTTCGAGGTTGGGTTTTTCGACAAATTGTGCCACTTCAAACGCCACCGCATCGACTTCACCGGCGGATACCGCGCCACGACGGATGTAGCCATAGCCGGTTTCCGGCAGATCCGGCACGATACCAAAGGTCACCAGTTTGCCAGCGTCGGCGTATGGGATCGCGTTGCGTACCGAAGTGCGAAATGCCTCTTCATCCTGAATCACGTGGTCAGCGGCCAACACCAGCATCAGCGGATCGCTATCCGGGTTGTGGCGTGTTATCGCCAGCGCAGCCAGCGCGATGGCCGGTGCGGTATTGCGGCCTGCGGGTTCAAGAATGATGTTTTCGGTCAGCTTGTGCAGCTGACGCAGTTGCTCCGCCACGATAAAGCGGTGCTGTTCGTTACAAATCACCACCGGGCTTTCGCACTCCACGCCGTTCAGGCGGCAGATGGTGGTTTGCAACATGGTCAGTTCGCCTTTCAGACAGAGAAACTGTTTAGGGTAAAGTACACGGGACAGCGGCCACAAACGGCTGCCAGAGCCGCCGGCCATCACGACCGGATAGAGTTGTGTTTGACTCATGATTTATCCCCATTGCCATCGAAATTCAGTTCGCCGTCATGCGCGCTTTCGCGGGCACCCGCGGACTGAGTGGAATTCTCCGGGCTGATATCTGCAATAAACTGGCTTAACACGTTCTCTTTTTCGAGCGTGCGTTCGGCATATTCACGTGCCACCGTGTTGTTTTTGGGCATCGCCAGTGCGCGTTCAATGCCCCAGGTCAGCGCGTCAACCGATTCCGGTTCAACGCAGACCGCAATGTCTGGCAGGGTCAGGCACAGTTGGCCAAGTTCGGTACTCTCTTCAGCGGTGATGACCGCATTGCCGCCGACCGCCAGAATGTTGGTCAGTTTGGACGGCAGCACCGCGTCAGCCGCGCCGCGTTTTTGAATCACCAGATGGCAATCGCCCATGTTCAATAAGGCCGGTAACGCGTCGTACGGCTGCAACGGGAAGAATTTCACGTTGTGAAGCCCGCGCTCGCTGACCATTTTTTCCAGCCTCGCCTTGCCGCCGCCCTGGCCTACAATCACAAACAGCCACGGCTGGTTGTGCAGTTTTGCCGCCGCTTCAATGACATTTTCCAGCCCCTGCTTCTCACCGATATTGCCGGAGTAAAGAATGATTTTTTTGTCATCCGGCAGGCCGAGTATTCGGCGCAGTTGCGCGACGGATTCGTCGTCGATATCGCGAAAACGCGCCACTTCGGACCAGTTCGGGAAGAAAATAATTTTGTCCGCAGCCACCCCTTTCTCCCGCGCTTTGTTCATCATCGAACGGGAGATGGTCGACACGTTGTCAACGTTATGCAGATTGCTGCGTTCAAAAGCGGTCGCCAGCTTCGCCACACGACCGTTTTTACCTTTGCCCGCCATGCCTAAACCCAGCATGGCGTCGACTTCATAATCCTGAATGTGCAGCACGGTTTTCGCACCGCTCAGTTTTGCCAGCAGGCGCATGCCCGGCGTGCAAAACAGTGTCGGCACCACGCCGATAATGCGATCCGGTTTCCAGCGACGCTGCGCCATCAACGGGAAGAAACTACTCAGGGCAAAACTGCCCAGGTGCAGCAGCCGCTTTAAGGTCGATGGCTGCGCGGGCACATACAGCGGGCAGCGCCACACCGTGGCAACGCCCTGCTCTTTGCGCCAGCGCCAGGCGCTGTAGTGCGCGCCCACTTTCCACTCCGGGTAGTACGGCGGCGCGGTGATAACACGCACGTCATGGCCCTGACGGGCCATCCATTCCACCATTTCGCCGGTGTACTTACCGATCCCGGTTAGCTCCGGCGAATAGTTGATGCCATAGACCAGGATTTTCATAAGCCCGGAACTCCCTGCGCATCAAGGAAATAGGCGCGGCTATTGTCATGCACCAGCGGGTCGGCAATCAGTGACTCCGCCGTGCCCCAGCGGTAGTCATTGTGCTGATCCGGCGGCAGCGCGAGGGTCTCTTCATCCACGCGCAGGCGAAAGCCCAGCACGATGTAATGCGTGGTGAAATCCGGGCCGGAAAAGTTGTCGTCATAGAAGTGCTGCCAGACGCCGTAAAACTCGCCTGCCGACATCGGCAGGCGCAGTCCCAGTTCCGCCTGAGTCAGACGCTCGAAAGCGGCCGCCAGCGGCTCGTCCTTCTGCACGCGTCCGCCCGGTACAAACCAGTATCCCTGGGCCGGGCGGTTAGTGCGCTTGCCGAGTAAAAACTCGCCGCGTGAGTTTTCCACGATCAAATCGATGGAAATCAGCGGGGTCGAACGCACCACCGTGGCAAAATCTTCCTGACTCAAAAACATACTTACCCCCGGAACCGGTGCTGGTTTTCAAGGAACCACTGGTAGGTGCTCGCAAGCCCCGCTTCCAGTGAGATCTCGTGATACCAACCAAGCTGATGCAGGCGGGTCACATCCAGCAGTTTGCGCGGGGTGCCGTCCGGTTTGGTGGCATCAAACACCACGCGACCTTTGTAGCCCACCACGCTTGCCACGGTTTGCGCCAGTTCACGAATGGTGCAGTCCACGCCGGTGCCGACGTTGATATGCGACAGCATCGGTTCGGTATTCTCCTGCCACACTTCGCGCGCCAGTTCCTGTACATGAATGCTGGCAGCCGCCATATCATCCACATGCAGGAATTCACGCATCGGCGTGCCGCTGCCCCACACCACCACATCCGGCGCATTTTCCTGTGTCGCTTCATGGAAGCGGCGCAACAGCGCAGGGATCACATGCGAGTTGCTCGGGTGGAAGTTATCGTGCGGCCCGTACAAGTTGGTCGGCATCACCGAGCGGTAATCACGGTCATACTGGCGGTTGTAGGACTCACACAGCTTGATACCGGCGATTTTGGCAATGGCGTACGGTTCGTTGGTCGGCTCCAGCGTCCCCTGTAACAGCTCACTTTCCGCAATCGGCTGGTGAGCCAGTTTCGGGTAGATGCAGGACGAGCCGAGGAACAACAGTTTGTTCACGTCATTCTTGTGCGCGGCATGAATAATGTTGCTCTCAATCATCATATTTTCGTAGATGAAGTCCGCCGGGTAGGTATTGTTCGCCACAATACCGCCCACTTTCGCCGCCGCCAGGTAAACCTGGTCGATACGCTCACTGTCGAAAAACGCATTCACAGCCGCGCTATCTAACAGGTTCAGCTCCTCGCGGGAACGCAGCACCAGTTCGATATCCGCCCGCTGTTCGAGCTGCCGTACGATGGCTGACCCCACCATCCCGCGATGGCCAGCCACAAAAACACGTTGTTTGGTCATGCTCAGGACTCCAGCGCGATGGCAACCTCGTAACCGTGGGCCTTAAGCAGTGAGTGTTTTTTCGCTGCTTCCAGATCTTTTGCCACCATCTCGGAGACCATCTCCTGCAGGGTGATTTCCGGTTTCCAGCCCAGTTTTTCGTGCGCTTTGCTCGGGTCGCCCAGCAGGGTTTCCACTTCAGCAGGACGGAAGTAACGCGGGTCAACGGCAACAATCACATCGCCCGGTTTCACGCCTGGTGCGTCATGGCCGGTCACAGAAACGACAATGCCTTTTTCTTCCACGCCGGTGCCTTCAAAGCGCAGTTTGATACCCAGTTGTGCGGCGGCAAATTCCACGAACTGACGCACGGAATACTGCACGCCGGTGGCGATAACGAAGTCTTCCGGTTTTTCCTGTTGCAGCATCATCCACTGCATTTTCACGTAATCTTTGGCATGGCCCCAGTCACGCAGGGAGTCCATGTTGCCGAGGTACAGGCAGGATTCCAGACCCTGGGCGATGTTGGCGATAGCGCGGGTGATTTTACGGGTCACGAACGTTTCGCCACGGCGCGGAGATTCGTGGTTGAACAGAATGCCGTTGCAGGCGTACATGCCGTAGGATTCACGGTAGTTAACGGTGATCCAGTACGCATACAGTTTGGCAACCGCGTACGGAGAGCGTGGATAGAACGGCGTGGTCTCTTTCTGCGGGATTTCCTGCACCAGGCCGTACAACTCAGAGGTGGACGCCTGGTAGAAACGGGTTTTCTTCTCAAGACCCAGGAAGCGAATCGCTTCCAGCAGACGCAGCGTACCCATGGCATCAACGTCAGCGGTATATTCCGGGGATTCGAACGACACAGCCACATGGCTCATCGCGCCCAGGTTGTAAACTTCATCCGGCTGCACTTCCTGCAGGATACGCGTCAGGTTGGAGCTATCGGTCAGGTCACCGTAGTGCAGATGGAATTTCGGGTTGCTGGTGTGCGGATCCTGATAGATGTGATCCACACGCTCGGTATTGAATGAGGAAGCGCGGCGTTTAATGCCGTGAACTTCGTAACCCTTCTCCAGAAGCAGTTCAGCCAGATAAGAGCCATCTTGCCCGGTTACGCCGGTGATGAGAGCGACTTTAGACATAATTTATTTTCCTCAATAGTCCCAGTTCAGGGAGTTACCTTTTCAACGCGTTCGCGCGTCACCACTGCGGGATTGCCACGGCAAATCACATTTGCCGGAAGCGATTTAAAAACACTGCTGCGCGCACCGACTACCGTCCCGTCGCCGATGGAGACGCCTGGCGCAACAAACACATCTGTCGCCAGCCAGCACTTCTCACCAATCACGATTGGCGTCGCGTTAATATCAAAATGCGCGCTCATATAATCGTGACTGCCGGTGCACAAATAACATTTCTGAGAAACCACTGAATTCGCACCGATAGAAATATCACCCAGCGTATATAACACTGCGTCATCTCCTACCCAGCTGTAATCGCCCAATGTTAATTTCCACGGATAGGTAATTTTTACCGATGGACGAATAACCACGCCTTTTCCAACTTTCGCGCCAAATAAACGCAACAGGAACGCGCGCCAGCGATACAGCACCTGCGGTGACCATGCGAATAATGTCGCCTGAACCGCCCACCACAGTTGAACCTTAATAGCGTTGCCGCCCCGAAAGCCTTTCGGCACGGAGAATCCTTTTAAATCCTGCATCATTTTTCCTTATATCTGAGCGTTATGCTTTGTTATATAAGGCTTTCGTTTTGCCGGTCGTCCGTAAACGCAACATATAAGACAACTGTGTCCAGAAGCCCGGCATGCGTAATATTTTACGCTGCACGTTGCGAGCATCCTGACATAATTCAAGGTTATTAGATGTTGATACGCCGCCCATCGAAAATTCAGAGACAAGGCCTTTCAAACGTTTAAACGGGAAACCCGCTTTAAACATTCTGGCGGCTAATGCGTAATCGGAAGAGACTTTATATTGCAGATCGTAGGGGTAAGTTTTCAGACCATTTACCGGGAAAAATATTGCCTGATGGCTGGCCGGTAGGCTGTGGTAAATATACCAGCCATGTTTTGCGCCACGACGTATTTTGGTGCCATCGCCGAAATCCAACAGCGCATCACCAATATACATAGCATTTTCTCTCTCATCATCCAGCTGGCGAACAACATCCACAATTTCTTCATGGAAAATATCGCCGGAATTGAGAAACAGCGCAAAGCGTCCTGCGGCCATATCGATCCCTTTATTCATAGCATCATAGATGCCTTTATCGCGTTCGCTGATATAGCGTAAATTGTATTGCCCATTGAGGTTTTTCAGAAATTCCTCAGTACCATCCTGAGAGCCACCGTCAACCACAATCCATTCAAATTCAATATCTTGCGCTTTCGCCAGGTGAGCCAGCGACTGCCAGGTTTTCATCACACCTTCATAATTACGAAACGCGACAGTAATAACACTTAGCAGCATTTGACCCACCTCATCATGTAGTCGCTATATTCAACGCTTTGCGTAGAATAAATGGACAAACAATTAAAAACGCATATTCCGGGCTAAAGATAGACCCCGTAAAAAACAACGATATCGGAGTGAACAGATAAAGTTGAACGCGAAAATTCTGATTGTTGCCAAAGGCATTTATCATCATTTTTCCAACTTTAAACAGATACCATCCGGTCAGTAATACCGCGAACCATGAAAAATAAATGATCAGCAGATACAACCCATTGTCTATTGTTTTCCCGACGTCCGCACCGTTAAAGATTCCGAATGATGCGACATATTCGTAAAGTGAGCCAAATCTTACTACACCATCAATATTGGTCAGTGAATATCCCACCATCACCAGCGGACCGATAATACGATAATACGAGGAAGAGCCTTCCGTACCTAAATCGCCGACTCGTTCTGCGATATATGGAAAAGCAAATACAACGCCAACAATAAACACTGCCAGTGAAATAATTGCCAACGGTAACTTTTTACGGATCGCCTCTTTGTTCAGATACTGGAAAGCCCATTCCAGCAGATAAAACATGATAAATGTCATTACCCCAGAGAACGATCCCGAAAGAACTATCCCTGCCAAAATCATAGCATCGGTCTTCGGCGTTTTGATACCAAACTGTTTGATGCTGAGCCAAATTGAGATTAACGCCAGAGCGAAGAATGCCGGTTCGAAATATAACGCCGTAGTACGTTTACCGCCGAACTTGATAAAATTCAGCACGTAACTGTTGCTATAGATGAGATATTTCGAAATTCCTTCCATTAAACTGCTGCCGCCAGTCAGGATAATCTGCGCCATTTCCATCGCCGCAAGCAGAACCACGAATGCCACTACCGCATAGAAAAATCTCAAGATCTTACGGTAATTATGCGGCGAAATGGTTTTGAAGCGGATGCTCCATACCATGCCGATGATGATCACGATATAAACGAACAGCATCGTCGAGGTGACATATTTACTGGCGTCCAGCGACTTACCGAAAATAAAGTTAAACAGTGTCAGCCCTGCCCCGGCCCCCAGCGCTATCATCAGTTTTTTCACGCTGATGCGCTCAACATAGAGCAACAGCAGCACCGGCAAAAACGTCACGATAGTGATCGGAAAACTCTCGCCCAACTGGAGGAGTTTGACGTTAACCAGCAGGTAAATGAGCGGCAGCAGGAGGTAGCTACAGACCTTGATAGAATGAGACATACTCCTCCAGCATCTGTTGGCCACTGTATGCCTGGCGGCTGCGTGCGCGGAATGCATCGAGGCTTTCGCCAAAGACCGCCTGGGCAATCTCGGCTTTATGGCATTGCACTAGCGGCAAAACCTCCTGCTCGCTGAATGTCTTACCGCCCGATTTCTGTAACACTTCGCGTGCCGCATCGCTGTGGGTGGCAATCACCGGGACACCGATAGATAACGCTTCGCACAGAATCAGCGGATAGTTGTCCACGCGAGAACTAAAGACCAGCGCATCCATCTCGTTGAGTTCACTCATCAATTTGCGCTTATCGGTCAGAAAACCGTGGTTGGTGACATTGTTGCCCTCAAACGGTGAAAACTTACCGAAGGTATGCAGCTCCACGCGGTCATCCATCGCCATGATGTCGCGCACCAGTTGTTGATTGGTTTTCCCGTCGTAGCGCAGATCGTGCGCCACCACAGCAATCTTCGGTTTGCCTTGCGTCTCTTTCACCGGTGCCAGCTCGGCCAGAATCGCTTCTGTCGCCACGTCGATACCGTTATTAATGATGTTGCAGCGCCCTGCCCCATACAGGCTATTAAAGGCATCCGCCACGTGCTGGCTGGGGGAGATAAACTGGCAGCCAAGCGCCAACATGTCGTTAAAGAGCTGACGTTTGCTGTCAACCAGCTTATGCGCACGGTCAACTTTCACCGGCGGGTAGTTCGACAGCGTTGGGCATTTGCGGCAATGCTCTTTCCAGCCTTCACAGCCATCGGTAAAGGCGCAGCGCCCGGTCACGCTCCAGTGGTCATGCAGCGTCCAGACAAAGGTGACATCCGGCTTGTGCGCTTTCACCTTCTGGCAAAACGTCACCAGTTCATCCAGATTCAGCCAGTAGCTGTGCATCACATGGAAGTGCAGCACCACCGGCCCTTCTGTGCGGGTCACGGTGCGATAGAGATTATTCAGATTGCCGAAAACATCGCGGTTAAACAGGCGAAACAACGCCAGATTAGCGATGGAAGTCAGACGTGGTGTCTGTTTATACACCTGCGGATAGTTGTCGTGGCTGACGCTTTTTTTGCCGCCTTTGCCATAGCCGTAAATAAAACGTGATGAAATGCCTTGTTGCAGCGCGCGCTGATGTAAATCCAGCGCAACGCCTGCGGCACCGCCTTCTGCAAGGCGCACGTTAAATTGCAAAATATTCATTTAATCACCTTCACGCGCGCTTTCTCGCCCACCACCAGCGCGTTGTCCGGCACGCTGTCGAGCACCACGCTACCCGCGCCAATGGTGACGTTGTTCCCAATAGTGATATCACCAATCATCACCACGTTGGCACCCAATTCAACGTTGTTGCCAATCACCGGGCAGGCCAGGCTGTCGGCTCCACGGTTGCCGATGGTGACGCCATGACGAATGGTGAAATCATCCCCGGCGACGGTGTTTTTATTGATCACCACCGCATAGCCGTGATGAATGGTAAAGCGGCGACCAATCGTCGCAGCGGCCTGAATTTCATACCCAAACAGGCATTCCGTGACAAAGCGGTACAACAGAATGACGGGCGCGGCCCAGAGATTGTTGATGACATGCTTTTTGCGCCACACGGAGCAAAAATGGGCAATGCGGTACGCCGCAACCATGCAGCACGGGCGCAAATTCCAGTGATTAGCGCGAAAATCTTCCAGACGCATTATTTCCCCCGCAGCCCATCAGCCAGACGTTTGCCGTTACGCAGGGAAAAAAGCGTCAGCAAAGTGCGCCAGTTCATCCGCTTATTGCGGATTTGATAGAGAGTGAACAGCTGATATTTCTTGCTGGCGCGATCGAATTTGTCTTTGTGCTTACGGTAAAAGTGGAAGTAGCCGGAAAATTTCTTCGGCGAAGAGGTGATCTGCATTTCACCGTGGTTAATGTGCAGGATCTGCGTGGCTTCTTCGATTTTCCACGGCTCGCCGTACTCCTCGACCATCCGCAGAAAAATGTCGTAATCCTGCGCCGCCTTCAGTTGGGTATCAAACAGGCTCTCTTTAAAACGCCAGCCCCAGGTGAAGACCTGATTGCCAACGATGTTGCGCTTGTAGAACAACTTGCGCGAGAACGGCGATTTCGGGTACAGCGGTAAGCTCGCCGGTTGCGAATAGACTTCGCCCTGACAAACATAATCGTTGGCGTACAAAAAGGCGCGGGTATTGAGCAGATGTTTGTGCGCGAGAAAAACGGACAGACGGTTTGGCGTCCATTCATCGTCATCATCAATGCCGGTAATGTACTGGCCTTTCGCCTGCAAAATCGCCTGGTTGCGCACCGCGCAAGCGCCAGAGTTAAAAGCGTTACGCGTGTAACTTACGCGCGGGTCGCCCAGCTCATCAACAAACTGTTGCAGTTGCTCAAAGCTTGCGGAGCAGTCATCAACAATGATCATTTCCCAGTGCGGGTAATCCTGGCGCAGCACCGATTTAATCGCGCGGATCGCCAGCTGTTGCCGGTTCCAGGTTGGCATATAAATTGAAATTAATGGGTTTGCTGTTGTGCTCATGATGCGTTCCCTAATGCGTTCAACATGCCGCTTTCGCCCTTACTGCCGCCTTTTCCCACAAGGGGGAAAAGGCGCAGCGCGTTGAGGGATAGAGGTAAGGGTCTGGTTATTTTGAATCGGACTTGTAGTCGTACTCGTAGTAGCCGTAATCCTGATAGCCGGTCGCACGGCGGAAAATCGAGTTCAGGATCACGCCCTTCACCTGAATACCGTTTTGTTCGAAGCGGCTCAGGCTGGTCTGGATCTCTTTGAGCGTATTCACCGCGTAACGCGCCACCATCAGCGTGGTGCCGGCATGGCGACCAACCACTGCCGCATCCGTTACCGCAAGGATTGGCGGGGTGTCAATCAGCACCAGGTCATAGTGGCTGCTGGCCCATTTCACCAGTTGGCTGAAGCGTTCGCTCATCAGCAATTCAGAGGGGTTTGGCGGTACCTGACCGCGCGGTACAAGATCAAAGTTGCTGACAGAAGTCGGCTTCGCGCAACCCTCTATTGTGCCCTTCCCGGCCAGCACTTCGGACAACCCATTCACGTTGTCGGTGCCCAGCAGTTCATGGGTGTAGCCTTTACGCATATCGCAGTCGATCAGCAGCACGCGCTTGTTGGTCTGGCTAATCACCGCCGCCAGGTTGGCGCAGACAAAAGTTTTACCGATTGACGGGCTGACCCCGGTCATCATCAACACGTTGTTATTGGCCTGCATCATGGCGAAGTGCAGGCTGGTACGCAGGCTGCGCACCGCTTCAATGGCCAGATCTGTCGGGTTCCCCACCGCCAGCAGTTGGCTCTGCTTATAGCGTTTGACCCCTTTGATGGTTTTGACGCTATCCCGCGCTTTTTGCCACTCCGACAGCGGAATGCTGGCGTACACGCTGATGCCATGCTCTTCAAGCACTTGCGGGCTTTCGATGCCGCGATTAAACAGCGAGCGCAGCAGCACACCGACCACCGAAACAATCAGGCCCAAGATAATGCTGCCAAGAATGATCAGCGCCTTTTTCGGCTTCAGCACGCCCGGTTGTGCAATAGCCGGGTCGACAATACGCACATCGCCAACGGTACTCGCCTGGGTGATACGCAGCTCCTGCTGTTTATTCAGCAACTGCATATAAACCTGCTGGCCTGATTCAACATCACGCGTCAGGCGAACAATCTCCTGTTGCGTTTCCGGCATCGCGGTGATGCGGTTGTTCAGTTTCGACTTTTCATCTTCCAGCGCTTTACGCTTTTCCAGCAAGGTGCGGTAAGCCGGGTGCACTTTGGTATAGAGCTTGGAGATTTCTGCTTCGCGGAAGGTTAGTTCGTTCAATTGCGCATCGATGTTAACCATCGAATCGAGCACAGATTTCGCTTCCAGCGGCAGGTCCACAGAGTCTTTGCGCTGACGATAGGAGTTGAGTTTTTCCTCTGCGATATCGAGGTTTTCGCGCACTTCCGGCAGTTGCTTATCGAGGAAGATCAGGCTCTTGGCCGCTTCTTCGGATTTGCGTTCAATGTTCTGCTCAAGATAGTTTCGCGTGATGCTGTCCAGAATGGCGCGGATCTGCTCACGGTCTTCACCGGTATAAGTCAGACTGAGTACGCCCGTATCTTTGCCGTTTTCGGCCACCGTCAGGTTGCTTTGCAGATTATTGATCATGCCAAGCGTCGAATATTTAGTGACGGTAAATTCGCTGTCATTCGATGCCTGAATAGCACTCACCATCATGGTGACGCCTTGCTTGCTAAGCTGTTGCCCTACTTCGCCACGCGCTTCAAAACCGCCGTCGCTGCTTAACAGGTACTGTTTCGGGCTGAGTACTTTTAATGTAAAGGTCTGCTCGTTCATTCCTTTTGGTAGCGTGAACGTGGTGACTTTCACCGTCTCGTTCTGCCGCCCCATCAGGCGATCCCACCCGGCCCCAAACAGCGGAAAGGTGTTTTTGACCACGGAAATATCCAGATCGAGATCGTCAACGGTTTTACCCAGCACCAGGCGTGACTGAATAAGCTGGATTTCTGCATCGGACGCCGGTGGCTTGTTCGATAACGCGCTGTTCAGATCCTGCACCAGCGAGCTTCCGGTATTCTGCTCGATTTGCACCAGCGCATCGGCGCTGTAAATGGGGGTTGCGAACAGGCAGTAGACGACAGCAATCAGTGCGAAGACCGAGGTGATGCCCAGCACCCACCAGCGAGCCTCAATGATTGTGCCGAGCAAACGGCCAATATCGATTTCGTCGTTGCCCACCGCCTGGGCAGCAGAATGCGAATGGTGTGTTTTCTCTGTCATTATTATCCCTGCTGAGCTTGCAATGCCTGCGCCCAATGGCGGGCAGACTGGTCAAGTAAGGTGTAAATAGCTTCAAAAGCTTCACGACTTTTGCGATACGGGTCGGGGATCTCCCGCTCGTTATCCCAGTGGCCAAATAACATGACCTTTCCACGCATTTCCGGGGCAATCTCACACAGGCGGGCAATATGACGTTTTTCCATCACCAGAATCAGGTCGTATTCGCGGCACATTTTTCCGGTAATTTGTCGCGCGCAATGCCCTTCCAGAGAGAGTTGATTATCCGCCGCCACACTCACGGCGTTCGCATCTGCGCTACGTCCAACCAGCGCACCAAGCCCGGCTGACGCCACCGTTAAAGCGGGCTGGTATTTTTTCAGCAGCCGTTCTGCCGTTGGGGAACGACAAATGTTCCCCACGCATACCACCAGAATTTTGTTGAACATAGTCATTGCAGATTTTGGATGTCGTTGGCCGTGTTGGTCATGTAGCGAACGCCACTGATTGTCGGCAGCAACTGGTTGATAAGACGGTTCCAACGCGCAACCGGCGCGGTCGTGACATACACCACGTCATACGGCTGGAGACGGAAGTTCGTTGCCATAACCAGTGATGTGGCATCCGACATATCAAGCTGGTAAATATTGGCGATCTTGTTGCCACGGCCACTGTCGTTGCCTTTCAGCGGACGAATAACGAAAATGCCGCTGGCGTTGGAAGTGGTCAGATCGATCCCTTCGGCCTGGCCGAGTGCTTCGGTCAGCGTCATGCCGCTGAAGTCCATTTTGAGCGTGCTCTGTTTTTTCACTTCGCCCATGACGAACACTTTCAGATCGTCATTACGCGGAACAAACAGAATGTCGCCCGGGTAGAGCAAACGGTTCTGGCTGAGATCGCCGTTTTGCATCAGCGCCTGCAGCGAAATGCGCTGCTCCTGGCCCTGGTGTGTCAGCACCACGTTGCGCCAGTCTGCGCTGTCGGTCAGACCACCTGCAGCATTGATCGCATCAAGAACGGTAAGCGGTACGTTGGTGATCGCCTGCTGGCCAGATTTCGCCACCTGACCGGAGATATAGGCTTTTTGTGAACGGAACGCGGCGATATTAACGTCCACCTGCGGGTCGGCAATATAGGTCGCTAAGCGGCTGGTAATATCACTACGGATCTCAGAAAGCGTTTTACCAGCGACGTGAATCTTGCCGACGTACGGGTAGAACATGGTGCCATCGGGCTGTACCCAGTTACCGGCATCGCTCGAACTACGATACTGACCGGCTGGCGTGGTAAGTTCCGGGTGATCCCACACTGTCACGTTCAGCACATCCCCTGGGCCAACGCGGTACTGGTAGGCGGAAATCTCCTGATCCAGTGACATATTCGGTTGAGCAACATTGGTGCGCGGGCGCAATTGTTCAATCAGACGTGGGGTTAATGGATAGACATTCACCATACGGTCTATATCAAAGTCAGCATCCTGCTGTTTAATCACATCCTTTCCCATCGTAGACATATTGCTCCCCGGGAAGACGGTGCAGCCACTCATCAAGCTAACGGACACCAATAATGGCATCAATTTCGTTTTAGATTTCATCATTGATTAATTATCACTTTGGCAGAGTAATTATCCTGTGCGATTTAAATAAGCGCTCAAGCTGTACACAGATTCAGAATGCAGTTAATTCTTGAGAAATATAACTGGCATCAGTCCTAAAAAGCGTTTATTCAACCACATGCGATTACAGAATAATCCAGGCTGATTGACATACCCGCAGGCACGCTACCGCCCCTGGCTTTCAGTTACCAATTCACTGATTGACGTTAAGTCATTGATAGTCATCCCTTACATCCTCTTTCTGGTGGTGCTATTTACCAACCAGATAAAATACGGCAGGTACCGGCTTTCGCACTGATTAACAATGCTGAAAATAAAGACGCTGGTATATTTGAACGATGCTGGAGGAATTGTTGCAGCTAAGCGAATAGCAGGCAAGGCGACATTCAGAGATAAACATCTTTTTAAGAATAATATTAAGACCAAATTTTTACGCTTTTAGGATTTACCGCATATTGACAACAAATTGACATAGCATTACCTATGCGACTTTTCCTATTTTCTATATTTAAATAGTGATAATTAATCATATAAACAATAAGGAAATAACCTTTTAAGCGCTTTAAATAACCACCTAAAATAAGATAAATCGCAGGCTGGCATTGCAATTTATCTCAGCTTTATCCATGATCGCATTGTGACAATTGTCATATCACATAAGGTGTTACGTTAACGATGGAATGGATTGCCGATCCGTCAATCTGGGCTGGTCTGATCACGCTGGTGGTGATCGAACTGGTGCTAGGTATTGATAACCTGGTTTTTATTGCAATTCTCGCCGAGAAATTGCCACCGGCACAGCGTGACCGCGCGCGCGTCACCGGTCTGATACTCGCCATGCTGATGCGTCTGCTGTTGCTGGCCTCAATTTCCTGGCTGGTCACGCTGACCCAACCTTTATTCACCGTACGCGGGCTCAGTTTCAGCGCACGCGACTTAATTATGTTAGTGGGCGGGCTGTTCCTGTTATTTAAAGCAACGGTTGAACTCAACGAACGTCTCGAAGGGAAAGACAGCGACAACCCCACGCAACGGCGCGGGGCGAAATTCTGGGCCGTGGTGACGCAGATTGTCGTACTGGACGCGGTTTTCTCACTGGACTCAGTGATCACCGCCGTAGGTATGGTTGATCACCTGGCAATCATGATGGCGGCGGTTGTTATCGCCATTTCGCTGATGCTGCTGGCGAGTAAAACCCTCACCCGCTTCGTCAACAACCATCCCACGATAGTTATCCTGTGTCTCAGCTTCCTGTTGATGATCGGTTTTAGCCTGGTGGCTGACGGGTTTGGTTTCCATATTCCGAAAGGTTACCTGTACGCTGCTATTGGCTTCTCGGTAATGATTGAAGCGCTGAACCAGCTGGCTATCTTCAACCGCCGCCGTTTTCTGTTCGCCGACCGGACATTGCGCCAGCGCACCACCGAAACCGTCATGCGTTTACTGAGCGGGCGTAAAGAAGAAGCGGAGCTGGATGCCGACGCCGCCTCTATGTTGCGCGACGGCGACGACGGCCAGATTTTCAATCCGCAGGAACGGCGGATGATTGAGCGCGTGCTGAATCTCAATCAGCGCACGGTGAGCAGCATCATGACGTCGCGCCACGATATTGAACATATCGATCTGAGCGCGCCGGAATCAGAAGTCCGCGCACTGTTGGAAAAAAACCAGCATACGCGCGTGGTTGTCACCGGCGGCGAAGAGGATGATACCTTGCTGGGCGTGGTGCATATCCTCGATCTGCTACAGCAATCTTTACACGGCGAACCGCTCGATCTACGCGTACTGGTGCGCCAGCCTCTGGTTTTCCCGGAAGGGTTGCCGCTGTTGCAGGCGCTGGAACAGTTCCGTAATGCCCGCACCCACTTTGCCTTTGTGGTGGATGAGTTTGGCTCCGTTGAAGGTGTGGTCACCTTAAGCGATGTGATGGAAACCATCGCGGGCAATTTGCCCAACGAGGTAGAAGAGATTGACGCACGCCATGATATACAGAAAAACAGTGACGGTAGCTGGACGGCGAATGGCCATATGCCGCTGGAAGATCTGGTGCAATATGTACCGTTGCCACTCGATGAGAAACGCGAGTATCACACCATTGCCGGGCTGCTGATGGAGTATTTACAACGCATTCCGCAACCGGGGGAAGAAGTTCAGGTGGGTGATTACTTGCTAAAAACGCTGGATGTGGAAAGCCACCGGGTACAAAAAGTACAGCTTATTCCCCTTCACAACGACGAAACTCTCGATTACGAAGTGTAAACCCGGCCGGGGTTCTCCCCGGCCACGTCTCGTCTGTTCTCCTACGCTTTGACAATCGCAATACCGCGGTGGGCAAACGGTTCCAGCGTGCGCGCATCGGTTTGGGCATCAACCACCAGCGTATTGATAAGCCGGATATCGCCGATCACCCACGGGGAGGCAGTGTTTAATTTTTCCGGTGAGGCCAGCACCACGGTCTCCGCCGCTCTTTGCGCCATGGCATGCTTGATGCGCGACTCTTCGAAATCACCAGTACTTAACCCGGCCTCCACATGCACACCGGTCACGCCCATAAAAAAGAGATCGGCGCGTACGCGCGCGATCCCCTCCAGCGCCGCCGCGCCGACATTGACGATAGAGTGTTTGTAAAGCTGTCCGCCAATCATCACCACGTTAATGAACGGATGCTGTGCCAATCCGACAGCGATACTCGGGCTGTGGGTGACGACGGTAATGCGCAGATCTTCAGGGAAAAAGCGGATTAACTCGCTGGTAGTGGTGCCGCCATCGATCATCACCACTTGCCCGGGTGATACCAGTTCCGCTCCTTTCTGCGCGATCCGCCGCTTGGCATCGGATTGCAGCGTTTGCCGCTCGGAAAAGGTGACTACCGCAGCCGATGCTGGTAACGCTCCTCCGTGCACGCGCTGCAAGCGTCCTTCAGCCGCCAGTTCGCGCAAATCGCGGCGCACAGTATCTTCTGAAATGCCGAACTGCTCACTGAGATTTTTCGACAGCACCTGCCCCTCTTCAGCGAGCCGGGCAAGGATCAGTTGTTTGCGTTGTGAGGTCAGCATGAGGGGGCTCCCGATTGCACGAAATTTCTTGTTAATGCACGAACATGCACGATAAGATGCAATCTTACGTCCCGAGGAGCGAATATGCCATCTGAAAATGCACAAATACGCATTATTGCCACCAGGTCCTTATCTGAGGACTGGGGCAAACTGACGAAATACACCTTTGACTTTCGCCGACGAGACGGCGAATGGCAGCGCCAGAGCCGCGAAGTTTACGATCGTGGTAACGGCGCGGTGATCCTGCTGTATAACGCCAATAAGCGCAGCGTAATCCTCACCCGGCAGTTTCGCTTGCCGCTGTTCGTTAACCAGCACAGCGGTTTTTTGCTGGAAGCAGCTGCCGGCCTGCTGGATGAACTTGCCCCGGAAGATCGCATCAGGCATGAGGCCGAAGAAGAGACCGGTTATCGGCTGGAACAGGTGCAAAAAGTGTTTGAGGCGTGGATGAGCCCCGGTTCGGTCAGCGAAAAATTGCACTTTTTTATCGCCGAATATGACGACAGCCGACGCACCGGTAATGGCGGAGGTTTAGCGGATGAAGGTGAGGATATTGAAGTGGTAGAGATGGATTTTAGCGCCGCACTGGCTGCTATCCGCAGCGGTGTGATTGCCGACGGTAAAACCATTATGTTGTTACAGCATCTGGCGCTGGAAGGCATTTTGTAAATAGCCTTGCCGGGTGGCACAACGCCAACCCGGCCAATAGGTTCGCTTACATCTTGTCGAGCAGCTTTTTCACATCTTTGCCACTTTGGCGATCTTTATAACGATCAGCCCAGTCATTCAACCGGCGTTTCGCTTCATCCTGCAGATGTTTACGCAGCAGTTGATCCACTTGCAGACTGTAGTTAAGCGTCTGCCATTTACCGTACACGCGCAGTGGAACCGGCGTATTCTTCAGGAAATCGATAAGATCGCTCTCCCCTTTCCAGCCTTCCATGACACGCACTTCAAAGCGGGTATCCGCCTGCTCTTTCACCAGATCCATCTCACCTTCACCGGTAAGCGACAGCAGCGGAGAACTCCCCTGTATATCATTGAAGGTCATCAGCCCCTTATCCAGTGACACATCGCTGCTGAAGCTATCAAGACGCGTGGCGTTATCGTAGTTTTCCTGCGCCTGCACATCGCTGCTGCGCGCCACGGCCTGTTGTACGAGCTGCTGGAAGTTGAGCCCTTCCATGCGGCTGTTTTTCAAATCGAGATGCGCCTCACCCTGCCAGTGTCGGCGGAAATCATCAGCGTCGATATTCGGCCCGGAAAAATCGCCCGCCATGCTCAGGCTGCCAGTCAACGCAATCGGGTAATTAAAGGCTTTCAGGATGGTGCCAATTTCCACGTTATCCAGTTTTGGCTGGAAGATCGCGCGAGATGTATCACTGCGCGCATCAAGCTCGCCAGGCAACGAGATCAACCCGTTGCCCATTTTTCCTTGTAGCGTGGGGATCGACAGCAAACCAGCATTATTGTTGAATTGCCCGACCACATCCGCAAACTGCATGCCACGCCAGCGCACGCTTTTCGCGCTAATGCCAATCTGTGCGGTAAAACTGCGTAACCCGTTGTACTGCGGTGTATCCAGGCTGGTGGAGATAACCGGGCGCGGCAAGCGGTTTTGCGCCTGCCCTTGCTGCTGCGGCGAACCACTGTTATCGGCAGTCTGCTCCGGCGGTAATAAGTTATCGAGATTGAGGGAATCAAACTGCAAATCGAGCGCCCACACCGGCAGGTTGCCAAACGTCACGCTGCCGTTACCAGTGAGCGCGGTATCGTTCGCGCGCAAGCTCAGATCATTGAGCGTCAGGCGCTGCTGGGCACGTTGCCACTGCGCCTGTAAGTGCCCTTCCCCTTCGATTCCCTGTGTCGGGACATCGCCGCCCTGCAATTGCCATTTCACGTTATCAATGGCGGCGGTGAGATTATGCGGATAATCGCGCGCATCCACCTGCGCGCTGAAAGAGAGCGTTAAATCACGTTGATTGCGGTTAATCCGCCCGGCGAAATCAAGTTTTGCCTGGTGCAACGAATCCTGCTCCATTTGCAGGCGGATATCGCGCACCGTCAGTTGTTCATCATCATCGTGCTGGAACACCAGCACGCTATCAGCCACTTGCAGGCTGGCGATATCCCATGACCAGCCGCGATCCTCTTCCACCTGCGGCAGATTGTTTTCTCGCGGCGCCACGGGCGCGCCTTTTTGCGGCGCGGCGGCACTTTGCGGCGTTAACTGGATAACCGCGCCTTTTAGCATCACCTGTTTGACGTGTAACTGGTGCGAAAGCAACGGCCACAGATTAACGTCAAGACGCATATTGTCGGCGGCGACCACCGGCGTCTGCGCACCGGGAGCGGTTAAGGTCATCCGCCCTGAGAGAATGCTAAGCTGCGGCCAGACATGCCAGCGCAGCGGGCCATCAAGCTGCAATTGATAACCGCTACGGGTTTCAACCTGACGCACCATATAAGCGCGAAAATCGTTGGGGTTGACCAGCAGTACCAGCGCCGAAAGGCCAGCTACCAGCACGACCAACAGGATCATCAGCGTGGTTAACACTCTTCTCATGGCGTCCTCAGTAGGTCTACTTCACTCAGTCTTTATCAATACGGCTGGCGACCGCGCCTTGTTGATCGCGATATTTCGCATCTTCACGGCGGTTATATGGGCGTTCTGCCGGGCCGGAGAGCGGCTCGAAGCTCAGCGCGCCAATCAGCATCCCCGGACGCAGTGCCAGCGGGAGTTTGCCTGAATTATAGAACTCCAGCACGATGCAGCCTGACCAGCCGGGATCGATACGGTGCGCAGTAACATGCACCATTAATCCCAGACGCGCCAGCGACGAGCGCCCGTCCAGCCAGCCGACCAAATCCGCAGGCAGCGTGACGGATTCATACGTCACCGCCAACGCCAGTTCGCCAGGATGCAGGTAAAAAGCATCACCTTCTGCCAGAACTATTTCATCGCTCATCACCCGGTCAAGCGCCGCGCTGACTTCGTCTTTCGGGCCACTGAGATCGATAAACGCTGCTGTGTGCCCACTGAATGTGCGGAATTTGTTGCCCAGGCGGACATCTACCGTAGCACCGTTAATACGCTCAACCGGCGGACGCGGGTTAATCGCGAGTCGACCGTCGTCCAACCAGGCTTCAATATCTCGGTCACAAAGACGCATGGCACATTCTCCTTTTGATGCGGCATACCCCTGAGCGCGCCTCAGGGGCCGGGCAAATTAATACGAACGGTGACAGCCTAACATTATTACTCAAAGAATTGGCTGATTTTGGCTTTCAGAATATCAATGGCGATGCGGTTTTTACCGCCGCGCGGCACGATAATATCGGCGTACTGTTTGGAGGGTTCAATAAACTGCAGAAACATTGGACGCACGGTTTTTTGGTATTGCGCCATTACCGAATCCATTGAACGGCCACGCTCGTTCACGTCACGTTTGATACGGCGCATCAGGCAGATATCCAACGGCGTATCGACGAAAATGGAGAAATTCATCGCATCCCGCAGGCGTGAATCGGTCAGCAACAGGATCCCTTCCAGAATGATGACTTTTTTAGCTTCAATGCGAATGGTTTCTTGCGTACGGGTATGTTCAACGTAGCTGTAAACCGGTAACTCAATGGCTTCGCCGCGCTTAAGTGACTCTAAATGCTGGAATAACAGGCTGTGATCCATCGCGCTCGGATGGTCATAGTTGGTTTTTACACGTTCTTCCATCGACAGATGGCTTTGATCTTTGTAGTAACTGTCTTCCGGAATAACGCCAATATGTTCATCACCTACCTGTTCGCGCAGTTCGCGGTAAAGAGTGCTGGCAATAAGGCTTTTACCTGAAGCGGATGCGCCGGCGATGCCGATAATGACGCACTGATGAGACTGATCAGTCATAAATTTAGCGACCTGATAACCTGGATGTAAAGGAAGGACGACGCCAGAGCGTCAAACGCCGCAATTATAGGGACTTCGCCGTCGCGATACCAGTCGAATAGACACGGGATCCAAGTGTGATAAAAAGTCGCCAATTTTTACCCACAAAACGCATTATTCGCAAAGCAAACCACTCAAAAATGGAGCGCGGTGCGCGTTTTATTCATCCACTAAGTAATTAATAACACTATGATGTCAAATTATGAGCGCCCGGCATAGGAATTGTAAATTGTTTGTACTAGCATAATCCAAAATTCAAATTTCATTCGTCGGACTCTGTTCCGGACGGCACAGGGCTTGCGGATTAAGCGGTAATGAAGAAACAACACCAGCGCGTTTTGGTTACCACACCTTATCCTGGACTGCGGCTCCTCAGTTTAGGGTTACTCTCTTTTATCTTCACCCTGTTCTCGCTGGAACTGATCCGCTTTGGCACCGTCATTGCCCCACTCTGGTTTCCCACCGCGATCATGACCGTGGCGTTTTACCGCCACGCGGGTAAGATGTGGCCCGGCATCGCGTTCGCCTGCGCGCTGGGGAATGTTGCCGCCACCGTACTGCTTTTTTCCGTTTCTTTTGTCGATTTGCGCTATACCGCCGTCAATATTGTTGAAGCCGCCGTTGGCGCGGTGCTGCTACGTAAATTGTTGCCCTGGTATAATCCGCTGCAAAATCTGAGTGACTGGATCCGCCTTGCCATCGGCAGCGCGGTGGTTCCGCCGCTGGTCGGCGGTGCGCTGATCTGTCTTTTGGTACCGCCAGAAAACGTTTTGCGTACCTTTATTATCTGGGTATTGTCAGAATCCATCGGCGCGCTGGCGCTGGTGCCGCTTGGGCTATTATTCAAACCGCACTACTTGCTGCGCCATCGCAAACCGCAATTACTGCTGGAAACACTGGCGACGCTTGCCATTACGTTGATGCTCAGTTGGCTGTCGCTGCACTATTTACCGTGGCCTTTCACCGCAGTGATTGTGTTGTTGATGTGGAGTGCGGTTCGTCTACCGCGAATGGAAGCGTTTCTGGTTTTTCTGATAACTGTCATGACGGTGTCGTTGATCATCGCGCAGGAGCCGAACGTGATTATCGCGCCGAAAAGCGGCGTGATGACAAACGCACCCTGGCTGCCATTTTTGATGATCCTGCTGCCAGTTAACGTGATGACCATGGTGATGTATGCCTTTCGCGCCGAGCGTAAACACATTACCGAAAGCGAAGAACGTTTTCGTAACGCCATGGAATATTCCGCCATTGGCATGGCATTAGTGGGCACCGATGGGCAGTGGCTACAGGCCAATAAAGCGCTGTGCCAGTTTCTGGGTTACAGCCAGGATGAACTGCGTTTAATGAACTTTCAGCAGCTTACCTGGCCGGAAGATTTACATAAAGACCTCGAACTGCTTGATCAACTGGCGCGCGGCGACATTCCTACCTACTCGCTGGAAAAGCGCTATTACACACGTAATGGCGATCTGGTCTGGGGTCTGCTGGCCGTTTCAGTCGTGCGTCATGCCGACGGCACCCCGCTCTATTTCATCGCCCAGATCGAAGATATTAACGACTTGAAACAGACCGAGTGGGTGAACAAGCGCCTGATGGAGCGCATTACCCTTGCGAACGAAGCAGGCGGCATCGGTATCTGGGAGTGGGAGCTGGAACCCGACATCATCAGTTGGGATAAACGTATGTTTGAGATGTACGAAGTCCCCGCGCATATGAAACCGACCTGGCATCTGTGGTACGAACGCATTCTGCCGGAGGATCGCCCGGAAACCGAGCGCATTATCCGCGATGCGCTGGCCGCCCGCGTCGCATTCAAGCTGGAATTCAGGGTGCCGGTAAAAGAGGGGATTCGCCATATCCGTACCCTTGCCAACCGTGTGCTCAACAAGAACGGTGAAGTGGAGCGGCTGCTCGGCGTCAATATGGACATGACCGAGGTAAAACAGCTCAACGATGCGCTGTTCCAGGAAAAAGAGCGGCTGCACATTACGCTTGATTCTATCGGTGAAGCGGTGCTGTGTACTGATGTTGATATGAAGGTCACCTTTATGAACCCGGTGGCAGAAAAAATGAGCGGCTGGCCGCAGGAACACGCCATTGGTCAGCCTCTATTGACGGTGCTGCGCATTACTTTCGGTGATAACGGTCCGGCGATGGAAAACATTCATAGCGGCGATATGTCGCGTACCGCGATTGAGCAGGATGTGGTGCTGCACTGTCGCACCGGCGGCAGCTTCGATATCCACTACAGCGTCACGCCGTTAAGCACACTGGACGGACAAAATATCGGCTCGGTACTGGTTATCCAGGATGTCACCGAATCGCGTAAGATGCTGCGCCAGCTCAGTTACAGCGCGTCTCACGACGCGCTCACCCACCTGGCGAACCGTGTCAGTTTTGAAAATCATCTCAAACGCCTGTTAGTGACCGTGCAGGAGTTCCACCAGCGACATGCGCTGGTGTTCATCGATCTCGACCGCTTTAAGGCAGTGAACGACACCGCCGGGCATGCTGCAGGTGATGCCTTGTTGCGTGAAATTTCCTCGCTGATGCTCAGCATGCTGCGCTCAACCGATATTCTCGCCCGTCTCGGCGGTGATGAGTTTGGCCTGCTGCTGCCAGATTGTAATGTCGAGAGTGCGCGCTATATCTCCGGGCGGATGATTGAAGCTATCAATGATTACGAGTTTATGTGGGAAGGCCGCCAGCACCGCATCGGTGCCAGCGCCGGGATTACGATTATTGATGAGACCAATTACCAGGCATCAGACGTGATGTCGCAGGCGGATATCGCCTGTTACGCCTCAAAGAACAATGGTCGCGGAATGGTTACCGTCTACGAAGCGCAGCAAGGGCTGATGCAGCACGAGCGCAGCATGATGTCGCTGGATGAACAGTGGCACATGATCAAAGATAACCATTTACTGATGATTGCGCGCGGCGTGGCCTCTCCGCGCGTGCCGGAGGCCTGCAACTTCTGGCTGCTGTCGCTGCGCTTGTGGACCAGCGAAGGGGAAGTGATGGAGGAGCACGCGTTCCGCTCAGGCCTGACGGAACCGGAACTTATCCGCGCACTCGACAGGCGGGTGTTTCACGAATTTTTCCGCAACCACGCGACAGCCGTAGCGGGTAAAGGCCTTGGTGTCGCCCTGCCGCTTTCTGTCGTTGGGCTGGCAAGTCAATCTCTGGTGACTGAACTGCTGCAAATGCTGGAAAGCGGGTCAATGCCGGGGCGTTTGCTGCACCTGATTATTCATGCCGATGCGCTGATGCGCGAAGGCAACACCATTAATGAGAACCTCAAACGCCTGCGCCATGCGGGTTGCCGCATCATTTTCAGCCATATTGGGCACGATCTGGAAGTGTTTAACTACCTCACACCGCATATGGCCGACTACCTGTTGCTGGAGCCAGAGTTAGTGACAAACGTCCACGGCAATCTGATGGACGAAATGATGGTGACCATTATTCAGGGTCACGCGCAGCGACTGGGCGTGAAGAGTATCGCCGGGCCAACTCACCAGCCGCTGATGATGGATACCTTGTCGGGAATCGGTATCGATTTGATCTACGGCGATATTATTTCGCAGGCACAGCCGCTGGATTTGATGCTGAATACCAGTTATTTCGCAATTAACTAACAAGAGGTAATAAGGCTATTTTACTTGCCATTTTGAAACCGGGCAGTGCTCAAAATCCTCACGTACTACGTGTACGCTCCGGTTTTTCCGCGCTGGCCGGTTCCATACTTGCTGCGACAATAACGCCTTATTTTCCTCTTGTGCTCAATTAATAGCCTTATTTCTCCTCCGTCTCAGGCTGCCAGCCAACGCTATACCAAATATGCAACAACGCATACGACCGCCACGGCTGCCAGCGCGCGGCGTAGCGGCGGATTTGCGCGGGCGTCATCCCGGCAAAACGCTGCTTAATAAGGTAGTCATCCGGCAGGAACACATCTTTCGCCTGCCAGCCACGCAGCGCAAAATAATTCGCGGTCCAGCGCCCGATGCCCGGCCAGGTTTGCAGCGCTTTCATCCCCTGCTCCACGTCAGCGGGTGGGTTGAGCGGAAATGTACCGTCGCAAACCGTCTGTGCGAGAAAAATCAGCGACTCCGCGCGTTTTAACGGCATGCCCAGCGCTTTCAGTTCTTCCGGTTGCGCTTGTGCCAATTGCTCTGGCGTAGGAAAACAGATCATGCCCGGTGCGTCTGCCAGCGGCTCACCGAAGCGCTGCGCGACTTTTGCGGTTAGTTTCGCCGCCATCGCCACGCTCACCAGTTGCCCCAGAATCGCTCGCACCGCCTGCTCAAACGGATCCACGCTGCCCGGCAAACGCAAACCGGGACGCGCCGCGCCAAGTGAGCCCAGCGCTGTGTTCACCGTTTCTGCGTCGCAATCCAGATCAAACAAACAGCGCAGACGTGCGAGACAGTGTTCCGCTACGGGTATAAGTCCATCGCTGAGCGTAACCTTCAGCGTCGCTGCCGCTAAGTCAGGTTCGGCGGTGATTAACCCACGATGCCCGTGGTAGTGGAAAGTGCGCACATAACGCGTTGCGCTAATCTCCTCAACGCCCGCCACGACGCGCGCACGTAAAAAATCGAACATCCACGCCCAGTCATACGGCTTGCGCCAGTGCAGTGTGTACATAGCAACTCCTGAATAGTAATGCTAACAGCATAACAAACCGGGGATTTTCCGCCTTGCTTTCATATTCCGGTTGTCGCCCGTCACGCATTCGGCTAAAGTCGCCCCCCTTCTTCACTGGCATGGGGATAAACACGTGTTTGTTGGTTTTGACTACGGTACGGCAAACTGCTCGATCGCGGTGATGCGCGACGGCGCAGCGCAACTGCTGAAAATGGAAAACAACAGTACCTTACTCCCGTCGATGCTCTGCGCACCGACGCGTGAAGCGGTCAGCGAGTGGCTCTATCGCCACCATCAGGTTCCGGCGACAGACGTCGAAACCCAGGCGCTGTTGCGGCGGGCGATGAGCTTTAACCGCGAGGAAGATATTGAGGTTAACGCCGCCAGTGTGCAGTTCGGGCTGGCCTCATTGCGTCAATACGTCAGCGACCCGGAAGAGGTGTACTTTGTTAAATCACCGAAATCCTTCCTTGGCGCCAGCGGCCTGAAACCGCAGCAAATCGCGCTGTTTGAAGACCTGGTGTGCGCCATGATGCTGCATATTCGTCAGCAGGCAGAAACGCAATTGCCGGAGAGTATTGATCAGGCCGTGATTGGCCGCCCGATCAACTTCCAGGGGCTGGGCGGTGATGAGGCAAACGCGCAGGCGCAGGGGATCCTTGAGCGTGCCGCGAAGCGCGCCGGGTTCCGTGATGTGGTGTTCCAGTTCGAACCGGTCGCTGCAGGGCTCGATTTTGAAGCTACGCTAAGTGCGGAAAAACGGGTACTGGTGGTGGATATCGGCGGCGGTACGACCGACTGCTCATTGTTGCTGATGGGGCCGCAATGGCGCGACAAGCAAGAGCGCGCCGCCAGTCTGTTGGGGCACAGCGGTTGCCGCGTTGGCGGTAACGATTTAGACATTGCGCTGGCGTTCAAAAGCCTGATGCCGCTGCTCGGCATGGGCGGTCAGACAGAAAAAGGCATCGCACTGCCGATCCTGCCCTGGTGGAATGCGGTAGCGATTAACGATGTTCCCGCGCAGACCGAGTTTTACAGCGCCGCCAATGGCCGCTTGCTTAACGATCTCCTGCGTGACGCCCGCGATGCGGAGAAAGTGGCGCTGCTGGTAAAAGTGTGGCGACAGCGTCTCAGCTACCGGTTGGTGCGCAGCGCCGAAGAGAGCAAAATCGCCCTTTCCGATGACGCGCAGGTGAGCGCACAGTTGCCCTTTATTAGCGATAATCTCGCGGCGGCAATTGACCGGGAAGGTCTGGAAAGCGCATTAAATCAGCCGCTGCAACGCATCCTTGAACAGGTGCAACTGGCGCTGGCAACCAGTGCAGAAACGCCGGAAGTGATTTATCTCACCGGCGGTAGCGCACGTTCACCGCTGATTAAAAAAGCGCTGGCGCAAACCCTGCCGGGGATCCCGATTGCGGGCGGCGATGACTTCGGCTCCGTCACAGCAGGTCTTGCGCGTTGGGCGCAGACACTGTTTCGTTAATATCTTGCCGGGAGAATCCCTCCCGGCATTATTTTCTTCTTTAAAATCCCCCTAACGCAAATTACCCTGCCTGCCATACGTTTCCAGACAGTGTTTCATTTTTCCTCCATTTTTCCGGGGCATGCCGTTACTAAACTAGTATTATTTCGCCATTAGTTTTCCGATGAGATACCCATAACGATGAAAGGCAGTGTTACGTTTCGCCGCACGCTTGTCGCGGTCGTGGTCATGGCGGTAGCGGGCGTAGCCTGGTACCAGTTCGCACATAAAGATACTTCTTCCTCTGCCACCGGGCAGACTCAGCGCCAAAGCGCGCCGGGCGGAGGCCGTCATGGTATGCGCGGCGGCGCGCTGCCGCCGGTGCAGGCCGCAACAGCAACCCGAGAAGCCGTACCGCGTTATCTCTCCGGGCTCGGCACCATTACCGCCGCAAACACCGTTACCGTGCGCAGTCGCGTTTCGGGCCAGCTTATGGCGATCCATTTCCAGGAAGGCCAGCAAGTAAAAGCCGGCGATCTGCTGGCGGAAATCGATCCAAGCCAATTCAAAGTGGCGCTGGTGCAAGCGCAGGGCCAACTGGCGAAAGATAAAGCCACACTCGCCAACGCCCGCCGCGATCTTTCTCGCTATCAACAACTGGCGAAAACCAGCCTGGTTTCACGCCAGGATCTCGATAGCCAGCAGGCGCTGGTGACCGAATCGGAAGGCTCCGTGAAAGCTGACGAAGCCTCCGTTGCCAGCGCGCAGTTAGAGCTGGACTGGAGCCGCATAACCGCCCCTATTTCCGGGCGAGTGGGTTTAAAACAGGTGGATATTGGCAACCAAATCAGCAGCAGTGACACCACCGGGATCGTGGTGTTGACGCAAACACACCCCATCGATTTGGTGTTTACCTTACCGGAAAGCGAAATCGCCACCGTCGTGCAAGCACAAAAAGCAGGCCAACAACTGGTGGTGGAAGCCTGGGATCGCACCAACAAACAGAAGCTGAGCAGCGGCACATTGTTAAGCCTCGACAACCAGATTGACGCCACCACCGGCACCATCAAACTGAAAGCCCGCTTTGATAACCAGGACGATGCCCTGTTCCCCAACCAGTTCGTCAACGCACGCATGCTGGTTGCCACACAGCAGGACGCGGTAGTGATCCCGGCGGCTGCACTGCAAATGGGTAATGAAGGTAACTTCGTCTGGGTTCTGAACGACAAAAACCAGGTCAGCAAACACACCGTCACGCCCGGTATTCAGGACAGCCAGAAAGTAGTGATTGCCGCCGGTCTGTCGGCGGGCGATCGCGTGGTGACGGACGGAATTGACCGCCTGACCGAAGGGGCGAAAGTGGAAGTCGTGGATGCGAAAAACGCCGAAGCCGTACCGGCAAAGCGTGAACATCCGGCCAAAGGAGCGCATTCCTGATGCAGTTGCTACCGCCGGGCCGGACGGGCGGCCCTTCCCGTCTGTTTATCTTGCGTCCGGTCGCCACCACGCTGTTGATGGTGGCGATCCTGCTTGCCGGTATTATCGGCTACCGTTTTCTGCCCGTTTCCGCGCTGCCTGAAGTCGATTACCCAACCATCCAGGTGGTGACGCTCTACCCCGGCGCCAGCCCAGATGTGGTCACTTCTGCGATCACCGCACCGCTGGAGCGCCAGTTTGGTCAGATGTCCGGCTTAAAACAGATGTCGTCGCAAAGTTCCGGCGGCGCGTCGGTGGTGACATTGCAGTTCCAGCTCAGTTTGCCGCTGGATGTCGCCGAGCAGGAAGTACAGGCGGCGATGAATGCCGCTAACAGCCTGCTACCGTCCGATCTACCCAACCCGCCGGTCTACAGTAAAGTTAACCCGGCGGATCCACCAATTATGACACTCGCCGTCACCTCTTCTGCCATGCCAATGACCCAAGTGGAAGATATGGTGGAAACGCGCGTTGCACAGAAAATATCGCAGGTTTCTGGCGTCGGCCTGGTGACCCTGTCTGGTGGCCAGCGCCCGGCAGTGCGCGTCAAACTCAATGCCCAGGCGATTGCTGCTCTCGGGCTGACCAGCGAAACCATTCGCACCGCCATCACTAATGCCAACGTCAATTCGGCGAAAGGCAGCCTCGATGGTCCAACCCGTGCCGTCACGCTTTCCGCCAACGATCAGATGCAGTCTGCCGAAGAGTATCGCCAGTTGATTGTCGCTTATCAGAATGGTGCGCCGATCCGCCTTGGCGATATCGCGACCGTTGAACAAGGTGCCGAAAATAGCTGGCTTGGCGCATGGGCCAATAAGCAACAAGCGATTGTCATGAACGTTCAGCGCCAGCCAGGAGCAAACATTCTTAAGACCGCCGACAGCATCCGTACCCTGCTGCCGCAGTTAACTGAAAGCCTGCCAAAATCGGTCACGGTGAAAGTGCTGTCGGACAGAACCAACAACATTCGCGCGTCGGTCGACGACACCCAGTTCGAGCTGATGCTGGCAATCGCGCTGGTCGTCATGATTATCTATGTCTTCCTGCGCAATATTCCGGCCACCATTATTCCAGGCGTTGCGGTGCCGCTGTCGCTGGTCGGAACATTCGCGGCGATGGTGTTTCTTGATTTCTCCATCAACAACCTGACGCTCATGGCGTTGACCATCGCCACCGGCTTTGTGGTCGACGACGCCATTGTGGTTATCGAGAATATCTCGCGCTACATCGAAAAAGGCGAAAAACCGCTGGCCGCCGCATTGAAAGGGGCCGGTGAAATTGGCTTTACCATTATCTCGCTGACATTCTCGTTGATTGCGGTACTGATCCCGCTGCTATTTATGGGGGATATCGTCGGCCGCCTGTTCCGCGAATTTGCCGTCACGCTGGCAATAGCGATCCTGATTTCCGCGATTGTGTCGCTGACACTGACGCCGATGATGTGCGCCCGCATGCTGAGCGCCGAATCCCTGCGCAAACAGAACCGTTTTTCCCGCGCGTCGGAGCGTTTCTTCGAGCACGTCATCGCAGGCTACGGGCGGTTACTGAGTAAAGTGTTGAACCACCCGTGGCTGACGCTGAGCGTGGCGGTCGGGACACTGTTGTTGTCGATCATGTTATGGGTCGTTATTCCGAAAGGTTTCTTCCCGGTGCAGGACAACGGCATTATCCAGGGGACACTGCAAGCGCCGCAATCCGCATCCTTTGCCAGCATGGCAGAGCGCCAGCGCCAGGTGGCCGATATTATCCTGCGCGATCCGGCGGTAGAAAGCCTGACCTCCTTTGTCGGTGTTGATGGCACTAACCCGTCGCTTAACAGCGCACGGCTGCAAATTAATCTGAAACCGCTGGATGAGCGCGACGATCGCGTCCAGCCGGTGATTGAGCGCCTGCAACAGGCGGCGGCGAAAGTACCCGGTGTCGCACTCTACCTGCAACCGACACAGGATTTAACCATTGATACCACCGTTAGCCGCACGCAATATCAGTTCACCTTGCAGGCCAACTCGTTAGATGCGCTCAGTACCTGGGTACCGCAGCTGGTGAGCAAACTGCAGGCGCTCCCGCAACTGGCGGATGTCAGCAGCGACTGGCAAGACAAAGGCCTCGTGGCGTATGTGAATGTCGATCGCGACAGCGCCAGCCGCCTTGGCATCAACATGGCGGATGTGGATAACGCCCTTTATAACGCGTTCGGTCAGCGGTTAATCTCCACCATTTATACCCAGGCAAACCAGTATCGCGTGGTGCTGGAACACGACACGGCGCAAACGCCGGGGCTTTCCGCGCTCGACAACATCCGCCTGACCAGCACCGATGGCGGCATCGTGCCGCTCTCGTCAATTGCTAAAGTGGAGCAACGCTATGCACCGCTGAGCATCAACCATCTGGATCAATTCCCGTCGACCACGATTTCCTTCAACGTAGCGGAGGGGTATTCGCTCGGTGATGCGGTGCAAGCCGTGCTGGATAGCGAGAAAACGCTTAACTTCCCGACGGACATCACCACGCAATTCCAGGGCAGCACGCTGGCGTTCCAGGCGGCGCTTGGCAGCACCATCTGGCTGATTGTTGCGGCCGTCGCGGCGATGTATATCGTGCTCGGCGTGCTGTACGAGAGCTTTATTCACCCCATCACCATCCTGTCGACATTGCCAACGGCAGGCGTTGGCGCACTGCTGGCGCTGATGGTTTCCGGCAGTGAACTGGATGTGATTGCCATCATTGGCATTATTTTGCTTATCGGTATCGTCAAGAAAAACGCCATCATGATGATTGACTTCGCCCTCGCCGCCGAGCGCGAAGAGGGTATGTCGCCACGCGATGCGATTTTCCAGGCCTGTTTACTGCGTTTTCGCCCGATATTAATGACCACCCTGGCGGCACTACTTGGCGCGTTACCGCTAATGCTGAGCACCGGCGTCGGCGCAGAATTACGCCGTCCACTGGGCATTGGCATGGTCGGTGGTTTGCTGGTGAGTCAGGTGCTGACGCTCTTTACGACGCCGGTGATTTACCTGTTGTTCGATCGCCTGTCGCTGGCGGTGAAAAAGCGTTTCCCGCGCCGTGAAGAGGAGGCGTAAGTGAAGTTTTTCGCCCTCTTCATTTACCGCCCGGTGGCGACGATTTTGATTTCGCTCGCCATTACGCTATGCGGCATTCTCGGCTTCCGGCTGCTGCCGGTCGCCCCGCTGCCGCAGGTCGATTTCCCGGTGATTATGGTTAGCGCCTCACTGCCGGGTGCGTCGCCGGAAACCATGGCCTCCTCCGTGGCGACACCGCTTGAGCGCTCACTCGGGCGCATTGCCGGGGTCAGCGAAATGACCTCATCCAGCTCGCTGGGCAGCACGCGTATTATTCTTGAGTTTAATTTCGACCGCGATATCAACGGCGCGGCGCGCGATGTACAGGCGGCGATTAACGCGGCGCAAAACCTGTTACCAAGCGGCATGCCAAGCCGCCCAACCTATCGCAAAGCGAACCCGTCGGCTGCGCCAATCATGATCCTGACACTCACGTCAGACACCTATTCGCAGGGTCAGTTATATGACTTCGCCTCGACGCAACTGGCGCAGACCATTTCGCAGATTGATGGCGTGGGCGATGTCGACATTGGTGGCAGTTCGCTGCCCGCCGTGCGCGTGGATTTAAACCCACAGGCGCTGTTTAACCAGGGCGTGTCGCTGGATTCGGTACGCACAGCAATCAGCAATGCCAACGTGCGTAAACCGCAGGGCGCAGTGGAAGACGGCGCGCAACGCTGGCAGGTGCAAACCAATGATGAGCTGAAAACCGCCGCCGAATACCAACCATTAATCATCCACTACAAAAACGGCTCCGCCGTGCGCTTAAGCGATGTCGCGAAGGTCACTGACTCGGTGCAGGACGTGCGCAACGCCGGGATGACCAATGCGAAGCCCGCCATTTTGCTGATGATCCGCAAACTGCCGGAAGCCAATATTATTCAGACGGTGGACAGTATTCGCGCGCGTCTGCCCGGCTTGCAGCAAACGATTCCTGCGGCGATCGATTTGCAAATCGCCCAGGATCGCTCACCGACGATTCGCGCTTCGCTAGCAGAGGTCGAACAGACGCTGGTTATCTCGGTGGCGCTGGTGATCCTCGTGGTGTTCCTGTTTTTACGTTCAGGCCGCGCAACGCTGATCCCGGCAGTCGCCGTTCCCGTGTCGCTTATCGGTACTTTTGCCGCCATGTATTTATGCGGCTTTAGCCTGAATAACCTGTCGCTGATGGCGCTGACCATTGCCACCGGTTTTGTTGTCGATGATGCCATCGTGGTGCTGGAAAATATCTCGCGCCATCTGGAAGCAGGGATGAAACCTTTGCAGGCGGCGCTGCAAGGTACGCGCGAAGTGGGCTTTACCGTGCTGTCGATGAGTATCTCGCTGGTAGCCGTATTCCTGCCGCTGCTGTTGATGGCAGGCTTGCCGGGGCGCTTGCTGCGCGAATTCGCCGTCACGCTGTCGGTGGCGATTGGTATTTCGCTGGTTATTTCCCTGACGCTAACGCCGATGATGTGTGGCTGGCTGTTAAAAGCGCATAAACCCCGCGAGCGCAGCCGGGAAAAAGGCTTCGGCCGCCTGTTGGTGGCGCTACAGCAGCAATATGCCCGTTCGTTGAAATGGGTGCTCAACCACGCGCGGTTAGTCGGGTTAGTGTTGATTGGCACCATTGCACTCAATATCTGGCTCTACATTTCGATTCCGAAAACGTTCTTCCCTGAGCAGGATACCGGCGTGCTGATGGGCGGTATTCAGGCCGATCAGAGCATTTCGTTCCAGGCGATGCGCGGCAAGTTGCAGGACTTTATGAAGATTATCCGCGACGATCCGGCGGTGGATAATGTCACCGGTTTTACCGGCGGTTCGCGCGTAAACAGCGGCATGATGTTTATCACCCTGAAGTCCCGTAATGTCCGCCACGAAACTGCGCAACAGGTGATTGACCGTCTGCGCGGCAAGCTGGCAAAAGAGCCAGGCGCGAGCCTGTTTTTGATGGCCGTACAGGATATTCGCGTCGGCGGACGTCAGGCAAACGCCAGCTACCAGTTCGCCTTGCTGTCAGACTCTCTCAGCGCCTTGCGTGAATGGGAGCCCAAAATCCGTAAAGCCCTTGCCGCGCTGCCGGAACTGGCAGACGTTAACTCGGATCAGCAGGATAACGGCGCGGAAATGAATCTGGTGTACGACCGTGAAACCATGTCGCGGCTGGGTATCAGCGTCCAGGCAGCCAACAGTCTGCTGAATAATGCTTTCGGTCAACGGCAGATCTCCACTATTTACCAGCCGCTAAATCAGTACAAAGTGGTGATGGAAGTCGACCCGCGTTACACCCAGGATGTCAGTGCGCTGGATAAGATGTACGTCATCAACAGTGACGGTAAAACAATCCCGCTATCCTATTTTGCGCACTGGCAACCCGCTAACGCGCCGCTGTCGGTGAATCACCAGGGGTTGTCGGCGGCATCGACCATCGCCTTTAACCTGCCAACGGGCACCTCGTTATCGCAAGCCAGTGATGCCATCAACCGTGCGATGACGCAGCTTGGCGTACCTTCCAGCGTGCGCGGCAGTTTTGCCGGCACCGCGCAGGTGTTCCAGGAGACGATGAACTCACAGGTCATTCTGATCCTGGCGGCAATTGCGACGGTCTATATCGTGCTGGGAATTTTGTACGAGAGCTATGTTCACCCGCTGACCATTCTCTCTACCCTGCCCTCGGCGGGCGTGGGCGCGCTACTGGCGCTTGAGCTTTTCGGCGCGCCATTCAGTTTGATAGCGCTGATTGGCATTATGCTATTGATTGGGATTGTAAAGAAAAACGCGATTATGATGGTCGACTTCGCCATCGAAGCACAGCGCCAGGGGAATCTCACCGCCGAAGAGGCGATTTTCCAGGCCTGCTTGTTGCGTTTTCGCCCGATCATGATGACCACCCTGGCGGCGCTGTTTGGCGCACTGCCATTAGTTATCTCCGGTGGCGACGGCTCCGAGCTACGCCAGCCGCTCGGTATTACGATTGTGGGCGGGCTGGTGATGAGCCAGTTGCTCACCCTGTACACCACGCCGGTGGTCTATCTGTTCTTCGACCGCCTGCGCATGCGTTTTAGCCGACACGAAAGAGAGCCTGTTAGTGAATGAATGAGTTACCGAAAAACATCCGCTGGCAGCTATGGATTGTCGCCTTTGGCTTTTTTATGCAGTCGCTGGATACCACCATTGTTAACACGGCGCTCCCCTCAATGGCGAAAAGCCTCGGGGAGAGCCCGCTGCACATGCATATGGTGGTGGTCGCCTATGTGCTGACAGTGGCGGTGATGCTGCCCGCCAGCGGCTGGCTGGCAGACAGAATAGGCGTGCGTAATATCTTTTTTGCCGCCATTGTGCTGTTTACCACCGGCTCACTGTTTTGCGCGCAGGCTTCCACGCTCGATCAGTTAGTCATGTCACGTGTGCTGCAAGGTGTCGGCGGCGCGATGATGGTGCCGGTCGGCAGACTAACAGTGATGAAAATTGTCCCGCGCGATCAGTACATGGCGGCGATGACCTTTGTCACTCTGCCGGGGCAGATCGGCCCGCTGCTCGGCCCGGCGCTTGGCGGTATCCTGGTTGAATATGCCTCCTGGCACTGGATTTTCCTGATTAACCTGCCAGTGGGCATTCTCGGTGCCATTGCCACCCTGAGCCTGATGCCCAACTACACCCTGCAAACCCGCCGCTTTGATATGGCGGGTTTTGTGCTGCTCGCGGGCGGCATGGCAACGCTGACGCTGGCGCTCGATGGCAATCGCGGGCTGGGACTAACGTCGTGGCAACTCGGCGCGCTGGTGACGGTGGGCGCGGCGGCGATTCTCTTTTATCTGCTGCATGCCAGGGGCAATGACGGTGCGTTGTTTAATCTGCGGTTGTTCCGCACGCCCTCGTTTTCGCTGGGCCTGGCCGGGAGTTTTGCCGGGCGCATCGGCAGCGGTATGTTGCCGTTTATGACGCCGGTGTTTTTGCAAATTGGCCTTGGCTTTTCGCCCTTTCACGCTGGGCTGATGATGATCCCGATGGTGCTGGGCAGCATGGGAATGAAACGCATCGTGGTGCAAGTGGTGAACCGTTTTGGTTACCGCCGTGCGCTGGTCTGCTCCACGCTTGGGTTAGCCGCCATCAGCTTGCTGTTTATGGCAACGGCACTGCTCGGCTGGTATTACCTGCTACCGGTCGTGCTGTTCTGCCAGGGGATGATCAACTCAATGCGTTTCTCCTCCATGAACACGTTAACGCTTAAAGATCTGCCCGATGAGCTGGCAAGCGGCGGCAACAGCCTGTTGTCGATGATCATGCAGTTGTCGATGAGTATCGGCGTGACCGTCGCCGGGCTGCTGCTCGGCCTGTTTGGCCAGCAGCATCTGTCGGCGGACAGCGGCGTGGCGCACCATGTTTTCCTTTACGCTTACCTCAGCATGGCGGTGATTATTTCACTCCCGGCGTTACTCTTCGCCCGCGTCCCGAATGACGCCAGCCAGAACGTCGTAATTGCCCGTCGCAACAGGAGAGAATCATGAAGTTCTGGCGGCCGGGTATTACGGCCAAACTGTTTCTGGCAATTTTAGCCACCTGCATTGTGCTGCTGATCACCATGCACTGGGCGGTGCGCCTCAGCTTTGAGCACGGTTTTATTGACTACATTAAGCGCGGCAACGAACAGCGCCTGCAAATGTTGAGCGACTCACTGGCCGAGCAATATGCGCAGAACGGTAGCTGGCAGTTTCTGCGTAATAACGACCGGGTGATTTTCCAGCTCTTACGCTCATTCGAACGGGATAACGACCGCGATGAAGACCGCCCTGGCGCACCACCGCGCGAGATGGACAGAAACGCACCGCCTGGCATGGAACCCGGCTCGGAGCGTGACATGCGCCCCGGCCCGAATGACGAAATGGAACGCGAGCCAGGACCGCCACCACCGGATATGCCGCCGCACGGCTGGCGCACCAAATTCTGGGTTGCTGATCAAGATAATAATGTGCTGGTCGGCCCGCGCTCGCCGGTGCCATCAGACGGTACACGCCGGGCGATTGTGGTTAATAATGCGACCGTCGGTTGGGTTATCGCTTCGCCGATTGAACGCCTGACGCGCAACACCGATATCAACTTTGAGCGCCAGCAGCGACGCACCAGCTGGCTAATTGTCGGCCTTGCCACGCTGCTCGCCGCGCTGGCAACTTTCCCGCTGGCGCGCGGTTTACTTGCTCCGGTAAAACGGCTAGTCGATGGCACCCATCGGCTCGCCTCGGGCGATTTCTCCACCCGTGTCAATCCCGGTAGCCAGGATGAACTAGGTTGGCTGGCGCGCGACTTTAACCAGCTCGCCAGCACGCTGGAGCGAAACCAACAGATGCGCCGCGACTTTATGGCGGATATCTCGCACGAACTGCGCACGCCTCTGGCGGTACTGCGCGGCGAGCTGGAGGCAATTCAGGACGGCGTGCGGCAATTCACGCCGGAGTCGGTAGCATCGTTACAGGCGGAAGTCGGCACGCTGACAAAGTTGGTCAACGACCTGCACCAGTTGTCGATGTCCGATGAAGGGGCGCTGGCCTACCAGAAAGCGCCGGTTGATGTGGTGTCGCTGGTGGAGATCGCCGCAGGCGCTTTCCGCGAGCGTTACGCCAGTCGAAATCTGACACTTTCCCTTGAAGTCCCCGCCAGCGCCACGGTGTTTGGCGATCCCGATCGCCTGATGCAGTTATTTAACAACCTGCTGGAAAACAGCCTGCGCTACACCGATGCGGGCGGGCAAACGCTGATTCAGGTTATTACCCGCGACAACACGCTGGTAATGCGTTTTGCCGACAGCACGCCGGGCGTCAGCGATGAGCAACTCAAACGGCTGTTTGAGCGCTTTTATCGCACGGAAGGCTCGCGTAACCGCGCCAGCGGCGGTTCCGGCCTGGGGCTGGCTATCTGTTTGAATATTGTGGAAGCGCACGGCGGCGCTATCCATGCGGCGCACTCGCCATTTGGCGGGGTTAGCATTACAGTTGAACTACCGCTTGAACGCGAAAAAACGAGAGATGTATGACTGAGTTACCGATTGATGAAAACACGCCACGCATCCTGGTTGTTGAAGATGAGCCTAAACTGGGACAGTTGCTGCTCGACTATCTGCGCGCGGCAAGCTACGCGCCAGCGCTGATTAACCACGGCGATCAGGTGCTCTCTTACGTGCGCCAAACGCCGCCGGATCTGATCCTGCTGGATTTGATGCTGCCCGGCACCGACGGGTTAACGTTATGTCGGGAAATCCGCCGTTTTTCTAACGTGCCCATTATCATGGTGACGGCGAAAATCGAAGAGATCGACCGCCTGCTGGGGCTGGAGATTGGCGCGGATGATTACATCTGCAAACCATACAGCCCGCGTGAAGTGGTGGCGCGTGTGAAAACCATTCTGCGCCGCTGCAAACCGCAGCGCGAACTGGAGCGGCTGGACGCTGAAAGCCCGCTGATTGTCGATGAAGGGCGTTTCCAGGCGAGCTGGCACAACAAGCTGCTGGATCTTACCCCCGCGGAGTTTCGCCTGCTGAAAACCCTCTCCAGCGAGCCGGGTAAAGTCTTCTCCCGCGAGCAATTACTTAACCATCTCTATGATGATTACCGCGTAGTTACAGACCGCACCATCGATAGCCATATCAAAAACTTACGCCGCAAACTGGAAGCGCTGGATGAGGAGCAATCCTTTATCCGCGCCGTTTACGGTGTCGGTTATCGTTGGGAAGCCGACGCTTGCAAACTGGCGTAAGCCGTATGTCGGGCGCATGCGCCCGACACGCTTCATCCATATTATTTACGCAGCAATCGCTGCAAACGCTGCTTGTGCCACTGGCTAATCAGATTGGCGAAGACAAAAATCCGCAACCCTTTCACCGCCACCAGCCCGCCCCAAATCGCTGCCACCCACAATGACCACTGGCTATCCGGCGAGGTGCTGCGGTTGAGGAAAAACAGCAGCGCGCAGACGATAACGGCAGTGATCAGCATGCGCCAGAAACTGCTTTCGGCGTCGAGCTGTTCCCGCGCCGCGGTGATGCGTTTATCCAGCGCCTCTTCGCCCGCCTCGCTCTGCGCGGAAAGCTCAGTAACACTGACACCAAACACGGCCGCCAGTGCGCTGAGTGTTTCCAGAGAAGGCTGATCGCCATTTTCAATTCTCTGCACGGTTCTGACGCTCAGCGCCGCCATCTCCGCCAGTTGTTCCTGTGACCAGGCCCGAGCCAGACGTAATGTTTTTACTTTGTTATCGCTCATACTCTTTCTCCTGATGAATCCGGCCTGTAGTGTCACCCAACCCCTAAGACAGCAACACGATCCGTACCTGACAGCAACCCGACAGCAGCCTGACACGGCCCGTCGTCAAGTATAACCCCGGTGAATACGTCTTCCGTGAACAACGGCGCAATCCTCTGTATGATGACTGGCGCCTGGGGGCAAGGCGTCGTTTCGCCAGCCACCAGGCCTACACAACAATAAAAGGAAAGGGATAGTGAGGAAATACTACTATGGGGCGCTGACACTCTTATTTGCAGCGTTCAACTGCCAGGCAGAGATCACTGAAGCACAGATGGCTGCAGACTGCGCGAAAATCGCCGATTACGCCAAAAAAGGCGATCAGTATTACAAAGCGAAAGACTACCCCAAAGCGCGCGAGGCTTTCGAAGAGCAGGCGGCATGGCTGGAACAGTGCGAATTAGGCAAAGATAAACCGAACGATGTGTTAGTAGCGACCGCCTACAACAACGTCGCGCTCACCTGGATCCGCCAGGGCGAGTACCGTAAAGCGCAGGCGTGGCTGTCCATTATGCCGGACGATGAAAAGTCGAAATATAACCTTTCGCGTATTCAGGACAAGCTGCAGGCGCTGCCAAAACCGGCTTCCGCCGCCGGTGAATACTGGCAGTACGCCGGACGCAGCGAGTGGGAAGTACTCACGCTCAAACCGCAGGGTAAAGAGAGCTGGCAGGCCGACTGGTCCGGTCTTTATTTCGGCATTATGGGGCTGTACTCCGGGCCGAATATGGGCGATTTCAGCGAAAAAGTGACGCTGAAAAACGGCAAAGGCGACATCGTTTTGCGTGATGAAGGCATTTCCCAATGCACCATTTCGTTGAATCTGGCGGAAGATCTCAACAGGCTGGAGATGAAAACCGACGACGCAATGAATTGCGGTTTTGGCCATAACGTCAGCGCTGACGGCACCTACCTGCGCGTGAACTAACGCGCGGGTTTACTCCCCCGGCTCGCAGCGCTACAATTCCCGCCCTAAATTTAGGGGAACTCCCCTACTGCCTCGCTGCGGTGAGGCTGTCTGACCTGTCATCAGAATGAGAACATCATGTTTAAACCGGAACTCCTCTCCCCGGCGGGAACGCTGAAAAATATGCGTTACGCTTTCGCCTATGGCGCAGATGCGGTTTACGCGGGCCAACCGCGTTACTCGCTGCGCGTGCGCAATAACGAATTCAACCACGAAAACCTGCAAATCGGGATTAACGAAGCCCACGCGCTGGGTAAACAGTTTTACGTGGTGGTGAACATTGCCCCGCACAACGCCAAGCTGAAAACGTTTATTCGCGATCTGAAACCGGTGGTGGATATGGGGCCGGATGCGCTGATTATGTCCGATCCCGGTTTAATCATGCTGGTGCGTGAAAACTTCCCGCAGATGCCGATTCACCTCTCCGTACAAGCCAACGCCGTCAACTGGGCGACCGTGAAGTTCTGGCAGCAAATGGGGCTGACGCGCGTGATCCTTTCCCGCGAGCTCTCTTTGGAAGAGATTGCCGAAATCCGCGCCCAGGTACCGGACATGGAGATCGAAATCTTCGTGCACGGCGCGCTGTGCATGGCTTATTCCGGCCGCTGCCTGCTCTCGGGTTATATCAACAAACGCGATCCGAACCAGGGCACCTGCACCAATGCCTGCCGCTGGGAATATAACGTGCAGGAAGGCAAAGAAGACGCCATCGGCAATATCGTGCACGTGCATGAGCCGATCCCGGTGCAGAACATTGAGCCGACGCTCGGCATCGGCGCGCCAACCGATAAAGTGTTTATGATTGAAGAAGCCCAGCGTCCGGGCGAGTACATGACCGCCTTCGAAGACGAACACGGCACTTACATCATGAACTCCAAAGATCTGCGTGCTATTGCGCATGTTGAGCGTTTAACACAGATGGGTGTGCATTCGCTGAAAATCGAAGGCCGTACCAAATCATTCTACTATTGCGCGCGCACCGCACAGGTTTATCGCAAGGCGATTGACGATGCCGCAGCGGGCAAGCCGTTCGATACCTCGCTGCTGGAGACGCTGGAAGGCCTGGCGCACCGCGGTTACACCGAAGGGTTCCTGCGCCGTCACACCCATGACGACTACCAGAATTATGAATACGGTTATTCCGTTTCCGAACGCCAGCAATTTGTCGGTGAATTCACCGGTGAACGCAAAGGCGACCTTGCGGCCGTAGCAGTGAAGAATAAGTTCTCCGTTGGCGACAGCCTGGAGCTGATGACGCCGCAGGGCAACGTCAACTTTACGCTGGAGCATATGGAAAACGCCAAAGGCGAAGCCATGCCGGTCGCGCCTGGAGATGGTTATACCGTCTGGTTGCCGGTTCCGCAGGATATGGCGCTGGAATATGCGCTGTTAATGCGCAATTTCACCGGGCAATCAACACGCAACCCTCACGCGAAGTGATTGAGCAGGGTTATTTTTTCGGCGCGAAAAATCTTAGAATCGGATCACATACCGCCCCGTTTAATACGGGTATTATCCTTCTCGCTGAAAAACATAACCCATAAATGCTAGCTGTACCAGGAACCACCTCCTTAGCCTGCGTAATCTCCCTTACGCAGGCTGATTTTTTTTCATCCTTTCTCTGCTTTTTCTCCCCACTTTTCTCTCCTGAGATACACTTTTCTCATCGAATTCAATCAGGATGAAAAGAATGAGCGCATTTCCCACAAGTTTGTTAATTCTCAACGGTAAAAGCGCCGGGGACGAAGCCCTGCGCGAAGCGGTGACGCTGCTGCGCGACGAAGGCATGGATATTCAGGTGCGCGTCACCTGGGAAAAAGGCGACGCGGTGCGCTATGTCGAGGAGGCGCTGCAGCTTGGCGTTGCCACCGTGATTGCCGGTGGCGGCGACGGCACCATTAACGAAGTGGCGACCGCGCTGGTGAACTGCAAAGGCGAGACGATTCCGGCGCTGGGCATTTTACCGCTCGGCACCGCCAACGATTTCGCCACCAGCGCAGGCATCCCGGAAGCGCTGGATAAAGCCTTACAGCTGGCGATTGTCGGCAAAGCGGTGCCGATTGATATTGCCCGTGTGAACGATAAAACCTGCTTTATCAATATGGCAACCGGTGGTTTTGGTACCCGCATTACCAGCGAAACGCCGGAAAAACTCAAAGCCGCGCTGGGCGGCGTCTCCTATTTGATTCACGGTCTGATGCGCATGGATATGCTGAAAGCGGATCGCTGCAAAATCACCGGTGAAGATTTTCACTGGCAGGGCGACGCACTGGTGATCGGCATCGGTAATGGCCGCCAGGCGGGCGGCGGGCAGCAACTCTGCCCGCAAGCGCTGATCAATGATGGCTTATTACAACTACGGATTTTCACCGGCGATGAGTTACTGCCCGCGCTGTTCAACACCCTGACACAGCCGGACGATAACCCGCATATTATCGACGGGAAATCGGCATGGTTTGAGATCAATGCCCCGCACGAAATGACGTTTAATCTCGACGGCGAACCGCTACGCGGCGAGCAGTTTCGCATTGAAGTGGTGCCGAATGCGTTGCAATGCCGGTTACCGCCGGATTGCCCGTTATTGCGTTAATGCGCCGCAACGTTACGCGGGTGTTGGAAGCTAGTGTGAGCACAAACGCCACCGGCAATCGATGCGGCATGTCGCATAGGTGGACTGGTTCCGTTCACCAGGCGTTCTGGCGTTTCTGAAAATTCACATACCGTGAACGGGATAAGGGGAGCTGCCGCGCTCCCCTTATCAATCCCCGCGGCCCCGCAGGAAATCGGTGCTGCGCACTGCGCTCACCTCCCGCGTGCCTGCCTGCGGTCGGCTCGACTCGCCGTCGTGGCTCGATTCGCCTCTGGCCGCCATCCATGGCGTCCAGCCCTTGTCATTCACGCGCCGATTTCAGCGGGGACTCCCCCCATCGCTGTGAGACCGAAAGTCAAAGCCAGGCCAGTGTTGCTGAAAAGTACGTTGTTGTAGGCCGGATATGCGACATCCGGCAATCGATGTGGCATGTCGCACAGGTACAATGGTTCCGTTCATCAGACGTTCTGCCGTTTCTGAAACTTCACATACAGTGAACGGGATAAGGTTTATTGTGAGAACCGTTCTGATGGTGAACGGAACCCTTCCACAATCGCGACAATCGCGACAGATAAGCCGGACGGCAGACAAATTTAATACGCCGCCACCTCCCGCGCCATCTCGCGGCTATACTGCTGGCTGGCGTTAACCAGCATCTGCGTATAATCCGTTTGCGCCGTGCCGCTCACCAGCGCATCGACGGTTAATGTCTCGAGGATTTTACCGTGCTGCATCACCGCCACCTTCTGGCACAAATGGGCGATCACCCCAAGATCGTGCGTCACCATCAGGTAAGTGAGTTGAGACTCCTGATGCAGCGCCGTCAGCAAGTTGAGGATTTCCGCCTGCACCGAAACATCCAGCGCCGAAGTCGGTTCATCGAGTAGCAATACGCGCGGTTCCAGAATCAGCGCCCGGGCGATAGCCACACGTTGCCGCTGGCCGCCGGAAAGCTGATGCGGATAACGGTCACGAAAGGCGCGGTTTAACCCCACCTTATCCAGCAGCGTGTTGATGCGCCGATCGCGGTCGTTAATGCCGTGAATTTGCAGCGGCTCTTCCAGAATGTCGCCAATGGTGTGGCGCGGGTGCAGCGAACCGTAAGGATCCTGAAACACCATCTGCACCAGCCGGCAGCGTGGCGGGCTGAGGCGCTTTTCCAGCGGCTGGCCGTTGATTGCCAATTCGCCTTCCCAGTGGGTAAACAACCCAGCCAGGCACTTCAGTACCGTCGTTTTGCCGGAGCCGGATTCCCCCACCAGCCCGTAAATCTCACCCGGCTGCACGCTGAAACTGACATCCTCCAGCACCTGATTGCGTTTTTCCCCTTCACCAAACGCGAGGTGAAGGTTTTTCACGTTGATCATTCTGCTCTCCTTATTCGCCCAGCCAGCTGGCCTGGCGCTGCAACACCGGCAGCACCGGGCGGCGGTTATGGATTTCCGGCAGGGAGTGAATCAGCCCCTGCGTATAGGGGTGCTGCGCGTTATCGAGATCATTCGCGGCAATCGACTCCACCACCCGCCCGGCGTACATCACCAGTACGCGGTCACAGAAACTGCGCACCAGGTTGATGTCGTGACTGATAAAAATCAGCCCCAGCCCGCGCGATTTCACTAAGTCGTCCAGTAAACCCAGCACCTGCAAACGCACCGAAACATCCAGCGCCGAGGTGGGTTCATCGGCGATCACCAGTTCCGGGTCGGTGATCAGCATCATGGCAATCATGATGCGCTGTCCCTGCCCGCCGGAAATCTCATGCGGGTAGAGATGATAAACGCGTTCCGGCTGACGAATGCGCACCACATCGAGCATCTCCAGCACTTTCGCTTTCGCCTCGGCTTTCTTGCCTGGATGGTGCGTCAGCCAGGCTTCGGCAATCTGATCGCCCACACAAACCACCGGGTTCAGCGAATATTTCGGATCCTGCATAATCATCGAAATACGCTTGCCGCGTACCTGGCGCATCTGCGCTTCGCTGATGTTCAGCAGATCCACGTCGCCAAACTGCATAGCATCTGCCTGAATACGCGCTTTCGCCGGATGCAGGCGCAGCAAGGCGCGACCGACGGTGGATTTCCCCGAGCCAGACTCACCGACAATCGCCAGTTTCTCCTGACCAAGACTGAAGGAGACGCCGCGCACCGCATGGGTCACCGCGCGCCCGTTGATAAAATCGACATGCAGGTTGCGCACATCGAGCAGCGGCGAATTATTCGCTGCGAGGATCGAGGATGTCACGTAAGCCGTCTCCCAGGAAATTAAAGGCCAGGCTGTTGATCAAGATCGCCAGCCCAGGAATGGTTACTACCCACCAGCACTCCATCATGTAAGTGCGACCGCTTGAAATCATCGCGCCCCACTCCGGCTCCGGCGGCTGCGCGCCCAGGCCTAAAAAGCCCAGCCCCGCCGCGGTCAGAATGATCCCCGCCATATTCATGGTGATGCGGATAATCACCGACGGCAGGCACAGCGGCACGATATGACGCCACAGCACGCGCACCGGTGAGGCACCCTGTAAGCGCACGGCAGAGATAAAATCGGCCTGGCGCAATGAGAGGGTTTCCGCGCGCGCCAGTCGTGCAATCGGCGGCCAGGCGGTGAGCGTAATGGCGATCACCACATGTTCAAGCCCCGGCCCAAGCGCCGCGACAAACGCCAGCGCCAGCACCAGGCTTGGAAATGAGATAAAGATGTCGGTCACACGCATCAGCACCATATCGACCTTGCCGCCAAAGTACCCGGCGCTGACGCCAAGCAGCAGCCCCAGTGGGCCAACGGTAACGGAAACCAGCAACACGATATAAAGCGTGATACGCGAGCCGTAAACCAGGCGGCTGAAGATATCGCGACCAAACTCATCGGTACCAAACCAGTGCGCGGCATTCGGCGCGCTCAGGGCATTTTCCAGATCCTGAACCAGCGGGTTATAAGGTGCGATAAGCGGCGCGAAAATCGCCACCACCAACAGCAGCAGAACGATGCCACCGCCGATTGCCGTGAGCGGGTTGCGCGCCATTTTGCCAACAAATCCGGCCGCACGCCCGACGCCGCGTTTGATGCGCAGGCTGCGCTCGCGGCGTGCCGAAGAGACCGGCGAATCAAAAGAGACCGTCATGATTTCGTCCTCGGATCAAAGAGTTGGTAGAGCATGTCGGAGATCAGATTAAGCATCACAAAAATCACCCCGACCAGCAGCACGCAGCCCATGACCGCATTCATATCCCCCAGCAATAAACTGCCGGTAAGGTAGGAACCAAAGCCCGGCCACGAAAAGACGGTTTCGATCAATACCGCCCCTTCCAGCAGCGAACCGTAAGCCAGCGCCACCACCGTCAGCAGTTGCACAAGGATATTGCGAAACGCGTGATTCCAGATGACCTGGCGTTCCGTCAGCCCTTTCACCCGCGCGGTGATGATGAACTCCTGCGACAGTTGCGCCAGCATAAAGCTGCGGGTCATGCGGCTGATATACGCCAGCGAGTGGAAACCGAGCAGCGAGGCAGGCAGCACCAGATGATTAAGCGCATTCCAGAACACCGCGCCGTTACCTGCCAGCAGCGCATCTACGGTGATAAGCCCGGTGCGATGCGGCACCACGCCATCCAGCCCCAGATCCAGCCGCCCGGCACCGCCGACCCAGCCAAGCCAGGCGTAGAACAGCAGCAGCCCCATCATGCCGACCCAGAAAATCGGTGTGGAGTAACCGGCAAGGCTGATAATGCGCACCACATAATCGGACACGCTGTTACGGCGCGCCGCCGCCAGCACACCCAGCGGAATGCCCAGCCCCGCGCCAACGATAATCGCCATCGTCGCCAGTTCGAGCGTCGCCGGGAAGACGCGCGCAATATCGTCCAGCACCGGTTTACCGGTCAGCAATGCGTTACCGAGATTGCCGTGCAGCAGGTTATTCAGGTAAATGCCAAACTGGGTCATCAACGACTTATCAAACCCCAGTTGCTGATAAACCTGCTGATACGTGCTGTGATCGGCATCCGGGCCGACAATCGCCAGCACCGGATCGACAGGCATTACGCGGCCAATAAAGAAGGTCAGCAACAGCAGACCAAACAGCGTCACCACCACCTGAGTTAACCGTTTTGAAAGGCGTCTGGTGCGTGAGCCAGGCGCAAGCAGTAGCGAACTCATCCTTTCTCTCCTCCGGTAGCCGGCACTTTGTACACGTCGCGCAGGAACGTGGTGGCAGACGGATGCGACTGGAAGTTTTTCACTTCATTACGCACCACCACCGAATCCACCATTTGCGAGAGCGGGATCAGCGCCGGGATCAGTTGGTCATAGCGCAACTGAATTTGCTGGTAGTCGCTTTTCTGTTTTTCCGGGTCGCGCTCCAGCAACGCGTTGTCGATCATCTCATTGAGCGGTTTATCGTAGAAACTGGTGCGCCAGCCCTGGAAGTTGGTGAGCCGCGCCTCGTCGCTGTTATCCGGGTTATAGACCAGCGCACGCAGGCTCGAATGCGGATGCGGCTCAACACCGCTGCCGCCGCGCCCCACCAGCATTTCGAATTTGCGCTCACGCATCGCGCCATAGATCTGGTTGCCGGTGCCGGTGACGATTTTGGCGTTGATCCCGGCCTGCATCAGTGTTGACTGCACGGCGATGGCGATATTTAGAAACGGCTGGTCGGCGAGTACGCGCAGCGTGGTGTCAAACCCATTCGGATAACCCGCTTCCGCTAACAGTTTTTTCGCGCGCGGAATGTCCAGCCGGTAGCCGGGATCCGGCAGCGTTGACGGCATTCCCGCTTTGATCGGCCGTTGGTGCAGCACGCCGTAGCCCGGCATCAGCGCCTTATTGATACCCTGATAATCAATCAGATACCGCACCGCTTCGCGCACTTTCGGGTTAGCGAAATGCGGCTCTTTCATGCTCATCGCCACGTAATAAACCGTGCCCTTTTGTACCGCTTCAACCGTCACGTTGGGGTCTTTACGCAACGCGTTGATGTCCGATACCGCCATGTTGTTGGCAATATCCAGATCGCCTTTCGCCAGCATCAGGCGCAGAGTTTGCGACTCCTGGAAATGGCGCAGCACCACGCGGTTCAGTTTTGGTTCCTCGCGCCAGTAATCCGGGTTGCGCTTCATACGCAGCACATCTTTCGCCTGCCAGGTTTCCAGCATAAACGGGCCGGAACCCGCTTCGTTGGTGGTCAGCCAGCGATTGCCCCAGTCACCGTTCACTTCATGGCTTTGCACGGTTTTGCTGTCCAGCACGCCGAGATTGCCCAGCGCGCCCAGCGAGTAGATAACCAGTTGCGGATCGTTAGGCTTAGGAAGCCGGATTTGCACGGTGTTGTTGTCCGGTGCGCTCACCTGCTGGTCGATATTCTTTTTGCTAAAACCATAGGATTTCCACACCGACGCCTGCGCCAGGTTCAGGTGCAGCAGGCGGCGCATCGACCACACCACATCCTGCGCCGTCAGCGGGTTACCAGAATGGAATTTGATGTTATTGCGTAGGTGGAAGGTAAGCGTTTTGCCGTCCGGGCTGATATCCCAGGACTCTGCCAGCGCCGGTTTGACGTTGGTGAGTTCATTTGGATCGAGTTCGACCAGCGAATCGTAGAGATTGACCACAATGCTGACCACTTCGTTGCCGGTCATTGCCGCCGGATCGAGGGTCAGCAGGTTGTTCATGTTCATGCCGATGATGAGCTGATCGGGCGGCGTTTTCGCCAACGTCGCGCCGCTCCCCATCATCAGCGAGAGCGCGAGTAAACACGCTCCCGCGAGGGAAGTTTTTTTCATCTGTGCATACCGTTTGTAGAGTACGTTTCGCCAAAAATCGGCTACGTGGCCCGAAAGTCATAGCTCCCGGGCATTTATTGTTATCTGTCAGTCGTGGCTGACGGTATTGGCTTCGATATACGCAAAATTGATGTCTTCGCCGAGTCCAGGTCGCTGCGGCAGATGAACAAAACCCTCTTCATCCATCGGATCGACGATACTGTTTAAGTACGCTGCCGGTTGGTCATAATCGAGGAACGGGTGCAGCAAACCGCGCTCGTACCAGCGGCAGTTGCGGATTGCGCCAATTACCGCCAGGCTCGCCGCACCGTTGCCGTGCACTTCACAATCCATGCCGAACGATTCGGCCAGGTTCGCCACTTTCAGCGTCGGCGAAATGCCGCCCACACCGTTGGCTCCGGCACGCAGAATGTCGCACGCGCCCGCTTTTACCCAGTCGGCGCGGCTGTGGTGTTTCCCGCCCAGGCTTTCCGGCCCGATAATCGGAATCGACAGGTTTTCGGCCAGCCACACGTAAGAGGACATGCTCTCTTCTTCCATTGGCTCTTCGAACCAGGCGAAGTTGAGCTTTTCCAACTCTTTACCGATATAGAGCGCTTCGGCGCGGCTGTACCAGTGGTAGCCATCTATCATCAGGTCGATATCCGGGCCAACCGCCTCACGCACCGCCGCGCAGGCTTTAACATCCATTTTCGGGTTCGGTGCGAATTTCACCGGCGGCATCCAGGTATGTAACTTGATGGCTTTATAGCCGCGCGCCACCAGTTTTTCGGCGAACGAAGCGTACTCTTCCGGCGTCGAAAGCCCGCCTTCCAGTTCGTCGCCGCACATGGTGCTGCCGTAAGCGGGCACTTTGTCGCGGTAGCCGCCAAGCAGCTTGTACACCGGCATATTGAGTTTGCGGCCAATCAGATCCCACAGCGCTTGTTCAACAAACGACAATGCGCGCTCGGTTAACTGATGTGCGCTGCCGCGCTGCCAGTGCACCAGATCCTGCCAGATGCGCTCGCGGTTAAACGGATCCTGCCCGACCAGCACTTTGCGGAAAAAAGCGTTCACGACGAACGGGCGCACCACTTCCGGCGGTGCGAAGGAATAGCCTTTGCTGCCATCGTCTGCGGTGATGGTCAGCATCGCCATTTTGGCCTGCGTTTCCGGCCCAGGATGCGAGTGCCCGGCGCTGTCGGAAACGCGACGCGTAGGATGCTGAAAGACGGTGACATTCACTGATTCAATTTTCATTACAGATCCTTGGTATTTTTGAAAAGCTGTTTCATAAGAAAATATATGCACAAAAATACGCCGCATCCTCGGACAATTTCCGCTAAGCGACCGCCATTTTTTGGGCATGCGCACGACGGTACGTGACATTTTTCACAAAAGATTACGGAAGTGTGATGAAGATCGGGAAGGGAATTGAGCAGAAATGAAATAGCGTTTTTACTTTACCCTCCCCGCGGGGAGGGTAAATGACGCATCAGGCGATGGTCACTTTCTCGTCAAGATAGACATCCTGCACGGCGTTAATCAGCTTCACGCCATCGGCCATGGTTTTCTTAAACGCTTTACGGCCAAGAATCAGCCCCATGCCGCCCGCGCGTTTGTTGATAACCGCCGTACGAACGGCGTCGCCCAGATCGGTGTCGCCGCCCGCCGCGCCGCCGGAGTTAATCAGCCCGGCACGGCCCATGTAGCAGTTCGCCAACTGGTAACGCACCAGGTCAATCGGGTTGTCGCTGGTCAGTTTGCTGTAAACGCGCTCATCGGTGTAACCGAAATTCACCGCTTTGTAGCCGCCGTTATTTTCCGCCATTTTCTGCTTCACAATATCCGCGCCAATGGTGGTGGCAATGTGGTTCGCCTGGCCGGTTAAATCAGCAGAAACGTGGTAATCCACGCCATCTTTCTTGAATGCGGAGTTACGCAGGTAAGCCCACAATACGGTCACCATGCCGAGTTCATGCGCGCGTTCAAAGGCGGCTGAGATCTCCTCAATCTGGCGGCGAGACTCCAGCGAGCCAAAATAGATCGTTGCCCCGACGGCGACCGCGCCCATATTGAACGCCTGCTCAACGCTGGCATACAGCGTCTGGTCATATTCGGTGGGGTAGCTGAGCGTTTCGTTGTGGTTCAGTTTTACCAGGAAGGGAATGCGGTGCGCATAGCGGCGCGAAACCGAGGCCAGCACGCCATAAGTGGATGCCACACAGTTACAACCCGCTTCAATCGCCAGTTCGACAATATTCTTCGGATCGAAGTAGAGCGGGTTGGCGGCAAACGACGCGCCTGCTGAGTGCTCGATCCCCTGGTCGACCGGCAAAATAGACAGATAGCCCGTACCCGCCAGCCGCCCGTGGTTATACAGCGTCTGCATATTTCGCAGCACCGCTGGCGGGCGGTTGTTGTCGACCATCACGCGATCAACATAATCATGTCCCGGCAGGTAGAGTTGGTCGGCAGGAATGGTCATACAACGGTGTTGCAAAAGGCTGTCGGCGTCTTTGCCAAGTAACTGCACAATATCAGTCATAGCTATGCTCCCGTAAGCTTCGCACAAAGCGAATTGGATTATCCTTACCTGTCTGACGGCAGGCAGAGATAAGCCTGGTTCGCTCACGCCAGATTTTCCACCGCTGGCCATTTTTTCAGCATTATCTGCTGGCACGTTTCGTATACCGGTTTACCACCATTGATGGAAATGATGCACCGGTCCAATGCCGTGCCCCACTTCCAGCGTATCCGCCTGCGCCAGCGCCGCCGTTAACCACTGTTTCGCTTGCGCGACGGTAGATGCCCAATCGTTATGACGCGGGCGCAGCGCCGCCAGCGCGGCGGAGAGCGTGCAGCCTGTGCCGTGGGTGTTTTTCGTTTTTACGCGCGGGGTGGTAAAGCGCAGCGCACCCTGGCGGGTAAACAGCCAGTCCGGGCTTTCGGCGTCATCCAGATGGCCGCCTTTCATCAACACCGCTTCACAACCGAGCGCCAGCAGCGCTTCACCCTGCGCATGCATCTCTTGCTCGCTGCGGGCATGGGGTACATCGAGCAGCGCAGCAGCTTCCGGCAAATTAGGCGTGATAAGTGAAACCTGCGGCAGTAAATGCTGGCGCAGTGCGGCAACCGCCGACGGCGATAACAGCGGGTCGCCGCTTTTGGCGAGCATCACCGTATCCAGCACCACATTGCGCACCTGGTAGCGCCGCAGCCGCTCCGCGACGGCTTCAACAATGTCCGTTTCTGCCAGCATGCCGATTTTGGTGGTGTCGATACGCACGTCACTGAGCACGGAATCAAGCTGCGCGGCGACAAAGTCAGGTTCAATGCGGTACACCGATTGCACGCCACGGGTGTTTTGCGCCACCAGCGCGGTGATCACCGAACAACCATATGCGCCCAGCGCCGAAAAGGTTTTCAGATCTGCCTGAATACCCGCCCCACCGCTGGGGTCGGTACCGGCAATGGTTAACGCGTTGATGCGCTTCATGCTTTGCCTCCCAGCGCATACAGCGCATCCAGAAAAGCGGGAACAAAACTGCCCGGTCCGGTGCTTTTCGCGCAGGCCAGGCTACCGGCTTGCGCCATAAATGCACAGGCCGCGGCGACATTCTCCAGTTTATCGCCCGGCAACGCGCAACTGGCAGCTACCACCGCCGAGAGCGCACAGCCGGTGCCAACCACGCGTGTCATCAGCACATCACCGCCGGTTACCATCAGCACGCGCGACCCGTCGGTGATGTAATCCACTTCGCCGCTTACCGCAACAATCGCCCCGCTTTGTCGCGCCAGCGCCTGCGCGGCTGGCAGTGCCGCACTGGCAGTATCGGTGGTATCAACGCCACGCCCGCCTGCGCTCATGCCGGCCAGCGCGAGGATTTCCGAAGCATTACCCCGAATTGCCACCGGACGCAGCGCCAGCAGTTGCTGGCAGAATTCAGTGCGTAACGTGAGTGCGCCAACGGCGACCGGATCGAGTGTCCAGGGTTTATGCGCGGCATTCGCGCTCTCCACCGCCGATCGCATTGCTGTGGCGCGTTCGCGCGTTAAGGTACCAACATTAATGAGCAAGGCATCGGCGATGGCGCTGAACTGCGGCGCTTCTTCGCTATCAATCACCATCGCGGGTGATGCGCCAAGCGCCAGCAGCACGTTAGCGGTAAAGGTTTGTACGACGTCATTGGTCATACAGTGCACAAGGGGAGAACGACGGCGGAATTGCTGTAACGCATGTGCGATTTGCACACGATCAAGCAGGTCAGGTTGCATGGTTTCGCTCCTGCCCGGCGTGAAGAAGGGATGCCGGGCAGGCATCTGACTTCCCTACGCTGGCATTATCCAGATCAGGTGGTACGGGTATTTCTCAGCCTTCACAAAGAAGGGCACCCCGAGTCATTTAAAAATCAATACGTTGTGGTTAACAGCTTATTAACCGCCACTCAGGATAATGCGCGCGCCGGGTGTTGTAAACCGGCCTTCCTGCAAAAGCGACACATGCGAGCAAGCCCTGTAGCGTAAGGCGTACGGACAACTATTTGAATTCATAACGAACGCCAAACGTCGCTTGCGTACTGCTATAACCGTGACCGCCGAGTTGGTGGCCGACATTGCCCCACAGACTCAGTTGCGTGTTCAACCTGCCGGTCATGCCGATTTTCACTTCGCCGACATTCTCCGCGCCCGCCTGGCTGATGGTTTCACCATCCATACGCGTGGCGAAACGCTGCGTGTTGTGGATCCAGTTGGCTTCGATAAACGGCTGTAACCTGCGCCCGTTGTCATTATCCTCACTGCCGTAGCTGTTCAACCAACTGCGGATCCCGAGCCGCGTTTGTAGCGCGTTACTCCCATCGCCGCTGATGCGCGTACCGTTTGCTTCGCGGTGATCCTCAGCTTTTACTCCCATCCAGATAGCCTGCGCCTGCGGCTGGATGTGCCAGATTGTCCGCGAACCGTTGCTGGCGGAAAACTCCGCGGCTTTCCAGTTCCAGGCGGTTTCAACGGACGCACTGACACCTTTCGCGTGATACGCCTCGGAAGAGAGTTCCTCACCGCTGACTGAATTCGTAAACCAGCTATATTGCGCCCAACTGCCCACATACAGCCCGGTTTTATTCACTTCGTCGGCATACCATGCACCGTATGCGCCTGCCGTGTAGCCGTTTACCCGACCGTAGGCATCGTAACCGCTGATGTCCGAGTGCGTTTTGCTGTGGTTGTTTCCGTATCCGGCCATCACTCCCACGCGCCCGCGTCCCTGGCGGCCGTCGCTCCATTGCACCAGGTCACCGCCCAGCATCACCACATACTGAGTCGACTCGGTTTTCAGTTGCCCGCTGTCGTCATGCGAGCGGTTACGCGATCCCGCCTGATGCATCCACATGCTGCTCTCTGCGGTATCGCCCTGCTGCCCGTTATCGGTCTGGGTTTCGCTAACGCTATCCTGCAAACGGATGGCAAACATGCGGTTGGCTGCCGCCAGGTTTTCCGTGTAGCTTCCCCCTTCCGGTCGGTTAACCGGCTTAGTGGATTGCGGTGGCGTCGGTTGTGATGGCGTCGGGTCAGGATCGGGCTGCTCGGGCTTGGTCGGCGGCTGCTCCGGTTCGCTCGGTGGATCTTCGGGGTCGATCGGCGGGTCAGGCGGCAGGTCTTCTTGCAACTGGTTGCTTAAAAACCAATGTGCATAATCCTGCCCGTTACCGCGCACCAGCATATATTCATACGCGCCCGCAACAATTCGCCCCTGCTGAGTGAATCGCCCGGCTGAGTGTCCGTTAACCTGGATGAGCTGGATCCCGTTCAGCGTTTGCTTGCCCATGCCGCCGACATTGTTAACGCTGACCTTAGTCGTACCGCTGGTATCGCCTTCCACCCGCAGCGTTTCCGTTGCGGCGCTGTCATCCGCCAGAACGGTGTTGAAATTAATCACACCGTTGCTGCCCTGGTAATCCCCCTTCACCACCAGTTGATTACCCGGCGCTTTGCCGCTTGTTGCCGCACCTATCTGAACAGTGCCGGTGTTATTCAGGTTACCGTTAATGGTTAACACATCGCTCACTGCTGCGGCACCGCCCGCGCCTGCAGTCCGGTTCGCCGTTCCGGTTCCGATCGACAGAGTGCCGGCGTTAGTGACATCACCTGCTACCGCGCCGTTGCCAATAAGCACCGCGTCTTTATAGATATTGACGTGCGATGACTCCAGCGTGAACGGATCTTCGGGGGAACCAAACTTCACGCCGCCGGTTCGGATATTCGTCTCACCTTTATAAAGCGCAGCGGCCTGCGAGAGCGTGATGATGCCGAGGCCACCTTTTTCCAGCCCGCCCGAACCGGTCACACTGTTTTGCACGGTCCAGTCATCGTTGGTCACCAGCCGAAGCGTTCCGTCATTGATTATCGACGCGCAACTCAACTGATTTGCCGCATTAACCGTAAGCTGGCTGCCGTCACCAATCTCAACCGTCCCGCCGAAATAGGTATTGTCAGCGGTAAACTGGATGTCGCTGTCGTTCAGCACAACAATCCCGTTATTGGTAAGCGTGTTTTCAAACAGACCGGAAGCACCGTTAAATTTGAGAAAACCGAGGTTATCGATGCCCGCGGTTCCCAGCCCACGAGGAGTATCGAGGGTGACGGATGCCCCCGATGTTATGGTGATATCCGCACTGAGCGCGGTATTGTCACCGTGGATAGCCATCGGCCCACCAATGAAATTCAACGCGCCGCTGCCGGTGAGCGCACCCGCGATATCGCCGCCTTTGGTCACCGTCAGGTTGCCGCCCGCGAGATCTATCAGCGATCCCTGTTGGCTCTCTATCGCGCCGAGGGTTTGCTGGTAGCCATGAATGTCCAGCACCGTTGCAGTGGCCATGTCGACCAACGAGGTGTTACCCAGTGTTTGATCGTTTGCTAATTGCAACTGACCGGCCACAATCCGCGTCACGCCGGTATAGTCGTTATCCCGATTGGATAATGAAACCGCCGTGTCGGTATTAATTTGCAAATCGCCACTTCCGCTGACTTTCGCGCTCAGATCGGCGGCGTTACCGCTGTTGCCTTCTGCGCTCAATGTCAGGGCATCATTGCCCTGCGCCAGCAGTTCAAGCTCAGTCAGCCCGTAATTGATATACATTCCATCCGCGCCGCTACCGCTGGTAAGACGATAGTCATAGTGCCCTTTCGCCACGGTCTGGCCATTTTGCGTAACGTCGTGCTCCGTTTCTGCGGAAACCGCCTGCCCATTTTCATCGACGAGCAGCAAATTGCCGCCAGCGCCGGTTACGGCTTGCTGGCTTTCCACCAACTGACGTACAACTTCTGCCTCGTCCTGTTGCATGAGCGGGTTACTGGTATCAGGCGGCGTATGTTGCAAACTGCTGCTGTTGCTTATCTGAATTGTGCCCCGCCCGGACAGATCCACATTGCCCACCGCCTCAACTAAAGGTAGAGAGCCGACATCGCCAAATACCATTGTGCCGCCGTTGAAAGCCAGGCCGCCAATGGATTGAGTGCCTGTTCCAACGGTAGTGGTGTTGCCGTTTTCAACATGCAGTGTGGCCTGAGTGAGCGCGGCGGTATTGTCCCCATCCAGCAGGAAATCATTATTTCTGAGATAAACATCACCGGAAAAATCACGGCCGACATCAGCGGTAAAATTAAACGAATTGTGGTTATTATCGGCGATAAAATCGCCCGTACCGGTCAGGTGATTATTAAATTCGAAAGCAGCATCTGTTTGCGCGGAAAATTCCCCACTCGCCGCAATATTAATCGTACCTGTTCCAAAACTGTTGTCACTAACGAATAAGTCCTTGCTGGTTGCCGCTTTTCCCGTGATATTCCATTTCCCGGCATACGTGTTTTTATTAATAAAAATAATGACATCGCCTGACACCGTCGTATTACCAGTACCGGTCATATTATTGGTGAAAGCATAGTGGCCCACCCCTGCTATATCCAGCCCTTGTAACGGATCGTTGGCGTTAGTATTAATTGTGATATTATTTGAACCCAGCGCTCGCGTATGGGTAATTGTGACTAGCCCGCCGCTAATTAGCGTATCACCGCTATAATCCGATTCTAATCCCAGCGTGGTATGACCCGACTGATACTCAACACTGCCATCTCCTATTATTTGCATGTTGAAAACATAGCCATCATTCGATTGCGTGGAAAAGCTATTATTGAAGATAATTTTATTATCACCCGTACCGCTCATAATGATGCGACTCGCCCGAATATGATTTTGCTCATCCGTTAATGCATCACCAATATAAAGGGTGTTATTTGCTCCAGACACACTGTTAAGCGTAATATTGTTCTCCACTTCTAGCCAGGTGTTATTGCCGAGTACCGTTTTCATGTTATTACCGGCAACAGAGGCATTGAGATTAATATTATCGCCGATAACCACGTGTTGCCCGGAAGAACCGCCATGAATTTGCAACGCTGTGTCGCCAGCATGTGTGCCATTAAGGTTCATATCGCCGTTAACATGCACGTCCGCATTGCGAATTATTGCATTATCCGCAACCGCATTGATGTCATTGAGCGTTCGATCATTGGAGAGCGTTAAATCACCGCCAACATTGACGATTGCGCCATCGGCAATATGCAACCCCATGCCGCCGCCAGCGAGATCGGCGGTGAGATTATCGCCTACATTGAGAATCGCGGAACCGCTGACCGATAACCCGCCACTCGCCGCGCCGCCACCGGGAGAAATCGACATATCATGCGCCACTGTGGTCGTGCCACCGGTCTGGACGAACTGGCTTGTTTCAGACTGCAGGTTGATGCTGTTGGCCACGATTACCGACTGCGCATCATTAATATTAATAGACGTTAACGTACCAGCACCGGTGCTGGTCACAAGGTTACCGAACGAGAGTGTGCCGCCATAACCGTTTGTCGATGCGGGGACGCCACCCATTTGCGCCCCGCCGAACTGAATGTGCGACTGCCCGTTCAACAGGAGATCGCCTGCGCTATTAAGTGAACCGCCATGCAACCATAAATAAGCGCTGTCCATTTCTACTGCATACGGGCCTGCGCCGTTAGCGATATTGACTGTACCGGCTCCAGCGGTAATTTCCAGGCCGCTGTTCGGATTGAACTGAAGACCATCATTAATATCGTTAACCGGCTTATCGTAAAGTGTGTTTTGCGTAATATTTACGGCCATAGCACCAGGAATGCCTGTAAAAAACAGCAACATCGGAAAGGTGACTTTTACCGCGCAGGAGAGCCTTGAAAGCGTGGTTTTCATATTCGGAACGCTATTTAAACCGGATGAAGGGTTGTGCGCCATGCCCAGTTGCGACGTTGCAGAGAATTGCCGTTCTAAATTAACTTTAACAATCCTGTCCATATATAACTTCCTTATATTTAAAAATAAGCGTTCCTGTAATCTATTTCGATAAAATACGGACAGCGCCCCACTGTTAATGCAGACGCACCGCTATACCAACTGAACAACTCGTAACAGTCGTGGAAGATAAATTAATGGAACACATAAAATAAAATGCTATTACACAGAAAATAACACCCGGAATTTAAAATATTAAATATATCCATCTTACTGTTACCGCTAAGACCACAAGACATTTATCGGTTAAGTAAACGCTTAATTACATTTACACTAAAACGCCGGTACAAACCCTCATGCAAGCGTTATCTTAGCAGCAAACTGCTGGACAGTTACCAGGCCATAGCATTTTTTACTTGCCGTTTATTTCACTCAATGAAGTGATAAATATTAACAAGTTGCCTGTTATTTTTGTGTTAATTAATAAAATTAAAAATCCGAAAAATAAATGTAGCCTCAGCGCAAGACCGAAATTATATACATGACTGAAACACGGAATAATGGATTTGAAGGTGAACTGGCGCACTGATGTCACCCGGCGCAGGTGCCGGATGACTGGTGGCATTAAAGCGCGATCATTTCCACAACTTGTGCGCAATAGCTTGCAGTTGCTGGGAGATCTCTTGCAGGTTGGTGCCCTGCGCCTGCTGCACGCCCGTGGAATGGCGCACAATGAGCCGCGCGGGCAACACGGAAGAACTGCGCGTGGCGTCGCCGTGACCGCTATCGAGCAGCCGCCGGACAGCTTCCTTACCCTGTAAATCGAGATCCAGCGAGACGGTGGTCAGCGCCGGGTAAAAGAACGAGCTTTCGTAGGTGTCGTCATAACCGACAACCGACTTCTCACCGGGAATCGCCACCTGGTGCTGATGAAACGCGCTTAGTACCCCGAGCGCCATCTGGTCGTTACCTACCAACACGGCGGTAAAGTTTGGCGTTTCGCGCAGCATCTGTAGCGCACCGGCATAACCACTTTGCGCATCCCAGTTACCGTGAAAAACCATCACTGGTTTCAGCCCATAACCGTTCAGGGTTTCGATCCAGCTTTTCAGGCGCAGCTTCGCCGAGACCGAACTCTCCGGTCCGGCCAGTAAGGCAATCTGCCGATGCCCCAAATCGTAAAGGTGTTTGACGCTGGCGCGGGTGCCGTCTGCCGGGTTAAACGAAACGTTAAACACCGAACTGTAAGGGTCAACATCGAGAAACAGGCAGACGATATCATCGTTGTCAGAGGCGATGCGCTGCGCCTGCTCGGTCTCCAACGGTACGTTGATAATCACTTTATCGACGAGCTGTGATTTCAATTCGTTGATAGCGGCCTGGATATCATGATTGACGTTCTCATCGATCATCGAGATCAGCACCTGGTAACCATCAAGGTTGGCATAGCGTTTTACTGCCGCCGCCACCTGCGATGGCGCATGCAGTGCCAGCGAAGTGGTCACCAGCCCAATGGTATGGCTCTGTTTGCCGACCAGTTGTTGGGCCAGCCTGTTAGGTACGTAGCGCAATAACTCTATGGATTTCTCCACCTTGAGACGCGTGGCTTCGGATACATTGGCAGATTTGTTGAGTACCCTGGACACGGTCTGATAGGAGACACCCGCATGGCGGGCAACGTCTTCTAACGTCGCACTTTTAGACTTCATGGTCCGGTTCCTTATGTTGTTATGCGCCAATTGTAACAGGGGCTGTCTAAAAAAACGCTTACCACACTTTCCCTCGCCTCTTTTTTGCCAAATAAGTATCACGCTCACAATAGCGAACATTGTGAAGGAATTCGCTACCTGTAACAAAAAACGCTGATTTATTTGCACTTAATCACACATTCGCAATCGTTAGTTTGCCTGTTTTTACATTTAGGCATTTTATGACAGCGTTTATGTGAACGTAATACAAAACAATAAGAGGAATGATATGAACACTACGCTACGCACTCTCACACTTGCGTTAGCCGCTGCGCTGACTTCACCATCCATCCTGGCCGCCTCATCTGTGCCTATCGACTTTCACGGTTACCTGCGCGGTGGCGTAGGCGTGTCGGGCGATGGTGGGCAGGTGGAGTGGCAGAAAAACAAACTCGGCCGCCTCGGTAACGAATCCGATACCTACGGGGAAGTGGAACTGGGCTCGGAAGTGTATAAAAAAGACGAGGTGAGTTTTTACCTCGACACCATGGTCAGCATGGTTTCCGATGGCTCCAACGACAACGAAACCACCATTGGCGACGACGCACAATTTGGTTTGCGTCAATTAAACCTGCAAATCAAGGGGCTTATCCCTAACGATCCCAACGCGGTGATCTGGGGCGGTAAACGCTACTACCAGCGCCACGATCTGCACATTATTGATACCAAATACTGGAACATTTCCGGTTCCGGCGCGGGTATTGAAAACTACACCTTAGGCCCAGGCGCGGTTTCCGTGGCGTGGATCCGTGGCGACGCCAACGATGTCGATTACCGCGTTGATAACGATAACGACGTCAACATCAACTATATTGACCTGCGTTATGCGGGCTGGAAACCGTGGTCAGGCGCGTGGACCGAGTTCGGCATCGACTACGCCATGCCAAACCCAACCAAGAAACAGAAAGACTACGGTGGCCTGTATGAAGCCGATGACGGCGTAATGGTGACCGGTGAAATCAGCCAGGATATGTTTGGCGGCTACAATAAACTGGTGCTGCAATATGCCAACAAAGGGCTGGCGCAGAACATGGTGTCGCAGGGCGGCGGCTGGTACGACATGTGGCACGACGTGAATGACGCCAGCGGCTATCGTGTGATTAACACCGGCCTTATTCCGATTACCGATAAGTTCTCGCTGAACCATGTGCTGACATACGGTTCAGCCAATGACATCACCGAATATACCGACAAAACACGGCTGGTTTCGCTGGTTGGACGTGCCCAGTATCAGCTCACCAATTATGTGCGCTTGATTGGCGAAGTCGGTGGTTTCTACCAGAAAGATGATTATAAAAACGGCACCCATTACAAACAGAGCGGCGAGAAATATACTTTCGCCGTCGGTCTGGCGGATGGCCCGGAATTTATGTCTCGTCCTGAGTTACGTCTTTTCGCTTCCTATTTAAATGATTCGGAAGACGGAAAATCATTTGAAGACGGAACGAAAAATAACACCTGGAACTTCGGCGTTCAGGTTGAAGCCTGGTGGTAATACACTTCATCCTTCACGTTATCTCTTTGTTGGCTGATTCTGTTTACTCTGGCTTTTTATTTCAATAAACCAATACCGGGAAACTATGTTGTCGCAAAAAGATAAGGCACCACATTGTATTTATTAACGAGTAACATCATTATTTATTTTATCTCCGCGAACTGAGCAAAGTTGCCACTGTTTTATTTCGGGATACCCATGCAGGTATCCCTTTTTTATTTATTAGCGAGACGAGAAATGCTCATCAAGTAATTTACGCAGCGCGTCGGATTGCTTACCGAAAATAGCGTGAACTTCTTGCCCAAGAATAATCACCCCCAGCGCCCCTTCATTTTGCAGTGCCTGAGAATCGACAATCGCCAGATCTTTAACCGTGACGCGCAAACGGGTTAAGCAGGCATCGACATGCGCAATATTCGGCGCGCCGCCAAAGGCTTGCGCCAGCCGCTGAATTTTCTGCAACTCCCCTTCACTCATGGGCGTTGTGGCCGCGTTTTTCGGTTCAGAGAAGTAATGCAGGAAGGATTTAAGGCTCACCATAATAGTCTCCTGATAATCAGCAGATAAAAAAACGCCTGCCCGAATGGGCAGGCGCGGAAGGTTCACTTACGCTTTACAGCTAACAACCCGGCAATCCCAGGGAGCGAGCGACAGCGCACCGCTGGCGGACGAACCGGACAAACAATCCTGATAGCCACCAGGCAGCGTTATTGCCTGCTGCTGGGCGCTAAAATTCTGAATAAAGACAAAGATGCTTTCACCGTCCGTACGCGCGGTGGCAACAACGCCCGGCGGCAAATCGTTTTGCAACGCGCGCGGCAGCGCCAGCTCATCAATAATGTTGGCGAAGAAATCACGCTGGAAAGCGAGATCGTTGCGCGACGCCACATGCCAGGCCTTGCCTTTGCCGACATGATTGACCGTCACAGCGGGCCGTCCGGCGTAGAAATCATCCCGATAAGTTGCCAGCGCCTGCGCGCTCTCGGTGTGGATCAACTCACACAGATGACGCACCTGATACGGCCCCTGTAAGCCGGCCTCATTTCCCGCCAGACCCTGTACCTGATTGCGCTCGTTGTCGTCCAGGCAATCAATCTCCTCTGCCCAGATGCCAAGCAACTTGCGCAGCGGACCCGGGAAACCGCCGAGATAACAAAGATCACTTTCATTGACCACGCCGGTCCAGTAAGAGGTCACCAGATGACCGCCCGCCGCGACAAACGCCTCTACGCGCTCGGCAAAACCGTCGCGCACCATATACAGCATCGGTGCAATCACCAGTTGATAACGGCTGAGATCGGCATCAGCATTGATTACGTCAACGGCAATACCTTTTTCCCAGAACGGTCGATAGTGCTCGTTAACCGTTTTTTCATACTCCAGCCCTTTATTGCGCGGGCCTTCGGCATCATCCAGCGCCCAGCGGTTTTGCTGATCGAAGATAATCGCCACGCGGGCATCGGTGCGACAACCCATTACCGGAGTGAGTTTACTGAGCATGTCGCCCAGCGCGCAGACTTCACGACCCACGCGCGTATCCAGATGCCCGACGTGATCGATAATCGCGCCGTGGAACTTCTCGACCGATCCGCGGCTTTTACGCCACTGAAAGTACTGCACCGAATCGGCGCCGTGCGCCACCGCCTGCAGCGACGAGAGAATGTGCATTCCCGGCTTTTTCAGCTTGCTGGTCGGCTGCCAGTTGGTGACGCTCGGTGTGGACTCCATCAGCACAAACGGTTTGCCGCCTTTCAGCGTGCGCATCATGTCGTGATACATGGCGGTGTAGCAGGCAAGCGCCGTTTCGTCTTTATCCCGGTGCCACATCGGGTAGCTGTCCCAGGAGATAAAATCGATCGCTTCGGCAAGCTGCCAGTAGTCGTAATCGTAGAAATACTCCATAAAGTTGGTAGTTACCGGCAGCGTCGCGTTAGCCGCTTTCAGCGGGGCAACTTCATGGCGGCAAAAGTCGGTCACCTGCGCGGTGTTAAAACGCCGCCAGTCTAGGTTCAGCCCGTGAATGGAGACTTCGCCCTGCGGCGACGGTGACTGGATCTGCGACCAGTCACTGTAAGTGTGGCTCCAGAAATCGCTCCACCAGGCGTGATTGAGGTTTTCCAGTGTCTGATAACGTTCTTTCAGCCAGCCGCGGAATTTTTCCTGACACAACGCGCAGTGGCATTCGCCGCCATATTCATTGGAAATATGCCAGCCCAGCACCGCCGGATGGTGCGCATAGCGCTCCGCCAGCAGCGTGTTGATTTTCAGCGTTTTTTCCCGGTACACCGGCGACGTCATACAGTGGTTATGCCGCCCGCCATGCAGCGCCGGAACGCGGTCGCGCCCGACCCGCAACACCTCCGGGTATTTTTGCGACATCCACGCCGGACGCGCGCCGCTTGGCGTGGCCAGAAAAATATGGATACCGGCGGCATATAATTTCTCTATAACGACATCCAGCCAGGCGAAATTAAATACCCCTTCCTGCGGTTCGAGTTTCGACCAACTGAATATTCCAACAGACATCACATTGCATTTTGCCTGCTGCATCATGGCAATGTCTTTATCAATAATATCGGGATAATTTTCCCACTGCTCCGGGTTATAGTCCGCGCCATGCAATAGCGAGACAACCTTCGGGCTTAAAGGCGCAAATTTATTCATAAACAGATCCTGAAATTTACCACACCAAAATTAATTAAAGACTTTTACCGATGGCAGCACTTTACCCTGACAATCAAATAACGCCTGGTTTTCGCGGGCATTTCCCTCTTTCCACTTGTCGTTGATATATTTCATGCCAGCTTGCGTGGCCCAGGTATTTCCGGGAACGGCAATCCAGGTAGGCTCCCAGTAAAAAATACCTTTGCCGCGATGGCCCTGAACATTGATTACCGACTGCATTAAATCGTGGATATAGTCATATTGCCCCTGCACGGTGCCTGGATAGCCGCCCTCTTTTTCCTCTTTCGCCTGGAAGCTGTTTTCCGCGTTATCACAGTTCGCCAGCGTATAGCCGTAGGCCGCTTCCACCACAATCACATCTTTGTTGTAGCGTTTGCTGATGTCGTCCATATTGGCCTGCAACGCGCTAATCGGCCCGTTCCAGTAGGTGTACATCGAGAGGCCGATGACATCGAACGGCACGTTGCGTTTGGTGATTTCATCAAACCACCAGCGGAAAGTATCGTTCTTGGTGCCTTCTGCCAGATGCAGCATGATTTTTACCTGCTCGCCGTTCTTCAGGTTCTCTTTCAGGCCAGCGATAGCTGAATTCAGCAAGCCCGCCAGCCGGTCAAACTCACCGCCGCCCTGCCCCCAGCTTTTGCCTTCCGGCCACAACATGCCGCCGTTAATCTCATTGCCGATTTGCACCATATCCGGCAGCACGCCCTCCTGCTTAAAGCGGGCGATGGTATCGCGGGTATAATCATGGATTGCCGTTTTCAACTGTGGGTAATCCATTTTCTCCCAGGCCTTTGGTTTGTATTGCTTGCCCGGATCGGTCCAGAAATCGCTGTAGTGGAAATCGAGCAGCAGTTTCATACCCTGCGCTTTGGCCCGTTTCGCCAGCGCCAGCGTGCTGGCCAGATCGTTATTGCCGCCGCCGTAGGCCTGGCCTTGCGCATCTTTCGGGTCAACCCACAAACGCAAGCGCACATAGTTGACGCCGTTGGCCTTCAGAATGGCAATCGCATCCTGCGGCTGGTTATTTTCGTTATAAAACTTCGCTCCGTGCTTCTCGGCGTCGAGCAACGTCGAAATATCCGCGCCTTTGATGAAATCGGCGGGCATGCCGTTAAAGGCGCGCGTTTGAAGCGCGTCGGCAGCGAAGGCGCTGGCGGACAAACTACCCAGACAGACAGCAAGCAGAGCGGGTGCAAATCTTTTCATGTGGTTATCCTTTGGTGCTGCCGGAGGTCAGGCCGGAGACGAAGTATTTTTGCAGTGCCAGATAAAGAATGGCCACCGGAACGGCGATCAAGACCGCGCCCGCCGCGTAGGTGGTGTAACTGGCGCCCATTTTTTGCGCCACCAGGTTGTAAAGCCCAATCGGCAGCGTGTATTTGTCCGGGGTGCGCAAAATGGTGCTGGAGAGAATGAAATCCCCCAGCGGCCCGGTGAAAGAGAACAGTGCCACCACGGCCACAATCGGTTTCGACAGCGGCATGATGATCTCAATAAAAATGCGGAAGTTACTCGCGCCATCCATGCGTGCAGACTCATCCAAATCACGCGGGATAGCATCGAGATAGCCTTTCATCAGATAGGTATTCATCGGGATCATCCCGGCGACGTAGATCAGCACCAGCGCCATATGGCTGTTGATTAAGCCCAACAGTTGCGACAGCACGAAAATGGCGATCAGCGCCGAAAACTGCGGGATCATCTGCAATAGCAAAAACAACATCAGCCCGTTCTGCCGCCCTTTAAAACGGAAGCGCGAAAAGGCATAAGCGGTGAAACTGACGCTGATCAGCGTCAGCACCATGGTCAGCAGGCTGATCTTCATTGAGTTCCAGTACCAGGTCAGATAGTTGACCTGGCCGTTAAACAGATCGGCATAATGCTGAAACGAGAGGTTTTCCGGGATTATCGAGGTGCTGAGCAAGCTGTTACCGGCGTTCAGCGACGCGCCAATCGTCCACACCAGCGGGTAGATAATCATCAGCGATACCAGCGCGATAACCAGCCAGGATAGCGTCAGGCGGATCCACTTCTCGCGGCGGATACTTTGTGATTGAGCCATTTTTCTTCCCTTATGCCATGTCGTCGTTTTTAAAAGATTTGGTCGCGCGGAACTGCCACAGCGCCAGACCGACGACAAAAATCGACAGCAAAATGGTGATGGTTGCCGCAATCGCGTACTGCGAAGAGGACATTGTCAGCTTGTAAATCCACGACACCAGAATATCCGTCCCACCCGCGTTCGCCCCCGCAACCGCCGGGCCGCCGTTGTTAAACAGATAGATAATGTTGAAGTTGTTAAAGTTGAAGGTGTATTGGGTAATGATGATCGGCGCAATCGAGTACAGCACCAGCGGCAACGTAATGGTGCGAAGCCGCGTCCAGGTGCCCGCGCCATCCATTTTCGCCGCTTCGTACAGATCGTCCGGGATGGCCTGCAACACGCCGGTGGTCATGGCGAAAACAAACGGGAAACCGAGCCAGGTTTGCATCATGATCAGCGCCGTTTTGGTCCAGAATGGATCCGTCAGCCAGGCTTTTGGCGCAATGCCGAAGAACGCGAGAATGGCATTGTTAATCACGCCGAACGAATCGTTAAACATCCCGGCGAACACCAGAATGGTGACAAATCCTGGCACCGCCCACGGCAGGATAAAAATGGTGCGTACCAGCGGCTTAAAGCGCAGATCTTTCTGGTTCACCAGAATCGCCAGCAGCACGCCAACGGAGCACTGCAACGTGGTGGCCAGCAGCGTCCAGACCACCGTCCATTGCAGCACATCAAAGAAGGTTGAGCGCCAGATCGACAGGGTGAAGATGTTGACGAAGTTCTTTAATCCCACCCAGTCCACTAGCTTGGCCGGCGGCGTGTGGTAAAGATTGTAATTAGTAAAAGCAATAGCGAAACCGAAGAGGATCGGGAAAATTACCACAAACACCAGCAGGATAAAGCCTGGCGTGATCATCAGATACGGGAAGCCGTCGCTGAGTAACATTTGGTACTGTTTGCGCACGCTGTTGAGCGGTTTCCCTGCGTCGCGTTTTTTACCGTTTACCCACGCATCGCGCAGTGAGAGGTAATAGACCATCACACCAAAGGCGATGATGAGCACGCTGATAATGCCTTCCGCCAGCAAGAAAATGGAGTTATCACGCGGGACCTCTTCGCCAAGAGTGTATAAACCCCATACCCCTTCACGCAGAAAATCGTAAAAAATGCCCATAAAGCTGCTAAGCAGCACCAGGAAGATAAGGCCCTTGAACCACTGGCGGTGATAAAACTGACCCAAACCCGGCACAACGGCCAGCAGCAGCCCGCACCACGCATGCCGCCCTGCGCCACGCGTTTTGGCAAAATTTTCGCTGGGACTGATAATCACGTACGACTCCTTTTCAACAACGGGAGGTGCCCCTCCCGTTTCGCAACAACACGCGGTTACTGGTTACTGGCCTGCATCGCTTCAACTTGCATATGGATCTGTTTGGTGGCCGCATCGAGCGCCGCCTGCGGTTCCTGTTTGCCGGTCAGGCTCAGCTCCAGCGCGGCGTTCGCCGGCCCCCACACTTCGCCCATTTCCGGAATGCCTGGCATTGCCGTAGCGCGTGCCGCCTGAACCGCGACAGCACTGGCTTTTTCGTCGTTTTTAATCACCGGATCGTCAATCATCGCTTTCTGCGCCGGGATTTCGCGGGTGGCGATATAACGCGTTTTCACGTACTGCGGCTGGTTGATAAATTCAATGAATTGCTGGGCAAGCTTTTTGTCTTTGCTCCAGGTTGAAACGACATACCCTTTCACGCCGAGGAACGAGCTCATCGGCTTGCCGTCTGGCAGGTTCGGTAGCGGCGCGACGCCATAATTGATACCCGCCGCTTCATACGGCTGGAACGCCCACGGGCCGTTGATCACCGCTGCGGCTTTTTTCTCGGTAAACAGCGAATCGATGGCGTTCAGGCCGTTATCGCCGAGGATGCCGGAGGGAAATACGCCTTCGGCATAGAATTTTTTCAGGAAGGTGACGGCTTCCACCGCGCCCGGTTTATTGAGGCCAATATCCTGCGGGTTGAAACCGCCTTTATCGTTTTTACCAAACAGGTAGCCGCCTTCCGGCCCGATGGCACCCCAGCTGTAATAGATCTGGTCAAACTTGGCCAGCAACCCGTATTTATCCTGTGCGCGCTGTTTTTTCGAATAGTCGAGCCATTCCGGCAGGCTTTGCAGCGGCTTATCAATCAGTTCCTTGTTATAGATAAGCACGAGGGTTTCCACCGCTTTCGGCACACCATACAAAGTGTTATCCAGACGAAAGGCGTTGATTGATGCAGGCGTAAAAGCGTCAACCTTCTCTTTATCCAGATTCAGCGGGGTCAGCAGCCCTTGCACCACCGCGCCGCCCAGTTGATCATTAGGAATAACCAGCACATCCGGGCCAATCCCTGCCGGACCATCAAGGCGTAATTTTTCCAGTTGCTGCGCATAGGGCATCTCCTGCACGTTAACCTTGACGTCGTACTTTTGTTCAAAATCTTTCACGGCATCCTGAATGCCGACCGACTTTTTGATGTCTTCCCAGACATTAAGCTGCTGGGTGGCGGCGTGCGCCGACAGGCTAACCGTCTGGCCAACGGCGAGTGCAGAGAGGATCAGTGCAGTAAGTGTGTTCTTTTTCATTATCAACCTCATGTCAAGGTATAACAATTTTGTGGTTTTTATGGCGCAGCATCAGGATAGCTTTTAAACAAAACACCTGATATTGCAGAGTTTAAGACGTATTCACTCGCCTTATTGAATTTGTTATACGCTACGCTTTACCAATTAATAAAACGAGCATAAACGGTGAGTTATGTGACCGGTGTTACAGAAATGAAAATTCGATATAGGGCGCAAAAACGCTGGAAGTTATAGTCATAGCAAGATTTTTCGCCGTTACGCAGCGACGCCAGATGATTGTTATACGTAATACAAAAACACTCAGCACACGGCATAAACGGTAAATAACGGCTACTACATTCGGGGAACGTTGATGTCCAATATACGACTGAGGAATGTCACCAAACGGTTTGGCGACACGGTGACGCTGAACAATGTCAATTTATCGATTGATGATGGCGAATTCGCGGTATTTGTCGGCCCTTCCGGCTGCGGCAAATCCACCATGCTGCGCATGATTGCCGGTCTGGAAGAGGTTAGCGAAGGCGAAGTATTGATCGGCGACGAGGTGATGAATGATGTCGCGCCGGCGCATCGCGGCGTGTCGATGGTGTTCCAGTCATATGCGCTTTACCCGCATATGACCGTGGCGGAAAACATGGGCTACGGGCTGAAAGTGAACAAAGTGCCGAAAGAGGAGATCCGCCGCCAGGTGGAGATGGTGGCGAAAACCCTGCAACTGAGCCATCTGCTTGACCGAAAACCGAAACAGCTCTCCGGCGGTCAGCGCCAGCGCGTCGCCATTGGCCGTGCGATTGTGCGTAACCCGCGCGTATTTATGTTTGACGAACCCCTCTCCAACCTTGATGCCGAACTGCGTGTCGAGATGCGCCTGCACATTGCGCGCCTGCACCAGGAGCTGAAAACCACCATGGTGTATGTCACCCATGATCAGGTGGAGGCAATGACGCTGGCGGATAAAATCGTGGTGATGAACTACGGCAATGTCGAGCAGATGGGCTCGCCGATGTCGCTCTACTACAACCCGAAAAACAAGTTTGTCGCCGGGTTTATCGGCTCGCCGAAGATGAACTTCCTGCCCGCCACGGTTAAAGCCTGGCAACCCGGCGAAGTGACCATCACGCTGGCGCAGGGGCATCAATTAACGCTCGCAATCGAAACATCGCGGCTGGAGCCAGGCGCGGCCATCACACTGGGTATTCGCCCGGAACATCTCTCCACGGATGTCACGCGCGGCACGCCGCTGGAATTTCAGTGTGAAGTGGTAGAACGACTCGGTAATAACACTTATCTGTTTGGTCAGTGCTACGGCCATGACAACATTAAAATTCTGCTGCCGGGAGATGTCCATTTCCGTCCGTGGCAGAAAATTACCCTCGCCTTTGATAATCGCCACTGCATGATTTTCGATGACCAGGATTTGCGCGTCAGCGCCGATATCCCGGTGCCAAACTCGGATTCCCCGGACGGCCAGATCAATTGATTTTCACTCATCAAGGATAAGTGCTGCTCCGTTTTGCGTGTTTTTCATCAGATAAGCTTTGACTACCCTTATCTGTATCGACACCCAAAACGCATTAACGGAGCCTTTATGAAAGCTATCGCTATTACCCGCGCCGCGCAGAACGGCAGCAATCTGGATTTTCTTACCGACATTGAACTGCCGCAACCGACAGCCAGCGGTCACGACTTACTGGTTGAAGTGAAGGCCGTTTCCGTCAACCCGGTGGATACCAAAGTGCGCGCCGGTTTTAACGCCGATGCACCGCGCGTGCTGGGCTGGGATGCAGTGGGCGTGGTGACCGCCGTCGGTGAAGCGGTCACGTTGTTCCAGCCAGGTGATGAAGTGTGGTATGCCGGTGCGTTGACGCGCCCCGGTAGCAACAGCGAATTCCAGTTGGTGGATGAGCGTATTGCGGCACGCAAACCGAAAACGCTGGATAACGCTGCCGCTGCCGCTCTGCCCTTAACCGCCATTACCGCCTGGGAGTTGTTATTCGACCGTCTTGGCATCAAAGAGGGCGGTAACGAAAGTGATGTACTTTTGATTGTTGGCGCAGCGGGCGGCGTGGGTTCGATCATGACGCAACTGGCGCGTAAGTTAACGCGCTTAACGGTAATTGGCACGGCATCTCGCCCCGCCAGCCAGCAGTGGGTAAAAGAACTCGGCGCGCACTATGTGATTGACCACAGCAAACCGTTGACTGAAGAGCTGGCACGAATTGGCGTCAAACAGGTTTCTCATGTCGCCAGCCTCAATAACACCGAAGAGCATTATCAGCAGCTGATTAACGCCCTGAAACCGCAGGGTAAACTGGCGCTGATTGATGATCCGCAAAGCCTGGACGCGCTGCCGCTGAAGGTGAAAAGCATTTCGCTGCACTGGGAGTTTATGTTTACCCGCTCAATGTTCACCACCGAGGATATGATTGCTCAGCACCAGTTGCTCTCACGCGTGGCGCAGTTGATCGATGAAGGTGTGTTAAGAACCACGCTTGGCGAGCACTTTGGCACCATCAATGCCGTGAACTTGCGCAAAGCCCACGCGCTGCTTGAAAGCCAGCGGGCGGTAGGGAAAATCGTGCTGGAAGGGTTTGCCGGCTGACAACTAGCCAGGATTATTCTTAAAGGTTACAAGCGGATAGCGAAAATCGGCGTCCGCTTTTCCTCCTCTGCCCTGGGTTTGCTTACACTTTTTACCAAAGCGTTATTTTTTCGTAGTTGCTCCGCTGTCAGTTAACGGCAATGATGGCGTGCTATTTATGCAACCGCGTGAAATGTATAAGAACAACCTGGAGAGAGTATGAGTAAAACAAAAATGATGCTTCTGGGCGCGCTGTTGGCTACCGCCACGACGGCCTTTGCCGCACCGCAAACCGCTACACCAGGCGCAACCGGGCCGCAATCCTATGAAATTAATGAGTTTGTCGCTGACTTCACGAAATTCAACATTGGCGATACCGTACCGGCAATGTACCGCAGCGAAGAGTACAACATTAAACAGTGGCAACTGCGTAACCTGCCAGCCCCCGAAGCTGGTAGCCACTGGACCTACATGGGCGGCAACTATGTGCTGATCACGGATGCCGAAGGCAAAATCCTCAAAGCCTATAACGGCGACATCTTTTACCACCGTTAATCAGGAGCTGAATGATTATTCGCCGCTGGCAGGAAAGTGACAGACCGTTTTTACGCACCCTTTATTTACACGCCCGCAAAGAGAGCTGGCACTGGCTTGATGGCAGCGACTGGCGGCTGGAAGATTTTGATGCCGCCACGCTCGATGAAACCATTTGGGTCGCCGAAGAAAAGGGTCACCGGCTGGGGTTCGCCTCGGTGTACGAAAACGACAATTTCCTGCACAACCTGTTTGTCGACCCGGCCGCTCAGGGCAAAGGCGTCGGCAGCGCACTGCTCAAACATGCGCAATCCACCTTTACCGGCACCGGCGCGCTGAAGTGCTTGCTACAAAACAAAGCCGCACTGGCGTTTTATCAGCACCACGGCTGGCATATCGAAGCACAGGGCGTTTCACCGGAAGGGGATTACGTGCTGATGCACTATCTGAAGAAGTGAAAAACCTCTCCCGAACGGGAGAGGTTGACTGATTTACACCGCGCGGAAAGCGATATCACCAGGAATGACTTCACCTTGCCAGTAAAGCTGCGCGGCTACGCGCCCGGCAAGTTGACGGTAAATAGCGGTAAATTCGCTGTCCGGGCGGCTCACCACTGTTGGCGTACCTTTATCCAGATCTTCACGCAGCGAAATGTGCAGCGGCATCTGCCCCAGCAATTCGGTGTGATACTGCTCGGCCAGTTTCTCCGCACCACCGGTACCGAAAATCGGTTCGTGATGACCGCAGTTGCTGCAAATATGCATGCTCATGTTTTCAACGATACCGAGCACCGGCACTTCCACTTTCTCGAACATGACGATGCCTTTTTTGGCGTCGATCAGCGCGATATCCTGCGGCGTTGTCACCACCAGCGCGCCAGTCACCGGGATGTTTTGCGCCAGCGTCAACTGGATATCACCGGTGCCTGGCGGCATATCCAGCACCAGGTAATCCAGATCCGGCCACATGGATTCCTGCAACAGTTGCAGCAGCGCTTTGCTGGCCATCGGGCCGCGCCACACCATGGCGTTATCGTCAGTCACAAGGTAGCCAATCGAGTTGGTCGCCAGGCCATGAGCGATAATCGGCGCCATATGCGTGCCGTCCGGCGAGGTCGGACGCTCATGTTCTGCACCGAGCATCACCGGGATCGACGGGCCGTAAATATCGGCGTCGAGAATACCGACTTTCGCCCCTTCCGCCGCCAGCGCCAGCGCCAGGTTTACCGCCGTGGAGGATTTCCCTACCCCGCCCTTGCCGGAACTGACGGCAATGATGTTTTTCACACCGTTGACGCCCGGCTGGTTTTTCACACGTTTTAAGGTGGCAATGTTATGCGAGAGCTTCCAGTCAATGGCGCGCGCGCCGGTCAGACGCAGCAATTCGGCGCTGCACTGCGCTTTTAACTCTTCAAACGCGCCGCGCCAGACGAACGGCATCAGCAGCTCGACGTGCAGGGTTTCATCAAGCCATGCGACATGATGCACCGCTTTGAGCGCAGTGAGATTGTGCTTCAGGGTTGGGTGCTGAAAATCGGCCAGCGTCCCGGTAACAATCGCGCGTAACGCTTCCGGGGATTTGGCCTGGGATTGCGAACTCATCCCGACTCCTTTGTAGTTGTTCTGAAAACGACATTGTAGCCAGCAAGTTTACCCCACGGGCAACAATTATTCATTTACGGATAAATGCCGTTAACGCATGGCGTAATTATTACCCATGTATTCATATAGGGATTGAAACGTTCTTAAAGCCCTTAGTACTTACAGGGGGAGCAATCTTTACCAAAAAGGTTAATTATAGGGATTAAAACGCGCCAAAAGCCCTTCTCGCGTGGCGCAATATTTACCTTTTTGGTAATATTTCTCCCCCTTTTTCTCAAGAAGATGTAATGCCTACTATGACTCAAGTCGCGAAGAAAATTCTGGTAACGTGCGCACTGCCGTACGCCAACGGCTCCATCCACCTCGGCCATATGCTGGAGCACATCCAGGCTGATGTCTGGGTCCGTTACCAGCGAATGCGCGGCCACGAGGTCAACTTCATCTGTGCGGACGATGCCCACGGCACGCCGATCATGCTGAAAGCACAGCAACTGGGGATCACCCCGGAGCAGATGATTGCGGACATGAGTCAGGAACATCAGACCGATTTTGCTGGCTTTAACATCAGCTACGACAACTACCACTCCACGCACAGCGACGAGAACCGCGAGCTGTCGGAGCTTATCTACACGCGCCTGAAAGAGAACGGTTTTATTAAAAACCGCACCATCTCTCAGCTCTACGATCCGGAAAAAGGCATGTTCCTGCCGGATCGTTTTGTGAAAGGCACCTGCCCGAAGTGCAAATCACCGGATCAATACGGCGATAACTGCGAAGTGTGCGGCGCAACCTACAGCCCGACCGAGCTGATTGAGCCGAAGTCGGTGGTGTCTGGCGCGACGCCGGTGATGCGTGATTCCGAGCACTTCTTCTTCGATCTGCCGTCATTTAGCGAAATGTTGCAGGCGTGGACGCGCAGCGGCGCGCTGCAAGAGCAGGTCGCGAACAAAATGCAGGAGTGGTTCGAATCTGGCTTACAGCAGTGGGATATCTCCCGCGATGCGCCTTATTTCGGTTTCGAAATCCCGAACGCGCCGGGCAAATACTTTTACGTCTGGCTGGATGCGCCGATTGGCTACATGGGTTCGTTCAAAAACCTGTGCGACAAACGCGGCGATACCACCAGCTTTGACGCGTACTGGCAGAAAGAGTCCGACGCCGACCTGTATCACTTCATCGGTAAAGATATCGTCTATTTCCACAGCCTGTTCTGGCCGGCAATGCTGGAAGGCAGCGGTTTCCGCAAGCCGACCAACCTGTTCGTCCACGGCTATGTGACGGTGAACGGTGCGAAGATGTCCAAATCGCGTGGTACCTTTATCAAGGCCAGTACCTGGTTGAACCATTTCGACGCCGACAGCCTGCGTTATTACTACGCGGCGAAACTCTCTTCGCGCATTGATGATATCGATCTCAACCTGGAAGATTTCATCCAGCGTGTGAACGCCGACATCGTGAACAAAGTGGTCAACCTCGCTTCCCGTAACGCGGGTTTTATCAATAAACGTTTTGACGGCGTGCTGGCCGCAGAGCTTGCAGACCCGGCGCTGTACAAAACCTTTACCGACGCAGCGGCCACCATTAGCGAAGCGTGGGAGAGCCGTGAGTTCGGCAAAGCGGTGCGCGAAATTATGGCGCTGGCCGATGTGGCGAACCGCTACGTTGACGAACAAGCACCGTGGGTGGTGGCAAAACAGGAAGGCCGTGACGCCGATCTGCAAGCCATCTGCACCATGGGGCTGAACATGTTCCGCGTGCTGATGACATGGCTGAAACCGGTTCTGCCGTCGCTGGCGGAGCGCACCGAAGCGTTCCTCAATACCACGCTTGAGTGGGACGCCATCAACCAGCCGCTGCTCGGCCACAAAGTTAACGCATTCAAAGCGTTGTACAACCGTATCGAGATGAAACAAGTGGAAGCGCTGGTCGAAGCGTCAAAAGAGGAAGTGAAAGCGGCTGCCGCACCAGTCACCGGCGAGCTGGCGGATAACCCGATTCAGGAAACCATCAGCTTTGACGATTTCGCGAAAGTCGATCTGCGCGTGGCGCTGATCGAAAACGCCGAGTTGGTTGAAGGTTCCGACAAGCTGCTGCGTCTGACACTGGATCTGGATGGCGAAAAACGCAATGTCTTCTCCGGCATCCGTTCCGCTTACCCGGACCCAAGTGCGCTGATTGGCCGCCTGACCGTGATGGTCGCCAACCTGGCACCGCGCAAGATGCGTTTTGGGATCTCCGAAGGAATGGTGATGGCCGCCGGCCCCGGCGGAAAAGATATCTTCCTGCTCAGCCCGGACAGCGGCGCAAAAGCAGGCCAGCAAGTGAAGTAAAAAATAAGGCGCTGAATTCAGCGCCTTTTTCTATACTCAATTCTGCATTAACCAAACACTACTTCACATGGAAAACAGGGGATTATCGTGAAATTCAGTAAACTCATCGCCGCACTTTTTTCTGTCGCTTTACTCATTGGCCTGAGCGGCTGTGGGGAAAAAGAGCAGAGCAAAACCTTTAGCTTTTCACAAGCGGGCACAGAAGTGACACTCACCTATTACTACAAAGGCGATCAGGTCGAGCGCCAGACCGCCAAAAATAAAATCGAATACGCTTCAATTGGCGCGAAGACAAAAGACGAGGCGATGAAAGTGCTGGATCCGATCAGCAAAAAATACCAGAGCATTAAAGGGATCAAAGAGAGCGTCGATTATCAGGAAACCTACGCGCAAGAGACGCTGGATGTGGATTACAACGAGGTGGATTTTTCTGCACTGAACAACCTGCAGGGCTCTGAGTTTACCGGCACGGTCAATGGCAAAATCAGTATGAAAAAATCAGAAGAGCTGCTGAAATCACGCGGCTTTAAAGAAGTCCAGTAAGCAATATTCTCCTTCAAGCTGCGCATTGTTGGCGGCACCCGCCGACAGGTAAACAAGCTGGCGATGCGGCTTGAAGGAGTGTCGATTATTCCGCTTCGGTTTTACCCTTCGGTTTCTGTTCGCGTACCGCCAGCCCACGCAAAAAATAACGCATAACCTGATCGCCGCATTCGCGGAAGTTCTTATGATCCGGTGCACGCATCATGGCAGTGATTTCCGGCATTGAAATGCGAAACTGCTGGGCGGTCAGAATGGCCAGAATATCGTCCGTCTTTAACGAGAAAGCGATACGCAGTTTTTTCAGCACGATATTATTATTCAGCTTGCGCTCAACAGCCAACGGCGGCGCGGTTTCATCTTTGCCACGCTTTTCATAAATAAGACCGTTCAGAAACGCGGACAACACAATATCCGGACACGGCTTATAACCTTCCTCATCGTCTTTGCGCAGCCAGGGTGCCAGCTGTTCAACGGTCACGACCGTGTCCGCCAGCGCCAGAATGCGCACCAGCGCGGTGTTATCAGCTTGCAGGGTGTAACGCACGCTGCGCAGGATATCGTTATTAAGCATATTTTTTTCCGGAAATGATGAACCTGCGCGCAGTGTAGGCATCGCGCAGGAATTTACAACCCCAACGCCTCTTTTAAATTTTTCAGATAACGTCGACTCACCGGCACCGTCAGCCCATCACGCAGCAGTAACTCTGCCTGGCCATTATCTTCGAGGCGGATCTCTTTGAGGTGCGCCATATTGACCAGGTACTGGCGGTGGCAGCGCACCAGCGGCGTACGGCTCTCCAGCGTGCGCAGCGTCAGCTCGGTAAATCCCTCTTTGCCTTCCTGGCTGGTCACATACACGCCGCTCATGCGGCTACTGACAAACGCCACTTCGTCCATCTGCAATAACCAGATCCGGCTATGCCCGGTGCAAGGGATAAATTTCAGCGCTTCCTGGTTTTCCGGCAGCACCGAAACATCCTGCACGTTTCGCTCAAGACGCAGGCGGCTGAGGGTTTTCTCCAGCCGGAGAGCTTCTATCGGTTTGAGCAGATAATCGAACGCGTGTTCTTCAAACGCCTGCACCGCATATTCATCAAACGCGGTCAGGAATACCACATACGGCCGGTTTCCCGGATCGAGCATACCAACCATCTCCAGCCCGCTGATACGCGGCATCTGGATATCCAGAAACAGCACATCCGGGCGCAGTTTATGCACCGCGCCAATGGCTTCTACGGCATTACCGCACTCGCCAACAATCTCAATGTCACTCTCTTCCTGGAGCAGAATTCGCAGGTTTTCCCGGGCCAGCGGTTCGTCATCAACAATCAGCACTTTTAACATGCGTGTTCCTCCAGCGGGAGTCGTAAGGTAATGCGGGTAAACAGATCCGGCTCGCAGGCAATGGTAATGCCGCACTCATCGCCGAAACGCGCGCGCAGGCGCTTATCCACCAGGCTCATCCCTAATCCACTGGCGTCGCTTTTCGGCTGGTACAACCCGGCATTGTCTTCAATGTCCAGCACCAGATGCCGTCCGTCCTGGCTGGCGTTAATCACAATCTCGCCCACGCCAAGCAGGTGCGACGTGCCATGTTTGATGGCATTCTCAACGATCGGTTGCAGGGTAAAAGCCGGAAGTTGCAGATGCGACAGCGTCTCTGGCACATGCAACTGCACCTGCAAGCGTGACTGAAAACGCGCTTTTTCAATTTGCAGGTAGGCATTCACATGCTCAATTTCGTCCGCCAGCGTCACAATTTCTGACGGGCGTTTTAAGTTTTTACGAAAGAAAGTCGACAGATATTGCACCAGCAATCCGGCCTGATCGCTGTCGCGGCGGATCACCGCTTTTAGCGTGTTCAGGGCATTAAACAGGAAATGCGGATTTACCTGCGCGTGCAGCAGCTTAATTTCCGACTGAGTGAGCAGCGCCTTTTGCCGCTCGTACTGCCCGGCAAGGATCTGCGCCGAGAGCAGTTGCGCTATCCCCTCGCCCAGCGTGCGGTTGATGGAGCTGAACAGGCGGTTTTTCGCTTCATACAACTTAATTGTGCCAACCACGCGCTGGTTTTCGCCACGCAGCGGGATCACCAGCGTCGAACCGAGTTTGCATTGCGGGTGGAGCGAACATTTGTAAGGCACTTCGTTACCGTCGGCATAGACCACTTCGCCGGTTTCAATGGCGCGCTGCGTCCAGACCGAGGAGATAGGCCGCCCCGGCAGATGGTGATCGTCGCCGGTGCCGGTGAAGGCCAGCAGTTTTTCCCGGTCGGTTATCGCCACTGCGCCAATATCCAGCTCTTTATAGAGCACCAGCGCCACCTTCATGCTGTTCTCTTCATTAAAGCCCTGGCGCAGAAACCCTTCCGTCGACGCCGCCACTTTCAGCGCGGTGGCGGAAAACGCCGAGGTGTATTTTTCGAACATGGCGCGCTTATCGAGCAAAATACGCATAAACAGCGCCGCGCCGACGGTGTTGGTGACCATCATCGGCGCGGCAATGCTTTGCACCAGGTGCAGCGCGCTATCAAACGGACGGGCGATGAGCAGAATAATCAGCATCTGGATCAGTTCCGCCACGCAGGTCACCACCCCGGCGGTAAACGGGCTAAACACCAGATCGGTGCGGCCGCGTTTAATCAACGCCCGGTGTACCAGCCCACCGAGCAGCCCTTCGACAAACGTAGAAAGCATGCAGCTCAGCGCAGTCATACCGCCCATCGAATAACGGTGAATACCACCGGTTAAGCCGACAAGACCACCGACCAACGGGCCGCCGAGCAGACCGCCCATCACCGCGCCAATCGCGCGCGTGTTGGCGATAGAATCTTCGATATGCAGGCCGAAATAGGTGCCGAGAATGCAGAAAATAGAGAAGGTGACGTAGCACAGCAGCTTATGCGGTAAGCGCACGGTCACCTGCATCAGCGGAATAAACAACCGCGTTTTGCTCATCAACCAGGCGATAACCAGAAACACACACATCTGCTGAAGCAGCAGCAACACCAGATTGAACTCGTACATACCCGCAACACCACATCAACTAAAGCGCGTAACATACAGGGTGTTTTCAGATGTTTCTTTGAAGCGCTGCAAAAAAATACAAAATCGTGCTCCATATCACAAAATTAGCCAGAGTGATTAACCGTCAGGACACATTTTGCGCAAATTTGCGGCGGCGCATCCTGTGCCGACCGGCAGCGGCTACAGTTATACAGGGAGTCGGCTGGCGAGGATGAAACCATGGCGCTTTACACAATCGGTGAAGTGGCGTTGTTATGCGAAATCAACCCCGTGACGCTGCGGGCATGGCAACGACGTTATGGATTATTACAGCCCCAACGCACGGATGGCGGCCATCGGTTATTCACCGAAGAGGACATAGACCGCATTCGGGAAATCAAACGCTGGATAGATACCGGCGTGCAGGTCAGCAAAGTGCAAAAACTGCTCTCCTCGGCGCAGGAAGAGACGCGTGATGGCTGGCGGGCCCAGCAAGAAACCGCCCTGCAATACCTGCAACAGGGCGACCCACATCGCCTACATCAGTGGATTAAAGACAACGGGCGCGACTACCCGGCGCAAGCGCTGGCAACGCATCTGCTTATCCCCTTACGATTACGCCTACAATCCCAGCAGCCCGCCCTGCAGGCGATGCTGAGCCTGCTCGATGGGATACTTATCAACTATATTTCCGGGTGCCTGGCATCTGCGCGTAAAAAACCGGGTAAAGACGCGCTGGTGATTGGCTGGAATGTGCAGGACACCACGCGGCTGTGGCTGGAAGGCTGGATGGCAAGCCAGCAGGGATGGCGGGTGGATATTCTGGCGCACGCCCTACCTCAGCTACGCCCGGAGATGTTCCCCGGCCAGACGCTGCTGGTGTGGTGCGGCGAAACGCCGGGCGAATCACAGCAACAGCAGATGCTGGCATGGCGCGAAGAAGGGCACAGCGTCTGGTTACTCGGCATTTAATGTTTTATTAACAACTCAACTTGCCTTTATAATGCCAGCCTGATTCAGAAGGAGCATAAAATGAAGTCTGGTAAAATTCTTGTTATCGCTGTCTTTTTGCTGATGGCTATCGGCGGAATTGGTGGCGTCATGCTCGCCGGTTATTCGTTTATCGTGCGTGGCGGTGTCGGTTGAGCCGCTGTGCCAGCCGCTCAAATCCCCGATCGACAATAATCGCCGCCAGTGCCACCAGCACCGCCCCCTGTAACACATAAGCCGTATTAAAACCGCTCAGGCCAATAATGATTGGCGTACCCAGCGTATTTGCCCCCACCGTTGAGGCGATGGTGGCGGTACCGATATTAATAATCACTGACGTGCGCACCCCGGCGATAATCATCGGTGCAGCGAGCGGCAACTCTGCTTTTAACAACCGCTGCCACGCGCTCATGCCCATGCCTTTCGCGACGCTTTGCACGCTTTCCGGCACCGAAGCAATCCCCGCCAGCGTCCCCTGTAAGATCGGCAATACGCCATACAGTACCAGCGCAATAATTGCCGGTTGTTTACCAAAGCCCATCACCGGCACAGCAATCGCCAGCACCGCGACCGGGGGAAAAGTTTGTCCTACGGCGGCAATGGTTTCCGCCAGCGGGCGAAACTCCCGCCCGGCAGAACGCGTAACGGCAACGCCTGCACCAACGCCCAGCACAATCGAAATCACGCTGGAAACCGCGACCAGCGAGAAATGTGCAGCGGTGAGCGAAATAAAACTCTCCTGCAGATAGACCGGGCGCGGAAGTTGCGGAAAGAGCGAGCTAAACAGCGCCGTGCTGTGCGGCAACCAGATCAGCAGCGCAATAAACAGCACCATCAGCCACAGCAGCGGATCACGCAGGATCTTCACAGGTAACCTCCACGCGCAGTAAATCGCGAAAATGCAGGCTCCCGCAGGGCTGCCCCTGCGCATTATTCACCGGCAGCACCTCGCACTGCTGGGCGACAAAAGCAGAGAGCGCTTCACGCAGCGTCATCGCGTCCTGTAGCGGTTCACCAGCATAAACGTGTTCACTGCGTAGATAACCGCGCACCTGGCGCAAAGAGAGCAACCGCACGCCAAGCTCGCTGCGGCCAAAAAACTCGCGCACGAAATCGTTACGCGGCGCAGTTAACATTGATAACGGCGTCCCCTGCTGTACCACCTTCCCGCCATCCATCAGCACCAGGTGATCGGCCAGTTGCAATGCTTCGTCAATATCATGCGTCACCAGCACAATGGTGCGCCCAAGCAGGCGGTGAATGCGCACCATCTCCTGCTGTAACGCCGCGCGTGTCACGGGATCAAGCGCACCGAAGGGTTCATCCATTAACAACACTTCCGGATCGGCAGCAAGGGCACGGGCAACCCCTACACGCTGCTGCTGCCCACCGGAAAGCTGATGTGGAAAGCGGTCACGCAACAAAGGCTCCAGCCCAAGCAGGGCCATAAGCTCATCCACCCGCGCGTCACGCTTCGCGCGCGACCATTTTTGCAGTTGCAGCACGGTGGCAATGTTCTGCGCCACCGTCCAGTGAGGAAACAAACCAATCGACTGGATGGCGTAGCCCATACGACGGCGCAGCTCCAGCACCGGAAGCGTGCGGATATCCACCCCGGCAAACGTAATCGTACCTTCGTCATGCTCCACCAGCCGGTTAATCATCTTCAGGGTGGTGGATTTTCCGGATCCCGAGGTGCCAATCAGCACCGAAAACGCGCCGGTTTTTACGTGTAAATTGAGGTTGCTTACCGCTGGCTGCCCGGCAAAGGATTTACTGACGTTGTTAAATTCAATCATGATGTTTCACCTTCAGCAGCGCTATGCCTAAACCAAATAACGCATCAACAACCACCGCCATGACAATAACCGGAATGACGCCCAGCAGCACCAAATCCAGCGCACTACTCAGCAGCCCCTGGAAGACCAGCGCACCAAATCCGCCCGCGCCAATCAATGCCGCGATCACCGCCATCCCGACCGTTTGCACCGCCACCACCCGCAGGCTGCGCAGCAGCAGCGGAAGCGCCAGCGGCACGCGCACCTGCCAGAAACGCTGACGTGCGCTCATGCCCATCGCTTCGGCGCTTTCCAGCACCTCTTGCGACACCTGGTTTAATCCGGCAACCACGCCACGCACCAGCGGCAGTAAAGCATAGAGAATTAACGCAATCAGCGCCGGTGTCATACCGGTTCCGGCAATCCCCAGATGATTAAGCTCAGGGAATTGCCGCACCAGCCCGGCCAGCGGCGCAATCAGTAAGCCGAACAGCGCCACCGAGGGAATGGTTTGAATGACGTTGAGCACCGCGAACACCGGCCCCTGTCGAGAGGGATGCCGATAGCACCACAGCCCAATGGCAAAGCCAAATACCAACGCGGGTAACAATGTGCCAAACAACAGCGTTAAATGCTGCGCCAGCGCATCGTTGAACACATCCTGGCGATTGGTGTATTCGCGTAGCAGTGAGAGATTATCCAGCTTGCCGCTGAGCAATAAAAAGAGGGGAAAGCACCACACCTGCGCATGCAGCAACCAGCGCCACACGGGGTTGGACACAACCCGGCGAATCGCATCGCTACAGGCCAAAAGCGTCAGCGCAAGCCACAGCCACAACCCGCTGCCCGGCGACGTGCGCGCCAGCGGGCTGCCCGCCTGCGCGAGGTCGGTCGCCGCCCTGCCCGCGCTCCATATCAGCAGGCAGAACAGCACTTCAGTGAGCAGCAGTGTAGCCACCTGCACACCGCGGCCGGGAATAAAGCTCATCGCCAGTAAAAAGCAGGGGGCGAGTAACCACAGCGCGGAAAAAAGCTGCCATAAAGCGCGGCTTTCGCCGGAAACCAGCCGGTTTGGCGCATAGCTCACAAACGGCAGCCACGCCGCCAACCCGCCCAGCACAGCCAACAGCAACAACACACGGTTATGGCAGCGTATCGAAACATCCATAGAGGTAGTTATTTCACCAGGCCTTTTTCTTTCAGGTAATCTGCGGCGACTTTCTTCGCATCCAGCCCTTCAACTGCAATGCTGGCGTTCAGTTTTTGCAGCGTCTTCTCATCCAGGCTGGCAAAGACCGGTTTCAGCCACGCATCCAGTTGCGGGTAGGCTTTGAGTACAGATTCGCGCACCACCGGCGTTGGCGCATAGATAGGCTGCACACCTTTCGGATCGCTCAGGGTTTGCAGACCGAGTGCTGCCACCGGGCCATCCGTACCGTAGGCCATCGCCGCATTGACGCCAGAGGTTTGCTGCGCCGCCGCTTTGATGGTCACCGCCGTATCGCCACCGGCCAGCGACAACAGTTGATCCTGTTTCAGCTTAAAGTCATAGGCTTTTTCAAAGGCGGGTAGCGCATCGGTGCGCTCAATGAATTCAGCCGACGCGGCGAGCTTAAATTCACCGCCCGCTTTCAGGTAGCGGCTCAGATCTTCAAGCGAGTTAAGTTTGTTTTTTTGCGCCAAATCCTGGCGCACCGCGATAGTCCAGGTATTGTTCGCCGGCGCGGGGGTTAGCCATACCAGCTTGTTTTTTTCGGCATCCAGCTTTTTGACTTTTTCGTAGCCCTGCTGCGCGTTTTTCCACGCGGCATCGTTTTCATCTTTAAAGAAGAACGCCCCGTTGCCGGTGTACTCCGGGTAAATATCCAGCTCGCCAGAAGTGATCGCGCCGCGCACCACTGGCGTGGTGCCGAGCTGCACTTTATTGACTGTTTTTACACCATGACTTTCCAGAACCTGCAAAATGATGTTGCCCAGCAGCGCCCCTTCGGTATCAATTTTGGAACCGACCTTTATCGGCTCCGCCGCCTGCAGCGGGAGGCTCACAGCGGCCATTAACCCTATTGCGCACGCAATCTTTTTCATGATTGTCATTGTACTTCCCTCATTTTTTACGGCCTTTTTCAGCAGCTTGAGAAAAAAGCGTAGACGAAAAATAGCGGCTTTGTCGCGTTAGAAGGTTAAACGATAAAGGAATAAGGTATAGCGAGGAAAATCAGGCCGGTTTCCCGGCCTGTGAGAGGTTAACGCAGTTCAAACTCACCCTGATTAACGCGCGCGGAATCAACGCCGATAAAGACATTAAATTTGCCCGGCTCCGCGTCATATTTCATGCGCTGGTTCCAGAATTTCAGCGCATTAATATCGATCGGGAAGCTAACGATTTGGGTTTCGCCCGGTTTCAGATTCACCTTATCAAAACCGCGCAGTTGTTTTACCGGGCGGCTCACTGAAGCGGTGACATCCTGCAAATACATCTGAATAACCGTCTCGCCTTCACGTTTGCCGGTGTTGGTCACCTCGACGCTGGCGGTCACTTTGCCCGTGCGCGTCATCGACGGCGCGGACATCTTCACGTCAGAAACCTTGAAGGTGGTGTAGCTCAGGCCATAACCAAACGGATAGAGCGGGCCGTTCGCTTCATCAAAGTAGCGAGAGGTGTATTTGTTGGGTTTATCTGCATTATACGGACGCCCGGTGTTGAGGTGGCTGTAATAGACCGGGATCTGCCCGACAGAGCGCGGGAAGGACATCGGCACCTTACCGGACGGGTTGTAATCACCAAACAGAATATCGGCAATGGCATTGCCGCCTTCGGTGCCAGCAAACCAGGTTTCCAGAATGGCATCGGCTTGTTGATCCTCTTTCACCAGTGCCAGCGGACGACCGTTCATCAGCACCAGCACCAGCGGCTTGCCGGTGGCTTTCAGCGCGGCGATCAAATCGCGCTGGCTCTGCGGAATAGTGATATCGGTGCGGCTGGAAGCTTCATGTGCCATGCCCTGCGCTTCACCCACTACCGCAACAACCACGTCGGATTTTTTCGCCGCGGCGACCGCTTCATCAATCATCGCTTGCGGTGAACGCGGGTCAACAACCACCGCCGGTTCATAAAGATTGAGGAAATTAACGATATCTTTGTCATTGGTGATGTTTGCCCCTTTGGCATACACCACTTCACCCTTACCGGCCAGTGCGTTGCGAATACCGGTCAGCACGGTAACGGACTGATCGGCAACGCCAGCCGCAGACCAACTGCCCATCGAATCACGTTTGCTGTCCGCCAGCGGGCCAACCACCGCCACGGTGCCCGATTTTTTCAGCGGCAGCGTCTCAAGACGGTTTTTCAACAGCACCATACTTTCGCGCGCCACTTGACGCGCTTCTTTGCGGTGCAGACGGCTTTCGGCATTGGTGTCTTGCGGGTCGCTATCTTTCGGCCCCAGGTGGCTGTACGGATCGTTAAACAGCCCCATATCGTATTTCACATTCAGCACGTGACGGGTGGCATCATCCAGCTCCGCCATCGTCACTTTGCCCGATTTCACCAGGCCCGGCAGGTATTTGCTGTAGTACTCATCGCTCATACTCATGTTGATGCCGGAGTTCAGCGCCACGCGCACCGCATCTTCCGGATCAGCGGCGGTGCCGTGTTTAATCAGCTCTTTAATCGCCCCGTGATCGGAAATGGTGATGCCTTTAAAGCCCCACTCATCGCGCAGCAAGTCTTTCAGCAACCATGAGTCAGAGGAGGCCGGTGTGCCATTAAGCGAGTTCAGCGCCACCATCACACCGCCGCTACCGGCGTCCAGCGCGGCTTTGTACGGCGGCATGTAGTCGTTGAACAGGCGCTGCGGGCTCATATCAACGGTGTTGTACTCTTTACCGCCTTCTACCGCCCCATAGGCGGCGAAGTGTTTCACGCTGGTCATCACCGAGTAGCGATCCGCCGGGCTTTTGCCCTGCATCGCTTCTACCATGGTGCGCCCCATTTCTGAAGTCAGGTAAGTATCTTCGCCAAACCCTTCAGAAACACGGCCCCAACGCGGATCGCGCGAGACATCAACCATTGGCGCCCAGGTCATATTCAGGCCGTCATCAGCGGCTTCATAGGCAGAAACGCGACCAACCGTTCTCACCGCATCAAGGTTGAAACTGGAGGCAAGACCGAGGCTAATCGGGAAGACGGTACGCTGGCCGTGTACCACATCATAGGCGAAAAACAAAGGGATTTTCAGGCGGCTCAACTGCATCGCCTGATCCTGCATGGCGCGAATATCCTGCCGGGTGACGGTGTTAAAAATCGCGCCGACCTGGCTTGCTTTGATCATGTCGCGAATGGCTTCTTTTGGGTTATCCGGCCCGACGCTGATTAAACGCAACTGGCCGATTTTTTCATCGACCGTCATTTTCTTGAGCAGCGCAGTGACAAACGCATCCCTTGCTTCTGGCGTCAGCGGATGGTTGCCGAACATCTCTTCCGCCAGCGCAGGTTGCAGCGCGAGGCTCACAGCGACACCTACAGAACATAGCCATTTCATGTCGTTTACTCTCTTGTTTTTTCACCCATAACCGCGGTCACTGGCCGCGAAAGAAACGCAGTGTGCCATAATCCTGGCACGTGTTGCAGAGTGGGACTCTGATTTTTATGCGAATTCGCTCCCCCCGTTTGGTTTTACGGGACTAACATTAATGCGCACTTTACACGTCATCATGCATAACGCGCCAAAGCGGCAGGTCTTCACATTCTTATGACGCTTACTGAGATAAGCTTCCGGGTGCCAACGCTACTCAAAGGCGGCCCGAAGAATGAAGTGTATTGAACAATGATTAGCCACAAGGAGTGGATAATGTCACATCCAAATAACGCCTTTATCAGCGAACTCAAACGGCTGGTTGGCGCGTCTCACCTGCTTACCGACCCGGCCAAAACGGCCCGCTATCGTAAGGGCTTTCGTTCAGGCCAGGGCAACGCGCTGGCGGTGGTCTTTCCTGGCTCGCTGGTTGAGTTATGGCGCGTTCTGCAAGCCTGTGTTAACGCCGATAAAATTATTCTGATGCAGGCGGCAAACACCGGGCTGACGGAAGGTTCGACGCCAAACGGCAATGATTATGACCGGGAAATCGTGATTATCAGCACTCTGCGCCTTGATAAGCTGCACCTGTTGGATAACGGCGAACAGGTACTCGCCTACCCTGGCACGACGCTCTATTCGCTGGAAAAAGCGCTCAAACCGCTGGGCCGCGAGCCACATTCAGTGATCGGCTCTTCCTGCATTGGCGCATCGGTGATTGGCGGCATCTGCAATAACTCCGGCGGTTCACTGGTGCAACGCGGCCCGGCCTACACCGAAATGTCGCTGTTCGCACGCATTGATGAGCAGGGCAAACTGGTGCTGGTGAACCATTTAGGGATTGCGCTGGGGGAAACACCGGAGCAGATCCTCAGCAAACTCGATGACGATCGTGTTAGCGATAGCGACGTGTTGCACGACCAGCGCCACGGCCACGATCATGATTACATCACCCGCGTGCGCGATGTCGATGCCGACACCCCGGCGCGTTACAACGCCGACCCGCAGCGCTTGTTCGAATCCTCCGGCTGCGCGGGGAAACTGGCCGTTTTTGCCGTCCGTCTCGACACCTTCCCGGCCGAAACGCGCCAGCAAGTGTTCTATATCGGCACGAATCAAACGGCGGTGCTGGCGGAAATCCGTCGTCATATTCTGGCCAACTTCGAAAACCTGCCCGTCGCCGGTGAGTATATGCATCGCGATATTTACGATATCGCCGAGCGCTACGGCAAAGACACCTTCCTGATGATCGATAAACTCGGCACCGATAAAATGCCGTTCTTCTTCACCATGAAAGGCCGCACCGAAGCGCTGCTGGAAAGAGCGACGGTATTTAAGCCGCATTTTATTGATCGTTCCTTGCAAAAAATCAGCGGCTTTTTCCCGTCTCACCTGCCGCCGCGCATGAAAGAGTGGCGTGATAAATATGAACATCACCTGCTGCTGAAAATGTCCGGCGATGGCATTGCGGAAGCACAAAACTGGCTGAAAACGTACTTTACTAATGCAGAGGGCGACTTTTTTGTTTGCACGCCTGAAGAAGGGAGCAAAGCATTCTTACACCGCTTTGCCGCCGCAGGTGCGGCGATTCGTTATCAGGCGGTACACGCCGATGAAGTGGAAGATATTCTGGCGCTGGATATCGCGCTGCGCCGCAATGACAGCGACTGGTTTGAGCATTTGCCGCCGGAAATCGACAGCCAACTGGTGCATAAGCTCTATTACGGCCACTTTATGTGCCATGTTTTCCACCAGGATTACATTGTGAAAAAAGGCGTGGATGCCCATGCGCTGAAAGAGCAAATGCTGGAACTGTTACGCCAGCGTGGCGCGCAATACCCGGCCGAGCATAACGTCGGGCATCTGTATGAAGCCGCGGAACCGTTAAAACGTTTTTATAAAGAAAACGACCCGACAAACAGCATGAATCCCGGCATCGGTAAAACCAGCAAGCGCAAGTTCTGGCAAGAAGAACACGCTTCAAATAACGCACCGTCAACGACGATGAAATAACCCGTTGACAGGCTGTATTTGTGCTCCTTTCGTAATAGAGTAGCGAACAGCGCCATAGAAACGTTTCTATGGCCGCCCGCTTTGAAGGAGCACACCCGTCATGTCAGCTGTCGATATCTTATCCGGTCCTGCGGTGGTAGTGCGCGACGCCTGCCCTGAGGATGTTCACGCCATTGCCTCGCTTTATGCCTGGCATGTCCTGCACGGTCGCGCCTCCTTCGAAGAAGTTCCGCCAACCATTGATGAAATGCGCACCCGCATGAACCATATTGCTAAAGAGGGTTTACCGTGGATGGTTGCGCTCTATCACGGCATTGTGGTCGGGTATTGCTATGCCGGTTATTACCGTCCGCGCGAGGCGTATCGCTATACGCTCGAAGAGTCCATTTATGTGGATGCCAGCATGACCGGGCGCGGCATTGGCAGTACGTTGATGAGCGCGTTGATCGAACGCTGCGAAGAAGGGCCGTGGCGGCAACTGATTGCGGTGATTGGCGATGGCAACAATAATTCTGGTTCACTGCGGCTGCATAAAAAGCACGGGTTTGAGATTGCCGGGCAGTTGCGAAGCGTCGGCTACAAGAAAGGCGACTGGCGGGATACGCTGATTATGCAGCGTCCACTCAACGACGGTGACTGGACGCTGCCGGAGTAATTAATCGTTTTGCGCGGTCTGCTCACCCGCAGACGGGTTTTGCGCCATCTGCGCCGCTTTCTGGCGCTTATAGCTTAATGCAGACGCCGGAACCGGCTGCACTTTGCCGGTTTCAATCCAGGTACGTAAACGGCTGGCATCGGCAAAATGGGTAAATTTGCCAAACGCATCCATTACCACCAGCGCCACCGGTTTGTTGTTGATCACGGTACGCATCACCAGGCAGTGTCCTGCCGCATTGGTAAAGCCGGTTTTCGTCAACTGAATGTTCCAGTTATCGCGGTACACCAGGTGGTTAGTGTTGCGAAACGGCAGCGTATACGCCGGATTAGCGAAAGTCGCCATCTCTTCACGCGTGGTGCTTAACTGACCAATCAGCGGATACTGTTTGGTGGCAATCAGCAGTTTGCTCAGATCGCGGGCGGTCGAGACGTTATGAATCGACAAACCGGTCGGTTCAACATAACGCGTATTGCTCATGCCTAAGGCTTTCGCTTTGGCGTTCATCGCCGCGATAAAGGCGTTATAACCGCCCGGATAGTGGTGTGCCAGGCTCGCTGCCGCGCGGTTTTCCGAGGACATCAGCGCCAGCAGCAGCATATCTTTACGGCTGATTTCGCTATTAAGGCGCACGCGAGAGTAAATCCCTTTCATCTCCGGCGTCTGGCTGATATCCACTTTGAGTTTCTCATCCAGCGGCAGGTGCGCATCCAGCACCACCATTGCCGTCATCAGCTTGGTAATGGAAGCAATAGGACGCACCAGATCAGGGTGGCTGGAGTAGATAACCTGATTGGTTTGCAGATCGACAATCATCGCGCTACCTGAAGCGATTTCAGGCTGTGCGGCAGTGGTCGCCGCTGTGGTTTTCGCGACGGCAAACGGCACCACGGGCGCAGCCAGTAATAAAGCCAGGCTTAATAAGGAAACTCGAAATTTCTGCATGGTGAGACTTCTGAAAATTATTCACGCACGTTATTACGCACACCGCTTCTGTCAGCCGGAGCAATAACAGAGCTGGCTTGGGCATAATAGCCGCCATGCAGGGTTGTCGCCAGAGGATAATCGTTGCGAGAGATTGCGTTGCCGACATTTACGCCAGCAACGCAACAGGTTTAGAACAAGCGGTAACCGTAACCCCACAGGATCACCGTCAGCGCCAGCAGCACTTCGAGCACCAGCACACCAATCGCCAGCGTCGAGCTTGAGAAACTCAACCCCTCTTCTTTGTTGATATTAAGGAAGGTCGGGATACCGACATACAGCAAATAACCGGTGTAAAACAGCGCCACCGTCCCCACCAGCGCGCAAAGCCACACCAGCGGATAGAGCGCCACAATCCCGCTGAGAAAGAGCGGTGTCGCCACATAACCGGCGAATACCATACAGCGCCCTAATGAAGGCCGCTGCGGCAAGCTACGCGCCATCCACCAGATAACGCGGCCCATCACCGCCACGCCTGCCAGCATCAACGCATAGAACAGCACCGCCAGATAGAAACCGGTAAACAATGACAGCGTCACCACACTATTTTCGCCAAAATTCCAGCCAATTTGCGTGGTACCAATAAACGCGCAAACAACCGGAATCGCCGCCATGATTAATACATGGTGGGTGTAGTGATGCGAAATTGTCTCGTTTTCGCCCTTGATAACCTGCATTTCACGATCGGGATGGGAAAAGAGTCCCCAGACATGGTTCATAACGCCCCCTCGCTGAAAGCCCGAACATCGACACTGTCAGTATAATTCACTATTTAGATTATTTTTTGTACAGCAACAAAAATGCTGCGACAACGAAACGGCGTCATTCCGGCGAAGGCGCGATATCGGGTGTATGCTTATAAGCGTTTTACCGGGAGGACGTAAAAACAATGGATATCAATCATCTGATTAGCCAGTATGGCTACGCCGCACTGGTGATTGGCAGTGTGGCTGAAGGGGAGACAATTACCCTGCTGGGCGGTGTTGCCGCGCATCAGGGGCTGTTACGGTTCTGGCTAGTGGTGGTATCCGTGGCGCTCGGCGGCATGATCGGCGATCAGCTGCTTTATCTCGTCGGCAGACGCTACGGCACGAAAATCCTGCGCCGCTTCTCCCGCCACCGGGACAAAATCCACCAGGCGCAATCGCTTATTCGCCGCCATCCTTACCTGTTTGTTATCGGCTCACGCTTTATGTATGGCTTTCGCATTATTGGCCCGCTGCTGATTGGTACCAGCCGTTTGCGACCAAGAATCTTTCTGCCGCTCAACATCGTTGGGGCCATCGTCTGGGCGCTGCTGTTTACCACGCTTGGCTACGTGGGCGGGGAAGTAATTGGCCCGTGGCTGCACCAGTTCGACCAGCATGTAAAACGCTGGATCTGGCTGATTCTCGCCATCGTGCTGGTGGTTGCACTGCGCTGGTGGTTCCATCATCGGCGGAAAAAACGCCAGCGCAACGCGTCAAACGACTAAGCCGTTTTCGGTTTGAACTGCGGGTTCGCCAGCATAAAACCCCCATCAATGATCAACGATTGACCGGTGGTGTAGCTGGCATGTTCTGAACAGAGCCAGGCGACCATGCTGGCTATCTCTTTGGTGGTGCCCGGTCTTGTCAGCGGAACAATGGGCAACGAACCCGGTTTTGCATCTTCATCGCGCATGTTATTCATCGGCGTGGCTATCGCCCCCGGCGCGACGGCGTTCACCAGGATGTTGTGATCCACCAGCTCCAGCGCCATTGATTTGGTTAAGCCTCCGAGCGCATGTTTCGCGGCGGTATAAGCGCTGGCGTCCGGCAACGGCGTGTGCTCATGCACCGAGGTGATGTTGACGATGCGCCCGCCCTGCCCCTGCTGCACCATGTGCCTGGCGGCGATTTGCGAACAGAGAAACGCACCGTCGACATCAACGGTAAAAATGCTGCGCCAGTCTTCAAACCGCATATTGAGAAACGGAGCTTTGCTCATCGCCCCGGCGTTATTCACCAACACATCAATTCGCCCGAAGCGGGAAATCAACGTCTCAATTGCCTGCGCGCCTTCCGGCAACTGGCTGAGATCGAGATGGATGGTTTCTGCGCGCCGCCCAAGATCCTCAACATGTAAAGCGGTATCTTTCGCGCCGTTTTCGTCTGAATGCCAGGTGATGCCGATATCAAATCCCTGTTCCGCCAGCATCAGCGCACACTGTTTACCAATCCCGGAATCGGCGGCGGTCACAATCGCAACTTTCGTTACAGGCATAGGTCGTCCTCTGGTTAACAAATAGACAGGTAAGTATAGGAAAAAGGCACAAAGCCGTGAGATTGCCTACGCTTTTAACTACCTGCATATAAAAAGGACGAAGAAAATGATGAAGATACTGCTTTGGGCAATCCTGATTATCTTTCTGATTGGTCTGCTGGTGGTCACCGGCGTGTTTAAGATGATCTTCTAAAATGTGCCGCCGGGTAGCACCCGCTACCCGGCATTCAGGGTTAATTCCCCTGCGCGCTGTAATTCACCGGCACCCAGCGATAGCCGTTATCCGCCTTCATCACTTTACCGATGCCGGGAAAAGCAATATGCGCCGCCGCTACCCAGTCGCCTTCACGCGCGACCTGCGCCAGCACGTTTTCACGGGTTTTTACCGCTTGCTGCTGGTTAACATCGAAATGAATCGCCACTTCCGGCTGCGGCAGTTGCACCGGATGCGCATGAATAATATCGCCCCACAGCATCAGCGTCTTACCGCCGTGTGTAACGCGGTAAATCACGCTGCCAGGCGTATGACCCGGCGCCGGGATCGCTTCAATGCCGGCGATAATTTGCGTCGGCGCGCGGAAAGTGCTGAGCTTACCGGCATCCATCACCGGGCGCAGTGAGCGTTCCGATTCCGCAAAAGTGTGGCGTTGCCCCTCCTCGACCTCTTTTGCATGCGCCGGGTTGAGCCAGAAATCAACATCACGCTGATCGACCCGCACGGTGGCATTGGTGAACACCGGTTTGCCGTCGCGCTGCACGCCACCTGAGTGATCGGCATGAATATGCGTTAACAGCACCGTATCAATGGTGGCCGGGTCAATGCCCGCCGCACGCAGGTTTTCCGGCAGATGCCCGCCCGCGTTGCCAAACAACGACCCGGCACCCGCATCCACCAGAATTAACTGCTTGCCGGTATTAATCACAAAGGCGTTGATCGAGGTTTCGGCATTGACCGGCAGGCTGGCCTGCGCCATCCGTTCCTGCAACTGCTCCGGGGTGATATGGGTCAGCAGTTTGTCGAACGGGACCGCAACGGTGCCATCGGAAACGGCGGTGATTTGCCAGTCGCCCATTGCCATACGGTAAAAACCCGGCGCTTGCGGCTGGTGCGTTGAGAGCGGTGTGGCGGCAATCGCGCCAAAACTCAAACCCGCCGTCGCCAGCGCGAACAGAAGTGGATAATGTTTCATACTCTTCTCCAGTCGTTTTCGTTGCGCCAGTATCCGGCAACGGCTACTATCACTCCAATTGATTGGAGCAATAATGACTATCAAAGAGAATGATTTCCGCAAAATCGATCTTAACCTGTTGATCGCCTTTGCTGTGCTGTTTCGCGAACAGAGCGTTTCTGCGGCGGCCGATAAGCTGCATCTGGGTCAACCGGCGGTGAGCGGTGTGCTGTCGCGCCTGCGCACCCTGTTTGACGATCCGCTGTTTATTCGTAGCGGCCATAAAATGCAACCCACCGCCCGCGCCGTGGAGCTGCACACCGAGCTGCTACCGCTGCTGGAGCAGTTGCAAAGCGCACTGTTTCAGCAAACGGCGTTTGATGCACAAACAGCGACCGTTACGCTAACGCTCGGGATGGCGGACTGGGTGGAAATGTGGTTGATGCCGAAGCTGATCCCGGCGCTGCAACAGGCTGCGCCCGGCATGCGCCTGAATGTGGTGGCCAGCGATCCGTTCAGCGATGCAGGTCGGCTGGAAGGCGGCGAGATGGATATGGCGATAAGCGTCGCCGAGGCCGGACCGCGCTGGCTGGAGCGCGAAGTGCTGGCCACCATGCCGTTTATCACGCTCTGGCACCCGCAACAGCTGGCGCTGAACGCGCCGCTGGATATCGACACCTTTGCCGCACAGCCGCATTTAATGGTCAGTTACCGGGAAGCCACCAGCAGCCACTTCGACACATTGCTGGCAAAAACCGGCCATCAGCGCCGCATCCACTACACCACGCCGCATTTCGCCGCCCTGCCGGGGTTGCTGGAGACGATGCCCGCGCTGGCAACCGTACCGGCAGGCCTGGCGCAGGAGTGGCAACGCACACGAGGATTTGCGAGCAGCCCGCTGCCGCTGGATGTACAGCCGATTGAGCTGGCGATGCTGTGGCATCAGCGCCACAGCAGCGATCCGGCGGTAATGTGGCTGAAAGAGTTTATCGCTAAACGCTTTAACTGACGTTTCTGCCCGGTTTGACCGGGCAGAGCGCGTGTTATTTCAGGCTCTCACCGTTACTGGCGATGACATCGCGATACCAGTAAAAACTTTTCTTACGGCTGCGTGCCAGGGTGCCGTTGCCGTTATCATCGCGATCGACGTAAATAAAACCGTAGCGCTTGGAGATCTCCGCTTTGGAGGCACTGACCAGATCAATCGGCCCCCAACTGGTGTAGCCCATCACCTCGACACCATCGTCAATCGCTTCACGCACCTGCACCAGGTGATCGTTGAGATAAGCAATGCGGTAATCGTCGTTAATGCTGCCATCCGCTTCCACCGTGTCTTTCGCGCCCAGACCGTTTTCAACGATAAACAGCGGCTTCTGCCAGCGATCCCACAGCATATTCAGCAACGTGCGCAGGCCAATCGGGTCAATCTGCCAGCCCCATTCCGAGCTTGCCAGATGCGGGTTTTGCACCATGCTGAGAATGTTGCCGCGCGCCTTCTGGTTCAGCTCTTCATCGGTGGTGACACAGCCAGTCATGTAGTAACTAAAGGAGATAAAATCGATGGTCGATTTCAGCGCGTCGCGATCGGCATCGGTGATATCAATGTGAATGCTGTTGTCGCGGAAATAGCGCAGCATATAGCCCGGATACGCGCCACGGCACTGCACATCGCCAAAGAATTCCCAGCTACGATTCTGCTGGAGCGCTTCCAGCACATCTTCCGGTTTACAGCTCAGCGGATACATCAAACCACCCAGCAACATGTTGCCGATTTTGCCATCGGGGACAATCTCGTGGCAGGCTTTTACCGCCAGCGCACTCGCTACCAGTTGGTGATGAATCGCCTGATACACTTCCGCTTTGCTGCTGGTTTCCGGCAGGCCGACGCCGGTCATCGGCGCATGCAGCGACATGTTGATCTCATTAAAGGTCAACCACAGCTTCACTTTGCTGGCATAACGCGTGAACACCGCACGCGCATAACGCTCAAAAAGGCCGATGGTTTTGCGGTTGCCCCAGCCGCCATACTGCTTCACCAGCCCCCACGGCATCTCATAGTGGGAGAGCGTCACCAGCGGTGTGATGCCATGTTTTGCCAGCTCATCGAACAGCTTGTCGTAAAACGCCAGCCCCGCTTCGTTCGGCGCGGTTTCATCGCCGTTGGGGAAGATGCGCGTCCAGGCTATCGACACGCGCAGGCAGCGAAAACCCATCTCGGCAAACAGGGCGATATCTTCCGGGTAGCGGTGATAGAAATCGATCGCCACATCCTTCAGCGCACTGTCACCCGGCACACGTTCGACGACATCGCCGAACACGCCTTTTGGCTGTACGTCGGAGGTCGAAAGACCTTTCCCGCCTTCAAGATACGCGCCTTCCACCTGGTTGGCCGCGAGTGCGCCGCCCCACAAGAACGCTTTCGGAAATGCTTTCATCACTTTCTCCTTTGATTAGCCCGCAACCGCAAGCAGCGGCATACCGGCCTGAACTGAACGGGATGCCACGGTGTGAACACCACCGAAGCTGTCGCTATTACTGATGATAATGGGCGTGGCGAGATCGAACCCGGCAGCGATAATCGCCTCGCGATCGAACTCCAGCAGCAGATCGCCCGCTTTCACTTTGTCGCCCACCTGCACATGGGCGATAAACGGTTTACCATCGAGTTTCACCGTGTCGATACCGACATGGATCAGCACTTCAATGCCGTTATCGCTGAGCAAGCCAATGGCGTGTTTGGTTTCAAACAGCGAAGCCACTTCACCGGCAAACGGTGCCACTACCCGGCCATCGGCTGGAATAATCGCCACGCCCTCACCCAGCAAACCGCTGGCGAACGTGGTGTCCGGCACCTGGTCGAGTGCCAGCACGCTGCCGTTCATTGGCGCAAGGATCTCATTGGCTTTGGCGGGTACAACGTCAACCGGCTCGGCGGCGACGGGCGTTTTTGGCAGACCGGCGACAAACGTCAGTACGCAAGAGAGCGTCAGCGCGACCACACTACCCACAATGCCGCCCCACAGCGTGGCGTCAACGCCGCCCGGCGGGATCATCTGCGCCAGCGTAAAGACGTTGGGGAAACCGAAGGAGTAAACATGGCTGTTACTAAAACCGACAATCGCGCCGCCAATCGCCCCGGCAACACAACCGAAAATAAACGGACGACGCAGCGGCAGCGTTACGCCGTAGACCGCCGGTTCGGTAATACCAAAGATACCGGCGGCGATGGCGGAACCCGCCAACATTTTCTGTCGGCCATCACGGGTGCGCAGGAAGATCCCCAATGTGGCCCCCACCTGGCCTAATACCGCTGGCAGCAGGATAGGCAGCATGGTGTCCTGACCGAAGACCGCAAGGTTGTTGATCATCAACGGCACCACCCCCCAGTGCAGACCGAAAATCACACAGACCTGCCACAGCGCGCCGAGTGCCGCGCCCGCCAGCCACGGCGCCAGCGTGTAAATCGCCTGGTAGCCGTGCGCCAGCATCTGGCTAAGCCAGGTGGCGACTGGGCCAATCACCAGAAAAGTCAGCGGCACGGTAATGGCAATGCAAAACAGTGGCGCGAAGAAGTTCTTAATCGACGCATGCAGAAAGCGGTTGCCCTGCTTTTCCAGCCAGCAGCTAACCCATGCGGCCAGAATAATGGGGATCACCGAACCGCTGTAATTAATAAAGGTGACCGGAATGCCCAGGAAGGTTTCACTCACCGCCCCGCTCGCCTGGCCCGCCTCAAAGGCGCTTATCATCAGCGGGTGGGTTAATGCCCCGCCAATTGCCATAGTGATAAACGGGTTGCCGCCAAATTTTTTCCCGGCGGTGTAACCGAGGATCAGCGGGAAGAAGAAAAAGAGCGCGTCGCTGGCGGCAAACCAAATTTTGTACGTGCCGCTGGTGGTCGTGAGCCAGCCGCAAACCACCGCCAGTGCCAGTAGACCTTTGAGGATCCCGGAAGCCGCGAGAATGCCGATAAACGGCGTGAAAATGCCGGAGATGATATCGATCATGCGGCCAAACAGGCTGCCTTTATCATCGCCTGCCGCCACGGGGGTATCGTCTGTTAAGCCCGCCTCGTTACGCACCGCTTGCCAGACATCGTGAACGTGATTACCAATGACCACCTGAAACTGACCGCCGCTTTCCACCACCATAATCACGCCGGGGTTGGCTTTTAAGCCTTCGGCATCGGCTTTTTTCATCTCTTTAAGTTTAAAGCGCAACCGCGTAGCGCAGTGCACCAGGCTTGTGATGTTCTCCTTGCCGCCAACGTGGCTGAGGATCTCTTTTGCCAGCGCTTGATATTCCATGCTGCGTTCCTTACTTCATGCCCGAAGGCGTTGACTGAGTAAAAAAAAACCTGAGACCGGCACCTCTCGGTGTCGGACTCAGGTTTTGCCTGCATTATGCTTGCAGTAACAATCCGTAAAGCGCGTTTAGCGCCGTTCTTTGCGCACTCGCTCAATATGAATAGCGAGGAACATAATCTCTTCTGTGGTCAGCGGGCGCTGATAATTGCTTACCAGGTGGCGCGCCACTTTTTCCGCGCACTGCCAGGCCAGCCGGTAGTTCTCTTTGACCGCCTGGTGAAGCGACAAATCATCGTCTTCTACCACCGTGCGGCTCAGCATGCGCTGGGAGAAAAACTTCAGGTGCGTGACAAAGCGGTGATAGCTCAGCGACTCTTCATCGTATTCCAGTTTCAACTGATACTTCACGATATGCAGAATTTCCTGCATCACCTTGGTGATATGCATCACTTCAGGCATTTCGCTGTTCAACTGCGCCGTCACCAGATGCAGGGCAATAAACCCCGCCTCATCTTCCGGCAGCTCCACACCAAGACGTTGGGCGAGGATCGCCCGCGCCTGCTGACCCAGTTCAAACTCTTTCGGGTAGAGGCGTTTTATCTCCCACAACAGCACATTGCGCACCACCGCGCCCTTTTTCTGCCGTTCAATGGCAAAAAAACAGTGGTCAGTCAGCGTGATGTAGAGACTCTCCTGCAACGTCCCGAGCCGCGCTTTGGCAAGCTCAATAATGCGATCGCAGGCGGTCATTACCTCCAGCGGGATCTGGCTGAGAAGCTCACCAAGACGCCGCACCAGCTCATCGCTCTGCAAGGCGAACACTTTTTCGATACTGCGCTCATCGAGTTGATCGCCGGGACGTTTCTGGTAAGCAATTCCCCTGCCCATCACCACTTGTTCGCGCTGCTGCTCGTCCAGCACCACCACGACATTGTTGTTTAATATTTTGGTGATATTCATTCCGACCCCGGAAATAAAAAAACCTGACCTCCGACAGTTGCCAGATGATCAGGTTTCGCCTGCTTGCGCAGTAACAATCCACGCTCGCACTTTAAACTAGCTGTATTGAAGCGAACAACGAGACAGCCAGTGAAATGTGATCGCCATCATACGATATATTCAGTTAATGAATATTGTAATCGGTTCGCGTCAGCCGCAAACGCAGGTGAGCTGGCGAGAGATCGCCTGCGCGATATCGTCGGAATGTTTATAGGTGCGGATCTCAGTAAACAACTCGCTGGCCTCAAGATATTCTTTGCGTAAATAGCCCAGCCACTGTTTGATGCGCGCAACGTGATACAAGCCGGTATCGCCCTGCTTTTCCAGCCGCGAATATTTCGCCAACAACGCGACAACCTCCGGCCACGGCATACGCGGTTCGTTATATTTCACCACCCGACTCAGATTCGGCACATTCAGCGCGCCGCGGCCAATCATCACCGCATCACAGCCGGTGGCGGCCATACAATCCTGTGCACTTTGCCAGTCCCAAATCTCGCCGTTGGCAATCACCGGAATGGTTAACCGCTTACGGATCTCGCCGATGGCGTGCCAATTGATGCACTCGGCTTTGTAACCCTCTTCTTTGGTGCGCCCGTGTATCGCCAGTTCGCTGGCGCCGGCCTGCTGTACCGCATCGGCAATTTCAAACGCGCGCGCAGGGCTGTCCCAGCCAAGACGCACTTTTACCGTCACCGGCAGGTGCGACGGCACCGCTTCGCGCATCGCTTTTGCACCACGATAGATAAGCTCAGGATCTTTGAGTAACGTCGCACCGCCACCGCTGCCGTTGACCAGTTTCGACGGGCAACCGCAGTTGAGATCAACCCCCCAGGAGCCCAGCTCAACCGCGCGCGCGGCATTTTCAGCCAGCCACTGCGGGTATTGTCCTAAGAGTTGAATACGCACCAGCGTACCGGAAGGCGTTCGGCTTTGACGGTGCAACTCAGGGCAGATTTTATAGAAGGATTTTACCGGCAGGCGTTGATCCACCACGCGTAAGAATTCGGTGATGCACAAATCATAATCGTTAACCTCGGTCAGCAGCTCGCGCACCAGCGAATCGAGCACGCCTTCCATCGGCGCCAGTAATACACGCATATATCGCCCCGCAAAAAAGAGGCGCCATAGTAGCGTCTCTGTTCAGGCGTGGAAAGTGCCTTTCTTCACTACACTTTGGGCTACGTGTGGCGCTAAATCTTGTGGGAATGCATAACGTTCCTGAATGGAATGTTTGGTATGCTCATAATTCATGATGTGATCAGTAGCACGTTTTTTGCTTTAATTGTATGATGAATGCGTTTCGACAAGGGCTTTCACCATGAGTAACTCACTGAATATTATCTGGCAGTATCTTCGTGCGTTTGTGCTTATTTACGCTTGTCTCTACGCAGGCATTTTTGTTTCATCGCTGCTGCCCATTACCATTCCTGGCAGCATTATCGGCATGCTGATTATGTTCGTGCTGCTGGCGCTGCAAATTCTGCCTGCCAAATGGGTAAATCCGGGCTGCTTTATTTTGATCCGTTACATGGCTCTGCTGTTCGTACCCATTGGCGTTGGCGTCATGCAATATTACGACCTGCTGCGTGCGCAGTTCGGCCCGATTGTTGTTTCCTGCGCGGTGAGCACAATTATTGTCTTTTTGGTGGTGAGCTGGAGCACCCATCTGGTGCATGGCGAGCGTAAAGTGGCAGGACAAAAAGGTCGTAAAGAATGATGACGTATATCTGGTGGTCGTTACCGCTGACGCTGGCGGTTTTTTTCGCCGCGCGTAAACTCGCCGCGCGTTTCAAGCTGCCGCTGCTCAACCCGCTGTTGGTGGCGATGGTGGTGATTATCCCGATCCTGCTGGTGACGGGTATTCCGTATGACCACTATTTCCAGGGCAGTAAGGTCCTTAACGATCTGTTGCAACCTGCCGTTGTTGCGCTGGCGTTTCCGCTCTATGAGCAGTTACATCAGATTCGCGCCCGCTGGAAATCAATTATTACTATTTGCTTTATCGGCAGCATGGTGGCGATGTTTTCCGGTACCGCCGTTGCGCTGCTGATGGGCGCGACACCGGAAATTGCGGCATCGATATTACCGAAATCCGTTACCACGCCGATTGCGATGGCGGTTGGTGGCAGCATTGGCGGTATCCCGGCAATCAGCGCAGTGTGCGTGATCTTTGTCGGCGTATTGGGCGCAGTATTCGGTCATACCCTGCTGAACCTGATGCGTATAACCACGAAATCGGCACGCGGGCTGGCGATGGGAACCGCCTCGCATGCGCTGGGTACCGCGCGCTGCGCCGAGCTGGATTATCAGGAAGGGGCGTTCAGTTCGCTGGCATTAGTGATTTGCGGGATTATCACCTCGCTGGCCGCGCCGTTTTTGTTCCCGGTTATCCTCGCATTGCTGGGTTAAAATTTGCGATACGTCGCGCATTTTTAATTTGAGTTTCATAAGTTGCACATACAGTGTGAAGTGAATCACACATAGAGGCTATGCGGCCCCGTAAACTACGATTCCAATACACTGCTATGAGGCACAGCTATGCATTCACGTTTTCACCCTGCTTTTTCCGGGCTTGCGGAGAATTTACAGACCGCACTGGCTCCTCTGCTGGTGGATGAGCATTTCCCCGCCATGCTGAGCGCAGAGCAGGTGGCAACATTGCAAAGCGCGACGGGGCTGGACGAGGATGCGCTGGCGTTTGCGTTACTGCCGCTCGCCGCCGCCTGCGCCCGCACCGACCTTTCCCACTTCAACGTGGGCGCGATTGCGCGTGGCATCAGCGGAACATGGTATTTCGGCGCCAATATGGAGTTTCTTGGCGCGACAATGCAACAAACCGTACATGCCGAGCAGAGCGCCATCAGCCACGCCTGGCTGCGCGGGGAAAAAGCGCTCTCTTCCGTGACCGTCAACTACACGCCGTGTGGCCACTGCCGCCAGTTTATGAATGAACTGAACAGCGGCCTGACTCTGCGCATTAACCTGCCGGGTCGCGCGCCGCATACGTTGGGCGATTACCTGCCGGATGCGTTTGGTCCAAAAGATCTCGACATCAAAACGCTGTTAATGGACCAACAGAACCACGGTTTTTCACTGCACGGTGATGACGTGGCACAGGCGGCAATCCACGCGGCCAATAAAAGCCACTCGCCCTACACCCATTCGCCGTCGGGCGTGGCAATTCTTTGTCGCGACGGGCGTATCTTCAGCGGTAGCTACGCGGAAAACGCCGCATTCAACCCCACGCTGCCACCATTGCAAGGCGCACTGAATCTGCTGAGCCTTGGCGGCTTCGACTACTCGGATATTCAACGTGCTGTACTGGCGGAACGCGCCGATGCGCCGCTCACCCAATGGGATGCCACCACCGCCACACTGCGCGCACTGGGATGTGAGAAAGTTGAACGTGTTTTGCTGAGTAAATAACTCACGCTGCGGGTTCGCGCCCGCAGTGATGAAAAACCCCGCAATTGAACCGTGGTTTCTTGCGCTTGCCGCACGGGTAAAGTAGCCTGAGGGACATTCTAATCCTGTTCGAGTCTGCTGCATGTTAAAGCGTTTTTTTTACAGCTTGTTAGTCCTCATCGGCTTGCTGCTGTTAACTGCGCTTGGCTTAGACCGCTGGATGAGCTGGAAAACCGCCCCCTATATTTACGACGACTTGCAGGATCTTCCCTGGCGGCAGGTCGGCGTCGTCCTCGGTACCGCAAAGTACTACCGTACTGGCGTTATCAATCAATATTACCGCTACCGAATTCAGGGCGCGCTTAATGCGTATAACAGCGGCAAGGTAAACTACCTGTTGCTGAGCGGTGATAATGCCCTGCAAAGCTACAACGAACCGATGACCATGCGTAAGGATTTAATCGCCGCTGGTGTCGATCCTGCCGACATCGTGCTGGATTATGCCGGTTTCCGCACACTGGATTCGATTGTGCGCACGCGTAAAGTCTTCGATACCAACGACTTCATTATCATTACCCAGCGTTTCCACTGCGAACGTGCGTTGTTTATCGCCCAGCATATGGGCATCCAGGCACAGTGTTACGCCGTGCCTTCGCCGAAAGATATGTGGAGCGTCCGCGTGCGCGAATTTGGCGCGCGGCTGGGCACTATTGCCGATCTGTATATGTTCAAGCGTGAGCCGCGCTTCCTCGGTCCGCTGGTGCCTATTCCGTCAATGCAGGAAGTGCCGGACGACGCGCAAGGCTACCCGGCCGTCACCGCCGAGCAGCTTATCGATATGCAAAAGAAAGGAAAAAACTGAAGCGTCAGTTAATTGACGCGTTGCGACTGTTGGTTTTCATTGGACGGAGAAGCGTAAAGCCGCGCTCAACAAAATGGCGGTGATCGATAGCCGCACGGCTGGCTCTGTCGAGCGTCCACTGGCCATTTAGCGCGTTGAAGGACAATGCTTTCTCCCCTTCCGGCGTATTAACCAGGTATTCCCCGCTTTTTAAATACCCTGCGCTACACACAATCCGTGCTGGCGGGCTGTTCTTCATCCTGAACTCTATTTTGCGAAAGCCAGTAGGTACCGGGCAGAAATAGAAAAAGGGTAAGGACGTGATTTTGAGATCGCCGAGGGAGGCAATCACGTCGCCATCGCGCAACAGTTCGACATTTTTCAGAGAGAAGTTAACAGGAGTATTTTTTTCATGCGGTAGATTATCAACAGTAAAATAAACAAAATTCATAAGCGCCCCTGAGCTGCGGATACAACCTCATTCACAGATTCATTCTTTCAAGCGTAAGTAGCTATGGGCATACAGGCATTCAGAATTGGCTTAAATATCGGGCACATGGGATGCACCCGAAGTGCAAAGCGAAGCGTCAGGCCACTTTGCTTTCATGCTGCTGCAGGCTACGCTCAAGGTCGTAGATCAGGCTTCTCACCATATCAGGGGTTAAATTAAAAAAAGGCGAATCAAACGTCGTTGCTCCCGCGCCGCAAGGCCCCGTGCTGCAACCAAACTTCACTACCACGCCATTCAAATCCTCTACCACTCCCACCTGCCAGCCAATCACGGGAAGTGCAGGAAACGTGCACTCACTGTTCATCCCTAATCTCCTTATTAACATTGCGACTTTATTGAGCGTAGCACTGAAGCAAAAAATTTAACAACTCGCCGTGAGTGAAGTTTTTGGGTAGGAAGCAGTGGGTTTAATCCATCGCAACAGGCGGTAAACAGGCAAAAAAAAGCCCGCTATTTCAGCGGGCCTGGTATAGATGATGGGATTATTTTTTACGTGCGTATTTCAGTGAGTCCAGCGCCACGGCGAAGATAATGATGCCGCCCTTGATGATGTACTGCCAGTACGGGTTAATACCGATATAGGTCAGACCGTAGTTGATAACGGTGAAGATAATCACACCGGTCACTACGCCAAGCACGGTACCCACACCGCCGCTGAAGGAGACCCCGCCAACCACGCAGGCGGCGATGGCGTCCAGTTCATACATAAAGCCCAGGTTGTTGGTAGCGGAACCGATACGACCCGCTTCCAGCATCCCGCCGAAGGCATAGAACACACCGGACAGCGCGTAAATCATCAGCAGGTTCAGCGCCACGTTAACGCCGGAGACTTTTGCCGCTTCCGGGTTACCACCGATGGCGAAAATATTTTTGCCAAAGCGGGTTTTATTCCACAGCACCCAGACGAACGCCACGGCGATCAACGCATAGAAAGTGATATACGACAGACGGAAACTGCCCAGCGCAATAAAGCCCTGCGTAAAGGTCGAGAAGCCGCTGTCAAAGCCGGAAATCGGCGACGCACCCACAAAGTCGTAGTACAGGGAGTTGATACCATAAACAATAATCATCGTACCCAGCGTGGTGATAAACGGCGTCACGTTCAGGTAAGCAATCACGATACCGTTCACCAGGCCAATCACTGCGCCGATGACGCAGACAATCAGGATCACCACCGGAATCGGCATTGTCGACATATCCGGGAAGACTTTGTTGACGTTTTCCATCGACTGCAGCAGCGTTGCGGCAACCACTGCCGCGAGGCCAACCTGACGTCCGGCGGAAAGGTCTGTACCCTGGGTCACAATCAGACCCGCTACACCCAGCGCGATAATAATACGCACCGAGGATTGCGTCAGAATGTTACTTAAGTTCAGCAGACTTAAGAATGTGGGATCCTGAAAAATGATAATGGCCAGTAACACTAAAAGAACAACGTAAATACCGCCGTCTTTCAGATAAGTGAGAAAAGTTTTCTTATTTAACGCACTCATGAGGAGCCCCTGATCTTAAAGGTGCAAAGACGCAAGACGGAGAATTTCGTTTTGCGTTGTCGTTTTAGTATCAACAATTCCGGAAACGAGGCCATTGCTCATAACCAGAATACGGTCAGTGATGCCTAACAACTCAGGCATTTCAGAGGAAATAATAATGATCCCCTTATTCTTTTTCGCCAGTTCGGCAATCAGTTGGTAAATTTCAAATTTAGCCCCAACGTCAATACCACGGGTCGGCTCATCAAGCATTAAAATTTCTGGCTGCGTTAATAGCCAGCGACCAATAACCACTTTTTGCTGGTTACCACCGGAAAGCGAACCAATTTGTGTACGGTGGCCGGGTGTTTTAACACGCATGGAGTCAATAACCCATTGGGTATCGCTCTTCATGCGGCTATTATCCAGCAGACCGACTTTATTTTTGTAATTCTGAATATTTGAGATTAATGAGTTAAAACCGATATCAAGATAAGCATAAATACCGGTAGAACGGCGTTCTTCCGTCACCAGCGCAAAGCCATTATTAATCGCTTCATTGGCGGTGTGATTATTAATCAACTTGCCATGAAGTTTAATCGTGCCTGCGGACTTTTCGCGAATACCAAATAACGTCTCAACAATATCAGTACGTTTCGCCCCGACCAGCCCCGCGATACCGAGAATTTCGCCTTTACGTAAATCAAAGGAGATATCGCGAATAGAGGGCTGGCGCAACGAGGTGAGATTACGCACTTCAAGAATGGTTTCGCCCGGCACGTTGTGCTTGTCCGGGAAGCGCTGGTTCAGGGATCGGCCAACCATTATGGCGATGATTTTATCCATATCCAGCCCTTCCAGCGGCTGGGTGGCAATCCACTGGCCGTCGCGCAGAATAGTAATTTCATCGCACAGCTGGAATATCTCTTCCATTTTATGGGAGATATAAACAATGCCACAGCCACGATCTTTCAGTTTACGGATAATTTTAAACAGATGATTAACTTCTTTTTCCGTCAGCGAAGAAGTCGGCTCATCCATAATGACAATTTTGGCGTCATAAGAGAACGCTTTGGCAATTTCAATCATCTGCATTTGCGATACAGATAATGTTCCCACGCGTGCTTTAGGGTCGATATCAATATCCAGCTCATCAAAAATGGCTTTGGTATCGTGGAACATTTTATCCTGATCGACAAACATGCCTTTGGTCGGATAACGCCCCAACCACATATTATCCATCACGGAACGTTGCAACACCAGGTTGAGTTCCTGGTGAACCATCGAAATACCATTTTCCAGCGCTTCTTTAGCGGAATGGAAATCGATCTCTTTCCCCTGAAAAAGAATACTGCCGGAATCTTTTTGATAGATCCCAAAAAGACATTTTAATAATGTTGATTTCCCCGCACCGTTCTCGCCCATTAATGCATGGATCGAATGCGGACGGACTTTCAAATTGACATTATCGAGTGCCTTTACGCCTGGAAAAGACTTGTTGATATTGCTCATTTCCAACAAGAATTCACCTGACGACTGAGTATTATTGCTGACCATAATTATACCTTGTTGGCCTGGCATATCGTGTTATAAGGGCGCAACAGTCGTTGCGCCCAATGAGAACATGCTTTCTTAATATTATTTACCGGCGATTTCAGCCAGGTTGTCTTTATCTACACCAACGTAAGGAATACGAACAATTTTATTTTCGATTTTCCAGGTGGTGCCATCTGCCGCGCCTTTACCTTCGGCCAGGTTTTTCGCCAGATCGAAGCTCGCTTTCGCCTGGTTGTTCGCATCGTTCAGCACGGTACCGGCCATCGCACCGGATTTCACCAGTGCCAGAGCTTCTGGCAGCGCATCGACGCCAAATACCGGAATAGCGGATTTGTTGTGTGCTTTCAGTGCTTCAACCGCGCCCATTGCCATCGCGTCGTTGTTAGCGATAACCACTTCAATTTTGTTGGCGTTCGGGCCAGAGAGCCAGGCGTCCATTTTGTCTTTCGCCTGAGCGGTATCCCACATAGCGGTATCCAGAGCCAACTGCTGGGTTTTAATGCCCTTATCATTCAGCTCTTTGATAACGTAAGTGGTACGTGCTTCAGCATCCGGGTGGCCCGGCTCGCCTTTCAGCAGTACAAACTGGATCTGGCCATCTTTGTTCAGATCCCAACCCGGGTTCGCCGCCCAGTGTTTAGCAATCAGGTCGCCCTGAATCACGCCGGATTCTTTGGAGTCGGTACCCACGTAGTAGGCTTTATCGTAGCTATCCAGCGCTTTACGAGAAGGTTCTTTGTTAAAGAAAACAACCGGAACGTTTTGACCACGCGCTTTCTCAATCACCGTGCCTGCCGCAGCCGGGTCAACCAGGTTGATCGCCAGTGCTTTTACGCCTTTTGCCAGCAGCACGTCGATCTGATCGTTCTGTTTGGATTGGTCATTCTGCGAGTCGTTCATCAGCAGCTGAACATCTGGCGCTGCTTTGGCGTCTTTTTCGATAGCCTTACGGACAACGGACATAAAGTTGTCGTCATATTTATAGATGGTCACACCAATGCGGGTATCCGCTGCGTGTGCGGCTGCGCCAAAAAGCATGCTTGCCATAACAGCAGACAGAGTCAACACCTTCTTATTCATGGTATCTCCGGTTTTTTTATATGCAGGGTAGTTCTTGTGAATAATGCTCGGCGGGTCAGTTGTTACGAAAACGTTACTGCCGACCGAAGTTCACTCTAAAAATCCATTCGTCCGTGTCCGGGTAACGCTCCAGAAGTTCGCTTTCTTCGATGTTTCAAAGCGCTCACTTATAGTGAAAGTGATTAATCACCGTTACATCGTGTTTCAGCTTCTAAAACGCTGACATCATAGTCAGCGCCTTGTTAAGATACTGTGAATTTACTCACAGATTGAAAACGGTTACATCATCGAAGTTTATAAGTTAGTGATCGGCGCCACAGTTTGCCGCGCGGTCACGGAATGGCGGCGTACCAGGGTCGGCATAAAGCAGTGCGCAGCCTCTGGATCCAGCTTTCCTGCGGCCCCCTGCAACGCCAGCTCGGTCGCCAGCCGCGCCATTGAGGCGACCGGGTAACGTACCGTCGTCAGTTGCGGGTCGGTGTAACGCGCTATTGGAATATCATCGAAACCAATGAGTGATAAATGCTGTGGCACCGCAATGCCGTTGTCTTTCAGCGCCGTCAACGCACCCGCTGCCATGCTGTCGTTATAGGCGAAGACTGCGGTGAGTTGCAGGTTGCGTCCCAGCAGCTCCACCATCGCCGCTTCACCGCCTTGCATGTCCGGCGAACCGGTGCCAACCCAGCTTTCCGGGGCATTAATCCCCTGCTCTTCCAGCGCACGGAACCACCCTTCGCGGCGCATATCGTTATCTTCAATCTGATGGCTGGACGCCAGATAACCGATGCGCTGATGGCCGTTATTGAGCAGCATGCGCGTTGCCATCACCGCCCCGCTGACGTTATCAAGGCAGACGCAGCGGTGCGCATAGCCAGGCACCAGCCGGTTGATAAGCACCATGCCGGGGATCTGCTCCATGAAGCCCGTAAGCTCTTCATCGCTTAGTGCTTTTGAGTGAACAATCAGGGCGTTACAGCGTTGGCGGATCAAAACTTCAATGGCGTGACGCTCTTTTTCCGCTTCATGATAACTGTTGCCAATTAGCACATATTTTTGGTGCTGCTGAGCAACCGTATCCACCGCTTTCACCAGCGCACCGAAAAAGGCATCGGAGACATCCATCACCACTACGCCAATGGTGTCGCTAACCTGCGTCGCCAGCGCCTGGGCGTTGGCATTCGGGCGATAACCCAGTTGGGCAACGGCTTTCATCACCGTTTCGCGCGTTTCCGGGCTGACCAGCGCGCTGTTATTAAGCACGCGGGACACCGTCGCGACAGAGACGCCCGCATGCCGGGCAACGTCACGAATGGTGATCATTTTTACCTACCTTTTCTGGATTGCGGCAGTTCACAGCCACCCCCTGTGTTAAGTAAGGAGGCTATTCTGGCAGTCAGCAGACGATTGCTACGTGAGTGGCATCACATGAATGGAAACGGTTACATCCGTTTTGTTAATGATTGTGATCCAGATCGTTATCTGGATGTGCGCGCTAATGACGTCCCTGCAGCACGTGCGGTCAATTGCCGCCATAGCCATTCCATTGGCCCCTGGCGAAAACGCCTGAGCCAAAACAGGGAGAAGAGGATATTCACGGCCCATACCGCAGGCACGAATGCCAGCAGTTGCAGGCGGTCGAACTGCATAAACAGCCCGAAACGATTGAATAAGGTGATGCAAATTAACGTTTGCAACAAATAGTTGGTAAGCGCCATGCGTCCAACACAGGCAATAGCGTTGACCAGCTTGAAACCACAGATCTGCGGCCAGAATCCCCACGCCAGCGCGGCGTAACCCACCGCCTGTAACGGCGCGCCAAGTTCACGCGGAGCTTGCAGAAAGAAAGCGCACCAGCGATACGACCAGCCTAGCTGCCACTGAGCAATAATCGCAGGGATGTTGATCAGTAGCCCTAGACCAATCAGCAGCCCCCCCGTTCGGCGGTAATGGCGCAGGCTGAATTGCCCTTTCAACCAACCGCTGCGCATCAGCGCCGCGCCTATCAGCATCATGCCCGCCAGTTGCCAGCCATATTGCGCCCCCAGCGACAACAGTGCATTAGAGAGCATATCCGCACGATTGCTGATGGCCTCCCCTATGCCGCCGCTGACTCGCCACCAGGTTTCGTACTGCACATTCGCCGTATCCGGCAACCAGGAGCGGTTCGGCTGCGCACCTGAAATGCCCCCCAGCAATAACAAAACAGCAATGCCAATCAGGTACAGCACCACACCGGTATTGAACATCGTCTTCACATTCTGCGCATCGCGTACCATGCGCCAGGCAATTAGCCCAACCAACCCATAAGCCAGCAGGATATCGCCATCCCAGAAGAAGAGAGCATGAATGAAACCGAGCAGCACCAGTAGCGTCAGGCGCGACTGGATCCAGCGCTTCCCGCGCGGCAGCAACATTTGCAGACCCGCACCGAACAAAAGGGCAAACAGTGAGAGGAATTTCACCTGCGCGAAGAGATCGAGCAGCGCCCAAGTCCAGGCATCCGACACCGTGATGTCGCCGTACCAGGCTGGGTTAAGATAAGCCGCCTTTGGCAAACCAAAGGCGGTGATATTCAGCAAAAGAATCCCGAGAATGGCGATGCCACGAATAAAATCCAGCGTGACATTCCTCTCCATGTCGGCGGCTCCCGCTTATCAGTTAGTGTGGCGGACTGCGCGCAGGAACTCCTGGCGAGTATTCTGGCTCGACTTGAACAAACCACCGAGCGAGGTCGTGGTGGTTGCGCTGGTCGCATCGCGGATGCCGCGCGCTTTCACGCAATAATGCACCGCATCAATAGAAACCGCGACATTGTTGGTGCCAAGCAGCGTTTGCAGCGCGGTAAGGATCTGCTGCGTCAGTCGCTCCTGCACCTGCGGTCGCTGCGCAAAAAACTGCACGATACGGTTGATTTTCGACAGGCCGATAACTGAATCCTTCGGGATATAGGCAACGGTGGCTTTGCCGTCGATCGTGACAAAATGGTGTTCGCAGGTGCTGGTCAGCGTGATATCGCGCACCGTCACCATCTCATCGACTTTCATCTTGTTTTCAATGACGGTTATCTTCGGGAAATTGGCGTAATCAAGGCCGGAGAAGATCTCATCGACATACATTTTGGCAATGCGATGCGGCGTTTCCATCAGGCTGTCATCATTCAGATCGAGATTCAGCAGTTGCATAATCTCAGTCATATGCCCGGCGATAAGGCGTTTACGGGATTCGTTATCCATTTGCACTGGTGGGCGCAGCGGCGTTTCCAGACCACGGGCAACCAGAGCCTCGTGAACGAGCGCCGCTTCTTTACTGAGTGATGACATGTTTTTTATTCTCCTGCAGGTGTGGCGAACTTCGCGGTGTTAACGCAAAGTGAGCGAACATTGTGCGTGAGGTCGCGCACATAATCCAGCCCCGACGACGATAATTATTGAAATCGCTGCCGCCTTTCAGGACGTACGTTTCCAGACCAAAACTCCCCCAATGACCAGAGCCATTGCCGCCACACCAAGCGCCGGTTCAAGCTGCTGCGTAAGCCAGGTGGAAAGAGCAGAGGTCATTGGGCCGACCAGTTGCCCCATCGCATAGCCCGTGGTCAACAACCCGGCCATATAACGCGTGTGATTGGGTGCAAGTTCGCGTCCATACAGCAGTGAAAGCTGCACGGCGCAGAGAAATCCGCCGCCTACCAGCAACGCGCCGCACACCAGCCCGCTCATACCTGGCAGTAACCATGCCGCCAGTACGCCCGCGCCTTGCAGCCACAACACAATCGCCAGCCGCTGATGGCTGTGTCCAACGTGGCGTAGCAGAATACTTAATGCTATCCCCACCACCGCGGCGGCACCAAACACCGGCCAGACAAATTGAGCAAACAGGCTGCCCGGAAAACGCAGCGCCGCCATTTGCGACAGGAACGTCGCCGGTAAAATATAACCAAACCCGGCCAGGCTGTAGCTCCAGACCAGGCGTTTAAGATCGGTGGTTAACTGTAGCGGCTGTGGCTTTTCTCCTGGCCGATGCCACTCACCAGGACGCGGCAAATAGCGGGCAATCAATGCCACCAACAGCAGCGCCAATACGCCATACACCTGCCATGCGGACGCAGCAGTTAACCCTTTTGCCTGGATCGCCACCGCCAGCAGGCCGCTTAATGCAATGCCTGCGCCCGGCCCGGCAAACACCGCGGCACTCAGCCCTGGTTTTCCAGCGTGCGCCAGCCGCTCGTTGGTCCAGGCGGCAATCAGCACCATCGCCCAGCCACTCATTGCGCCAATGACCAGACGCAACGCCCCATGCACCCATGCGTTATCCGCAAGCGAAGAGAGAAAGGTCAGCGCCACCGCGCCGCCAATACCAAGATAAAGACGCACTTCGATATGCCGCTGCGCACGCATTGCGTCCCAGGCACCAAGCAGATAGCCGAGGTAGTTAATCGCCGCCACCAGCCCGGCGCTGGTCAGGGTTAGTTGTTCGTCGCGGATCATTAACGGCACCTGCGGTGTGAAGGCAAAACGCCCGATGCCCATCGCTACCACCAGCACAATAAACCCACAAAGCGCCACACGTTGCGCCATTAGCGCCTCCAAATGTTAACGTAAAGTTATGTTTATGATGCAGTATGTTGCGTTTATGCGGAAGTGAAAGTTACTCACAGCAAAGGGAATAGTCTGTATGATGACAAGAAGTCACCTTACTTTGTTTGTAAAAATTCTAAGGAGCCCCGCATGGAAATGCTCGAAGAGCACCGCTGTTTTGAAGGCTGGCAACAGCGCTGGCACCACGACTCCGCCATATTGAACTGCACGATGACCTTTAGCATCTTCTTACCGCCGCAATACAGCGCAACACCGCCGCCGGTGCTGTACTGGCTCTCCGGCCTCACCTGCAATGACGAAAATTTCACCACCAAAGCCGGGGCACAACGCGTCGCTGCAGAATTAGGTATTGTGCTGGTGATGCCGGATACCAGCCCGCGTGGCGACGATGTGGCAGATGCAGACAGCTATGACCTGGGCAAAGGTGCAGGTTTTTACCTCAATGCCACCCAGCAGCCGTGGGCAGCGCATTACCGAATGTATGATTACCTACGCGATGAATTACCGACGCTTATCCAGTCGCAATTTAAGGTCAGCGACCGCTGCGCTATCAGTGGCCATTCGATGGGCGGCCACGGCGCGCTAATCATGGCGCTGAAAAACCCTGGCCGTTACACCAGCGTTTCCGCCTTTGCACCAATCGTTAACCCGTTACAGGTGCCGTGGGGGCAAAAAGCGTTTCGCGCCTATCTGGGTGACGACGCGCAACAATGGCGTGAATGGGATAGCTGTGCGCTGATGCTGGAAAGCAACGAAACTGACGCGATTCCAACACTTATCGATCAGGGTGACAACGATCAGTTCCTGGCCGATCAGCTCCAGCCTGCGAGGCTTGCGGAAGTGGCACGACAAAAATCGTGGCCGCTGACGCTGCGCATCCAGTCCGGCTACGATCACAGTTACTTCTTTATCGCTTCGTTTATTGAAGATCATGTGCGCTTCCATGCGCAACATCTGCTGAAATAATCGTAAACCCGGCGATTAACTCGCCGGCTCCTCTTTTATTTATGGAGATTACTTGTCGAAGTTGACATCTTTTTAATTCTGGAGAAACCAAGTTTTAATGCAATAAGACTTAACGTATCTGCATTATGCAATGCTATATCTATTGCTGTCTTCTTCGTCTTAGCATTCCTATTTACTCCACTTAGATCTATCCCTTTTAGAATTATTTCCGTATCGCCGGTTAACTCCTTGACATATTCTTCAGGTTTATAAATATTGTGAGGACTGGATGGAGTGTAAAAATAGTCCTGCGTTCCTTTTTCACCGAATATTTCGTAGAATCTACCGCTTCTTTTAATACCGGAAAAATGTGATGCTTCATGCAGTATATTATGGATATTCTGAACAGATCCCAAATGCTCTAAGTGCGCCTCAGAAAAATATATTTTCCTTTCAGAATCACCATGTAATACATATGCAAGATTTCCTTTTTCCTTTCCTTCCTCATCGTACATGGTTTTGCTTTTTAATAAAGCATCCTGCATAAATTTAAATCTTAACAATATTTCCCCTTTTAATTCTGTCGTTTTTATCTTTTTAGCATTAGCTCCTCCTTTAAGAATTTCACGAATATCTTCTTTTGTTTTTTTCTCTAATTTAGGCACTTCCAGTTTTTTTATCGCCTCATCAAGAATGGATTTTGCAGTTATTATTTCCTCATCAAGCCCTGGATTTTTAATTGAATATTTTCTCAATCTTTGTGTTTCATTCGAAACTCTACCATCGTTGTCATATAATGTTACCGGATTATCCCTCACCATCCTGAACAAATTAAGCCCATCCACGGTGCTCGCCGGGTCTGCTGAGAGCCACCGTCCCGCCCACGGCTGGTAATAGCGATATCCATAATAATAAAGCCCCGTCGCGTCCTGCTCTTTACCGGAATAACGGAGGGTTTTGTAATCCGCTTCCAGCTGGCTGCGCGCGGCAAACAGCGCCGTGCCGCCATACGGGTAATACTCTTCCTGGCTGATAAGCTCGCCGCTGCCGTCCACTTCCAGTGCGCTGCTGCCGGTAAGGTTGTCGTAGCTGTAACGAATCGGGTCATTAGCAATTCCGGCAGGCTGACCGCTTTCCCAGTGCAGCACCCGTACCTGGGCGCGACCGGCTTCTCCAACGATTATCACCTGAAGGGTTTCCGCGCTGCTGCTGCGCAGTTCCAGACCCGGCAGGTAAATCACCCTTTTCGTCTGCGTACTGTTACCGGTCAGCTGCGAGGTGATTTTCAGCACGCGCTGGCTGCTGGCGTCGTAGCGGTAGCGTTCGCTGTCGTCGGGTTCGCCATCGCGCATCACTGGAGTGACTTTCTGCAGTTCCTGGCGCGCCGTCCACAGCAGATTTTGCCCCGGCAGCATCTGTTTCTGCTGACCGCCGGCGGTGAACAGCGCCTCCACATCGGCCGGGTTTTCCGTGAAGGTGCTGAGTACTGCGCGGTTGCTGCGGTCGGAGACGGTGATGCTGGTGGTGTAGTTATTGCCGGAGGCCGGGGCGCTGTGCTGAATTTTCGTCAGATTACCGGCGTTGTCGTAGGTGTAAGTGCGGGAGTAGTTCGTGTAGGTGGCGTTATCGAAGGAGGTGAAATCAGGCCGGTTATTACTCTGCTGCACCGCGCTGGCCATTTCGCGCCCGGTGGCGCTGACCAGCTGGTACAGGCTGTCGTAGGCGTAGGTGTTTTCGGGCACCACCTGCTGATTGCGCCAGAAACGGGTCTCCTCGGCATCGTTAGTAATCACCAGCACGTTGCCCACCGGGTCGTACTCGTAGCGCAAATCCTGCAGCACTTTTGTCGTTGTCGCGCGTTCGGTTTTAATACCCACCAGCCGCTGGGTTTCCGCTTCGTAACTGTAGGTTGTCACCACGCCGTTGCCGTGCTCCTCGCGCAGTTTCTGCCCGGCAGCAGAGTATGTCAGGGATTTCACGATGACTTGTTCTGTTTCACCCTTAATGGTCAGCCAGCTGCCCTTCAGCAGACCCGCCACATCAAACGCCACGCGCTGGGTATTGCCTTTCGCGTCAAGCGTGGTCAGGACATTTCCGGCGGCGTCTACCGTGCTGGTTGTGGTGTAGGTTTCACCCGCCAGCAGGTCGTTCCACGCCGAGGCGTCCGCGCCCTGCCAGTCTGCTTCTGCATCATCCGGCAGCAACTGGCGGGTGACGGAAAGCGGCACGCCGTTCAGGGAAACGCTGCTCATCGAAAGCAGGCCTGCCGGGTCGTAATGGCTGACCAGCTGACCGGCGAGATTGTGGCTCTGTTCATCTGAGGAATGACCGCCCCAGATAAACCGCTCCGTGATGCGCGCACTGTCTCCGGCAATCTGTTCGGTAATACCGAGCAGCCGCCCCGGCAGCCCTGCCTCTTCATACTGAAAAGTATGGGTGACTGTGGTGCTGCGGTCATTACCGGTGCCGATATTGCTGACCTGCAAAAAAGCCCGCCCTGACGCGTCATTCAGGGCAACCGTGGTACCGGCATCGGCGCTCTGCGTACGCAGCGGCGTACCGTTCAGGTCGTGGAGGTAACTGAAATTCACCAGCCCGGCGGCATACAGACGCGGGTCGGCACTTTGTGACGGCTGGCCACGCGCATCGAACTGATGATGCGTGATACGTTCCTCGGAGGTGTCCGGCGCATCGGGATGACGGTGATATATGATGTCGCGTACCGCCAGGCCCCGGTTATCAAGCACCGCGACTGACGGGGTTTTACTGTAAAGGGATGTACTCATACGATTCTCCATTACTGTCGATAACACTTGTGGATATCAGGAGAAGTATAGGTTCGTTGGCGCAGAGATCTGATAGCGAAGCCAGGACAGGGAGCACAAAATATCCGCCTTCACAGAAAGCGACACTCATTTCGCCCCCGAAGGGCGCACTAAAAAACCTTAAAAGAAGCCGCTGTCAGTCGTGTGAGATGTAAATCTAAAGGCAACAGGCAGAGCAAAAAAAGCCCTCCATACAGAGGGCTAAAGAGTGAATTTATTTCGTGAAACGTTCCGGAAACTCCATTTCACTATAACGCACGAAACGGGTTCCTTTGGAAAATTTATAACCTAACCAGATAATAAGGAACAGCGGGATACCAATATACGTCGCCGCTACCGCGCCCCAGTCAATACGGTCTGCCAGGAAAGCCTGATAGTTTTGCCCAAGCGTGATGATCAGGCACAGCGCGAAGGCGAAGATTGGCCCCAGCGGGAAGAAACCTGAACGGTACGGCAGGTTATCCAGCGAATGTCCCTGCGCCACATAACCGCGACGAAAACGGTAGTGGCTGATGGCAATGCCCAGCCAGGCGATAAAACCAGTCATGCCGGAAGTGTTCAGCAGCCACAAGTACACGGTCTGGTTGCCAAACATTGAGGTCAGGAAGCACAGCGCGGCAATCACCGTGGTGGCATACAGCGCGTTACGCGGCACGCCACCTTTCGACAGTTTGGAGAAAATGCGCGGCGCTTTGCCATCACACGCCAGCGTGTAGAGCATACGCGTGGAAGCGTACATTCCCGAGTTCCCCGCCGACAGCACCGCCGTCAGGATCACCGCATTCATCACCGCCGCCGCAGAGAGCAAACCCGCATGCTGGAACACCAGCGTGAACGGGCTGACGCTGATATCTTTTACGTCGTTACGCAGCAGGCTCGGATCGGTGTAGGGAATAATCAGGCTGATAATCAAAATCGCAAACACATAGAACAGCAGAATACGCCAGAACACCTGACGCACCGCGCGCGGAATATTCTTCTCTGGATCTTCCGATTCACCCGCCGCGATACCAATCAGCTCAGTGCCCTGGAAAGAGAAACCGACAATCATTGCCACACCGATCATGGCGGAAAAACCACCGGCAAATGGCGCATCGCCAATCGCCCAGTTGCTCCAGCCTGCCGGTTTTTCCCCCTGGAAAATACCGACAATCATCATCACACCAACAACGATAAAGATAATAACGGTAGTGACTTTAATCAGCGAGAACCAATATTCCGCTTCGCCAAAGCCTTTCACAGAGATGTAGTTAAGCAGGAAAATCACCGCGAGGAACAGCGCGCTCCAGATCCAACCCGGCGTGTCCGGGAACCACCAGGTCATCACTAATTGCGATGCCACAAGGTCAACGGCGATGGTCACCGCCCAGTTGTACCAGTAGTTCCAGCCCAGCGCGAAGCCGAAGCCCTCTTCAACGTATTTCTGACCATAGGTGGAGAACGAACCGGAAACCGGCATGTACGCCGCCAGTTCGCCCAGGCTGGTCATCAGGAAGTAGACCATCAAGCCAATCAGCATATAGGAGAACAACGCGCCGCCCGGGCCCGCCGAAGAAATGGTCGCCCCTGATGCGACAAACAAACCTGTACCGATGGAACCGCCAATCGCGATCATCGTCAGATGACGCGCTTTGAGTTCTCGACGAAGCGTGGGCGCTTCTGTGGTTTTAGTTTCGGAAACCATAAGAAAATGCTATCCATCCAAAAAATGAGGCGCGATTGTAGCAAACGAAACGCAGGCCTTCCGGCATAAAACGCCTCTTATTAGAGACCTTCATGATCGGCAGAGGATTATAAGTAAAGCAGTGAATGGCAGATGTTGCGAGGCGATAAACAGGCTCCCGCGCGGATGCGGGAGCAGAAAGATTAATTCAGACCGCGTACTGACGCGATAAACTGCTGCAGTTCCGGCGTTTTCGGCTGCGTGAAGAAGTGTTTGCTTTCGCCTTGCTCCCAGACTTTTCCCTGATGCATAAACACCACGCGGTCGCCCACTTCGCGCGCAAAGTTCATTTCATGGGTCACCAGAATCAGCGTCATCCCCTCACGGGCAAGCTGCTCCAGTACGCGCAGCACCTCGCCGACCAATTCCGGGTCCAGTGCAGAGGTAATTTCATCACACAGCAGCACTTTCGGTTTCATCGCCAGCGCACGGGCAATCGCCACGCGCTGCTGCTGGCCGCCGGAAAGATTAGCCGGATAGTAGTCAATACGCTCGCCAAGCCCCACTTTTTCCAGCATCTCACTGGCCAGCCGACGACACTCATCCGCAGGCAATTTCAGCACCCGGCGCGGTGCCAGCATCACGTTTTCCAGCGCCGTCATATGCGGAAACAGATTAAAGCTCTGGAACACCATTCCCACTGAGCGGCTGATCTCACGCGCCTGGGATTCCCGGTCCGTTACCGTCATCCCCCCCAGTTTGATACTGCCATCCTGGTAGCCTTCTAACCCGTTCATGCAGCGCAGCAAGGTGCTTTTGCCTGAACCGCTGCGGCCAATAATCGACACCACTTCCCCCATCTCTATGTCGAGGCTTACGCCCTTCAGCACATGGTTGTCGCCATAATATTTTTGCACTTCATTAATGGTGATGAGCGGCATGGAATTTATTCTCCAGATAACGGCTGTAGCGCGACAGCGGATAACACAGCAGGAAATAGCCTAACGCCACCAGGCCAAACACTTTGAACGGTGCGAAGGTAACGTTGTTGAGCATGGTGCCGGCTTTGGTGAGTTCGACAAAACCGATAATCGACGCCAGCGCCGTGCCTTTAATCACCTGCACGGAAAACCCCACCGTTGGCGCAATGGCGATACGAATAGCCTGCGGCGCGATCACACGAAACAGCGTCTGACCAAAACTCAGTCCCAGACAGCGGCAGGCTTCCCATTGCCCTTTGGGCAATGCTTTGATGCTGCCGTACCAGATATCAAGCAAGAAGGCGCTGGTAAACAGCGTTAACGCCAGCGTCGCCGCCGTCCACGCGCTGACATCGATACCAAACAGCGCAAGGCCAAAAAAAGCCAGGAACAGCTGCATCAACAACGGTGTGCCCTGAAAGAGTGCGGCATAGGCGCTGATAAACCGTTTTGGTAAACGCCAGCGGCTAATGCGTAACACCAGCAGCGGCAGCGTCACCAGCGTGCCGCAGACGAAGGCAATCAGTGACAACAGCACCGTCCAGCGCGCCGCCAGCAGCAGGTTGCGCAGAATATCCCAGTCAGTAAACGTACTCATTAGGCCTCGCTCCCTAACCATTTGCGCCCAATTGCCAGCAGTAACTGGCGCATCAGTAGCGACAGCATCAGGTACAGCAGCGTGGTGACAAAATAGACTTCAAAACTTAAAAACGTGCGCGACTGAATCAGGTTGGCCATAAAGGTCAACTCTTCATAAGAAACTTGCGACACTACCGAGGAGCCCAGCATGACGATAATGCACTGGCTCACCAGCGCCGGATAAATGCGTTTCAGCGCGGGGGGCAAAATCACCCGTAAGAAGGTTTGCGATTTACTGAGCCCCAATACGCGGGCAGCTTCCCACTGCCCTTTCGGCGCAACCTGGATCCCGGCGCGGATAATCTCCGTGCTGTAGGCGCCAAGGTTAACCAGCATGGCAATCAGTGCCGCTTCACCAGCGGTGAGTTTCAGCCCGAGGCTCGGTAAGCCAAAAACAATAAAGAACAGTTGCACCACAAAAGGCGTGTTGCGGATAAGCTCAACATACGCGCCCCAGATGGCACTCATCACGCCGGGTTTACCGCTACGCAGCGCCGCACCGGCAATGCCTATCGCCACGCCACCAACCGTCGCCAGCGTGGTTAAGGTCAATGTGGTCCAAAGCCCTGCCAGCAGCTCTGGCCAGTACGGCCAGAGCGCGGCGAAATCAAGCGACGTCGTCATGCGTTACGCGCCAAAGTTGGCCGGTAACGGCGCCTGCATCCATTTCTGTGACAAGCTGTTGAGCTCGCCCTCTTTCAGCGCCTGCTCCACCAGCTTGTCGACTTCGGCTTTCAGCGCGGGTTCGTTTTTCATCAGCCCGATATAGCACGGCGAATCTTTCAGCATAAATTGGCTGACCGGGGCTTTTTGCGGGTTCTGCCGCGCGATAGCCGCCACCACTACGTTACCGGTGGCAAGGTACTGCACCTGGCCGGACATATAGGCTGAAAGCGTGGTGTTGTTATCTTCGTAGCGCTTCACGTCGGCATCTTTCGGCGCGATGTCGCTCAGCACCATATCTTCTACCGCACCGCGTGTGACACCAATGGATTTGCCGCTTAGTGCTTTCGCGTCAGTCACCGTGGACTCTTTCGGACCAAACACACCAAGGAAGAAAGGCGCATAAGCGCGGCTAAAGTCGATCACTTTTTCGCGTTCCGCATTTTTGCCCAGGCTGGAAATTACCAGGTCAACTTTATGCGTTTGCAGGTACGGCACGCGGTTGGCGCTGGTTACGGGCACCAGTTGCAGTTTCACCTTCATACCTTTTGCCAGGTACCCGGCCATATCAATATCGTAACCTTGCGGTTTGAGATCGGTGCCCACAGAGCCAAATGGCGGAAAATCTTGCGGTACAGCCACGCGCAATACACCACGCTTCTGAATATCCTGTAATTGATCCGCCATGGCCTGCGAGGTGCAAGCCATCATTACTGTCGCCACCGCTGCAGCCTTCATCCACGTTTTCATCGTCAACACCTCATCGCTCATGAAACAAAAGATTCTTTGAATCACTTTCTGCAACTAATGTGCCAATACGATATATTCCGACGGTGTGTGGAGTACGAGGTGTTTAGAGGCTGAATCGAAGGTTGCAGCGCTGCGTCTGCACCACCAAAACGGTGCAGACGCCTGCTGATGGTGCAATCAAATCGCGCAGTAACGGATAAAGCGATTCAATGCACTGGAGAGGTGCTTCTGACGATGGTGAATACGCCAAAGCGTACGCACCAGACGGGGCAGCGGAATCGAGACTTCCGCTAAGCTGCCGGTTTCCAACTGTTCGGCAATCACTCGCCGCGACAGACAGCTAATGCCCAAACCGTGGCGCACTGCATGCTTGATGGCTTCTGAATTCCCCAGTTCCATGCCAAGACGAAACTGCGGCAAATGCGAGAGCAGTAAATAGTCGACAATTTCGCGCGTGCCGGAGCCGCGCTCACGCAGGATCCACGGCGCAGCGGCCAGTTGTTCGAGCGTTACGCGCCCTTGCAGCAGCGGGGATGACGGCGGCGCAAATACCACAAGCTCATCTTCGAGCCAAGGCTCGGCGATAATCTCCGCCGTGTGGCACGGGCCTTCGATTAAACCGATATCAACGCGGAAATCCGCTACCGCGTTGATCACGTCCTGGCTATTACCCACGCTCAGCTCCAGCGGCAGATCGGGGAAATCACGACGGTAGTGGGCAATCACCTCCGGCAGGATGTAGTTACCAATCGTGCTACTGGCGAATACGCGGATGGCACCGTTATCTTCGCGAAACAGTTGCTCGATTTCCGTTGCCTGCTCCAGCGCTGCCAGCGCGCGGGGGTAGAGCAAACGTCCATGTTCATTGACCACCAGCCGTTTGCCAACGCGATCGAACAATTGCACACCCAGCTGGCCTTCAAGATCGGTTAGCGCCGCGCTAACCGCCGATTGCGAGAGCGCCAGCCGCTGAGAAGCCTGGGTGGTGGAGCCGCTTTTCAGCACTTCTGCAAACACTTCAAGCTGGCGTAACGTTATATGCATAGAGGTCACTTACCACTTATAAAGATTGATTATAAATATATAATCAATTTTACCTTTAAACCAGTTCGCCTTAACCTTTTCTCCATTGAAAGGAGAAGGTTATGACAGAAATCACGTTACACACTCGACGCCACCCAGCCTGGCATTTTGTTCCTGGCTTGCTGTTGACCGGCGTGATTACCGCCGCCGCATTATGGCTTAGCGCTATCCCGTCGGTCGCGGGCCTTGGGCTGAGCGCCTTAACGCTGGCCATTCTTATCGGCATGCTGCTCGGCAATACGCTCTATCCGACATGGCACCACCGTTGCGACAGCGGCGTGCTGTTCGCCAAACAGCACCTGTTACGGCTGGGGATTATTCTTTATGGTTTTCGCCTGACGTTTTCGCAAATTGCCGATGTCGGGGTCAGCGGTATCGCCATTGATGTGCTGACGCTATCAAGCACCTTTTTGCTGGCCTGTTTTCTTGGGCAAAAAGTATTTGGCCTGGATAAAAAAACCAGCTGGCTGATTGGCGCGGGCAGCAGTATTTGCGGCGCAGCAGCCGTGCTGGCAACCGAACCGGTAGTCAAAGCAGAAGCCAGCAAAGTGACGGTTGCGGTGGCGACGGTAGTGATTTTCGGCACGCTGGCGATTTTTATTTACCCGGCACTCTATCCGCTGGTTGGGCACTGGTTTAGCCCGGAAACCTACGGCATCTGGGTTGGCTCAACAGTACATGAAGTGGCGCAAGTGGTCGCAGCCGGACACGCTATCAGCCCGGAAACGGAAAATGCCGCGGTGATTGCCAAAATGCTGCGCGTGATGATGCTGGCACCGTTTTTACTGCTGCTGGCAGCGCGTATCAAACAGCTCAGCCCGCAGCAAGGCGCAGAAAAAAGCAAGCTGACTATCCCGTGGTTTGCGCTGGGTTTTGTGGCTGTCGCGGTGTTTAACTCGTTTCATCTGTTGCCAGCATCGGTGGTGAACATGCTGAACACGCTGGATACGCTGCTGCTGGCGATGGCCATGGCGGCGCTGGGGTTGACCACGCATATCAGCGCGCTAAAAAATGCCGGGGCAAAACCGCTGGTTATGGGGCTGATCCTGTTTATCTGGCTGATTGTCGGCGGCGGTGCCATTAACCTGGCGGTTCATCACCTGATGGCATAAACCACTACGTCTCCTCCCTGTTGACCCGCTATGATGAGCGTTTTCCTCTGGCGGGTTTAACAGGAGTTTTTATGAAATACATTGGTGCGCATGTGAGCGCCTCCGGCGGCGTAGCGAATGCCGCGATTCGCGCAGCGGAGATTGGCGCGACGGCCTTCGCGCTGTTTACCAAAAACCAGCGCCAGTGGCGTGCCGCGCCGCTGAGTACGGAAACCATCGACGAGTTTAAAACCGCCTGCGAAAAATACCACTTCGCGCCAGGCCAGATCCTGCCGCACGACAGTTACCTGATTAACCTTGGTCACCCGGTGGCGGACGCACTGGAAAAATCTCGCGACGCGTTTATTGATGAGCTGAGCCGTTGTCAGCAACTGGGGCTGACGCTGCTGAACTTCCATCCGGGCAGCCATTTAATGCAGATCCCCGAAGAGAAATGTCTGGCGCGTATTGCCGAATCCATCAACATTGCGCTGGCACAAACCGAAGGCGTCACGGCAGTGATTGAAAACACCGCCGGTCAGGGCAGCAACCTTGGGTTTAAGTTCGAGCATCTGGCGGCAATTATTGACGGAGTGGAAGACAAATCCCGCGTCGGCGTGTGTATTGATACCTGCCATGCGTTTGCCGCAGGCTATGATTTGCGCAGCGAACAGGCCACGGCAGAAACCTTTGCGGAATTCGAGCGTGTGGTCGGTTTCCAGTATCTGCGCGGTATGCATCTGAATGATGCAAAAAGTACTTTTGGTAGCCGCGTTGACCGCCATCACAGCCTCGGCGAAGGGAATATCGGGCATGACGCGTTTCGCTGGATCATGCGCGATGCGCGTTTCGACGGCATTCCCATGATTCTGGAAACCATTAACCCGGATATCTGGGCCGAAGAAATTGCCTGGCTGAAGGCGCAGCAGACCGCTGAAGCCACCGCATAAAAAAAGGGCCGCTAAGCGGCCCTTCTCATTTTCCGGGTGTCGGCAATTTCTTATGCTACTTTCGCGACGGCTTCTGTTTCTGGCCGTTTCAGGAAGGCATACACCAGACCCGCCAGCAGCGTACCCGCGACGATTGAGAGCAGGTAGCCCAGCACCGGCGTGATAGCGCCTGGGATCAGCAGCACAAACAGACCACCGTGCGGTGCCATCAGTTTCGCACCAATCGCCATGGAGATAGCACCCGTCAGCGCACCACCGGCGATACAGCACGGCAGAACACGCATCGGGTCGCGGGCAGCAAACGGAATTGCGCCTTCAGAGATAAAGCACAAACCCAGTACCAGCGCCGCTTTACCCCCTTCGCGTTGACCTTTGTCGAACTTGTTGCGTGCAACAATGGTCGCCAGGCCCATCGCCAGCGGCGGCACCATACCGGCGGCCATAATTGCCGCCATCGGCGCGTAAGTTTGCGTACTCAGCAGACCCACACCAAAAGCGTATGCCGCTTTGTTGACCGGGCCCCCCATATCGGTACACATCATGCCACCGAGGATTGCGCCCAGCAGGACGGCGTTTGCCGTGCCCATGGTTTGCAGCCAGGAGGTCAGACTTGCCAGGATTTTCGCCACCGGCGTACCGATCAGGTAAATCATCGCCAGACCGACAATCAGGCTGGAAACCAGCGGAATGATCAGAATCGGTTTCAGCGCTTCCATACTTGGTGGCAGCTTCAGACCTTTACTGATGCCTTTCGCCAGGTAGCCCGCGAGGAAACCGGCAATGATACCGCCGATAAAACCCGAACCGGTGCTGACCGCCAGCATACCGCCGATAAGACCCGGCGTCAGACCCGGACGGTCGGCGATGGAGAACGCGATAAAGCCCGCCAGCACCGGCACCATCAGAGCAAAGGCTGAACCACCACCGATTTTCATCAGCGCGGCCGCCAGCGTGCCTTCTTCTTTAAACGCGGTAATACCGAATGCGAAGGAGAGCGCAATTAACAGACCACCGGCTACCACCATCGGCAGCATGTAGGAAACACCCGTCAGCAAGTGACGGTAGGCGCCCGCACTCTCTTTTTTACCTTCAGCAGCATCAGCAGAACCTTTACCCGCCGGCTGATAAGGCTTCGCTTCCGCGACAGCTTTATCCAGTTCCTGCGCGGTTTTCTTCAGCGCCAGACCCGTTGTTGTGCGGTACATCGGCTTACCAGCAAATTTCGCCAGATCGACTTCGATGTCAGCCGCAACCACCACTAGATCCGCCTGCGCAACCTCTTCCGGGGTGATGGCGTTGCCCGCACCCACGGAACCACGGGTTTCCACTTTCACCCACCAGCCGCGTTTTTTCGCTTCGGTTTCAATCGCTTCCGCCGCCATAAAGGTGTGCGCCACCCCCGTCGGGCAGGCAGTGACCGCCACAATGCGTTTCGGGCCACTGCTGGTCACGGCTGTCGCCGTTGCGGCAGGCGCGACATACGCCGATGCGTGGTTTTTCGCTTCACTCAGGAACAGTTCCGGGTGGGCGACTGCGCGATTGATATCGCCCAGCCAAACCTTTTTCCCGTCCAGCGCACTGTCGCCTGGCAGCTTGCTTCCCAGTACGATAGCCAGTTCCGCTTCGCCTGGGTTATCAATAAATTGCAGATTTGCTTTCTGCGCCGCCGCGCCCAGCAAGGTCTTCGCCATATAGGCGCGGGCCTGCCCGAGTTCGGAGTCGATTATCAGCAGCGTTTTCATTATGCCTCTCCTGCTGTTAGTTGAAGGGTTTTAAGTCAACTCGCGCCATCATCGCGGCTAACTGGGTACGATCGGTAATACCTACGTTACTCTGACTTACCGCCAGTGCAGCAACAGCGGTGGCCAGGCGTAAAGTATGTTCACTGGATTCACGCATCAGCAGACCGTAGATCAGCCCGCCAACCATTGAATCCCCTGCGCCAACGGTGCTTACCACTTCCATTGACGGCGGTTTGGCGATCCATTCGCCCGAAGCGTTAACCCACAGCGCGCCTTCTGCGCCCAGGGAAATCACCACATGGGCGATCCCCTGTTCGCGAAGCGCATGAGCAGCTTCAATAACGTCCTTCAATTCTGGTAATTTACGGCCCGCCCAGATTTCCAGCTCACGGCGGTTCGGTTTCACCAGCCACGGCGCGGCTTTCAGGCCAGCTACCAGCGCATCGCGGCTGCTGTCGAAGATAATGCACGGGCACTGGCTACGCAGGCGCGTCATCCAGTCCGTAAAGGCTTCCGGGCTGACGCCAGACGGCAGGCTACCGCTCACGCAAACCATGTCGAACTGGCCAAGCCAGGTCAGCGAATCGTTAACAAAGCGTTCCCAGTCAGCCGGGGTAACTTCAAAGCCGGAGAAGTTAAAATCCGTCACTTCGCCATCTTTTTCCGTCAGCTTCACGTTGATACGGGTACGCCCCTGCACCACCTGAAAACGGTTGGCGATGCCCAGCTCGCTGAACAATTGCTGGAAACCATCCTGGTTGTCTTTACCGAGGAAGCCGCCCACGGTGACATCAATGCCAAGGTCTTTCAGTACTTTTGCGACGTTGATCCCTTTACCCGCAGCATGCAGGCCGGTAGTGCGCACGAGGTTCACTTCGCCGCGTTCAACTTCCGGGGTGAACCCCACCAGATCATAGGCTGGATTAAGGGTAATCGTAGCGACACGTCTGCTCATTATGCGCCCTCCCCGAGACCGGCAGCGATGGCTTCGCCAATCGCTTTCAGCGCCTGTTCAGCATCATCACCCTGCGCGGTGAAACGCAGGCGGTGTCCTTTTTTCACGCCAAGTGCAACAACTTTCATCAGACTACGTCCATTAGCTGGTTTGCCGGTACCGTCGAGGTTGGTAACGGTAATTTCACTGTTAAATTGCTTGATAGTATTGACCAGCATGGTGCCCGGACGTGCGTGCAGACCATGCTCGTTACGCACGACAAATTCCTCGCTCAGCAGGTCTTCAGCAACCGCATCGTCACTGCTCAGCAACGCCAGAAGCGTGGCGGCGTCGGCATTCAGCAGCAGGCTGGTTTTATTGTTAAGCAGCAAATCGCTAAGGCGCTTGAGCACCGCGACTGGCTGTTCGTCGGCCATGGCAACACTGACCAGCAGCGCCACGCGCTCACCTTCTACCTCAAACGGGGTTGCTGCACGGCTCACCGCAACCGCACTCAGCAAGTTGCCTTCAGCACTGTCGTTCAGCCAAATGCCCTGACCGAGGTTCAGCGGTTTCTCGTTAATGGCGCGAGTAACATAGGCAGCATCAACCGCACCCGCCTCTTTCAGACGCGCGGCGTTCAGCGCTTGCAGCGTCGTCAGATCGCTGGCAGCGACATCGAGCGTTAAGGTTTCGTTATCCAGCTTGAGTGATGCGCTCTGTTTTTCGCCCATCAGCAATGCGCGCAGCTCTTCAGCAGAGGTGGCGGACTGCAACTGTGCGGCCACGGAATCATCGCTCAGCACATGCGTCAGCTGACGCAGCAGGCCAAGATGTTCATCGGAACTGGCGGCGATACCGATGGCGACATACGCCACCTGTCCTTCGCTCCAGAGGATGCCCTGTGGGAACTGGAAGACTTTCACACCGGTTTTCAGCACCTGATCGCGCGTGTCGGTGGTGCCGTGCGGAATAGCAATACCATTGCCGAGATACGTTGAAGTTTGCCCTTCGCGCGCCAGCATGCCATCGACGTAACCGTCGGCGACGTTACCTGCTGCTACCAGCGCCGCCGCAATCTGGCGAATGGCATCTTCTTTATTGCTGGCCTGCTGGCCTGGATGGATGTCCTGAACGGATAACTGGAACATGTGACCCTCGCTCGCTGATTGAATCGTTTCAGCTAAGTTGAGAAATAATGCGTCACCGCCGTTGTTCAGACATAACGTGATGACGCTGAAACGTTTCAAGGAGCATTCACTTTTTTTCTTCCGTAAGCAAGAATTCTCTCAATTGGCGTTGCAGAATTTTGAGGTTCAGCACATTTCGACCACGCGTAAGGCAAATTTGCTGAAGCAATCTTTCTGTTCAGCAATCCACTTTCAGCTTTCATCAGCTTTAATAAAAAGGCTGGAAAGAGGATTGGATTTTTTGTGATGAATTTTGCTTAGCAGGCTGGGTTTTTTTCATGCAGCGGCGTACACTCCGCGTCTCGCTATTGGATCTCATTTAACATGCAAAATTCTCCCGCCGCTGCGCGTCCCGGCGCTTTTGATTTCACCTCAACGGCATTCCTGATTGTCGCTTTTTTAACGGGGATTGCCGGTGCGCTGCAAACGCCGACGCTGAGCCTGTTTTTAACCAATGAAGTGCACGTTCGCCCGGCGATGGTGGGTTTCTTTTTCACCGGCAGCGCTGTGATTGGCATTCTGGTGAGCCAGTTTCTTGCCGGACGCTCCGATCGCAAAGGCGATCGCAAAACGCTGATTGTGTTCTGTTGCCTGCTCGGCGTGCTGGCCTGTGTGCTGTTCGCCTGGAACCGTAACTACTTTGTTTTACTGTTCATCGGGGTGTTCCTCAGCAGCTTCGGCTCGACAGCGAACCCGCAAATGTTTGCACTCGCGCGTGAATATGCGGATCGCACCGGGCGTGAAGCCGTGATGTTCAGCTCGATCCTGCGCGCGCAAGTCTCCCTGGCGTGGGTGATTGGCCCGCCTCTGGCCTACGCGCTGGCGATGGGCTTTGGTTTCTCCGCCATGTATTTATGCGCGGCGGCAGCCTTTATTGTCTGCGGTGCAATGGTGTGGCTGTTCCTGCCAACCATGCGTAAAGAGCCAAAGCTGAAATCTGCGGTGATGGAAGCGCCACGCACTCACCGCCGCGATGCGCTGCTATTGTTCGTGATTTGTACGCTGATGTGGGGCACCAACAGCCTTTATATTATTAATATGCCGCTGTTCATTATTGATGAGCTGCATCTGCCAGAGAAACTGGCGGGCGTGATGATGGGCACCGCTGCCGGGCTGGAAATCCCCACCATGCTGATTGCCGGGTATTACGCAAAGCGCTTCGGCAAACGCTTTCTGATGCGCGTTAGCGCCGTAGCGGGCATCTTTTTTTATGCAGGAATGCTGACGGTGCACACGCCCGTCGTATTGCTTGCTTTACAGTTGCTGAACGCTATTTATATCGGGATTCTCGCCGGGATTGGCATGCTCTATTTTCAGGATTTAATGCCGGGCCAGGCGGGTTCAGCCACCACCCTTTATACTAATACCACGCGCGTCGGCTGGATCATCGCCGGTTCGCTGGCTGGTGTAGTGGCAGAGATCTGGAGTTATCACGCCGTGTTCTGGATTGCGCTGGTGATGACGCTGGCTACGCAGGTTTGCCTGAGCCGGATAAAAGATATTTAAGGCGCGGTTTGTTGCTCAAGATCGAGCAGATACACCATCGCCTGCTCACGGTTTGCGCCGCACATTTCACGGCTCGGTTGCAGCCCGGCGCACACGTTTGGGCGCAGCGGTGAGCCGAATATCTTGCAGCGCTTTTGCGCGTCGAGCTGAACGCAGGGCGTATTGGCCGGTTTCCCGTCAGGCATGCCGGGTATCGGGCTACTGATGGACGGGGCGGTACAGCAAGCTCCGCAGTCCGGGCGGCATTCCATAAACGTTCTCGGTTATCAGGCGCGCGGGGCTGCGCGTGCAGGCGCAAGCTACCATCTTTTGCCCTCTGAACGCAAAACTCTCCGATTCCACTTGCCTGAAAAGTCCCTCGCGAGTAGTTTGTCGCGATATTTTCGTAATTTTCAATTTACAGGACCCTTGCAATGCCAAGAGCGAACGAAATTAAAAAAGGTATGGTGCTGAATTACAACGGCAAATTGCTGATTGTGAAAGATATTGATATTCAGTCACCGAGCGCCCGTGGCGCGGCAACGCTCTACAAAATGCGTTTTTCCGATGTCCGTACTGGGCTGAAAGTGGAAGAGCGTTTTAAAGGCGACGATATCCTTGATACCGTGACCCTGAACCGTCGTTTTGTCGACTTCTCTTATGTTGACGGCAACGAATACGTGTTTATGGATAAAGAAGATTACACGCCGTACACCTTCAATAAAGAGCAGATTGAAGAAGAGCTGCTGTTTATTCCAGAAGGCGGTATGCCGGATATGCAGGTTCTGCTGTGGGACGGCCAGTTGCTGGCTCTCGAATTGCCGCAGACGGTGGATCTGGAAATTGTGGAAACCGCACCAGGTATCAAAGGCGCTTCCGCCAGCTCGCGCACCAAACCGGCAACCCTGACGACTGGCCTGGTGGTACAGGTTCCGGAATACCTGACCACCGGCGAGAGAATCCGTATTCATATTGAAGAGCGCCGCTATATGGGCCGCACCGATTGATAAGCGTGATACATTAAAAAAGCCACTTCATTGAAGTGGCTTTTTATTTTCCGACAATAAATCGGATTACAACAGATCGCGGAACAGGGTTTTCTTCAGCGCCAGCTCAACGCCGCGAACTTCTGCCATCCCTTTCAGGCGACCAATCGCCGAATAACCTGGGTTGGTTTTCTTACGCAAATCATCCAGCATCTGGTGACCATGATCCGGGCGGAACGGGATCGGGCGCAAATCACCGGCTTTCTTGCGGCGTTGCTCTTCAGTCAGAATGGCGGCAACCACCGACACCATATCCACGTCACCCTGCAAATGCGCGGCTTCATGGAACGTTTTCGGGTTATCTTCGCGGCAGGTTGAACGCAAGTGCGTAAAGTGAATGCGATCGCCAAACGTCTCGATCATCCGCACTAAGTCGTTATCCGCACGCACGCCGTATGAACCTGTGCACATGGTGAAACCGTTGTTGATGCTGTTTACCGCTTCTTTCAGCCACTGCATATCTTCAAGAGTAGAAACGATACGCGGCAAACCGAGGATCGGGCGCGGCGGATCGTCCGGGTGAACCGCCATACGCACGCCCACTTCCTGCGCAACTGGAACGATAGCGCGCAGGAAATAAGCCATATTTTCACGCAGTTGCGCTTTGTCGATGCCGTCGTATTCAGCAAGGCGCGCGTGGAACTGCGCCAGGGTATACCCCTCTTCAGCACCCGGCAAGCCAGCGATAATATTACGCGTCAGCTTTTCGACTTCCGCTTCAGTCATGGCGTTGAAATAAGCTTGCGCCTGGCGCTGCTCTTCTTCGCTGTAGTCTGCTTCTGCGCCTTTGCGCTTCAGGATATGCAGCTCAAACGCGGCAAAAGCAATCTGGTCAAAACGCAGCGCTTTGGAGCCGTCCGGCAGTTCATATTCAAGATCGGTACGCGTCCAGTCGAGGATCGGCATAAAGTTGTAGCACACGGTATCAATACCGCAGGCTGCCAGATTGCGGATGCTCTGCTGATAGTTGGCAATCCAGGTGTCGTACTGCCCGGTATGAGTTTTAATATCTTCATGCACCGGAATACTTTCGACCACCGACCAGACCAGCCCTTTTTCCGCCAACAGCGCCTGACGCGCTTTGATCTCGTCAACCGGCCAGACCTGGCCGTTCGGGATATGGTGCAGTGCGGTCACGACGCCCGTCGCGCCTGCCTGACGCACATCATCAAGCGACACCGGATCGTTCGGGCCATACCAACGCCAGGTTTGTTCCATTGCCTTACCCTCTACAAAGTTGTTATACCAATACACACAAACATATGACGACTACCATACATGCTTAATTACAACGGTCAAATCTTCCCACAGCAATGATTGATCCAGCTCACATTCCCCGGATAATTACGGCATACCAATTCTTTTTGCTGTCATATAACTTTACACTGCACATTGTTAATTATTGGTTAATCAGGTGTATATAGATGAAGACAATCGCCTCCGTAACGCTTCCCGCCAGCGTACAGCAACCTCAGTATGACCGCACACAACTGCGCTCGCGAATTGTGCACTTTGGTTTTGGCGCATTTCATCGTGCGCATCAGGCGCTGTTAACCAACCGGGTGCTGAACGCGCAAGGCGGTAACTGGGGGATCTGTGAAATAAGCCTGTTCAGCGGCGATGTGCTCATGTCCCAGTTGCGCGAGCAGAATCATTTATACACCGTGCTGGAAAAAGGGGCGGACGGGAACCAGCCGATTATTATTGGCGTGGTGAACGAATGTCTGAACGCGAAACTCGATTCGCTGCCCGCCATAATTGAAAAATTCTGCGAACCGCAAGTGGCGATTGTCTCTTTGACCATCACCGAAAAAGGTTATTGCATTGACCCTGCCAGCGGCAAACTGGATCTGCAGCAGCCGCGCATCGAACACGATCTCCAGCACCCAGGCGAACCGCACTCAGCACCAGGGATTCTGGTTGAAGCGCTCTCCCGTCGCCGTGAACGCGGGCTGCCGCCTTTTACCGTGCTCTCCTGCGATAATATTCCAGATAATGGTCATATTGTTAAAAACGCCGTACTTGGCATGGCACAAACCCGCTCGCCGGAACTGGCGCAATGGATAGCGGAACATGTGAGCTTTCCGGCCACCATGGTTGACCGTATTGTTCCGGCAGCAACGGACGAATCACTGGCAGAAATAAGCGAAGCGCTGGGCGTATTTGATCCGTGCGCCATCAGTTGTGAGCCGTTTATTCAGTGGGTGATTGAAGATAATTTCGTCGCCGGACGTCCTGAATGGGAAGTGGCAGGCGTACAACTGGTACAGGATGTACAGCCGTGGGAGCAAATGAAGTTACGCATGCTTAATGGCAGCCACTCTTTTCTGGCGTATCTCGGCTACCTGGCAGGTTTCGCGCATATTAATGATTGCATGCAGGATGATGTGTTCCGCACCGCGGTGCGCCGCCTGATGCTCCAGGAACAAGCCCCGACGCTGCGCATTACTGGCGTTGATCTCACTGCCTATGCCGATAGCCTGATCGACCGTTTTTCTAACCCGGCGCTGAAACACCGCACCTGGCAAATCGCCATGGACGGCAGCCAAAAGCTGCCGCAGCGTATGCTGGATGGTGTTCGGGTGCATTTGCAACGAGAAACGCAGTGGCCGCTGTTAGCGCTGGGTATTGCGGGCTGGATGCGTTATGTCAGCGGTGTGGATGACGCCGGTCAGAGTATTGATATTCGCGATCCGCTGGCGGATAAAATTCACGCGATTGTCGAAACCAGTAACGTCGATGAACGCGTAACGGCACTGCTGACACTAAAAGAGATTTTCGGTAGTGACCTGCCGCAAAACCCGACGTTTGTTGATGCTATCCATCGCGCATGGCAAGCGCTCACCACTGAAGGTGCACATGCAGCGGTGAAACGCGCACTCGGTAATTAACAATTTCTGCTATTTAGGCGGACGGTTAGTGCTTTTACGCCGTCCGCGCCCTTCTCTTTTCGCACTTTTTTCGCCAGGATCGTCAGTCACATTTAATTTCGTTGACGCCTGGAGCGCTTGTGACCAAAACCAACCTCATCACCGGCTTTCTCGGAAGCGGCAAAACCACGTCGATTTTGCATTTGCTGGCCAATAAAGACCCGCAGGAAAAATGGGCCGTGCTGGTGAATGAATTTGGTGAAGTCGGCATTGATGGCGCGCTGCTGGCTGACAGCGGTGCGCTGCTTAAAGAGATTCCGGGCGGATGTATGTGTTGCGTTAATGGCCTGCCGATGCAGGTGGGTCTCAATACGCTGCTGCGCCAGGGGAAACCTGACCGGTTGCTGATTGAGCCGACCGGGCTGGGCCATCCAAAACAGATCCTCGATATGCTCAGCGCCCCAGTGTATGAACCGTGGATAGACTTGCGCGCAACGCTCTGCTTGCTGGATCCCCGCCAGTTACTGGATGAAAAAGCACTCACCAATGAAAACTTCCGCGACCAATTAGCGGCGGCAGATATTGTCGTTGCCAATAAGCAAGATCGCGCTACACCGCAGAGCCAGCAAGCGCTGGATAGGTGGTGGGCGGAGTATGGTGGTGATCGCTTACAGGTTAGCGCGACCCAGGGTGCTATTGACGGCGCACTGCTTGATCTTCCTCGCCGTAACCTGCGTGAGCTACCTTCAAGTGCCGCGCATAACCATGCACATAGTGAGAAAAAAGGCCTCGCGGCATTAAGCTTGCCAGCGCATCAACGCTGGCGTCGCAGCCTTAACAGCGGCCAGGGCCATCACGCCTGCGGCTGGATTTTTGATGAAGAGACAGTGTTCGACACCATCGGTTTACTGGAGTGGGCGCGCCTTGCGCCGGTTGAGCGTGTTAAAGGGGTAATGCGTATTCCGGAAGGATTGCTGCGCGTTAACCGCCAGGGGCAGGATCTGCATATCGAAACGCAAAATGTTGCGCCGCCGGATAGCCGCATTGAGCTGATTACCGCCTCAGAGGCAGACTGGAACACGCTTCAGTCCGCTTTGTTGAAGCTTCGTTTAAGTCAGGAACACTAACGTTGCCGCCGTGTTAATTGAAAATAGATTCGTTATGAAAACTCGTTTACCGCTAATTTTACTGTTGAATGCCGCAGGAGTGGCGCTATTTATTTCCTGGTATTTGCCCGCTAACCACGGTTTTTGGTTTCCGCTGGACTCTGCAATATTCCACTTTTTCAACCAGGGTCTGATGGAAAGCCGCGCTTATTTGTGGCTGGTGGCGCTAACCAATAATCGCGCCTTTGACGCCTGCTCGCTGGTGGCGATGGGCTGTTTAATGACCTCTTTTTGGTTAAAAGACGATGCGGCCGGGCGACGCCGTATTCTGATGATTGGCCTGACGATGCTGCTGATCGCCGTGGTGATTAATCAACTGGCGCAGAATCTGATGCCCGTCAAACGCGCCAGCCCGTCGCTGTTCTTTACCGACATTTACCGGGTTAGCGATTTGCTCGACTTCCCCACCAAAGACGCCTCGAAAGACAGTTTCCCTGGCGATCACGGCATGATGCTGCTTATTTTCGCGGGTGTAATGTGGCGATATTTTGGCCGAAAAGCGCTGGGCATTTCCCTTATTATTTTTGCGGTTTTCGCCTTTCCACGCGTAATGATCGGCGCTCACTGGTTTACCGATATTGCCATCGGATCTCTGTCGGCGGTCTTGATCGGTCTGCCGTGGTGTTTGTTAACACCGCTTAGCGACAAAATTATTTCTGCCTTTGATCATTTCCTGCCCAGAAATAACAAAATTTAAACAATTTCCGATTATCAATAACACGCATTCATCAGGAATCGTTTTCGATTCCTGATGCGTAATCCCGGCTTTTCCCTAATTTTGTCATTTTCTCGTCACGGCAATCTGCCTATAAAAGAGCAATTTGCATGCTATTTAAGCCAAATTGGTTATTTTTCACCCAATCCTGAGAATTCACTTTCTCTATCATAATTTCTTATAAAAAATTAAAGAAAACCGCTCGCCATGCCGAAGATGTTCAGGTAACCTCGGTTCGTCTTGTCGCAAAGAGTGCTCTTATTCTCATTGCGCGTAAATTTGTGCGTTCTTCCACAAAATTACGTCAGAGCATTTGTCTCGATGCATTCAGATAATTAATCTCGCTGCGTTGGCATTTTTTATAACGATATTTATCGTTAAGGACTTCAAGGGAAAATAAGCAACATGGTCAAATCTCAGCCGATTTTGAGATATATCGTGCGGGCGATACCCGCGATTGCAGTAGCGGTTCTGCTTTCAGCTTGTTCTACAAATACCGCAAAGAACATGCATTCTGAGACGCTTGCTGTGGGCGAAGACAACTCTTCACTGCAAGCCTCTCAGGATGAATTTGAAAATATGGTTCGTAATCTGGACGTTAAAGGCCGCATTATGGATCAATATGCTGACTGGAAAGGCGTTCGCTACCGTTTGGGCGGCGACACCAAAAAAGGCATCGATTGTTCCGGCTTTGTGCAGCGCACTTTCCGTGAACAGTTTGGTTTAGAGTTGCCGCGTTCCACCTGGGAACAGCAGGAAACAGGAAAGTCTATTTCGCGCACCAGTTTGCGTACGGGCGACTTAGTTCTGTTCCGCGCGGGTTCAACCGGCCGACACGTTGGCATTTATATTGGTAATAACCAGTTTGTTCATGCTTCCACCAGCAACGGTGTCATGATTTCAAGCATGGATGAGCCTTACTGGAAGAAGCGCTACAACGAAGCGCGACGTATCCTGACACGTAGCTAATTGCTTAATGCCGGTTTTCCCTTGGCTCGCGTTAAGTATAAAAAAACACTGCTCCGGCAGTGTTTTTTTATGTCTGCATTATGCTATACGAATCTTTTCAGGTTATAGTCCGGCTCTACCACCACGCCGCCCCGAGCACCTACAATGGGCCCAACGCCATGTTCACCCGCCATTTTTCCGTTAATCGAAAAATTTTGCTGACCAGCCTGCTTATCGGTCTGTTCTCAGCATTAATCGCGAGTGGCTGTCAGTTTTGGTTCGAACAACAGCGGCGAGAAGCCAGATACGATACACTGCTCACCAATATGCAGTCCTGGCTTTCGGACTACCTCAATGATATCCGCGCCACTGCCGAATCGCTCCAACCACTCACTCTGAATGATTGCCACGCTGTGACCAGCGAACTAACTTCCCGCGCCGCATTCAGCATGAACGTGCGTGCTTTTTTACTGGTGAAAGATCGCTACGCCTTTTGCTCCTCGGCCACCGGCGAGATGAGCCTTGCGATGAAAGATCTGGTACCAGAAATCGATCTCGATAAAGCCAGCGATATGGTGTTCTTACCAGGTACACCGATGATGCCGGATAAACCCGCCATTGCACTCTGGCTTCGCAGCCCATTGCTGGATCATCGTGGCATATTCGCTACGCTGAACATCAATCTGGCCCCCTACACACTTTACACTTCGCAGCAGCCGGATTTGACCGGTATCGCCCTTGGTATTGGCGATCGGGCTGTCTCCACATTTTCCAGCGGGCTTATTAACCTGAGCAATATGCCTCAGTCCCCTTTTCTGACCACCCAGATTGAAGGTTCGCCAATCACGCTTTATCTCTACGCAGAAAAGTGGCGTCCGGAAGATATACAATTTGCCGCACTGCTCGGAGCAACCTTTGGCATGCTGGCAGCGTTACTGAGTGCTTTCGTCCTTAATACGCAAATGCGCCCCGGCAGAGAGATCCTCACTGCCATTAAGCGCGACCAGTTTTATGTCGTTTATCAGCCGGTCATCAGTGCAAAAGATCTGAAAGTAACAGGTGTCGAAGTGCTGATGCGCTGGAAGCATCCCACCGCAGGAGAAATAGCGCCTGACGCTTTTATTCACTTTGCCGAAGCGCAGCAGCTTATTGTGCCGCTAACATTGCATCTCTTTGACCTGATTGCGCGTGACGCGCCCGTGTTACAAACGCTGCTTCCGCCAGGTGCAAAAATGGGTGTTAATATCGCGCCTGGCCATTTGCATGCCGCCAATTTCCTTGAAGATGTCCGCGACTTCGCCCACTCCCTGCCCCCGCACCATTTCAGCATTGTGCTGGAAATCACCGAGCGGGATATGCTGCGTTATACGGAAGTGACCAAACTGTTTGATTCGCTGCGCAACGAAGGTTATGAAATCGCTATTGACGATTTTGGTACCGGACACAGTGCGTTGATCTATCTGGAACGCTTTACGCTTGATTATCTGAAAATTGACCGCGGTTTCGTTAACGCTATCGGCACAGAAACCGTGACATCGCCGGTGCTCGACGCCGTCCTGACGCTGGCGAAGCGGTTAAATATGCTCACGGTTGCCGAAGGTGTCGAAACGCCAGAACAAGCCAGGTGGCTACGTGAACACGGCATTCACTATATGCAAGGCTATTTCTTCAGCCGACCGCTGACGCTGGAGCAATTTGTGGCGTGGCATCCGCCGGAGTTTACCACGTTGCTCTAGCGTGAATAATTTCACATCAGACCAGGCCTCCCTTATTATTCAACGATAAGTGGTTAGCGAGCCTGTCGCGTTGCAGGTCAAAGGAACACACCGGATGAAGTTTGTGCGCATTTCAGCTTTATTGCTGGTTTTTGTTGGCCTGGCATGTCAGGCGCAAACCATAAAAGAAAGCTACTCATTTGCCGTTATTGGCGAGCCCAAATACGCGATTAATTTTTCCCATTTCGATTACGTGAATCCTGCCGCGCCCAAAGGCGGCAACGTCACACTGTCAGTGATTGGTACTTTCGACAACTTCAACCGTTTCGCATTACGCGGTAATGCGGCGGTGCGCACCGAATCGCTCTACGACGCCTTGTTTACCACCTCGGACGATGAACCGGGGAGCTATTACCCGCTGGTCGCTGAAATGGCGCGCTACGCTGATGATTATTCCTGGATGGAGATCAGCATCAATCCACGGGCGGTATTTCATGACGGTACACCGATCCGCGCCAGCGACGTCGCTTTTACCTTTCAGAAATTTATGACCGAAGGCGTGCCGCAATTCCGCCTGATCTACAAAGGCACGACCGTCAAAGCCATTTCGCCGCTCACCGTGCGCATTGTGCTGGCGAAACCGGGTAAAGAGGACATGCTCAGCCTGTTAACGCTGCCCGTTATGCCGGAGAAGTTCTGGAAAGATCATAAGCTGAGCGAACCGCTCGCCCACCCGCCGCTGGGCAGTGGGCCGTATCGCATCAGCACCTGGCGCATGGGGCAATATATTGCCTACACCCGCGTTCGCGATTACTGGGCGGCAAATTTGCCGGTGAATCGGGGGCGCTGGAATTTCGATAACATTCGTTATGACTACTACCTCGATGACAACGTGGCGTTCGAGGCGTTCAAAGCGGGCGCTTACGACCTGCGCAGCGAAGGCGATGCGAAAAACTGGGCGACGCGCTATATCGGCAGCAATTTCAGCCAGGGGTATATCATTAAAGATGAGCAGCCAAACATCTCCGCGCAGGACACACGCTGGCTGGCGTTTAACACCACTCGCCCGGTGTTTAGCGATCGCCGCGTGCGCGAAGCGGTGTCGCTGGCCTTTGATTTTGAATGGATGAACAAAGCGCTGTTCTACGGCGCATACAGCCGCGCCAACAGTTATTTTCAAAACACCGAATATGCGGCGCGCAACTATCCTGATGCCGATGAACTGACGCTACTGGCACCGTTAAAAGCGCAAGTGCCGCCGGAAGTGTTTACCTCCATTTATTCGCCTGCGAAATCAAACGCGGACGGCTACGACCGCGAAAATTTGCTGAAAGCCGATAAATTGCTCACCGAATCCGGCTGGATACTGAAAAATCAGCAGCGCGTTAATGCCAAAACCGGCCAGCCTTTTACCTTTGAACTGCTGCTGCCCTCCGGCGGCAATACGCAGTGGGTGCTGCCGTTTCAGCACAATCTTGAGCGGCTTGGTATCGCGATGGAGGTGCGTCAGGTCGATAACTCGCAAGCCACCAACCGTATGCGCAGCCGCGACTACGATATGATGCCTCGCCTGTGGCGCGCCCAACCGTGGCCAAGCGGTGATTTGCAAATATCCTGGAGCTCGCAATACATTGACTCTTCGTATAATGCTCCCGGTGTCAAAAACCCGGCGGTCGATAACCTGATAGAGCAGATCAATCGCTGGCAGGGAAACAAAGAGAAGCTACTTCCGCTCGGGCGGGCGCTGGATCGTGTCCTGACGTGGAACTATTACATGCTGCCAATGTGGTACATGGCTGCCGATCGCGTCGCCTATTGGGATAAATTTTCCATGCCCGGCATTCGCCCCGTCTACTCGCTCGGGTTCGACACCTGGTGGTATGACGTAAACAAGGCGGCGAAATTGCCCGCTGCCAGACGTTAAGGAGAAGAGATGGGCGCATATCTCATTCGCCGGTTATTGCTGATCATTCCTACGATTTGGGCAATTATCACCATCAACTTTTTTATCGTGCAAATCGCACCCGGCGGCCCGGTCGATCAGGCTATCGCTGCTATTGAGTATGGCGATCAGAGCAATCTCCCCGGTAGCGGCGGTGGTGGAATGGGCGCTACGCATGCGCGCACTGGCGTCGGCGATGCGTTGAGCAATAACAGCCATTATCGTGGTGGTCGCGGCCTTGATCCGCAAGTCATTGAAGAGATCAAAAAGCGCTACGGTTTTGATAAGCCGATGTATCAGCGCTATTTCAAAATGCTGTGGGATTACGCGCGTTTCGACTTTGGTGACAGCCTGTTTCGCAGCGCGTCGGTGTTACATTTGATTAAGGACAGCCTGCCGGTTTCGGTGACTATTGGTTTGTGGGGTACGCTGATTATCTATCTGGTGTCCATTCCCCTGGGCATTCGCAAAGCGGTCTATAACGGTAGCCGCTTTGATAGCTGGAGCAGTGCGCTGATTATTGTCGGCTACGCTATTCCCCCTTTTTTGTTTGCCATCTTGTTGATTATTTTCTTTGCGGGCGGCAGCTATTACGACTTCTTCCCGCTACGCGGCCTGGTGTCGACCAACTTCGACACCCTGCCGTGGTATAAGCAAATCACCGACTATTTATGGCACATCGCTCTGCCGGTGCTGGCGACAGTGATTGGTGGTTTCGCCGCGCTGACCATGCTGACCAAAAACTCCTTCCTTGATGAGATCCGTAAGCAGTATGTGGTGACCGCGCGCGCCAAAGGTGTCAGCGAGCGTAATATCATGCGCAAACATGTGTTTCGTAACGCCATGCTGCTGGTGATTGCCGGTTTCCCGGCGACATTTATCAGCATGTTTTTTACCAGTTCGCTGCTGATTGAGGTGATTTTTTCCCTTAACGGGCTCGGGCTGTTGGGTTATGAAGCCACCGTCTCGCGAGACTATCCGGTAATGTTTGGCACACTCTATATTTTCTCTTTGATCGGCCTGCTGCTGAATATCCTCAGTGATATCACCTATACGCTGGTGGATCCGCGAATCGATTTCGAGGGGCGCTGATGCTTCAATTAAGCTACATCAATCAGGCGCGCTGGGCGCGTTTTCGTCATAACCGCCGCGGATATTGGTCGCTGTGGATTTTTTTGGTGATTTTTGTTATGAGTCTGTGCGCCGAGCTGGTGGCCAACGATAAACCTCTGCTGGTGCGCTATCAGGGGCATTGGTTCGCGCCCGTGGTGAGAGATTACAGCGAAAACGACTTTGGCGGTCCCTTCGCGACGCCTGCTGATTACCAGGATCCCTGGCTACAAAAGCAGCTTGAAGAGCACGGGTGGGTGCTATGGGCGCCGATACGTTTTGGTGCGCGCAGCATCAATTACGCCACCACGCAGCCCTTCCCGTCACCGCCTTCGGCACAAAACTGGCTGGGTACCGATGCGAACGGCGGAGACGTGCTGGCGCGCCTTCTTTACGGCACGCGCATCTCGCTTCTGTTCGGTTTAATGCTGACCCTCTTTTCCAGCGTTATCGGTGTTCTGGCTGGCGCGGTACAGGGCTATTACGGCGGCAAAATTGATCTGCTCGGCCAGCGTTTTATTGAAGTCTGGTCAGGCTTGCCCACACTTTTTTTAATCATCTTGCTTTCGAGTGTGATCCAACCTGGTTTCTGGTGGCTTCTCGGCATCACGGTGGTGTTCGGTTGGATGACGCTGGTGAGCGTCGTGCGCGCCGAATTTCTGCGTACGCGTAATTTCGACTATATCCGCGCCGCGCAGGCGATGGGCGTGGGCGATCGCGGCATTATATTGCGTCATATGCTGCCCAATGCGATGGTCGCGACCCTGACGTTCCTGCCGTTTATCCTTTGCGGTTCGATCGGCACACTCACCTCGCTCGATTTCCTCGGCTTTGGTCTGCCGCTCGGCTCACCGTCGCTGGGCGAATTGCTGCTGCAGGGGAAAAACAATTTACAGGCACCGTGGCTGGGTATCGCCGCTTTTGTCTCTACCGCTTTGCTGCTTTCGCTACTTATTTTCATTGGCGAAGCCGTGCGCGACGCGTTTGACCCAAATAAGGCGGTGTAAGATGGCTACTCCCCTGCTCTCTATCGATGCTCTGACAATCGCCTTTCGCCAGCGTGAAACGCTGCATCCCGTCGTCAATGACCTCTCCTTACGGATTGAGGCGGGCGAAACACTGGCGCTGGTGGGCGAATCCGGCTCCGGCAAAAGCGTTAGCGCATTATCGATCCTGCGCCTGCTCCCCTCACCGCCGGTGGTTTACCCTGCCGGTGATATCCTGTTTCATGGCGACTCGTTGTTGCATGCCAGCGAAAGAACCTTGCGCGGGATACGCGGTAATAAAATCGCCATGATTTTCCAGGAGCCGATGGTCTCCCTGAACCCACTACATACGCTGGAAAAACAGCTCTATGAAGTGCTCTCTTTGCATCGCGGTATGCGGCGAGAAGCCGGGCGGGCGGAAATCCTTGACTGCCTGGATCGCGTGGGGATCCGCAACGCGCGCGCGCGGTTGAGCGATTTCCCGCATCAGCTATCCGGCGGTGAGCGCCAGCGCGTGATGATCGCGATGGCGCTGCTCACGCGTCCTGAATTGCTGATTGCCGATGAGCCAACGACCGCGCTTGATGTCTCTGTGCAGGCGCAAATCCTGACGTTATTGCGCGAACTGCGCGATGAGCTAAATATGGGGCTGCTGTTCATCACCCACGATTTGAGCATTGTACGTAAGCTGGCAGACAATGTAGCGGTGATGCAAAACGGCCGCTGTGTCGAGCAAAACAGTGCGCAGACGCTGTTTCTCGCACCGGCGCATCCTTATACGCAAAAGCTACTGAACAGCGAACCTAGCGGCGACCCCGTCACTCTTCATCCCGATGCACAGCCCTTGTTACGGGTCGAAAATCTCGCCGTTAGCTTCCCTGTTCGAAAAGGGATATTTAGGCGTGTGGTGGATAACAATACGGTGGTGAAGGATATCAGCTTTACGCTGCGCCCCGGTGAAACACTCGGCCTGGTGGGGGAGTCCGGTTCAGGCAAAAGCACCACCGGGCTGGCATTGCTGCGCTTGGTCGCCTCGCGCGGGACGATCCTGTTCGATAATAAACCGCTGCATCAATGGAACCGGAAGCAGATGCTGCCAGTGCGCCATCGAATTCAGGTGGTCTTTCAGGATCCTAACTCTGCGCTGAACCCAAGGCTGAACGTTCAGCAAATTATTGAAGAGGGGCTGAGAGTCCATCACCCTGAGCTATCGCGTGACGCACGCGAACAGCGTGTGATCGACGTGATGCGAGAAGTCGGGCTGGATACCGAAACGCGACACCGCTTCCCCGGTGAGTTTTCCGGCGGCCAGCGCCAGCGTATTGCTATCGCCCGTGCGCTGATCCTCAAACCTGAGCTGATCATTCTCGATGAGCCAACTTCGTCGCTGGATCGCACTGTGCAGGCGCAAATTCTCGCGCTGTTGAAATCCTTACAGGAAACTTACCGGCTGGCGTACATCTTCATTAGCCACGATCTGCAGGTTGTGCGCACGTTGTGCCATCAAGTGATTGTGCTGAAAGAGGGCGAAGTGGTGGAACAAGGAGAGTGCCGACGTGTGTTTGATGCGCCTGCGCAGGCGTATACACGCCAGCTTTTGGCGTTAAGCTAAATCAGAAAGGATTTTGTCTGGAGAAAGGCTCCGCGATGGCAACGCCAAAATTTTTCAGGCGGCAGGTCGCGGCAAACTCATCTTCGCAGTTGACGAACAGGCACGGTTCCCCTTCGCATTCGAGCACGGAGCAATTCACTTCGATATCACTTAGCGCCTGGCTGAGCTTGTGCATGACAGGCCAGGCGTTGTCACCATCCGGACTCAGCAGTTTTAAAGCCACCAGCGTGTCGTTCGCCGCCAAGCCATTTTGCGGAATCGGTTCAACTTTGGCGCCTGCAAAACCATCCAGCCAGCGATAGCACTGGGGCAGACGGTGGATAATGGAGAGCTGTAATGTATTCACTTTATTTCCCCAGAAGCACTTTCACTTCACAAATATTTCACACTTATATTAACACATTATTGACAATTCATCCTGTCAACCACGTAGAAATGAACGCATCCCGCGCGGCGTGTGGGGTAGTCACTCATTTATCAGGATATTATGGGTAAGCGACAGGCCTAGTTTCGGGGTATATGTACCCGTTTCTGCGATCTAACTCAACCTTTTTCACTACAATGATGTGACTTTTTACACGAAAGGATTTTACATAATATAAACAAATAAGGGTGGCCGTAAGTTGTTTCTGGTTGACATGAATCAAAAAAGGGAGCGTTTTTGCTCCCTGTTCAGGCAGGTTAAGCCGGTTTTTTCGCCCGGCTGGCGTAGAGATAGAAGAGAATCGAGCAGGTAGCGCAGAAGGTAATCGACCAAATCATCGGCCAGGCGGTGTTAAACGTCGCCATCGACAACAGCGCACCAACAATTGCGCCAATACCAAAACGGAACGTCCCCGCCAGTGATGAGGCCGTACCCGCCATATGCGGAAACTCATCCAGGATCACCGCCATTGCGTTTGAAGCCACCAGCGCTACACAGCCGACAAACGCCGCAACGCCCAGCACCAACGACCAGAAGCCGACATCCAGCAGCGCCGTTACCACCATCCACAACGCCATGGCAAATTGCACCCATAGCCCGCTGCGGAACATATTCAATGCGCCCACGCGGCGGACAATACGGCCATTGATAATCGTCGTCACAAACAGGAACACAATGTTCAGCGCAAAGTAGTAACCAAAGTCCTGCGGTGAGATATGGTTAATTTCGATATAGACAAACGGCCCGGCGCTGAGAAAAGAGAACATACCTGCAAAGCTGAAACCACTCGCCAGCATATAACTCAGCACACGTTTATGGCGAAACAGCGACGCGAAGTTGCCAAGCGTGGTGCGAAAATGGAATTTATGACGTTTTTCAACCGGAAGCGTTTCGCGGATAAAAAAGACAATCATTGCCGAAACCAGCAATGCGGCAATCGCCAGGATCCAGAAAATCACATGCCAGTTGAACCAGACCAGCACTGCGCCACCAATCATTGGTGCCAGCAGCGGCGCAATAGTCGTCACCAGCATGACAAACGACATCATGCGGGAGAACTCCTCACGCGGGTAGATATCGCGCATCAGCGCGTTAATCACCACGCTTGCCGCAGCAGCCGCAAGACCATGGAAAAAACGCATGATAATCAACTGCTCAATACTCTGCGCCAGCGCACAGGCAACGGCAGCGGCGGCAAAAATCAGCGTGCCGCCGAGGATCACTGGCTTACGTCCAATGCTGTCGGCCATCGGGCCGTAGAACAACTGCCCTACCGCAAAGCCCAGAATATAGGTACTCAGCGTCATCTGTGCGCTGCCCGCCGGAACGCCAAACTGTTCGGCAATCACCGGCAGCGCGGGCAGATACATATCGATGGATAACGGCATCAACATGGCCAACAGACCAAGAATAAACACAATGCTCAGTGATGAGTGCGGCCTGCGGGTCACGTAAATCTCCTGAATTAGCGGGGGGGCATGCCAACGCTGGCAATTTCATCTTCGGTCAACGGTCGGTATTCACCAGGTTCGAGCTCCGAATCCAGCGTAATCGCACCAATGCGCTCGCGGTGCAAACCCACGACATGGTTGCCGACCGCAGCGAACATCCGTTTAACCTGGTGGTAACGCCCTTCGCTGATGGTCAGACGCACCTGTGTTGGCGTGATGATTTCCAGCACCGCAGGCATGGTGAGATCTTTTTCATCATGCAACTGTACGCCACGGGCAAACTGCTCAGCGGTGTCATCTGCCACCGGCGATTCCAGCGTCACCAGATAGGTTTTTTCACAGTGATGTCGCGGCGAAGTGATGCGGTGCGACCATTGGCCATCATCGGTCATCAATACCAGACCGGTGGTATCAATATCCAGCCGCCCTGCCGCATGCAGCTTATGCGCCACTGGCTCATCAAGGAAATAGAGTACCGTCGGGTGATCCGGATCATCCGTCGAGCAGACGTAGCCTTCCGGCTTGTGCAGCATAAAGTAACGCGGGCCATTTTGCTGAACGAGGGTGTTACCGTCGTATTCAACCTTGTGTTCGGGTTGCAGTTTAAAAGCGGTATCTCTGACGATCTCACCATTGACCGTAACGCGCTGGCCGCGGATTTCACGCCCGGCAATAGCGCGGCTGACGCCGAGTTGCTGAGCGATAAACTTATCAAGTCGCATGAAATTTTTTTGCCTGTATGGTGCTGGGTGCGGGCAATGCGCCCAAAAACAGAAATGAGTACCTGAACAGTATAACGAGCATCACAGACCGCTCAAAGGAAAGATTCGTGGCATACTGTGCAGTGTGAATATGTAACCCCTGCGAGATAATGACTTTTACCTTACGCCCCTATCAACGCGAAGCGGTGGACGCCACCCTCGCCCACTTCCGTCAACATGCCGAACCTGCAGTCATTGTGCTGCCCACCGGTGCAGGAAAGAGCCTGGTTATCGCCGAACTGGCGCGACTGGCGCGCGGGCGCGTATTGGTGCTGGCGCATGTTAAAGAGCTGGTGGCGCAAAACCACGCAAAATATGTCGCGTTGGGGCTGGAGGCCGATATTTTTGCCGCCGGGCTTAAACGTAAACAGAGCCACGGCAAAGTCGTGTTTGGCAGCGTCCAGTCCGTTGCACGTAACCTGGCGCAGTTTCAGGGCGAGTTTTCCCTGCTGGTGATCGATGAGTGCCACCGCATCAGCGACGACGATGACAGCCAGTACCAACAGATCCTCAGCCACTTACGCGAAGTGAACCCTCACCTGCGTTTGCTTGGTCTAACGGCGACGCCTTTTCGCCTCGGGAAAGGCTGGATTTACCGTTTTCATTATCACGGCATGGTGCGCGGTGATGAAAAAGCCCTGTTTCGCGACTGTATTTATGAATTGCCGCTGCGCTACATGATTAAACACGGCTACCTCACACCGCCGGAACGGCTGGATATGCCAGTAGTGCAGTACGATTTCAGCCGTTTGCAGGCGCAAAGTAACGGCCTGTTTAGCGAAGCCAGCCTAAATCGCGAGCTAAAAAAGCAGCAGCGCATTACGCCACACATTGTCAGCCAGATTGTGGAATTTGCGCAGACACGCAAAGGAGTGATGATTTTTGCCGCCACCGTCGAACATGCGCGCGAGATTACGGGCCTATTACCGGCCGATGACGCTGCGCTGATCACCGGTGAAACCCCCGGCCCGCAGCGTGATGCCTTAATCGAAGCCTTCAAAAACCAGCAATTTCGCTTTCTGGTAAACGTGGCAGTGCTAACAACGGGCTTTGATGCACCGCATGTGGATTTGATAGCCATTCTGCGTCCGACAGAGTCCGTCAGCCTGTATCAGCAAATTGTTGGTCGCGGCCTGCGCCTCTCACCTGGAAAAACCGACTGCCTGATCCTTGACTACGCGGGTAACCCGCACGATCTCTATGCCCCGGAAATCGGCGCGCCAAAAGGCAAAAGCGATAATGTGCCGGTGCAGGTGTTCTGCCCGGCGTGCGGTTTTGCCAATACCTTTTGGGGAAAAACCACCGCCGACGGTACGCTAATTGAACATTTCGGTCGCCGCTGCCAGGGCTGGCTGGAAGATGATGAAGGCCACCGCGAGCAGTGCGATTTTCGTTTTCGCTTTAAAAATTGCCCACAGTGCAACGCAGAAAATGATATCGCCGCCCGGCGCTGTCGCACCTGCGATGCAGTGCTCGTCGACCCGGACGATATGCTAAAAGCGGCGCTCAAACTGAAGGATGCGCTTGTGCTGCGCTGTAGTGGCATGACATTACAACAGGGTGCGGACGAAAAAGGCGAATGGCTGAAAATCACCTATTACGATGAAGATGGCGCGGATGTCAGTGAGCGCTTCCGTCTGCAAACCGCCGCCCAACGCACCGCCTTTGAGCAACTCTTTATTCGCCCACATACTCGCACACCTGGCGTGCCGCTGCGTTGGATTGTCGCAGCGGATATCGTGGCGCAGCAGGCGCTGTTACGCCATCCTGATTTTGTCGTCGCTCGTATGAAAGGCCAGTTCTGGCAAGTGCGCGAAAAAGTGTTCGATTACGAAGGCCGTTTCCGGCGGGCACATGAATTACGCGGATAAACGCGCTTTTGATTGATGTATTAAACATTCGGGGATAGAATACCGCCCGCTTTTGCATCCGCAAAGCCGATCATCTGCCTGTTGCTGGGTCGCCTGTAACAGGATTATTTAAGAGAGATTCAAATGTTTACTATTAACGCAGAAGTACGTAAAGAGCAGGGTAAGGGTGCGAGCCGCCGCCTGCGTATTGCTAACAAGTTCCCGGCTATCGTTTACGGTGGAACTGAAGCACCAATCGCTATCGAACTGGATCACGACAAAGTGTGGAACATGCAGTCTAAAGCTGAGTTCTACAGCGAAGTTCTGACCATTGCTGTTGATGGCAAAGAAGTAAAAGTAAAAGTTCAGGCTGTACAACGTCACCCGTACAAAGCCAAACTGAACCACATCGACTTCGTTCGCGCTTAATCGCCGACAAGTTGAAGAAACCCCGCTCCGGCGGGGTTTTTTTATGCCCGATCGCTATCGATAAGTGGCGGGTCAATCCGCCTGCTCGTGTTTAAGCTGATTGAGTAATGTCCGTGCGCAGCAGTGAAATCGATACCCGGACGTAGAGCCATACGTTAACGGCTCGTGGGTCGTAAAGCAGAAAACCTGCCTTTACAGGCAGGTTCAGAGGATTACTTCCCGCCGGATAAGCGGCGCTGTAGCTGGTCACGCAGATTCGGTGGCGTACCTTTAATGGTCAGCGTGTCGGTCGCAGGATCCCAGAAAATGCGCTCACCGAGGAGTAAAGCATCGAAATTGATGGTCAGTCCACCGCCGCTACCGGCGTATTTAGTCAGTTGGCGTAGCGTGCTGCGATCTGCCGGAAAGCTCTCTTCCAGCTCGTAGCCCTGGCCTGCTGTAAACTCCTCGAAACTCACTTCGCTCACGCCTGCCAGCTCTTTGGAGAGCGAGGCCAGTTCAATCTCTTCTCCCGCCTGCAACTGCTCGTTACAGTAGGTGTAGACCTGCTGGCGCACCGTCTGGCGTTCTGATTTATCCAACTCCGCCTGGGCGGTAAAATCGTCCACCGCTTGCAACAACCCGCGGTTTTGCGCCTTGGCATTCAGCCCTTCGCTAGCACCGAGGAAGTCCATAAAGAAGTCGGCGACTTTTCGCCCTACCCGGCCTTTCAGGAATGTCAGGTAGCGGGTCGACTCCGGATTGGTTTCCCACTCCGTTAGATCGATACGCGCGACGATATCCGCATGGTTAATATCCAGATAATGTGTGGAGCTGATATCCAGATTTTCATTAACACGCATGCTGCTTAAGTTGTTCAGCACTGCGACCAGCAGATATTCCACCGCCAGGTAACGGTAGTGGCAAAAAAGCACAATACCGCCATCAGCGAACGGATATTTTGCCAGTTCATCACGTAAGCGCCCGGTTGCCGCACGGCTGAAGGCCAGAAACTCTTCTTCACCCTGGCGCTGAAGACGCAGTGCTTGCGCCAGCTCGCTCTCATCGTTAAACAGGCCGTAGGCTTTATTTTTCGCGCTGTAAACCCGATGCAACTCAGCGACCATCTCTTCGACAGGCGCAGTGGGTTCCAGCAAAGAATCGCGCAGCACCAGTTCGAGGGTTTGCTCATCACGTTTGATAAGCTGGTGCAGGGCAATCTGGTTGATGTCCAGACTCATGATAAACTCTCCTTTTAGACCGGCGGTATTCAACCACCACCAACGCGACTGTGCAACTGCTGATAAAAAAGCAGAAAAAAAGCTGTTGCTACGGTAATATGTTGCCCTTTCATGAACAGACTGATTTCGATTTATGCCACAAATCTCCCGCTACAGTGATGAACACGTTGAAAAGCTACTGAGTGAGCTGGCTAACGTACTGGAAAAACACAAAGCACCGACCGACCTATCCCTGATGGTGTTGGGCAATATGGTGACGAACCTGATTAATACCAGCGTCGCCCCCGCACAGCGTCAGGCTATCGCGAAGTCGTTCGCGCAGGCGTTACAATCGTCCATCGGCGACGACCAGGCGCATTAAGGGAAATATCGACAGTTTATGGTGACTAATCGTCAGCGCTACCGTGAAAAAGTCTCCCAGATGGTAAGCTGGGGGCACTGGTTCGCGTTGTTCAACATTTTGTTGTCCATCGTGCTCGGTAGCCGTTATCTGTTTGTTGCCGACTGGCCGACCACTCTCTCCGGGCGGGTTTATTCCTACCTGAGCGTGGTCGGACATTTTAGTTTTTTGGTTTTCGCCACCTATCTGCTGGTGCTGTTTCCACTGACATTTATTGTGATGTCCCAGCGGCTGATGCGCGTGCTGTCGGCGCTGCTGGCAACCGCCGGCATGACACTGTTGCTCATCGACAGTGAAGTCTTTACCCGTTTTCACCTGCATCTCAATCCGATCGTCTGGGAACTGGTCATTAACCCGGATCAAAACGAAACCGCGCGTGACTGGCAGTTAATGTTTATCAGCGTGCCGGTGATCCTGCTGATTGAGATGTTGTTTGCGACCTGGAGCTGGCAGAAACTGCGCAGTCTCACCCGGCGTCGCCACTTTGCCAAACCGTTGGCCGCTTTTTTCTTCGTCGCCTTTATTGCCACCCACGTGATGTACATTTGGGCCGACGCTAATTTCTATCGCCCCATTACCATGCAGCGAGCGAATCTGCCGCTCTCCTACCCAATGACCGCGCGTCGTTTCCTGGAAAAACACGGGCTACTGGATGCGCAGGATTATCAGCGCCGCCTGGTGGAGCAAGGCAACCCGGAAGCGGTGTCGGTTCAGTACCCGCTAAGTGATTTGCGTTACCAGGATATGGGTTCCGGTCAGAATGTATTGCTGATTACCGTCGACGGTCTCAACTATTCACGTTATGAGAAACAGATGCCGCAGTTGGCGAGTTTCGCCCAGCAAAACGTCACGTTTACGCAGCATATGAGTTCTGGTAATAGCGCTGATGGCGGCTATTTCGGCCTGTTTTATGGCATATCCCCAAGTTATATGGATGGAGTGCTGTCGGCGCGTATTCCGGCAGCGCTTATTACCGCCTTTAACCAGCAGGGCTATCAATTGGGGCTGTTCTCTTCCGACGGTTTTAGTAGCCCACTTTATCGCCAGGCGCTGTTATCTGATTTTTCGCTGCCCACGGCAAAAATACAGAGCGATGAACAAACCGCTGACCAGTGGATTAGTTGGCTGGGGCATTATGCACAGGAAGATAACCGCTGGTTCTCGTGGATTTCGCTAAACGGCACAGCGTCCGTTGATATGTCGCAGCCAGGCTTTGCCCGTAAATATGGCAAAGCGGCGGCCAATGTCGACGAGCAAATCGCTCGCGTGCTGGATGCTTTGCGCGCCTCCGGGAAGCTTGATGACACGGTGGTGATTATCACCGCCGGACACGGCATTCCGGAAAGCAAAGAAGATAACCATTTTGACTGGTCACGCAGTCGGTTACACGTGCCGCTGGTCGTACACTGGCCGGGGACACCAGCGCAACGTATTAGCAAGTTGACGGATCATAAAGATATTATGACCACCCTGATGCAACGCCTGCTGCATGTCAGCACACCTGCAAGCGAGTACTCGCAAGGTCAGGATCTGTTTAACGCCATGCGCCGTCATAACTGGGTAACCGCTGCGGACAGCGAAGTGCTGGCGATTACCACGCCGGAACTAACGCTGGTGCTGAATCAGAATGGAAATTACCAGACCTGGAATGCGCAGGGTGAGAAAATTCGCGATCAGAAACCGCAACTCAGTTTGCTGCTGCAGGTGCTGACGGATGAAAAACGTTTTATCGCTAACTGATTGATTAATTATGAATCACTCAGCCTGCCCTTAGCTTGCAATCAGCCATGAAAAGGGTACTATTAGCGCCACATGTCGGCACGTAGCGCAGCCTGGTAGCGCACTGTCATGGGGTGTCAGGGGTCGGAGGTTCAAATCCTCTCGTGCCGACCAAAAAATCCTAGGAAAACCAACCAATTGCGGTTGGTTTTTTTATGCCTGAGATTCAGCCAAGGTAAAACAAAGGTAAAATGAAGGTAAAACCTCTGTCCGTTCGGTGCGTTATGGCAGGAAGAAAAAGTCCACTATGAGCTAGGAGTAGACATTCGGAATGCATACTTACATCGTGTTATCTTAAGCAACGGGGATCTGCCCCCCATTAATCATGTATTGTATTCAATGCTACATTCCTTTATTTTATATCTATAAAATAGCCTTATAAAAATACAGGTGTGTCATGGCAAAACCTGATGAACTATCTTTTTTGGAGTTTATAAGTATAAACAGTAAGCTAAAACAGTTAAGCGAAACATGGTCCGATTTATGGTCAATGCTTTTTTATCAAAAAACAAGTGTTGGAAAAGTTATAAATCTAATGTATTCCGACGTATGTTCATATAAAGGGGTAATCACTGAAAATTTTCACAAGGAAAGCCATCCCCTATATTTGAACACAAGTGCCTTTGAGATAGTTAAAAAACGCAGGGTTTTATATCCGAACGATATATATATTTTTCAAAGCCATTCGAATAGAGTTAAAGCAATAGTAAAACCAGTTACAGTCATTGCCTTCAACCAAGCATTACGTAAAGCTGCAGAGCACTTACCCTATAAAAATGTAAGTAGCAATAGTGCGAGACGAGTAAAACTATATGACAGCGAAGCAGGATAATACAAATAATATCACTTCATTCATTAATAATGATAGCAAGAACCATTATAAATTGAGATTATTTCACATGAATATTTCGATTAAATTTATCATTACTTTGAATTTGTTGTGTGTACTAATTCTATCATATCTTATTTATTGGATATGCAACTGGTTACCAGTATAACAGGCGCAATGATTTCGACATAATGTGAGGTTAAGGTGTTCTGGTGCTCAATAAAAATACCAAGAGTCCCTACCTATTGCGGTTGTTTTTTTTATGCTTGAAATTTTGCAAAGGTAAAATGAAAGTCAAACCCCTGACATCTAAACCGCGAAATTATCTTCTTTAACGCGGATAACTGAATAGGTCAGCACACCGTGCACTATAACCCCGTCCAGCGCCTCGCCTTCAATGGCTTCACCGTCTTCCGTTATCAGCGCACAACCCATCCATTTTGCAAACTGCGCGCGTCCGTCGAAAGTGGCGAGAACCGTTTCGCCCTCTCCTGGACGTGCTGATCGGTCTATCACAGCATACCCGGTATCTGTTTCGATAATCCGGCAATTGGCATCCATCCGACAAAGAGTGTCAACCGTTAGCATGCGCTCTGCATAATCGGCTGCCGGCGACGGGAATCCCATTAGTGAATCCTCCCCATGTTGCGCAGCATCCAGAGACGGTTCTCGCTGAAGTCTGCCGTCTTATCAACAAAGTCGGTTTGATATTGCTCGATCCACGCGTTTGCATCCGCCTGGCTGAAATGCCAGTTACGAGCAGCAAGCTCACGTATAAAATCGGCTGTACGCAGGTATTGGTAACCCTTGGGGTTTTGCTGTATGGAAGCCACAAAGGCGGTATGTATTTCGTACTGGCGTGGCATGATGTGCATCTCACAAATACTGTATTTACATACAGTATTATTATCTAAGCCATTCTTCAAGATCCCGTTTCGTTTGCTGAGGTTGTTACATAACAAATTTGAATTAAGTTATGATGTTTGTTAGCTGGTTACGCGTTGTGTAAATTTCCAGGATTGGCTTATGAATGGTGAATTTCTGCTCACACTCGCAGGCCTTGAGTTGCATTCCCCTCTAATCAAAGGTGATGATGGTTGGCATTCACGTGACGTGCTATCATCACGTGTAATTAATTTTAGAAAATTATGTCGAAATCATGCATAAGAACAATGAGATAGAAGCACTAAGGGCTATAGGAATTGTTTTCGTTATACTGGCTCATTTGAATGTGTTTTTAACATGGAATCCTTCTTGGATCTCATTAATGAATAGTAATTTGCAGTTTTGGGGCGGTGTTGATTTATTTTTTTGCGTTTCCGGATATGTTATAACAAAGAGCATATATAATAGGTTATTGTCTGTTAATGGCGAAGGACGCGCGCAAGTTTTAAAGTCATTTTGGATAAGGAGAGCATTTAGGTTACTTCCTGCTTCTTTGTTTTTTATATCTTTAACCTTTGTTCTTAGCATTTATTACAATGTTCATGAAAATTACGGCTTACCTTCAGCAAACTTCACTGATATCATCGCTCAGATCTTTCAGGTTTCAAACTTCAGATATCACTATTGCTCTGTTGGTTTATATGAATGCGGGAAAAACTCAATATACTGGTCGCTTTCACTTGAGGAACAATTTTATTTATTAATGCCGCTAATAGTGTTGGTTCTCAAAAACAAAACACCAATATTATTGCTAATAATTATACTTATTCAATTCACACTAACCAGACCAATATTTTCCTTGCCGTGGATGGTGAGAACAGATGCTATTGCGTGGGGTTGCTTAATAGCAATCTTTAGCAACAGTGAAATGTATAAGCGCATTAAGCCTTTAATTTTAAACACACCATCAATAAGAATTTTCATTTCGTCTCTACTAATTTTATCTCTCGCATTTTTTACCCACGGTCATGGAATATCATTTAATGTGGGTGTTATGGCTGTCATTAGTGCGATAATGGTTTTTATATCTTCATATGACGAAGGTTATTTCTTAAAAAACGCAAGCAGAAATAAAATTATTTTATGGATAGGCTCTAGATCTTATAGCATATATTTATGCCATGTTCCTTGCTTTTATTTTGTTTCAGAATCAGTACAAAATATTATGAATAGAGACTTAAATGGCAATGATACATTCAGGATGTTGTTTTTTGGATTGTTATTAACAGCTTGTGTTGCTGAGATATCATTTAGATTTTTGGAGTCTCCCATCAGGAACTATGGAAGAAAGTTTTATAAAAATAATATACAAAATCAGATCGCTTAGTATAAAAGCACAGTCTTACATTGGCTGTGCTTCATCATCTTATGCTTGCGGAAGTTCTGGCCACTTGATGTCTGGATCTGTGGAAGTGCTAATTCTCATTAGCAAAACCCGATAAATTTTCCATGCTGATAGAGCCTTCCCTTCATCTTCTGTTGCCATTCCAGCATCAACTGCATCCTGCCTCCAGGAAATCTCAGCATCAGCAGTAGCGCGAAGTGAGGCTTTCTTTTGTTCTGCTTGAGATACTAGTTGCTCTTTTGTAAGGGTTGGTGCAGGCCTGTCAACCCAGCATAAATTTCCATTCTGGTAGTCAAGCATTTTTCTAGTAGGCTCATTACGCCCATTAAATGTTATGGCATCCTCGTCGCTTATTTCAATACCATCCGCTGGCCAAGTTCCGGCCAGCTGATAATCTTCATAAAAAGATGAGTTATAAATTACGTGCTGGGAAGGTGAATAAACAGATTTCATATTATTTACCTATTGCTATGTAACCGACAAGAATGCCACCAATACCATTGCCATTTTGATCGACAAAATTCATATTTGCGGCAGTGCGATCCGAGGTGTTTGTTGTAACTGAAACGCGTTGTCCAAGAAAATTAAAAGCAGTCCCTATTAGCATAAGACAGGAGTTTGGGAATGGTATTGGAAATGATTTAGTGAATCCGCCGCCACTAGTACCAGAACTTGTTGTTCCATTATCAAATTGTACTATATGACCAGAGGGTAATTTAAAAGCGCCATCAACACCGGTAGTAAAACTAGACATGTCAGGAATCTGTCCCGCTCCGGTACCAATATTTTTTTTGGATGCTGTTCCTAAGCCAAGGAACAGAGGAAGAGCGGTTCTTAGCTGGTTATGCTTTGTTTTATCGAGGGATAATCCAGCAGCCTCAACAATTCCAACAAGCTCTTCCTGCAGCATATCAAAATAGTCATCATCAAGATCTGTTGCAGGTGTACCTGTCTGAGGATTTCCGCGTGTAAAACCATTTTTACCTGAGCCAAATTTATCCACCTGTGCGGTGGGCGTATCAATACGATGCATGGTTACTCCGGATATTTAAATATTACATGGGTATGGGACGGGCAGAGTTTGCTGATCACGCATTCGACAACGGTATCGCCCCACCAGCGCAACGGCGATTCGCAGTTATCGTTGCAGGTCATGCTTATAACATTCACTGCGGCGGGCATATTGACCTGCCAGTAATAACGCCACTCCGGTGACCAGAGCGCGTCAGTGCATTTTGATGTGCATTTAAACGTGCTTTTGTCATACCGGGTTATCGTGGCGTCAGGCATGCCGAGCGCTGCAAGCTGCGAAAGATAAAACGCTTCGTTAATGCCACCGGTCAGATTGAGTTTTGAATCAAGCCGCCGCTGACGCTGCCTGATGGTTTGTGTGCCTTCGGGTATACATTCATCGGGCAACCCCGCTATTCGCTCCCAGCGGTTGATAAGTTCCGTGGTGGTGCGCGGATCAATCTCATGCATCAGTGCATCTGCGCGCTGATGCACACGCAGCAATGAGGGTGCCGCCCCTTTTACCGCCGGATCATCCGGTGACCATGCCGGGCCTGGCGGCAACAGTGCAGACAGCAGGCTGATGTAATCGTCACGGGTCACAGCCATGTGATAGCCCCCATCACGGCCAGTTCGTTTTTCGCAATTGGGATATCAGCGACAGGAGAAACCAGCCTGTGGCTGTATTCCCCCGTAGCGATGGAAATAGCCTCGTTAATGCGGGAGAGTTCCAGTTTCCCTTCGGGGATTCCATCGCGCAGAAGAAAGGCGCGTAACTCAGCCTCTACCGCTTCACGCACAGCCATGGTGTCCGGTGTCAGGTCAATGGTGAAATTAACGGCATGGGGTAAGGCAGTGAACACATAGAGATCCGAACCTGCAACAGGTGCAAGCGGTTCGATATGCGCCTGCACCGCAGCAACAGTCGCGCTGTCCAGAATCGGATCTATCAGGTCGCTGCTCGCCACCATAACGCCTACCGTGCCGGTGCCAAGCCAGTGCCGGTATGTCCAGGCGCGGGTGACGCCGGAAACCTCTTTCGCCCAGACAATGTAATCCCCGTCGGCGCCACCAAGTGGCGTCCAGTAATAACGTTCGAGTACGCGGGCGCGCCAGGTCTCAAGGTCCTCGATATCAAAGCCGCCGGTGATCGTGTCCGCCACGCCGCCGGAAGGCAGACCGGAAACGGGCGTCACCAGTGCCAGTGTCGTTCCGTCATCTGCGTTGCCGGTTGCGCCTGCCGTGCTACATATGACAGGCAGCCGCAGCACACCGCCCGCGCTGGTTGCATCAGCGACAGCCGTGTACTGTACGAGGTCATCACGCTGAATCACGGCCCCGGAATTCACAGTGATGTTACTGTCCACGCCGTCCCAGCGCATATAACCGGTAGCATAAGTGGCGTCTTTTCGCGGACAGCGCTTCATTGCGGCATGCCGCGCAAGCCAGGTTTCATCGCAGAGATCCGGCAGCATGTTCATCGCCAGATAATCAATGTAGCCATAGACCGTGTGAAGTGCCGCGGCGTATACCTTCGCCCTCACATCCTCATCCATCCTGCGCAGCGTGTCGCTCACATCCAGCATCGAGAAAAGGTCGGTGCGGATCATGCTGATATTTTCGGCCAGCGTCGGCCGCTGAAATTCACTGTCCGGCATCTGTGATCGCGCTCCATAAGTCGTTAAATGAAATCGTCACCGGCCCGTCACGGCGCCACAGCGTGATGCTGTTTGCCAGTTCACTGATACCGGTGCGCTGAATGTCCAGGTCAATACGTGACACCACCCCGTCATCGATAAGCCACTGGAGGCTTTCGCGGATGTATACCCGAACCTTCTGCACTAACTGGTTGGTCAGTTTGCTGCGTTGCAGAAGCCAGAGACGGGAGCCGTAGCGATCGTTCTGTACGGCCGGGAATGAGTCCCCCCACCATCCCATCGGTACATCGGCGTTGTCGTCGGGCTCGGCGCGGCGCCATGTAAAAAGAGAAATCACCACGGCACGGGTCAGCATATCCAGTTGCGCACTGGCGCTAACCCGCTGCCCGTTTACTGTCAGCCAGAGTTCCATCACGCCTCCATCGGTGTGGTCGGGGTGTCTGTGTTACTGCCCTGCCCGTTCTCTTTGTGCCGGTGTCCGTTATAGGCGACGCGCATGCCTGCCATTGTCTGTCCGTTGCTGTCACACAGGTCCTTAATCTGGCCGGTAGCCTCAATGTCCATTTCAAATCTTGCCTTCGGCGCGTTGATAAAGGTGATGGGCTTACCGCCGCCATCAACAACGATCCCTGCGCGGGTAAGCGTTACGGACTGACCCTGGTTGTCGTAAATCGCCACCTCTCCGGCGGCCAGCCCCTTAATCCTGTAACGGCGGTCTGAAACCACCACCGCCACGGCATGTGAGCGGTCAGCATCGGGAAAAAGAAGTACCGCTTCCGCGCCGGATGTGGCGCGGGATGTAAAGCCATATGGCTCTATGTGCTCAATACCGGATTTCTCTTCGCCCGCAATCATGGAAACATCGACGGTCTGACACTTCGTGGCGGGGTTCACGCTGCCAATAATCGCCCGCGCGATAAGACTCTGTACCTGCCGTTGCAGGCTCTGCAGTGCTCGCATCAGAAGGGGTCCTTGTCAGAGGATTTTTTACGTTTCTTCGGATCTTTTGGCTCCGGCAGATATGCATCCGGCGGACCAATACGCAGCTCAGCGAGTGTGCCGCTGCGGTCTTTGATGAAAGAGACTTCCGAGATGAGCATTTCCCGGTTATCGAAACCACAAACCGGATCAGACACAATGACGCGCTGGTTAGGCTGCCACAGTGTGCCGTCACCCTGCCGCCAGCCCCATACTGTGTAGGTTGTCTCATCCGTGCGTGCTGCCCGCTGGCGGGCTTCAAACTCAGCGCGGGCGATGCAGCTTGCCCCCGTTGCCTGCCCGGTCTGCTGGACTGCCATCGGACGATAACGGGAGATACCCGCATCCGTCGTTTTCGCGCGCAGTGCCGACGTGGTGGCCGCGCCAAAGTCGTCATCATTGCCTGCGCGCTGGCCGCTGACCTGATAGGTGGAAAACCGCTCCCGGATGCTTTTCTCGGTGTCGCAGCTGATGATGTTCTGCCCGAGCACCAGTGCCGTAGTGGCACGGGTGGAGCCGACGCCGCCGATAACCAGCCTGCCGCGCGGGTCGTCATACGCCAGAGCCTGCTGCTTACCCAGCATTTTGTTCAGGACTTCGATAACCGTTTCACCGTGATCAGGCTGCACGCCGAGGATAACTCCAGCGGGTGCCCCGGAATTCACCACCTCGATACCGAAGGGTTTCGCCAGCGCGGCAGCAACCTGAACCAGCGACTGCCCGTTGAACTGCGTCGGCTCTGCGGCGCAGTCGATGAGGTCTGCCGTAAGGCTGCGACCGCTGATACCGGTACTCACTGACTGTGCGTCGTAGCGCACAGGGGTTGCTTCAACCCAGCCGGTCATCACCAGATCATCACCAATCAGTACTTCAACTTTTGCACCGTTCCTGATGCGCGTTTGTAATGATCCGGCACCCTCATCGCCGGGCCATTCGCGGGTGATTTCAACACTGAAATCGCGTGCCAGACGTTCAATCCCGGCGCCGATACGCACCGACGTCCAGCCGCCCCACTCCCGCCCGTCGACGCGCAGCGTTACGTTATCGTTCATTGCAAAGGTACCCTCAGTTCTTCGACAGGGACAAAGCCGGGATGGGCAATCGCGTTTCTGCGGATAATGTCGCTGTCCCGCGTGGCGTTGTCATACCAGGTTGCAGCCAGCACCAGTGCGGGCGTCACCTCGTCGGGCGTGCGGATAACCGTTCTCTGTGTCTGCTGGAGACGGTCTTTGATATCCGCATTCAGATCGGCTTTAACCCGGCGCAGCGCAAGAAAAAGCTGATCGTCGTCAGTGCGTGCCATTTCTTTGTCAATCGCCTGGTTCAGCGTGTCGCGGATATCACCCAGCTCTTCCCAGGTCGGCAATGCTGCCGGGCTGGTTGCTGCCGGGGTATTATTCAGGGCGGGATGAGACACCACAGGCCAGCCAGCAGTCTGGCTGCTGTCAGTCGCACCGGGTGCTTTCGGCGCCGGGAGATTTGTCACGGCGTAAGCGGCTTCACTGATCGCCGTCGTACGGATAGCGCTGGCGACATAATTTCTCTGCCGGACCCGGTTTCGGGTGGTCACACTGTCTGTCTTCCAGACGCCACGCGGCGCAAGGTCACTCCCCAGCGTGATGCCGGAAAAGTTTTTAATCATCGTGTAAAGATCACCGGCGTTTCCTGACAGGCGTTTCCCGGCGCGCCACATCGTCTGAAGCGCTTCAACGAAACCTTTACCGGAAGACGGCGGCGGCAACAGAACGGAAATATCCCCCTGCATTGCCCTGGCGGCGGCTGAAATCGCGGAGTCGACCATTTTCATTTTGTCGGACACAAAACCGACCATACTGGTCGCATCATCAATAACACCGGCCTGAACAAAGTCAGGCATACCGGTCATGCCGAACTGCTCAAACCCCGTGCTGATGCAGTCATCGAGTGCGGAACAGGATGTAGTCAGATTTTGCGCGGTCGCCGCGCCGGAGGTCGGGTACGAGAGTTCCCCGGCCTCAACGAAACGCAGGTCAAAGCGCACCATGCGCCCTTCACTGGTGGTGGTGCTGACGCGTATTTCGCCATCAACGCAGACTTTCAGCTCACCATAAGACGGATGCACCAGCGTACCGGGTCCGGGTTTGTTCAGCGCCTCAATGAGCCTGTCGCGCTGCTCATAGCAGTCATCGCCGATCACATACGCCGAAATCGACGGCCGCATGGTCACTTTGCCAAGGTCTTCGGTGTACGGCTTGTCGCGGTTCGGGTATTCGTGCGTCTCAACCCGGCGCCCCACCCCCGCGCTTTCATCTTCAACTTTAAATTTCACGCCGCGAAACGACGCATCAACAAGCCTGTCTTTCCACGCCATATTTTCTCCGGGTACAAAAAACCCGCCGGAGCGGGTTGTTAACTGAGAAAGCAGAAAGCTGCGATTAATAGGGTCGGCCGATACTGGTATATCCCACATCGTAACTAATCCCCTGAAAACCGGGGCCGGAAGGATCCACTTTCATACCGGGTGGCGCATTCTCAAAAGAGACTTTGAGCTCACCTTTAGGTGCAGCAGCGGCAGCGCCTGGCCCGCGCTTGATACCCTTCTCATACTCTTCCATGTTCTGCCGGTTGAAAAATGGCGTCCAGTCAGACGCCAGGAACAACCCGTTGTTTTTCATCCAGTCGCCAGCGGATGTCTTGCCGATAGTCGACTCCATCGCACCTTCGACAGGCGCGTAGAGCATTGATGCCAGCCCAAGCTTACCCAGCAACCCCATTTTCTTACTGGCAACATCAGCCTCTGTCCCCACCGTTCTGACTGAACTGATGATTGTGGTGAGCCATTTACCCGCGATATACGCCGCCACACCTGCCAGCGCTATTTTCCAGCCATCGGTTCCACTGGTGAGGGATTCAATTTTTTCCCATATTTTCTCGATTATCGGACCAAATTTATCCCAGTTCGCGATCACATAACCGATACCGATAGCCGCCAGGCGGAGAAACGCCCCCATCGGGGTCATTTTCAGTGAACCGCCGATAAAGCCCAGCGCGGTGTTAACGCCAAGCATGGCGAGTTTCAGACCGACAAACCCGGCGGCAGCGCCAACAATGCCCCGGATAACTTTCGGGTTTTGTTCAGCGAACTTACCGAACTTCTCGCTGATATCACCAAGCCAGGTGATCACTTTTTTGGTATCGCCAGAAAATGCGCTGCCAATCGACGCAAGCCCGTTTACCGCGGTACCGGTCATGGCATCCCAGAGATTGGTTAACGTGTTTAACTGTGCATCCACGCGCTTATTCAGGCTGGCCTGCCTGTTCATTTTGTCCTGAATCTGGTCGTAACCGTCCTTACCTTTATCAATGAGCGCGTTCACCACCTGGAGGGTTTCTGCATCGTCACCAAACAGGGCTTTAAGTACACCGGTGCGCTTGACATCTGTTAGTTTGCGCAGTTTTGACAACTGCTTAAACAGGTTATCAAGGCCACCGAAACCGCCTTTACCGTCGGTAAAGTCGAGGTTGATACCAAGTTTCTGCCCCCCGAGGACTTTATTCACCGCCCTGACTTTTTTGATATCAAGGCCAGACTGAATGACTTTCCGCAATGCGTTACCGGCGGACTCGCCCTCCATGCCCATCTGATCCATCATCACGCTTATCGGCGCAAGCCCCTGGGCAGCCTTCAGCCCGTCTTTATTAACCATCTTCAGGACAGAGCTGGTTTTGGTGAAAAACGAAAGCATGTTGGTATCGTCGACACCGAGGTAAAAGGCTTTCTGAATAGTGTCAAACAATCCCATCATGTCATTCGATGCTGTACCGGTAGCATCCTGCATTTTGGCCGCAAATTCCGCCGCCGCTTCAGGTGTCTTTTTGAGCTGCACAGCAAGGTAGGCTGTCGCTTCGCCCACGCCGCCAAGGATGTTTTCCGCCGGAATACCCTGACGAACCAGCATCTGCATCATGTTCTGAAAATCGGCAGTGGTACCGGGCAGCTTATTTCCCAGACCGATTGCCAGTTTGTTGATATTTTCAAAGCTTGCGCCGACCTGTCCGTTTGCCTGCATCATCGCGACTTTCAGACCGGTCGCCGCATCCTCCTGCTGGGCATATGAGCGAAGCGATAAAGTGAGCCCGGCGGCAAGCCCGGCAGCCATCGCCAGCCCGCCGCGCCCGCCTTCCTCCGCCTGCCGCCTGAATTTGCTGATACTTTTTTGCATCCGGCCAAGCGCGGGCGAAAGCCTGTCGACGCCCGTGATGAGCGCTTTCAGTTCAAACTCACCAGCCATCAGTTTTTCTCCTGCTCAATCCTGTCCGCCTGGCTAATCAGCAGCGGTATCTCACTGATCGGCATATTCAACAATTCATAAGGGTTAATGCGCCAGTAACTGGCGCAGTCGAAGTAACGATCAATGATAGATGCGGCTGTCAGCCCTTGAGGAAAAAACCGGCCACCAGCCAGCCGGCGTTGTTCAGATCCACAGGCGACATCTGATCAACAGAGCTTTGCGGGACTTTGGCCAGTTTGATGATGTATTTCGCAACGACGTTCGCCAGCAGTCGGATGGACTCATCCTGATTCAGTTGGTACGGATAGCCCAGCTCGCGCACGTCTTTCCCTGTTGGCTCTTCAAATTCCAGCACGCTGATCGTTTCGCCATGCGCCTGAATCGGCTTTGTCAGTTCAAGTTCGCTCACTGGTAATCTCCTTCTTCACCGTGGAATTCAAGATCTGCCGTACCTTCTTCGGCGTTGTGGTTTGCTTCGCCATGAAGCCAGGCAGACGACAACACGTAGACCTGCCCGTTCGCCAGTTCAGCGGTAATGGTCATCTGATCCGACGTGGTAATTTTATTGACAGGAAAATCCTTCGGGACTTTGAATGTCCCTTTAACGTAGGGCGCGCGGTGCGTCTCCTTGCGATCAACAGAACCATCCAGGCCAATAACATCGTCATTGACCGTCCTGTTCATCGGCACTTCAATGCCCCCGGTCAGGGACAACTGAAGGCCGTCAATTTTGAAATAACAGGTGCCACCAATACGGGACATTAGGCTGTCTCCTCTGGATATTGCAGGCGGAACTGATTAACGACAGCAAAGACACGCAGCTGGTTAATGTAATCCGGCGGGTAAAGGGTATTGAGGCGATTCGGATTGTTCGCATCGCGCTCAACAATGAGGTACTTCTTGAACAGGTCGTAATTCTCGACGATGCCCGCGCGCTCCAGACGGCGATACACCGCCAGAAGTTCACCCTTGATCACCGCCGGGGTCACAATCGCCTGGCCGGGGCCGAAGCGGGTTCCGTCGTTGGCGAGTTTGTGGCGACCGTATTTGCTGGTAATGACTGATTTCAGCGCACGCAGCACATAGGCGCTGGTATGGAGCGTCTCGCTGTCGAGATAGCTGTTATCCGCCGATCCCCAGGCATTGGTTTTGTAAGTGGTCACATCGCGCTGGATGCGCAGCACGCCGCCTTCGACATATGCCGTCGCCACGCCATGCGCCAGCAGGGATTGCTGCTCGGTCATCGTGAAGCGTTTCCCTTTCGGCGCAGGCAGCATATTCACCAGCTCACCGGTCTGCGTCGGGCGCGCCGGGTCGTTGCGGATAAAGACGGCGGCGCGGGCTGTACGGCTGGCCGCCAGTTCATCCGCCGGGGTCTGCGTCTCTTTTTCGTAACCCGCCAGGGTGATGTGTTGCAGGTTGAACAGGTCACCGGCCGCCACCAGCTCTGAAAGAGTGCCGAGCTTTGCGGTGTACACATGCCCGTAAAGCTGGCGAACATAGCTCCAGCGACCACTGGTATCGTTCATTTCACTGGCGAGGGCGTTAACAGACGCCTGGTCGTTGAACGGATGGCCGATATAGTCAAACGGTTCATCCGCCATTGCCGCGATAGCCCCGGACAGATTCGGCGCGCCTGCACCGGCAGTGCCGGAGGCGATCGCCACCGAGACACCGGCAGGCAGCACTTCATTGCCGCCAAAGCCGTAATAGTTCAGCGCAACAGGAATTTCATTGCCACACAGCCCCTTATGGCGGGCGGTGAGGGTCACCACACCCAGTGCTGCCGATGCGGTGAAAGGCAGTGTGGCGTCCGCGTTGATGGCGGCGCTGATGCTGGCCGCCACTGCGGCAACATCGTCGCCATTCACCACAGCGGCCTGGACGCGGGTGCGACCGATATACACATTAACGATCCCGCTTTCCGTCGCCGCGCCGGTAACGGTCAGGGTGATTTTTGCCGCTGTACCGGCTGCCGGTTCAGGCACGGCGATCACGTAGAGCTCACCAAACGGATCTGTCGCACGGTACGCATCGACCATGCGCGCAAGCTGGCTGCCTGCCCCGCAAATCTGTTTCGCGTAATCCGCTGACGGCATCAGCACAAGCGTACTGGTTGCAATGGCAGAGCCCGTATTTGCGTAACCAAGCAGTAACGCCGGGGCTGAGTCCTGCGTGGTGTTCGCCGCCGAATTGTCCATCTCGGCATAGAACAACGGCACCAGCGTGTTAGCCGGTACGGTATTGAAACTAATTGTCATCGGATTTCACCTTTTTCGGTTTAACGTTGTCCGCGCGCTCAATGTCGCTGGCAGCTTCCCGGCGCAGCCAGTAGCTGTTTTCTTCGACATTCCGCCCGGCTTCGGGCAAAAGATCACCGCGGGCAGGGTCAGGAACTGACCGCCCGGCTACGGGTTTTACAAACATGGAGCCTCTCAGTTTTCGGGAAAGTGGATTTCCGTGTGGTGCTCGATGACACCATCCGGGCCATTGCCGGGGTTGATAAAGTCGACGTCAATTGCCAGCGTCAGCAGGTCATTAAGGGAGTCCAGTTCCTCCTGCTGGCGCGTGTCTTCGCCGGATAATTCGTTTTCAACGACAAAATCAAACTGATACGTCAGCTCGTAGCGGTTCACATCCAGCAGCGTGCCGCCGTCGTAGGTGATGGGTTCGCCGTCCGGCTCGGGGTTCCAGCCCAGCAGGGCTTTGAAAAGCATGTTGCGGATATCATGAACCACATCATAAGAGGCCCACTGCCCGCGCTCATCGCGTCCGTTGCTGACGAAAACAATCACCGAAAAGCCCTCCCGGAGATCCTGCCAGTAGTCGGTCTGGCTTTTTTGATCGCCCGGCGAATCATCCCCCGGTACAACATAGGCCGCCGGGAGCGCAAGTTTCCCGGCCTCCGGCAGGTTCTTGAACTGCGCAGCGCCCGCAACGCGGTTTTGAAATACCGGGCAGCGGGCGCGCAGCGCGGCAATAATCGGGGTCAGTTTCATTTGCGGCGTTTCTCCGGCTTCAGTGAGAGGCGCAGCTCGCGCGCAAGGAAGTAACGCGTCCAGGGGGCATTGTGATTCAGCGTTTCAACCATGAAATTGTTACGCGGCGCCAGTCGCCAGCCACTTCCGCCGGAGGCACCCCGATGATGACTGCGACGACGCCTGGCACCGCCGCGAACACCATAGAAAAGAAATGCCGGGTAGAAGTCGCCGGTGATGAGCCTGTTACCCTGCCCGTTGCGCTGGTTCGGCGCGATACGCGTCATAAAGCCAGGACGTCGTTTACTTGCCTTTGGCACCATAAAGCCGATGGACTTCGCCAGCCGGCCGGTCTGAAAGCCGGGGTTTACACCGGGTTCCGAGCGGCCACGCCGCATCACCAGGCGGCGGGCATCGCGCATGTGCTTCTGACCAATGCGAATAAATGCCCTGCGCACCCGCGCGCGGTTGAAGCGCATCTCACTGGGCTGCTGAAAATCAACGTGAAAAAAGGGTGTCGCCATTGCTGCTCCCTCCGCTGTTCGACGGTACGCCGAGATCGGTACACTCCAGCAGCAAAAATCGCCGCCTGCTGTTGAGGTCGCGGGCGCGCTGCACACGAAACACCTCATCGCCGAGAACGACTTCAAAATCTTTCGTGATACCGGTGCGCCAGCGGATCGTAATGTAATGGGTGATGACATTCTCCGTCTGCGCCGTTTCCTGATAAGTAGTGGCGCTGGTCTGTGTCACCTTTGCCCAGGCATTAAACACCATCGGATAGGTCGGTTCTGTCCCCATATCGTCCGACGGCGTGTCGACACGCTGGCGGATCTGCACCCGCTTATCCAGTTCCCCCGGATCAGGCAGAATATAGGTTGCGCTGGTCTGCGCCTGACGTATTTTCATTGCGGGTAAAACCTGTAAGGAGACACCAGCCAGTTATAGGCCAGCGGAGTTTCAAGCATTTCCACTTCAGAGGTCGTTGACCTGTTTTCGTAGAAATGAGTTACCAGCATCAGCATCGCCAGCCGGAGGTCATCCGATACAACAAGCCCCCGATCATCTCCTTCCTGAATGTCTTCGTCTCCGGCATATAAATTCCGGTTCAGGTAAGTGGCTGTCCTGGATTCTGCTGCAGAGCCAAGAGCGCTGATCAAGTCATCTTCAGTGGTGTCATCAACCTCAAGCCGTAATTGCCGCTTGATCTCTTCTTTCGTCAGGATCATCAGAAGCACCTATGAAAAAAACCCGCTATTAACGGGTTATTTTTTGTTTTTTTTATCAGTCTTTTCCGGCTGCGGTTCCGGCTGCGGTTCCGGCTGCGGTTCCGGCTGCGGTTCCGGCTGCGGTTCCGGCTGCGGTTCCG